>NZ_SIXF01000049.1 GCF_004310665.1 Pedobacter kyonggii | reverse complement strand
CATCATTCACGATCCGGAAGCGGATCTTGTATTTCGGGTTGTAACTGATGTAGACAACCAGATCATCGTCTGAAAATCCCCTGCCTGACAAAGGCTTAAAATGCACCTCCCGAAGTTCCTTCGCTGTACAGATCAAACGGTCGTTCATTACTTTCGCCAATGCTTTTTCGGGCTTAAAATCTGTTTCTAAAATCGCCAGTACGGTTACGGTCATATCGCAAAAATAGACAGATAACGCACATTATCAACACCCTGAGAATAAGCGCCTGAAAATCAATGAAAATATTTTTCAATTTAGCCATCAAAATCTATAACGGGGTTAATCAAGA
Organism: Pedobacter kyonggii; assembly: GCF_004310665.1. Classification (GTDB taxonomy): domain Bacteria; phylum Bacteroidota; class Bacteroidia; order Sphingobacteriales; family Sphingobacteriaceae; genus Pedobacter; species Pedobacter kyonggii. Next base: position 21,167 of record NZ_SIXF01000049.1, on the reverse strand, counting down.
ATAATCAGCCTTGGAAAACCACAGTTATTTGTCAACAGCTAAGAACACGTCAAAGATTCATTTTCGACACGGTTAGCTCAACACTATTCGATTTCCCCTTCTGCCATTCCCTCTAGAAACCATTCAGAGCTATATTCGAAAGATAATTCTTTCTTTCCCGATTCGCCGGTCTAAAAAACGCTTAACGACATCAGATTACAACCCTTGAACAGGGGAATTCCCGGCGGGGCCAAAGCCGCACAGAAAATATTTCGCCCTAGGTGCGTTAGCGGTTCAATGTCTATTATTTTGTTATGGAAAAATAGCCGTACATTGATCGCCTCGTTATTGCTTTGATGTGATAATTTTTTTTCGTAAATTTAGATAATCAAACACTACGCTGTAAATAAACAGAAAGGATTAAAGATGGTTAACGTATTCGTTCAGGACAACGATCGCGACATCATGGAAGTTATCTCTTTTGCCTTAATGTCAGAGGGATTCAGAGTCTTTGCAATCGACAGGCTAGATAACACCACGCTGGAACAACTTGAAACCTTCCGTCCGGATATCGTCTTACTCGATTATCATATTAATGGCCATACGGCTATCCCTATGTTAAAACTGATTAAAGAAAATTTCCCGCAGCTACCCGTTATCGCAATGAGCTGCAACAGTGACATTGAGCGCGACGCGGCTGAATTTGGCTTTGACGGCTATCTTAAAAAGCCATTTGACCTCAAAACCATTTTTTCATTGATCAGGAAGGTGCCGCAAAAGGCCAAAGTAGGCGAACCGGCATTCCTGCAAGGATAGGTGGATGTAAGAAAGACATTGCATGTCCAATTTATTTTATAGGCTCTTTAGACCTGAAACCGATAAATATTTTCAAGCAGTTGCAGTTTGACTTCATCTCCGGTCAAATCAATATTTAACCGCCATAAACAATATTTCAACTATAGCTAATTTTAGTATCAGCCAACATTTTTTTGTCCAAGATTACTGCATCTAACTAATTTTGCTGAATAGCATGGTCAACCTGTTTCACCAGGCGATATATGTCAAATGGCTTGGCAATAAAGCCCTGTGCACCGCAAGAAAGCTCCACCTCTCTTTTACTAGAATGGGCACTCATCATCAGGACTGGTATTTTTTCGGTCCCTTGGTTTTTCTTCAGCATTTCACAAACGTTTATTCCATTGCCATCGGGCAGTCTGATATCGAGCAGAAACAAGTCAGCCTGCTCATGTTTATCCTTTGACATAAATTCGTAAATGCTTGAAAAGGTAAATACCTCATATTTTTCCTCTTCAAGGATTATCTCTATAATTTCGCTGATCCCCGGATCATCTTCGAGTATATAAACCTTTTTCGCCATATCCTAACCATTTTACATAATAACCTTTAATAACCGCAATTGTTTTTGAGCGAAGTTTTATTCCTGATCTTTGGACCTTCAAAAGAGTCTATTGATATTTGCTAACTGTGCCACCTGGCTTTCTTTTGCCTGATCCATAACTTTAGGAAAAATCTAAAGTTTAACCATGTCAGGGGGGGGGTTGGGCACAACTTTCACGCAGTCTTCCTGCTTCTCCTCAAAAATGCCAATAAGTATAACGATCCGGTCTAAATCAGGAGCAGAACATCCAGCCTGTTTATCTAATTGAACAGTAATGTTTGGAAGATTGTTCCGTAAAAAACATTCTTAACAGGAATCAGTAACCTCAATGATCGCCTTTATAACGGGGCACTCCGCCCGTCAACCGAGATGGGTTACCGGAATATTACAAACTTTTTGTACCTGGCAATTGTAATAAGCTAAAGTTAAAAAAGCCAAAATGGAAAAACAGAATTTTTTTGAGCGCGCATCAAATGCGATTACCTGTTGGACAGGAAGCCTTCCCGCCTTCATCATTGCTTTTAGCATTATATTGGTCTGGGGAATAAGTGGACCGATTTTCAATTTCTCGGACACCTGGCAGCTGGTCATCAATACCGGTACAACGATCATCACATTTTTGATGGTATTTCTGATACAGAAAACCCAGAACAAAGATTCCAAGGCCATCCAGCTCAAACTCAATGAACTATTGGCGGCCAGCCGTTTTGCCAGTAACCGCATGGTCGACATCGAGGACCTCAATGAAGGAGAGCTTGATGCCCTACATCAATATTACCAAAAGCTTTCCGATGTTGCAGAACAGGAAGATGACATCCACCGGTCGCACTCCATTGATTCTGCCGAAGCGAATGCAGCTAAAAAAAATGCAGGCATCCGAAAAACCGCTGTCAAAAAACCAGTAGCAAAAGGCAAAAGAAAACTCAATGGTGGCTAAACTACCAGACGGCACCAAAAACCCCAGATTCCCATCGTAGAAATACGGTAGTTTTCCGATAATTTTTCCAGGCCACAAACCAAAAGCAACCTTGGATTGTTAAACATTCTTATCGAAAATCTAACCTAAACATACCATGGACAAAAAAGAATTTAGCTTAGTAGCAGACCGGCATTCATCGTCCCTCCATTTACATGCGATGCGCTTCACAAGAGACGATGACGAGGCAAAGGATCTTGTGCAGGACACCCTGCTTAAAGGTATCCGCTTCTGCGGGAATTTTGACCGGGGTACCAATATCAAGGGCTGGCTTTATGTGATCATGCGCAATACCTACATCAACAACTATCGAAAAGAACAGAAAAAACAGGATCTTATTAGTACAGAGGAAGACCTAACCAGTGTACACCTACTGAAAAGCGCTGCACATAATGCTTCGGAATCTAAATTTCTGATGGGCGACATCCAAAAAGCGCTTGATAGCATTCCTACAGCTTATAGTACTCCCTTTCAGCGTTATTTTGAAGGTTACAAATATGCGGAAATTTCAGCCGAACTAGGTATTCCTTTAGGAACGGTAAAAACACACATCCACCAGGCGAGGATACTGCTCAAAAAATACCTAAAGAACTATAGGGACAGCTTTGGCGCATAGCATTTATACAAACCAGATGGGGACAACAGTTAACAGGATCAACCGGGTAGGCAAAATGCTCATCGCACAGCAGCTGACCATAGCCTTTGCAGAGCGTGCGACTGCTGGCCGGCTTACGGCAGAATTTTCGATGGCTGAGGATGCAGGAGACTTCCTGAAAGGCGGCATTGCCTGCTACGATGCCATCCTAAAAGAAGACCTGTTGAAGGTTGCCCATTCCCTTATTAAAGAATTCACCCCAGAATCCATGGAAGTCACTAAGGCGATCACTCTTGGCCTTTCGCAGATAATCCCGGCAAGTATCCATATCGGCATTACGGGCCTGACCTGCCCCGGCGGGAGCGAAACACCGGAAAAGCCGGTAGGCACGATGTCCATCTATGCCTGTAAACATGGGAACCACCTCTTTTCAGAACGGATCAATTTTCCGGTTCACCGGAAGAAATCGTGTCTGCAACGGTTGAGAGGTGTGCCGAACTGCTTGAAGAGTACCTTACACCCCTAAAAAAAGCCTGAGCGATATTAGCGCCAACCTAATCCGGTAAACGGACCATCTTCCTGTCGGCAAGGGTGCGTAATTCGAACCATTTCGTAGATGAATTGGTCGAAATTGGAGGTTTTTCTAAAATTATTGATAAGTAAAATGTTAGTGATCAACAAGGGATTTCACGCCTATCTGCTCAGTCTTTAGCTAATGATATTACAGTTTTATTCTGTTCCACAATGGCTTGTAATTCCTCATTTGACATACCTTGTTCGGCAAGGATTTTTGTTATAAAAACTTGTCTTTCCCATTACATATCCATCTATATTATTAGCCGTCTCTGCGAGGGTTCTTTTCAATGAAGCATATGCATTTATTAGCGATTCGTCTTTTCTGAGCGCATAACGTAAAAGGAGATGGTTTCTTAACGCGGCACTTCCCTTTATACAGCAATACAAATGGTGCTTTAGCCATAAACGCCCAGCCCCATCATTTGGAACAGCTTTGGAAGGCGGACGAAAGACAAAGCGGTCTGGAACGGCTACTTCTCCCAGATATTGGTACCCAAGCCCGACTAGATGGGGTATAATTTTGTTTAACTGGGATACCGAATCAACCACGATATCAATATCGATCACTGGTTTTGCACAAGACCGGGAACGGCAGTACTGCCCACATGCTCTATCGACACTGCAAGATTACCTATTCTGTCGGCAAATATCTTTGACAATTGCTCAAACTCTAGGTTCCAATGTAGAGAATAATCTTCAATAACAATCGCATTCGAGGATAAGCCCATCCCCAAAAATATAAAAACCCTAGCTAACTTTATACAACCAGTTTGATCAGTATACCCAAAGCTACCAAAACCGCAATCCAGACCAGATAAATTAGCCCTCGTTAATATGCCTGTGGAGGTATTCTTCTACATTCAAAAGATCATTATCTACCTGGTCCTTCGCGGTCATCGACTGGTAATGACTGGAATCTTCATCGAACTGGCTGAAAAGGGAAAGCCTCAGTAAGCCTTCATCTGTACCCTCCACGTTATGCTGGCTTTGACCAACCACCGTAAATATGCCTTCCACCCCATCGTGTACAAAGCTGTATTTCACCTGGACCATATCCTCATCGTCCACAGGAATTTCAGCAATCTCCGTATATTCCCGTTCCAGTACGGTTTCCAGCCCCTGTTTTATCAAGGCAATTGCCTTTTGTTTTTTCTCTTCGTTCATAGCCTTTTGATCACACTGTACAGAAGCCTAACAGATATCCTGCGTGTATGTTTTAAATAGATGCTTTAATCACGTTGCTACTGCTATTGAAAAAAAACAAATGAAAAAAGAATCATATTTAAACAGCTTGCTCAGCTTATGATGCAGATAATCTTTTTTGATATTAGCCAGCTGATGGTCGTGAACGAAGTTTAATTTTGAACTGATCGATTCTTTTTTTGTTTTCCTGTTGCAACAAGGACGGGTATAAATTCAGCAAAATATTTATGACCATCATAATCAAGGCAAATAAAAACTGACCGTTAAATACTTTTACCATTGCAAAGATCATCACAAAGAGGAATGCAATTAAATGGCCGACTTCTGCGATGGTCATTTCATAACGGAGATTATCCAATTCGCTTATCTTAATTTTCTTTTTTATAGAAAGTTTGGGATTAAAATACTTAAAGAATGAATTTTGAACGATCCAGAGAAATATTCCTAGTCCGATTCTTTTACTGAAATCTGGATTCCTGATAATGGTTAACTTCGCAAGTTTTTTTTGATAAAAGCTGGTTTTAACTAAAAGGGCATTTATTGTTAGGCCAACTATCCAGGAGATGATGGCAATTGAGATGCTAAAAGTGATGTATCTGAGCATTTTTTTAGTGGTTAAAGGTGATTCTTCAAAAGTACTTAGATTTTCCAAAATTTAATCTTTATTACTGTTTACACTGCCAGCTTCGCACCAAGCACTTACAGTTTCCTGTCTTGATATTACCAATATCTTAGTTAATTTCCTCCTGGTATTAGCAGCAAAAGACAAACCTTATCAAATCTAAATGGTTGTAATAAACGACAAGAACACTGCAGCCATGGATAAAGCAAAAAATACGAATAAACCGGTTAAGCTTGAAAAATGGAAATCAAGTGCCGATAAATCAACTCCTCCGCCTTTTTCCCCCTTACCGGAAAATGAACGGATAGGATATGCCGTTGTAGGCCTGGGCCACTTAGCACTTGAAGAAGTTATTCCGGCCTTATTCAATTGCAAATTTAGCCGTCTTGCCGCGCTGGTGAGTGGCGATAATAAAAAAATGGAAAAGGTAGCGCTGCAATATGGCATAAGCCCAAGCTGCTGCTATACCTACGAATGTTTCGATGAACTAAGAGATAACCCGGATGTGAAGGTAATCTATATTATCCTGCCTAACAGCATGCACATGGAATTTACAATCCGCGGTGCACGGGCGGGAAAACACATCCTCTGTGAAAAACCTATGGCTAATTCATCCACGGAGTGCCGGAAGATGATAACTGCCTGCAACAAAGCAAAGGTAAAACTGATGATCGCCTATAGAATGCATTTCCAGCCTCATACCCTCAAACTTAAAGAAATGGTAAGTAAGAATCGGTTCGGCGAGGTAAGGTACATTGAAGCGGCAAACGGACAGAGCAGCGCTAACCCGGAACATTGGAGACACCAAGCTAAACTTGCTGGTGGTGGGGCACTGCCGGACATAGGAATCTACTGTTTAAACACAATACGTTTTATCCTGCAAAAGGAACCAACAGAAGTATTTGCCTATCAGTATTCGACCCCGGAAGACCCGCTTTTTAAAGACACAGAAGAGCTCATCTCCTGGCAGATGAAATTTAGGGAAGGACTTATTGCAAGCTGCATGGCCCATTATAAAGTAAGAGAGATAAAAACCCTGCGTATACATGCCGAAAGGGGCTGGATGTTCATGGATAGGGCATTTGCCTATAAGGGCCAACAACTGAGTACCTCAAGGGCTGACGGTGAAGAAGAAATCGAGGAAAAGATTAGTCTTTCTGAGCCAAATCAGTTCGCAGCGGAAATGGACCACTTCTCGCAGTGCATCCTGACAAAAAGAGCGCCCAATACACCAGGTGAAGAAGGGCTACGTGATCAAATTATTATGGAAGCCATATATAAATCTGCAAACACAGGAAAACCTGTAAGAATAAAAGACTATAAATATTAACCGAAAATAAAATCGGTTTCGGAATTGCTAAATCAGTGATTATTTCTGCTGTATTATTGATAATCAGCAGCTAATACAGGTTTTATTTTAATTACAATAAAATTTCAGTTTAAAAAACAACGCATGACGGATATCTTGGTGCAGATTAGAGGTTAAAACCTCCGGTATCCGAAATCCCACTCTAAACCCCATCAAACAATCTACCGTTAACACTGTTTAGAGGATTATAATAGTTGAACCTCCCTTTTCACAATAGCAGCGTTCGAACAAAACAAGCCTTTATCATTAATTTGACCGGAAAAAGCAGAATATAAGATAACATTTAAAAAGCAATTTCATCTCTTAATCCGCTCATCTTATATCATGCACGCACCATAATTATCTATTTCAATTAACTAAATTTGGATATGAATTCAGAAACCGGCCGTATCAGCGAGGATGCTAAATTGCACAAGAAAAATAAGCTTACATCACAATACAGGCAACCATCATCCGCACTATTACTCAACGCGATCCCTCAGCAGGTCTGGACTGCCAACAGGGCCGGTGAGATTGATTACGTAAACGAGATCGTCTGCCGGGATTTTGGACATAACCAGGAAACAATCTTAAACCTGGGATGGACAGCATTTGTCCATCAGGATGACTTAGCCGAAAGCATAGGCCAATGGAAAGCATCACTTGAAAGCGGCGATGAGTATACGGTCGAATTCCGCCTGCTTTTTTCCGATGGCAAATACTACTGGCATTTAGCCCGCGCCAGAATGGTAAGGCAAAAAGGAAAGCCCGAAATCTGGGTAGGAACCAACACAAATATACAGGATCAGAAAATCAATGAATCCCGTAAAGACGAATTCATATCCATTGCAAGCCATGAGCTCAAAACCCCTCTTACTTCCATTAAAGGTTATTACCAGCTACTTTTAAGATTAGTAGACAAGGACCCGGCAAAAAATTATCTACAGCGTACTGCCGGACAATTGAACAGGCTGGAAAAACTGATCCAGGACCTGCTCGATGTGAGCAAAATCAATGCAGGCCGAATGATCCTTGATTTAGCATTGTTCAGCTTTTCAGATATGCTGGAGGATACTGTTGAGGGAATGAGGGAGATATATCCCACTCACCGGCTTATCGTGGAGCAGGAAAACGGAGTAACCTATAAAGGCGACCGCTTCAGGCTGGAACAGGTCATACAGAACTTCGTCTCCAACGCCGTCAAATACTCTCCGGCAGCGGACAAAGTGAATATCAGGACCAATATTGTTGATGACAACATAATCGTTTCGGTAACCGACTACGGGATCGGTATCGAACAAAAGAGTTTAAACAGATTATTTGAGCGGTATTACCGGGCAGATAATACTTCCACGAAGTTTGAAGGGCTTGGACTGGGACTGTTTATTTCAGCAGATATCATTAAACGCCATGGAGGAAGTTTCTGGATAGAGAGCGAGCCTGGGCAGGGCTCGGTTTTCTCGTTTAAACTCCCATTGATACAAGATCAGTCTATACAACCGGACATCTATACAGACAGCTATTACAAAGACCGGCATTTAACCATATCATGCCCCGCTGCCTCAGGAATCATGTATGTGGAATGGACAGGCTATCAGGATATGCATTCGGTAAAACATGGGGGATCACTAATGATTGACTATTTAAAAAACAACGGCTGCAGCAAAGTCTTTAATGACAACAGACTGGTTCCCGGAACCTGGTCGGAGGCCTCTGACTGGGCAGCAAAAGTCTGGTTGCCCCTGATGGAACTCGCCGGATTGCGTTTTTTTGCGTGGATTTTATCCAAAAGCGCCTTCAGTCAGCTGTCAGCGATGAAAAGCATAGAAAATGATGAAAAGAGTGCCGAAATAGTCTTTTTTGACCAGGCAGAAGAAGGAATGAAATGGTTGAAAAACATGAAATGAGATAATGTATTGTATAGCTCAACCACGCATTTTGTGCTTTCCAGCTTCTGTTTCCGGTTATCTTGAAGCATATTCTTGTGCAACAATGGCCTTCAGAAATCTTCAGGCTCCAACTAACTTTAGCCCGTCTTAATGCCAACAGGTCATTTAATGCTAGCTACATGAATATGGTTTCTTTTTGGGGAAATCACTATTTTACCTTGATTGGTGCCGATCAGAAGTTTGCCTGTTCGACCTCCTCCGATCTTTTCCGCCTTTCCATCTGCTCTTTGGTAGCCTGAATATTCTCTACCGGCACAGACATCGCTTTAACAGACTAATAGTTAAGGATTTATTATTATACCTATCCCCACCACAGCCAAAAATCGTGAGAAATAAACAGATTGCAGTTGACGTTATTGATCGTTTCATTTTGAGTATTTCTGGTTATCCAATGCATTAGCCTTAAGACCCGACTCCCTTTGGGCTGATCATTTTTTTCGTCAACGGCCAGCAAAATACAAATATATCATATATAATCCTATGGCAAGGTTATCCGCGATAGCTTCCGACTATCTAATATTTTAAAGCGTTCCCAGATCATCAATTCCTTCATCCATCACTTAAAGCGCCGCGAAAAAGCCCCTCCCACAAATGCGATCAGGGCTTCCGCTCAGAAAGTGAAACGAAAAGCTATTTAGCTTTTTTTGGCTGTAAAAGGTTATAAGATCTTGGCATTAATAGCTCTGGTACGCATGGCGATGAAATACCACTACCAAAATAACGACTTTCTGTATCGGAAAGTAATTCTAATTAGTCCATTCGACAAATAAATAGCCGTAAAAATCAGTTGTTAACTTATCCGTTGAAGCATCAATCTTTTGATGTGGGTAATTTATGATCGCTTTATCAATGAATACCGTGATTTCGGCTAACTGCCTGTTGATTTTGGCAGGGTGAACCAAAAGCTGGTGCGCTCGCCAGGTACGCTTTCAATGCCGATTTCTCCGCCATGTTTGCGGACGATATTGGCGCAGATAAACAGGCCCAGCCCAAGTCCTGAGTATTGCTGCTGCTGCTCATCGGCCTGGTAATACCGATCGAACAGCAAGGGGATCTTTTCTGCAACAATCCCAGGGCCCTTATCGATAACGGAGATTTTAACGTAAGTTTCATTATCAATGAGCTCAACTTTTATCTCTGTAGTGCCAGGAGCATATTTGACTGCATTACTGATCAGGTTAGTAAGTACCCGGCCGATCCGCTCTGAGTCGGCATATACCATGAGATCTCCTTTCCCTGTTATCGTTACTGCCGGGACCTCGGTGGAAGCAAACAGTTCTACTATTTCCTGTACCAGCTGAAACAGGTTGAAGTTCGTTTTCCGTAGTTCTATCTGATCCCGATAATTTTTACCGGCATTTAGCAGATCGTCTATTATCAATGAGATCCGGTTTATGCCCCTGCTCGCCTGCGCAACCAATCGCTTGGTACGGTCAGATTGCCGGTTCGCGTCCCGTTGCAACATTTGCACTGATCCTTTTAAGCTGGTAACCGGGGTCTTCAGCTCATGACTGGCAATACTTATGAAATCGTCTTTATGCCTTTCTATAATTTTGTCGTTGGTGATATCGTTAATAACACCGACCAGTTTCACAGCTTTACCCTCTTTGTTGGTTTCCGTTTTTCCCTTTATATTCAGCCACTGAAGCTTGCTATCTGCTCTATTTATTCTGACCTGCACATCTACGCCGCCATCAGTTTGAATATTATTTAAAGCCTCCTTAAACACCGGGAGATCATTTGCTGATATATGTGGGTAATAACTTTCCAGGCTCCAATGTTCTTGCCTTTGTGGGTAACCAAAGATTTCATCGTGGTCGCGGGAACGGAAAACTTCTTTTGTCTCAAGGTCCAGTTCCCAGATAGCTGTACCGGTATACTTTAGGGCAAGATTCAGACGCTTGTGGCTCTCCTCAAGCTGTTTCATTCCGGAAATATCGTCCAGTACAGTAAATCCGAAGGTTTCTCCCTGATCGTTATAGAGAATCGTAGTCACATCAACCCATACGCGGCTACGGTCTCTTCGGTAGAGGCAGGCCTGCAACTTGAAGAACGGGACCTGCCTAGACCAGATCTCTTCCTGAAGGCGGTGCCAATGTACGATATGTTCTTCACAGGCGTGATCCAGAATTTTTGTCCCCTCGATTTGCTCTGGAGGATAGCCTAACAGTTCGCAAAGGGCCTTATTCACCTTTAAGATGGTCAGGTCTGACCGGATGATCTTTGAGGCCACACTGGTGAGTTTAAATATTGCGTTGAACTTATCATCACATTCTTTGAACCGTTTCTCAAAATTATCTTGCTCTTTATTTTCTTGCATAACAATTCAGCTGATAAAGTGATAACATTTTCAGGCCGAATATGTTTAGCTTCTACAGATAAACTGGCTTTCATATACTAACTATCACAGACCAGAGATTGCAAGATTGATTTTGAAGTAAGTAAATATTCCCATTAGCAATCCCCGATAAAAAACCACCTATTAATCAAAAAGCATAATTAATTTTTTTTTTATCTTTAATAATCAGATAAATTAAGATGCAATCAAGAAACTTTTACCTAACAAAGGAGGGAACTATTTTTTGGGTTATGTTCCTCAATATCCTTTTTATTTTCCCAAACCTACACGCACAGAAGATTGAGGTAATAGACTCGGTTATCATTAAAAATAACTTCTGGAATTCTAAGCCAACAAGGATTGCTGCAGTACCAGCGCTTTTGCTTGCAGGAAGTGCGGCTACATGGGGAATCAGGAAAGAGGTACGTAGTTTCCGGAACCGGTACCTTCTTACCTTCAGGCACCACTATGATGATTATCTGCAATACGCACCAGTAGCCACTGTTTTTGGATTAAATGCTGCCGGAGTAAAGGGAAAAAATAAGATGGGCAGGGCACTGGTTTCCTATGCCTTTTCTGCAGTAATTATGGCCTCAGTAGTAAACACAGTTAAATATACTGCTAAGGTAGAGCGCCCTGATGGAAGCTCAAGAAATTCTTTTCCTTCCGGTCATACAGCCAATTCATTTATGAACGCCACATTTTTGCATAAAGAATATGGCCAATTCCGCTCCCCACTCTATAGCGTAGGCGCTTACACAGCTGCTACTGCAACAGCTGTGGGCAGAGAGCTGAACAACCGCCATTGGATTTCTGATGTTCTTGCAGGTGCAGGAATTGGTATTCTTTCTACCGAACTTGGTTATATTGTGGCAGATAAGATTTTTAAAGGTAAGGGAGAACATATAAAATTAACCAACAATCCGGTACCTGTACATCTTAAACCTAGTTTTATGGAATTGAAATTAGGTTATGCCCAGGCCATTAGTAAAGACCTGACAGCAAAATCTGAAGATCTTTTTGCCAGAGGAGGGTTTAACTTCGGTTTAGAAGGGGCATGGTTTTTTAGCCGCAATTTCGGGATTGGTGGGGAATTTGCATTTACAAGTTTTCCTATAAATGATAACAATTTAAAATTTAATGACGTAGATATACCTACGGTTAGCGATGGACATTATACCCAGCCTATGGGAATCCGTTACTTACATGCCGGACCTTATTTTAGCATCCCACTTGCCCGGAACTGGTTTGTAACAGGAAAATTTGGTGCTGGTACTGCTGTTGGTGCCAAAGGAGAAATTATCCTGAATTTAAAGGAAGATTTTCAGGAGGTTTTTGGATTAAAAGAATTGCCTTATTACCGGTACAAACCTGAAAGTTCGTTCAGCTGGTCGGCCGGTGCAGGAATCCAGAAGCAGATCAAAAGAAATGTAGGCATTAAAGCCTATGTTAACTATTTTAATTCAGACAATGACTTTAAACTTGATATCATAGACCAGATCAATACTGATGGCAGTTATGGTTTTAAAGATTATGGCTCTGAAAAAGTTAAATTTGATAACCTGATATTTGGTATCGGACTTACCGCCTACCTCTGGTAAAGTCTAAGTAACCTCATTAATCTATCTCTATGGAAACCTTTACCCACATTAAAACCGTTCTAGGCATTATCTTAGGGCTGAGTATAACACACTCATTGAAGGGTGTAGTAAAAATTATTGAGCACCCCGATCGATTCAAAGTATACACTGTACACCTCCTGTGGGCTTTTTACATGTTTTTGAGTACGGTATATTTCTGGTGGTTTGAAGTTCATTTAACTGAGATAAAACATTGGGATTTTTTGATTTATCTCTTTTTAGTGATCTACGTAATCACTTATTATACCCTGGCGGCTTTACTTTTTCCAGAGGATATGAAAGATTATAAAGATTTCAGGTCCTATTTCTTATCCCGGAAGAAATGGTTTTTCTATATCCTGGCAATATTGTTTTTGTTTGATGCTTTCGATACTTATCTTAAAGGGCCGGGTTATCACATGGAGATGTTAAAGATATACCCCATCAGGGAAATTATCCATATTACCGCCTGTATAATTGCGGCAAGAACAGACAATAAATGGGTGCAAATGATTACCGTATCCGCATTTATTGTTTTTCAGATCTACTGGATATTAAACTATTACATGAACGGTTAATTTGGATTTCCTACCTAACAGGGCCGTTCATCTTTACGGCCTTTTTCTGGATTGGTAAATAATTCCTTCAAACAACTAATTCCGACAAAAAAACAATTAATCATTTTACCATCAATAAATTAGGTCGATATTTCTGCGTCAATTTCTTTGAGGATTAAATAATTAACCTGCTGAAAGTGAGAAACGGGGTACCGGAAAGCGGTATAATCCCTAGATATGACAAAATTATCTAAACTTTGATGTATACCCACTTTCATTTAAGAATTTCTCAAAGTTTTTTATTTGAAGGATATCCGAAATGGCAATTGGTGTACTATTATTATAAGTGGGGTTGATAACTGCGATTGTAGCTACAGGGGGAGAAATCTCAGAACAGGTAAAAAAGACTTTTTAGCTATGTGATACAGATTGTAATGCGTACCGACGGCAAAAAGAAGGATTCAAGCCCCTCTTTAAAAAATGAATTATTGAAGGAACTTTTGCATGGTTCGACAATGGCAGAAGGCTATGAAGGGACTACGAATTGCTAATGGAAACATCAGAAAACATGGCCAAATTACCACTATAAATTATTATTGAATAAAATTCAAGCAGGCTCTGAATTTCAATTAGAAATTTCGATAAAAATCTTTATACAATTCGCCTATAGGTAGTTTTAAATTCAGATTAAGGAATACATATTTTCGCTCAATACTTTTAATATGGAGTTGAGAAAACTTTGAATTTAAAAAATATGCCAACACTAATCGTCTTTAGTAAAATTTCAGGTAATTATTCAGTAAAATTGTTATCAATACACAAATTCCAATTATTAAAAGGTTTATTACTGCGTTGTATGTCCATTTTTTTTCAGAAAGGTCGTATTTACTAAACTGTGTAATTATAACAGCAATTCCCATCAACATAAACCAAACAGAAAAGAAAAATGACAACCTGCCCCTGATTAATGTTGTCACTAAATCGTGAACCATTCCACAAAAAACAAATGTCAATATTAAAGCAAAATCACTAGGTAAAATCTCTTTAAGCGGTTTGAAGACTTTTCTTCCAAGATAATATCCGAAAATAGGGTTCCTAAAATTCCAAAAAGCAGAAAAATTTTTAGCGCCCAGCGACCTTTGCAAATTATTTCGTAGTGAGCTTGGGTGTCCAATTGGAACTCCATTCCTCTTTTTTACATACTCATATAATTTCATTAGCTTCTTTCACCACACATCGTGTATTATTTATTGTGGGCAAATTTATTAAATAATAAACGATTAATATTAACCAAGCAACGTTCTTTTGCTTCTTTTCTTTGGTCGCCTAAAGTCTTAGCTGTTCCGTCAATGGTAAGACTTTTCCTCAAATCATCTCTTTCTAGTAACCCAATTTCTTGATAAATCCTACCAATGCTTAGGAAAGTAATCCAAGAATTTAAAGTAAAAGCGTATCAGTAAATTATTGCATTTTACCTCCTCCATTTATAAGACATACGCTTTCAAAATATCATAGGCAAAGCGTAGAATTGTTCCAAAAACAACGATGAGAAAAAATACACGGACAAATTTATTTCCCTTAAGCAAGGCCAGTTTTGTACCGAAGAAAGCACCTGCAAGATTAAAAAGCGCCATTGGTATGGCATATTGAAACAGGATGTGCCCTGTAGAGCTGAAATAAATAATAGCTGCCAGATTAGTGGCCATATTTACAATTTTGGCATGTGCACTGGCACCTATAAAATCGAAACCCAATACTGCAATAAAAACCAAAATCAGAAAAGAACCAGTGCCGGGGCCGATTAAACCATCATAAAAACCAATCAGTATCCCAAATAAACCAGCCATTAAAACCTGTTGCTTAAGCGAGTGGTCTTTCTCCTGGTGGATACCAAATTGTTTATTAAAGTAAGTATAAAGTGCGACTAGAATCAGTACAATAAGAATTACAGGTTTAATTACCGAATTATCGATCCTACTCACCAAAAATGCGCCCAACAATGCAGCTAAAAATGCAGCAAGCACACAGGCAGCCAGCACCTTGTAATTAAAACGAACCTGTTTTGAATATTTGAAAGCGGCTAGTGTTGTACCTGCCATTGACGGGATTTTGGTAGTCCCTAAAAGCGTAGCCACAGGATAATGTGGTAAAATAAGTAAAATGGCGGGAGTTTGCAATAAACCACCGCCACCTACAATAGCATCTATAAAACCGGCAGCAAAAGCTACCAGGCAAAGTAAAATCAGTTCGTTAACCACTAATTAGATTTTTAAATCAATTCTTCCCAATTCATTACCGTTGGCCTCAGCCAACAGTACCTACATTCGCTCTGGCGAAGTAATGCCTAAAATCAGCATTCCGGCATGAATGATATCGGCCGTTTTTTTACTCAGGTTTAAACGGAACTGTTTTACTTCCCCTTCTTCCGTTTTTACAATTGGCGGTACCTCATGGTAAAACTTGTTGAACAGCTTGGCTAGTTCGTATAAATAGTTGGCCAAACTTGCCGGACTATAAGCTTTAGCCGCAATAGCAATCTCTGCGGGGTATTTTGCCAATTGCAGAATCATTTCCAATTCCACCTCACTAATCCCGCCAAACTCCAAGCTCCCAACGCCAAACTTATACTCAGATTTACTCAACAGCGATTTAATCCTTGCATGCGTATATTGGATAAATGGACCTGTATTTCCTTGAAAATCGATACTTTCAGCAGGATTGAACAACAAACGTTTCTTAGGCTCAACTTTTAAAAGGAAATATTTTAAAGCGCCTAGGCCTATATTTTTATACAGTTCTTCTTTGTCTGCTTCACTAAAATCGTTGGTTTTACCCAATTCTTCTGTTTTTTCGCGGGCGGTGCTTACCATGCTTTCAATCAGCTCGTCAGCATCTACAACGGTTCCCTCGCGGCTTTTCATTTTACCGTTTGGCAAATCGACCATTCCGTACGATAAATGATATAAACCTTTTGCCCAGCTTTTACCCAGTTTCTCTAAAATAAGGAACAACACTTTAAAATGATAATCCTGCTCATTTCCTACCACATAAATCGACTCATCCATATTGAAATCGTCGTGTTTCATTTCGGCTGTACCTAAATCCTGTGTAATGTAAACCGAAGTTCCATCAGCACGCAGAACTAATTTCTGGTCTAAACCATCGGCGGTTAAATCGATCCATACCGAACCATCTTCCTTTTTAAAGAAAACACCTTTGGCCAAACCTTCATCAACCGTACCTTTTCCTAACAGATAGGTATTGCTTTCGTAATAGAATTTATCAAAATCTACCCCAAGGTTTTTATAGGTTACATTAAAACCAGCATAAACCCATTCGTTCATGGTTTTCCAAAGCGAAACTACTTCCTCATCTCCTTGCTCCCATTTCAAAAGCATTTGTTGTGCTTCTTTAATCAATGGTGCATTTTTCTTGGCTTCTTCTTCTGTTTGTCCTTCTGCTTTTAAAGCATCAATCTCTTTTTTGTATTCTTTATCAAAAATTACGTAGTATTTTCCTACCAGGTGATCGCCCTTTAAGCCAGTACTTTCGGGTGTTTCGCCATTGCCCCACTTTTGCCAGGCCAGCATCGATTTACAGATGTGGATCCCACGGTCGTTAACCAGGTTTACTTTCACCACATCGTAACCGTAAGCCTTAAGCAGTTCAGAAACCGAGTAACCCAATAGGTTATTGCGCACGTGCCCCAGGTGAAGCGGTTTATTGGTATTTGGTGAAGAATATTCTACCATTACCTTTTTTCCGTTCGGTGCATATACGCCAAAATCAGGCGATAAAATTTCCTCGTTAAATTGTTTTAAGAAATAACTTTCGGCAATGCTTAAGTTCAAAAATCCTTTAACCACATTAAATTTAGTAATATCAGTTACGTTGTCAACCAAATATTCACCAATCTCAGTGGCAGTTTGTTCTGGCGATTTTTTCGAAATTTTGGTAACCGGAAAAACAACAATTGTTGCCTGTCCTTCAAATTCTTTACGGGTTTCTTGTATGTTGATTACACTTTCGGCTACTTCTTCCTTATAAAGTTCAAAAATGGCTTTCTGTGTTTCGGCAATAATAAAATTCATGCGCCAAAAATAGAGAAAAAAGTCCGAAGTCGGGAGACCGGAGTCCGAAGATTTTTTAGCGTAAATTTCAATTTTCATCATTATAAGGGCTTTGGAAAGCTACCGTAGTGCCAGTTGGTTCCGATAGTCCTTCTTTCCGCTATAGTCCCGATTGAAGAAATCGGGAGCTGCCGCTTCAATAAGGTTTAAGGAGGTTGGTTCTGTGCAATAAAAAAGTCAGAGGTCCGAGGTCGGAAGACAGGATGCCCATAATATACATATCATTAGTCTTCAAGCTTTCAGACCATCCACTTTCAAACTATATCTTCAGACTTTCGGACATCGGACTTTCGGAATCTAAAAAATTCCAATAGTTTAGAGATCTTGGTTCTATGCAATAAATAAACCTTTTTAAGCATCAGTCTATCTCAAATCTATCATCTCAATTCTCATATCTGATTTTTTCTAATAGATTTGCAATAACTAACTTTTTTATGAGCGAGCAGAACCCCAATTTTAAAGTGAGCGTAAACACCGAAATCGGCAGGTTGCGTAAATTATTAATACATAGTCCTGATAGTGGATTAGGCAAAGTAGTACCCTCTAAGGCCCAAGATTGGCTTTTCGAAGATATTGTACATTTAGATACCATCCGTAAAGGTGAATACGATTATTACATTAAACTCTTGATGTATTTCCTTGATCCTGATAAGATTAAAGGAAAACTGGCTGATATAGATTCGGAATCATCAAACCGTAATTTTTATAAACCCAACCACCCCGATTTTCACAATTCTAAATCGGTAATCGAGATTCAGAACCTGTTAAGCGAAATGCTGGAGAACGAATCCATCCGTAAAAAACTGGTTGCTGCTGTTTGTGCGATTGAAGGCTGTACTTATAAAGTTCAGTTGGAATTAACGAATACCGATCCAAAACAATTAGCCGAGATTTTTATCTCCGGAACATTGGCCAACGATATGATGATTTTTGCGCCCATCCCCAATTTAATTTTCACCAGGGATGTAGGCACAACGATTAACAACCATATCCTGTTAAACAAACCGGCAAAAAAAGCCCGTGTACGCGAAACACTTTTAATGCGTTATATTTTCTTCAACCATCCTTTGTTTGAGGACTACCGCAATAATATTCTCGAAATTCCGGATGTAACCATGCACTTTTTACGCCCAGGCGATGAACCTGCTTTCAGTACCACTTTAGAAGGTGGCGATGTGATGATGGTAAGCCCAAAACACGTATTGATCGGTTGTAGCGAAAGAACCTCTGAACATGGTGCCAACGAAGCGATTAAATTATTGTTCGACCAGGATGTGGTAGAAAAAGTTACAGTGGTAAAAATACCGAGCAAACGTGATTACATGCACCTGGATACCGTTTTCACACAGGTTAAACGAAATACCTGGGTAATTTTGAATTCGATTGCCCATTCGCCCAAATATAATCCTTACGAGCCGATCAACTTTTTAAAAGAACCCGAAAAATTGGAGGCTACCACTGCTATTCAGTTTACAAAAGCCAATCCAAGCGAGCCGAAACATTTCGAACATGTAGAAGCTTTATTAAATGATATAAGCCAGAACGATTTAAAAAGCAGCGAACCAACTCAGATTATTTATAGCGGAAACAATCAGTTCCCTTACGATTCGCGTGAGCAATGGACTGACTCTTGTAACCTTTTAGCCATTAAAGAAGGCGTTGTTTTAGGCTACGATAGAAACGATAAAACCGTTGAAGCCTTTAAAGCTGCCGGTTTTAATGTGGTGGATGTGAAAGATTTGATCCAGGATTTAGAAAACGGCAAGGTAAATACCGAAACCATAACCGATACTTTGATTTTAATGCCGTCGGCAGAATTATCACGTGCACGTGGTGGCTTCCATTGTATGAGTTTACCAATTTTAAGAGACAATATTTGAGGTTTAGGGCGTAAGGTATAGGGTTTAGGGTTAAAACCCCATGCTTTAAAATTCAATGTTCTCATAAATCGAAAAATAATTATCTTTCATAACAAATCGAACCATAACTAGAAATATAATAAGTAATTAAACAGGCGACATAGGTCTACCTTATGCCTTATACCTCTTACCTTTATGCAATCTACCAACCATATCCTCATGATCCGCCCTGTTGATTTTAAATTCAATGAGCAAACGGCCGGAAATAACAAGTTTCAAATTGCATCTACCGAAACCAATGTGCAAACAGAAGCCTTAAAAGAGTTCGATGCCTTTGTTGATTTATTAAGAAAAAACAATGTTGATGTAACGGTTGTAGATGATACTTTACAACCTGAAACACCTGATTCTATTTTCCCGAACAATTGGGTCTCTTTTCACGAAGATGGCTCAGTATATCTTTATCCGATGTTCTCTGAAAACCGCCGGTTAGAGCGCAGAAAAGAAATATTGGATGGCTTGAAAGAAAATTTCGAAGTTAACCACATCAGCGATTTAAGCTTTTACGAACAACAACATGCGTTTTTAGAAGGTACTGGAAGCATGGTATTGGATCGTACCAATAAAATTGCTTATGCCTGCTTAAGTGTGCGCACCGATGAAGAAGTGCTGAACAATTTCTGCATGCTTACCGGATATGAACCAGTGGCCTTTCAGGCGGTAGACGGATCAAATTTCCCGATTTACCATACCAATGTAATGATGTGCATTGGCGATCGTTTTGCTGTAATCTGCCTGGATTCGATCAGAGATCCTGAAGAGAAATTAAATGTAACCATCAGTTTAAAAGGCAGTGGAAAAGAAATTATTGAAATCAGTTTAGAACAGATGAATAAATTTGCGGGTAACATGTTACAGGTTACCAATGCAGATGACGAAAGTTTATTGGTGATGTCGGAGCAGGCCTTTTTATCCTTAACTGCTGAACAGATTGCTACATTAGAACAATATAGCAGAATCATTTATGCACCACTTTACACGATCGAAAAAAATGGTGGCGGCAGCGCAAGATGCATGTTGGCTGAGATACATTTGCCGAGTAAATCATAACCATAAAAGCAAGGCTGTTGAGCTGCCTACCGGAGAAATAAGTTTTAAGAGTTTATAAAATTAATCGTCATTTCGACTGGAGTGCAACGAATTGGAGAAATCTTTAATCCATATTTACTTTTTTATGGAATCAGATTTAACAGAAAAAGAACTACGATTGGCTGCATTCATGAGTGAAATCTCAGAAAATTGCTATTCTGCAGATTGGATGCAGAATTTAGAATATGCTTTATGGCACGCGGTAATACATGGAGAAAGGAAATATGGACAATCCTACATCACCGAAGATGACATCTCTACATTGGTTAAGCTTTCAACAGATGCAAATGCTTGGATAATATTTGATAATGAAAAAGAGGAAACGGCTTTGAGTTTAAAGGAATGGACAGAAAAGTTTAAAAACGATCTGGAGCAAAACAAAGAAATTATAAAAGGTTGATAAAACTATTGTTCGGTAAGCCGCCAACCATGTGGTTATCTGTCCTCGCCTTGGTTCGTGTCTCCACGAACCAAGGTATTTTGCCACGGAAGCTCGGAGCGCACGGAAAACCCGCCTGACAAATGTACACTCACTATTAAACCCTCAATAGTACCACCACCCTAGCTACATAAACCTCCTATGAATAAAACCCTTTTTCAAGTGGCTTTGGAAGCTTTTTCTTTTTTTATGGGCAAAAGAAGTTGCCTGTCCTGAGAATTTGCGGTTTCTATTTAGTTAAATTAACGCCTCTCAGAAGCTTTTTTTTATAAAAGTATAAAAACTTAGCTATATCCTCCTATTAGCGGTCGTTAAATTTGCCGCAAGTATTTATTAATAAACAGTTTAAAAGATAGCCGCACACTGATTAAAGCAGGTTTTCCCAAGCAAGGTTTAGAAAGCAGTCTATCATATCTTTATAGCTAGTTT
>NZ_SIXF01000048.1 GCF_004310665.1 Pedobacter kyonggii | reverse complement strand
CCAGAACAACCTGTCTTAAAGGTACACCTTTTTCTATAATGAGCCTTACAACTTCTTCTTTGAAATCAGAAGTAGACTTGATATTGGCTTGCTTGCGTAGCCCACTTTCACCATGGAGGTTATATTTCCGAACCCATTCCAATATCATGTCTTTGCTAATACGCCGTTCTCGGGATAGCCAAAGAATCGGCGTCCCTTTTATCACGTGAGAAACTATATCGAGCTTCTCCTCAAATGTGTGTTTGGTCATAAATGATAAACCCCAAAAGTTTTTGTCCAACTTTTGGGGTTCACTTCAACTTGTGAAAAACTGGCGCTTCTTAATTATGTAAGACAGGTTATTATTAAAATCTTACCCCAAAAGTTAAGAATACATTGTTTCTATTGCTTTTAACATCTGCAACAGGTTCACTGTAATCATCCAACAAATATGGGCTAGAACTGAAATTTGTTTTATAGTTCTGATACGCTAAATCGAAATAATAGTTGTCTATCCGGTATCCAATTCCACCGGTGTAGTATTGGCCTTGGTAAAATTTGTTGTCGCCACCTTTAACACCATTTCCGTTTACGCCGTAACCACCACGTAAACTAATTTCGTTAGTCACTTTTACTTCCGCACCAATTCTGTAGTTAATAGCCTCTTTATAAGATTCTTTAATGAAAGCATTATTGTCGTTTATCGTATTGCGATCGTATCCATCAACATCAGAAAAACGCATAGAAGCATAATCTACATAATCAACATCTGCTGAAATTAATGCTGTGCCAGCAATTACATAGCTGATACCAGCTGAAGCCTTTAATGGCGTACGTAAGTTATAACTGAACGTGTAATATTTTGTAGGGTTATTTGAGTTAGAAGGTGCATTTGTTGCGTTTCCAGCTAAATTTGCCTGTAAAGTCTCACTGGTATTATCTTCAATGTTCATCCAGGTTGGGGTCTGGAAATTTATACCAATTCTTAATTCATTAACAGGTCTGAAAATCATACCCAGTTTCAAGTTAAATCCACCACCTTTGGTTTCTTGGTTTCTGAAATGGTTTAAGTTGTAATTTTCGTTTCCGGTATAGGCAGGGATTGGTAAGCCATCATCAAAAGAGTTCACAATACCCGATTCGGTAAAAGCGGCATCGCTGATGTATTTTACATTTACAAAACTAGCGGTTGCACCAATATAAACCTTGTTGCCAAAGTTGAGGGCACCTGCCACATTAAACTCTGATGTGGAACCTAATCTGGATTCATCCCAGTTTTGCTTGAAACTCGCATTGTTATAAGGTTCTGCCGAATATCCATTTGGGAAATTGGGCGCATTTTTATTAATTAAATAGCTACTATACGCATCTCCAGCTATCGAATTATCAATTCCACCACCGTTGGCCTGATCTACATAAGAATCTCTTATTGAACTATTAGTATTAGTTCCATTATAACTGATGTTATTTAAGAAATCGTTGTTTCTGGTATAGCTTAAGCCAAATACCGTACTTACCAATCCTTTATTTACATCAGCACCTTTCATTCTTGCAGCTGGGCTGTAAAAGACCACACCAATATTATTCAGGTTAATCTGACTTTTATCTGCTTTAGTATTGTTGCCCAGGTATGCGCTATTGTTTGATACAGAATTAAATTCAGGGGTTAAACTAAATTCAGATTTGGTAAATAAACCCAATCCGGCGGGGTTTGCGTTAATTGAGCCAATATCACCACCAACACCAATCTGTGCGCCACCCATTCCCTTGAATCGGGCAGAGCTACCATAATTGGTTTGAGAGAATCGGAATGCATCTGGTGCATAACTTTGGGCGTATGACGTTCCTATAGCAGCTACTGTAGCTACTAGTGAAGCTAAAATATATTTTTTCATGTTGCGTGTTTAAATCTAATTAACCTCTTCCTGCTCTAGATGGTCTTGAGCCACCACCGCCACCGCCGGTTGAACCACCGCCACCGCCGCCATTTGATGGAGGAGGTGAGTAGCTAGGTCTGCTCTCAGTTCTGGTAGGTGGGGTATAGCTCTCGTTTCTGGTAGGTCTGCTACTTTGCGTACCTCGTGGACTATAGTTGTCATTTCTGGTTGGTCTGCCAGCTTGTGATCCCCGAGGTTGTGCATAGCTGCTATTACCTTGGTTTCTGCTTGGTCTTCCAGCATTAATATTTGGAGCATAACCTACACCATTTGGATTTGTAACACCAGATCTGCTCGGTCTGCCCGCATTTCCGGCATTGCCGTTTCCATATCTTGGCGTGCCTCTATCATTGCTCCCTGGTCTTGGTCTGTAAGAGCCACCTCTGTTGGCGAAACCACCACCATAGTATCCGCCACCGATACCCCAGCCTCCGCCGTAATATCCGCCGCCCCAACCGAAACGATCGTAGTAAGAATTAGGTCCCCATGAGTTCCAGCCCCAAGGATTGTTCCATCCGTAACCAAAGTTGCCATAATAAAATGGGTTGTTCCAGATGCTTCCGTATCCAAAACCGCCACCCCAGCCACCTAAACCGAAGCCGCTGTTCCAGCCCAGGCCATAACCTAAGTAGTTCGAAGGACCATAACTGTTTCCGTAATAATAATTGTCAAAATAAGGGTCGTAATAGCCTTGAAAGCTGTAACCATTATAAAAACGGTTTATTCTGGATGAGTAATCCATATCGTAATAAGGGTTACTGGTTCCGTAATATTCATCATATTCTTCCTGTCCTTGAGCCTGATATTGCTGACCTTGCTGGTTCTGAGGCTGGGGTGCTATTTCAACCTCCCTGGCTTTCGCTACAGAATTATAAACATCATCAGCAGGCTTGGTTTGAGCCAATTTTGATGTAGCGCATGATGCCACCAACCCTGCAGCGGCAATCATAACAATGGGTAAAAATTTAATTGGTTTCATTGTGTTTATATTTAGTTGTGTGTGTTCACGAATGTAATAAACAAGTTCCAAAAGTAGTTAATTCCTAACTATTTACTTAGTCTAAAAATGTTAAATCACAATTGATATTAATTGTTGATCTTTTGTAGGCATAAATTTATAAATTTGCCGTCGGATTTTACACTTTTTAACATACAAATTACGTTCCAAATACATAAGATGAGCAAAGAAATTACAAGTAGAGAAGCAGATTATTCCCAGTGGTATAATGATATTGTGTTAAAAGCAGATTTAGCAGAGCACTCTGCTGTGCGTGGTTGTATGGTTATAAAGCCAAATGGCTATGCCATATGGGAAAAAATGCAAGCTGTTTTAGATAAAATGTTTAAGGATACAGGGCACCAAAATGCCTATTTTCCATTATTCATCCCAAAGTCATTTTTCTCTAAGGAAGCTTCTCATGTTGAGGGTTTTGCGACAGAATGTGCAGTTGTAACACATTATCGACTGAAAAATGACGGTAACGGAAATATTGTAGTTGATGAAACAGCAAAATTAGAGGAGGAATTAATAGTCCGACCAACCTCCGAAACCATTATCTGGAACACCTACAAAGGATGGATCCAATCGTACCGTGATTTACCAATACTAATCAATCAATGGGCGAATGTGGTAAGATGGGAAATGCGTACCAGGTTATTTCTGCGTACAGCCGAATTTTTGTGGCAAGAAGGGCATACCGCTCATGCTACAGCAGAAGAGGCGATCGAGGAAACGGAACGTATGTTACATATCTACGCCGATTTTGCAGAAAACTGGTTAGCTGTTCCGGTAATCAGAGGCCGTAAATCGCCAAATGAAAGATTTGCGGGTGCTTTAGATACTTATTGTATTGAGGCCTTAATGCAAGATGGCAAAGCTTTACAGGCAGGTACATCTCACTTTTTAGGGCAGAATTTTGCTAAAGCTTTTGATGTTAAATTTACCGGTAAAGATGGAAAATTAGACCATGTATGGGCTACTTCATGGGGTGTTTCTACACGTTTAATGGGTGCTTTGATTATGGCACACAGTGATGATTCTGGATTGATTATTCCACCAAAATTAGCACCAATACAAGTGGTAATTGTTCCGATTTATAAGGGGGATGAGGATCTGGCGAGAATTTCTTCATACGTTAACGAATTAACCATGCGTTTAAAAGGTTTAGGCGTTTCGGTGAAATATGACGACAGGGATACACAGCGCCCTGGATTTAAGTTCGCTGATTATGAGTTGAAAGGTGTGCCAATCCGTATTGCTATTGGTGGTCGCGATTTAGAAAATAAAACAGTAGAAATTGCCCGTAGAGATACCAAGGTGAAACAAACTGTACCTCAGGAAGGATTGGATATTTACATCATCAAATTATTGGAAGATATTCAGCAAAGCATGTTCAACAAGGCATTAGCCTATCGCAATGAGCATATTACAGAAGCCAATAGTTACGAAGAGTTTCAGGAATTGTTAGATACCAAAGCTGGTTTTATTTCAGCGCATTGGGATGGAACACCGGAAACAGAACAAAAGATAAAAGAAGAAACAAAAGCAACCATTCGTTGTATTCCTTTAGATAATAAATTGGAAGATGGTGTTTGTATTTATTCAGGAAAACCGTCTACACAACGGGTATTGTTTGCAAGAGCATATTAGACAGTCCTGAGTCGGGAGTTCGGAGTCGAGAGTCTCCTTGCTCTCGCTTTAAAAATAAGTTTAAGATCGTTTTTAGAAGCATAGACCTTCTGGTGAACGATTTAAATATTAATGTAAAATAATATCGGAGGTATAGGTGTTTTAGAATCTTATCTCGATACTTGGTACTCATCAATCTTGATACTATAAAAATGAAATTCGCAACTAAAGCTATACATGCAGGTCAAGAGCCTGATCCAACCACTGGTGCGGTAATGACACCGATATATCAAACCTCTACTTATTGGCAAAAATCTCCTGGAGATAACAAAGGGTACGAGTATTCGAGAGGGACAAACCCAACGCGTAAAGCATTGGAAGATTGTTTAGCTGCTTTAGAAAATGCTAAATATGGTTTGGCTTTTTCGAGCGGAATGGGGGCTACAGATGCGGTGTTGAAATTATTGCAGCCTGGTGATGAAGTAATTACCGGAAATGATTTATACGGTGGCTCATACCGGATCTTTACCAAAATATTCACTAAATACGGAATCAAATTCCACTTTCTGGATCTTTCTAAGCCAGAAAATATGTTGCCATACATCAACGATAAAACGAAACTGGTTTGGATAGAAACACCTACCAATCCTACCATGCAGATTATTGATATTGAAGGTGTAGCAAAGATCACAAAGGAGAAAAATTTAATCCTTACCGTTGATAATACCTTCGCCTCGCCTTATTTACAAAACCCGATTGATCTGGGCGCTGATATTGTGATGCACTCGGTAACCAAATACATTGGTGGCCACTCTGATGTGGTAATGGGGGCTTTGGTAACAAATGATGAGCAATTGTATAAAGACCTTTGGTTTATTTACAATGCCTGTGGTGCAACACCAGGTCCGCAAGATTCTTTTTTAGTGTTGAGAGGTATAAAAACGCTTCACCTTCGGATGAAAGCACATTGCGAAAATGGAGAGCGCATTGCACATTATTTAAAAACACATCCAAAGGTTGATAAAATTTATTGGCCGGGTTTTGAAGATCATCCTAATCATGATGTAGCTAAAAAACAAATGCGTGGTTTTGGTGGTATGATTTCGATTACCTTAAAAGGTGCTGATCTGGAAGAAACTTTTAGAATCTCGTCTAATTTTAAAGTATTCACATTAGCTGAATCATTAGGCGGGGTAGAATCGCTAATTAACCATCCGGCAACGATGACACATGGTTCTATCCCGAAAGAAGAAAGAGAGAAAGTAGGTGTTACCGATAACTTGCTTCGTTTAAGTGTTGGAGTAGAAGATATCGACGATCTTTTAGAGGATCTGGCAAATGCGCTGGCATAATATTTCGAGCGGGCAGATAAATATTTGCCCGTTTTTTTATTTTTTTAGGACTACTCTGGTAACGTTGCTGTCATGCTGAGGCACGAAGCATCTGCAACCGATGAAAAAGATGCTTCGTGCCTCAGCATGACAGTCTGATAAATAGTAAGCCACTATCGTTTAATCATCACCTATATGCAATTTCTTGAGTTAAAGAATTTCCTTGATAGTAAGGTTGAACAATACAATCAGCCAAATTTTATAGCAAATGATCCGGTTTGTATTCCGCATATTTTTGAAAAAAAACAGGATATAGAAATTGCGGGCTTTTTTGCTGCGGTTTTAGCCTGGGGCCAGCGGAAAACAATTATTAATAAATGTAAGGAACTGTTGGGCCGTATGGATAATGCGCCATATGATTTTGTTGTTAATCATACCGATGACGATTTAAAACGCTTACTGAACTTTAAACACCGTACATTTAACGATACCGATTTACTTTATTTTATTTCGTTTTTTAAGCAGCATTATCAAAACTTCGATAGTTTAGAGCAGGCATTTGTACCTGGCCATGATGTTTTTCGGGCTGATTATTTAGCAGTTTCATCGGTAAAACCGGAGATAACAAATGCTTCCGGAGTGTGTTATGCTGCTGAGCTTAACTTTTCAATAGAGCAGGCATTGAACCATTTCAGGCAGTATTTTTTTTCCTTAGAAGATTTTCCCCACCGTACGAGGAAACATATCTCCTCTCCAAAGCAAAAATCTACCTGTAAACGTTTAAATATGTTTTTACGGTGGATGGTTAGGGTAGATCAAAAAGGTGTTGATTTTGGTGTTTGGGATACGCTTCAACCAAAAGATCTAATCTGTCCTTGCGATGTGCATGTTGATCGGGTAGGACGGTTGCTTGGACTGATTAATAGAAAGCAGACCGATTGGTTAACTGCAATCGAATTAACTAACAATTTGAAGCAGTTTGATCCTTCAGATCCGGTGAAGTATGATTTTGCATTATTTGGATTAGGTGTAGAAAAATTGCTTTAAAGCTTAAGAAATTGAGAAAAGTCAAAAAAAAGTTCTTTTTTTCAATTCAATCTTCCTATACTTACATAGCGATCCTGCTTCGGTTTAGCAGGATTGTATCTATCCCAATGTTTCGCTATGATCGCAGTTAATTTATCTGATGAAGATAGGTGGAAGAAATATAATAATTTTTCTCCTCTGGTCTCAATTTTTAAGAAATTCCACCCGCTTAATGATGAGATAGAAAAGCGGATTAACCAGCATACCTTTCCGATCAGCTACAAAAAAAATAAATACCTTGTTTCTCCTGTAGACCGTAACAAGTTCCTTTTTTTAATTATTAAAGGTGTAGTTAGGGGTTTTATTAAGGATGGGGACAATGAGATTACCACATGGATTGCCAAAGAAAATGAAGTTGTAGGTACCATACGTAATTTGTGGATAGATGGCGATTCGGATGAGTATTTACAGGCATTAGAAGATGTAGATTTAGTTGCTATTCCACACGTATTATCAGAATACCTTTACGAAAATTTTCCTGAAGCCAATATTGTTGGTAGAAAGATGATGGAGTTATATTACCGTTCGGCAGAGGAACGTGCTTACCTGTGCCGGATTTCGTCAGCCGAAAAAAGATACAAAAGGTTTTTGATTTCATTCCCTGATTTAATCAACCGTGTTTCTTTAAAATATATTGCTTCTTTTTTAGCCATCAGGCTCGAAACATTGAGTAGAATTAGGGCTAAAATTTAACTCTATATTATTTTCTTGTTTTTTAAGAGGCTTAGCATTTTAACAGATCTTAAATCCTTTAGTGAAAAGGAAATAATACCGCTGAACAAACAGCTTTGCAGCCAAAACTGCGTTATTACTCTACTGCTAAGGTCTTATTTCCGCTTTTGGAAGATTTTCAGGTTAAACCTTCTTTTCTGTTAAAGGACGACCTCGGAGATTCAACGAGTTTGGATTTGAATGAATTTTTGATGATCAAAGATTTTATTTTGGGCTGGCGGTCTGTACCGTACAGGTGTAAAGCTGTATGATAAAAGCTATTTTCCGCGTGATCTTATGCCTAGGAGCTCTGCCGTAGCAGCGATACAGATTTTTCCGTCAGAGAAATTTAGGATCGGCTATGGTTGCGATTTCTCAAGCTTGTCTGTTACAGGGCTATAGTAACGGTACACATAAGATTTCCTTGTCGTATTTGTTCATTAAGCAAAATGTGAGATTGGCAACCCAAAGGATGTTTTGAGCAAAACTGTAAACTTGTGTATTATAATATTTACGCATTTAAACGAAAAATTAACTACAATTGCGTACAAAAAAATAACTTTTTATTAACTTGCACAATATTCTTAAAATAATGAAAACAAAAAATGCCGTAAGTACTTTTACTGTGCTCATCGCTGATGATCATGAGATCATCCGTCGTGGATTAAAAGGTTTAATATCAGACTTTTGGCCTGGTGTTGAAATCATTCATGCATCTACCTTAGAGCAGGCGCTTGTCGAAACAGAAAAATCGCCGAGTTTAATCATCATTGATGTAAACTTGCCAGGGGGTAACAACCTTAAGGTAATCGATCAGATTAAATTGGTTCAGCCAAACGCAAAAATCTTGGTATTTTCATCTTTGAATGAGAATATTTATGCTGTTCCGTATTTAAAATCGGGCGCATCGGGTTACTTAACCAAAAATGCAGAAGAATCAGAAATTGTAACCGCTATTACTACGATTTTAGCAGGCAGTCGCTATTCGAGCAGAAATGTTAAGGAAAACATGTTCAACAGTATATTGGGTAACGATGCTGATAATCCTTTCACCAAACTTTCGGGAAGAGAATTAGAAGTAGCAGAATTACTAACAAAAGGAATTGGGGTATTAGAAATTTCTAATCAGCTAAATCTTCAGATGGGTACAGTAAGTACTTATAAGTTGAGACTTTTTCAAAAACTGAAAATAAAAAGCATTATAGAACTTGCTGAAAAGATGAGTATCTACGAAAGATAAAAAAGAGTATTTTACTCTTTTTTATCTTTTCTAAGTTTTTTTGTTTTTATCTACAGTACCAAGCCCACTCTCTCCTGATTCGTTAGGTGTGGAGCCGGCCTGGCCAAATTTATCTGAAGAACCCTTTCCGTTTTGATCGAAGGAGGCCTTTTCCTTTGCGCTTCCTTTACTTTTACTTTCTTTTTCCGCTGTGTTTTTATTGTCTTTAGTTTTCATAAGATAAATGTTGTTTTGCTATCTCAACATTTTAAAGCAAGCAAAGTTTTAATGTTCTGATAAAAATCGGGGGCATTTTTTGTTTTCGTGGTCGGTGATCTACGGATTATTTCAACTTACACTTGTACAAATACCTCATTAGCTGTCAATCGGTTTGTCAGTCTGAGCGTAGTCGAAGACCTTCTTTGCCATATAAATATAGGCCATATGAGCTTATATTTTCTTAAATGCCTTATATGGTTAAATATGTCCGCGTTGCAGCGCACACTACTCGCACATGCTTGGTGTCCTCACCAGCCATCAATCGTTTATCCCTTCGTTGCGTCATTATTATCATATAAGTTCATGTGAATCAACCTAAGGGATTGGAAGTTTAATTCCGTGCTTTTGGGTTTCCGTGGCAAACCTCCAAGCAAGTCAGCATAATAAATATATTATAAATAAAAACTAAATTTGTTAGTATTTTGTTTAAAATTAATTGATACTAATTTTCTTTAAAACTAAAAATATTAGTATTTTTGATCTCAATCATCCTTATAATACGAGAATGGATAAAGAAAGGCAGATTATTCATATGGATCAGGATGCATTTTTTGTGTCGGTAGAAATCAGAAAAAATCCAAAGTTATTGGGTAAACCCGTAATTATCGGTGGCGGTGGCGATAGGGGTGTGGTAGCCTCTTGTAGTTACGAAGCACGCCAGTACGGCATACATTCTGCAATGCCTGGTAGAACAGCAAAATTGCTGTGCCCCCAGGCTATATTTTTAAAAGGCGATATGGAAGAATATTCCAAGGCATCACATGAAATTACCGAAATTATTGCCGATAAAGTTCCCCTTTTTGAGAAGGCCAGTATTGACGAGCATTATATTGATATGACGGGCATGGACCGCTTTTTTGGTTGCATGAAATTCGCGTCAGAACTCAGACAAAACATTATCAAAGAAATGGGCTTACCGATTTCCTTTGGCCTGTCTATCAATAAAACTGTAGCCAAAATAGCCACGAACGAATCTAAGCCTGATGGTGAGCGACAGGTTACTTTTCCTGAATTGCGGCCCTTTCTCGATCCTTTGGCTATCCACAAAATTCCGGGTATTGGCCACGCTACCTATAAAAAATTAAGCGAAATGGGTGTCCGCGAAATCTTTACGCTTACTCAGATTCCACAACAGCTCATGTTTAAAATACTGGGGCAGCATGGCTTAAGTTTATGGCAAAAAGCAAATGGGATCGATCTTTCACCAGTTGTACCTTACCGCGAAAGGAAATCTATTGGTACACAGGCTACCTTCGAAAGCGATACCATGGATATGGCCAAACTAAAGGCCATTATAACCGGAATGGTTACCGGTTTAACCTTTCAGCTGCGCAACCAGAAAAAATTAACTGCCTGCATTACCATAACCGTACGTTATACCAATTTCGAAACTGTTACCCAGCAAGAACGTATTCCCTATACCTCGCTCGATTCTTTTTTAATCAGCAAAGCACATAGCCTGTTCGAAAAAGTGTATGCAAAACGGATGCTGTTACGGCTGGTAGGCGTAAAACTTTCGCATCTGGTGAGCGGTTACGAGCAGATTGGTTTATATAATATTGCCGAAGAAGAATATAGTCTTTATCAAGCCATGGATAAGGTACGTAACCACTATGGTGCCGAAGCAGTGGTAAAGGCCTGTATTGTTACCCAACCACCCCGCGATGAAACAGGGAAAATAATTAAGTACAATCCCCGCAAAAAGAAAATATTGATCGAAAACCAAACAGAGGAAGAACAGCAGGAAGTAAGGAAACGATCGAAAATTAGAAGTTTTATGAGTGAAAAAGGAACAATAGGTACTAAATCTTATGATTAGCGATGTTTTTAAATGTGCATTCTTCTTATAGCTTAAAATATGGCACGCAGCGCATTGACCAGTTAATTGCTACTGCCCGCAGTTTGGGTATTCACCAAATGGTACTTACTGATATCAATAATTCAACTGGGGCGGTAGAGTTTATTCGCGAGTGTTACAAACAAGGCATTGCCAAAGAAGCCGACGAAATACACAAAGGCAATATTCCATATCAGATTAAACCGGTAGCGGGGATCGAATTCCGGATCGATAACAGGTTGTTGTATGTGGGCATTGCGAAGAATAAAGAGGGAATGCGTGAGCTGAATGAATTTTTAAGCCACCATAATATTTACAATATTCCACTGCCAGAGGTTCCGCCCGAAATGGAGCATGTTTATATTATTTATCCCTTTCAAAAATCTTTTAACCCAGTACTAAAAGCAAATGAATTTGTAGGCATCCGTGCAAAACAGCTTAATCTTTTGTATAAACACCCACTTTTAAAACAGAAAGAAAAGTTGTTGGTGTGGCATCCTGTTACCGTTAGCGATAAAATCACCTACCGCCTGCACGAATATTTTAGAGCCATTGAACTTAATACCCTTTTAAGTAAAGTGTCCGATGAGCAAAAATGTGATCCGGATGAGTTCCTGATTCCAGAAGTAGAATTAACCCAGCAATTTGAACAGTATCCTTTCATTGTTCAAAATACACAAAAACTGATAAACAGCTGCGATTTAAGTGTTTATTTTGAGGATGGCCTTACACCTACTTCTAAAAACAAGTTTTTTTATACCGGAGATTTTGAAGGGGATAAAAAAATGCTTCGGGAGTTGGCCGAAGAAGGGCTTAAATACCGTTATGGTGAAAATAATACAGAAGCCATTGAGCGTTTGGAGAAAGAACTGCGCATCATCGAACTTAAAAACTTCTGCGCCTATTTTCTCATCACTTTCGATATTGTAAGCTATGCCATGAATAAATGTGGTTTTTACCACGTTGGCCGTGGCTCGGGTGCCAATAGCATTGTAGCTTATTGTTTGCGCATTACCGATGTAGATCCGATCGATCTCGACCTGTATTTCGAACGTTTCCTGCACGAAAAACGGACAAGTCCGCCAGATTTTGATATCGATTTCTCTTGGGACGAAAGGGAGGTGATACAACGCTATATATTTGAACGCTATCCCCAATGGCATGTTGCTTTTTTAGGCACCATGAGCACTTTTAAAGACCGTGCAATTATCAGGGAAATCGGTAAAGTGCTGGGTTTACCCAAAGGCGAAATAGATAGTTTTACCGATCCCACCAAAGAACGCGAAAATTCGGAAAATACAACTTATCAGAAATTATTGGCTGTACACCGTTATATGAAAAGTATGCCTAATCAGCGTTCTATTCATGCCGGGGGAATTTTGATTTCTGAAGAACCGATTACCTATTATACCGCATTGGATATGCCGCCAAAAGGTTTCCCAACAGTGCAATGGGATATGTACGAAGCCGAAGCCATAGGTTACGAGAAATTCGATATTTTAAGTCAGCGGGGTATCGGGCATATTCGCGAAGCTGTGCAGCTCATTAAAAAAAATAAGGGTAGGGAAATCGATATCCACGATTTTAAAACTTTTAAAGAAGACGAGAAATTGAATGGTATCCTTAAAGAAGGACAGCCCATTGGGTGTTTTTATATCGAATCGCCGGCCATGAGGCAACTGCTCAAAAAACTGAAATGCGATAATTACCTTACGCTCGTGGCAGCCAGTTCCATTATCCGTCCGGGGGTGGCCAGTTCAGGTATGATGAAATCCTATATCGAACGCTATCATGCACCCGATAAAGTAGTATACCTCTGCGAAGTGATGAAAGAGCGGCTTAGCGAAACCTATGGGGTAATGGTTTATCAGGAAGATGTGATCAAAGTATGTCATTATTTTGCAGGTCTTGATCTTGCCGATGCCGATATTCTACGCAAAGCCATGAGTGGTAAATACCGGTCTAAACTGGCTTTTGATGAACTGGTGAATAAGTTTTTTGTCTCAGCCAGAAAGGAAGGGCACTCAGAAGAACTCATTACCGAAGTTTGGAGGCAGATTTCATCTTTTGCCGGTTACAGTTTTTCGAAAGCACATTCAGCCTCTTTTGCGGTAGAAAGTTACCAGAGTTTATTTTTGAAAACGTATTACCCCATGGAATTTATGGTAGCGGTACTAAATAACTATGGTGGTTTTTACAGCCGCTGGGTTTACGTGCACGAACTACAAAAAACCGGAGCCAGGGTGCATTTACCCTGCGTTAACTGTAGCGATGATGTGGTAAATATAAAAGACGAAGATGCTTATCTGGGCTTCATTGCCGTTCAGGGCCTGGAAGAAAAAAATATCAAAATTATTCCACAAGAACGGAATGCAAATGGTTTGTATATCGATCTCGAAGATTTTGTAAGGCGTACCTGCATTTCGCTGGAGCAGGCCATAATTTTAATCCGTTTGGGCGCCTTGCGCTTTACCGGAAAAGATCGTAAAACCCTGCTTTGGGATGTGCATAACTACCTCGGTTTTAAACAAAAAAAAGTGAACCATGCCGAGCTTTTTAAGCTGGGTTACAAAACCTATCAGCTCCCTGTATTGGCCGATTCCGAACTCGAAAATGCTTACACAGAATTAGAGTTATTGGGTTATCCGCTTAATTATAAAATGTTCGATTTTTTAAAAACGCCTTATCGTGGTGATGTTATGGCAGCCGATCTGCACAAACATTTGGGTAAAACGGTAAGGATGGTAGGGAACTATGTTTGCGAGAAAACGGTACATACCATTAAAAATACCAAAATGTGGTTCGGTACTTTTTTAGATGCCAATGGCGATTTTTTTGATACAACTCATTTCCCTAATAGCACACCCATGTATCCTTTTAAAGGAAAGGGCTGT
Source organism: Pedobacter kyonggii (assembly GCF_004310665.1). Lineage (GTDB taxonomy): Bacteria > Bacteroidota > Bacteroidia > Sphingobacteriales > Sphingobacteriaceae > Pedobacter > Pedobacter kyonggii. Next base: position 8,762 of record NZ_SIXF01000048.1, on the reverse strand, counting down.
TACCTTATTTTAGGTAAAGTGGTAGAAGATTTTGGCTTTCAGAGCATAGAGGTTTTAAAGTTCGCCAAATTGGATATCCAGATGAATCCTGTGGCGATTTAACGTTATGATCTGATTAATCTAATCGGCTCATGATTTGGTTTGTTTTTGAGCCGATTAATGTTTTAGGGAATTATTTATGATTTTATTGTTTGAAGAATTGCTTTTTAGATATACTGCTAGGGCAATGGAAATAGGTGCTGAATGGCCATTTCGAGTGTAGTCGAATGACGATATTTTTATTTAAATCTGTCATTCTGAGCACAGCGAAGAATCTTTTCTACATCAATATTTAAACTCATTTACCATATGAGGAATAGAAGTTCATTTCAGCTTATATTTACCTTAAATACCTTATATGGTAAAAAACTAAGACTCATTTCTAGCGAGTGCACAAATAGCCTAACCATTTAATCGTTTACTTGTTTAAACATAATTTTTATATTTAAACCATGATCCACTTTAAAGCAGAAATAGAACGTTTCGAAACCATGGGCGAAAAAACCGGCTGGAGTTATGTGTTTATTCCGGCAGCACTGGCCAACGAAATCAAACCAGATTGTAAAAAGAGTTTCAGGGTAAAAGGAAAAATAGATCAGTTGGAGATTAACGGTATGGCAACCATTCCAATGGGAGAGGGCGATTTTATTATTGCTTTAAAAGGCGAAGTCCGTAAAAAATTAAGAAAAGAAGCCGGGGCAGGTGTCGAACTTTATTTAGAAGAAGATAAAGATTTTAAAATCGAAATGCCCGAAGATCTCGAAATCTGCTTATCAGAAGAAGAACATTTAATCCGGAATTTTTTAAAACAGCCTAAATCGCACCAAAACTATTACATCAACTGGATCAATCAAGCTAAAACCGAACCTACACGTACCAAAAGAATCGTAATGACGGTTAAAGCCATGGATAAAGGGCAGGATTTTGGCGCAATGATCAGGGAAAGTAAGTTGTGAGTTTGGAGTTTTTAGTTTTGCAACGAGCAGAAAAGTCTTTGGACAATAAGTTTTTGGTTTAGAGTTCTGAAAAAATAACAGGCTTACACTATAACCTCAAATCCCCAATTTCTAATTATATTCTTGAACGATTAGAATAGCTATGCACTTAGCGCTCTCAACTCCAAACTTAAGACTCCCTGCTATAATTCCTAAACCAACTCGAAACCTTCATTTGTATTACACCTAAAAAAGCTTCCCTAAAGATACGGGTGCTCATTTTTGATGTTCCTTCGGTACGGTCGGTGAAAATGATCGGAACTTCGACAACTTTAAAGCCAAATTTAATGGCGGTGAATTTCATTTCGATCTGAAACGCATAGCCAACAAACTTAATTTTATTTAATGGAATGGTTTCCAACACAATTTTGCGGTAACATTTAAAGCCGGCGGTAGCATCCTGAATGTTTATACGGGTAATCATCCGCACATACATTGAAGCAAAATACGACATTAAAACCCTGCCCATTGGCCAATTTACCACATTTACGCCCTTAACATACCTGGAACCAATGGCTACATCGGCACCGTTTACACAGGCTTCGCGTAGGCGGGATAGATCGTTAGGGTTGTGCGAGAAATCGGCATCCATTTCAAAAATGTAGGCATAATCGTGTTGTAGTGCCCAATTGAAGCCGTAAATATAGGCTGTACCCAATCCTTGTTTCCCTGCACGCTCCTCAATAAATAAATGTCCTTCGTATTCGTCTTGTAACGACTTTACAATTTCAGCAGTTCCATCAGGAGAACCATCATCAATAATTAAAACATGAAAAGGTTGCGTTAAAGAAAAAACCTTTCTAATGATTTTTTCGATGTTTTCCTTCTCGTTGTAGGTGGGAATGATGACTAAACTATCTGACACGTTTGTTGTGGTTTTTTATAATATAAGCCTTTGGCCTTTGTATATGGTATGCTATGCTTATTTGTACTGTGCAATTGCTTCTAATCTGCGAAAGTAAATATTTAATATGAAACCTTTATGAATTTTCGTTAATTCGAGATAATTCCTCTTCCTGAACTTGTTTCTGGGTCTATCTTGTGATCTTTAAAGCGTGAAGGATTTTCTGTTGGTCCGGATTTGTAACCCGGATCGTTGTCGACTAGCTGTTGTATTTACTTTTAGCTTTTACAGCACAAACCATTGTTCCTAAACCCGATCGGCGTGTAAAGCCCGTAGACCGAAGTATGAGGGGCGAGGACTTAGAACAAGAGCGGGGCAGCAGGTTTCCAGGAAGCACTATCCGTTCCTTTCCAGATCTTATCGAAAATGCTTCTTAAAACAATGTCAGTCTGAGCGTAGTAGAAGACCTTACCCAGACATTTCCGGCTGATTTCGCAAATCACCGCAGAGGAACCTTCTGTTGGTACGGATCTGTAACCTGGTTTAGCAGTTTTGCAAGGATTACAAACTCTGTTGGTCCGGATTTGTACCCGGATCGTTGTCGACTAGCTGTTGTATTTACTTTTAGCTTTTACGGCACAAACCATTGTTCCTAAACCCGATCGGCGTGTAAAGCCTGTAGACCGAAGTATGAGGGCGAGGACTTGGAACAAGAGCGGGGCAGCAGGCCTCCAAGAGTCACTGTCCGTTCCTTTCCAGATCTTAAGATTATGCTTCCCTTTTTGAAACGCAGAACCAAAAGCGTTGTCAGTCTGAGCGTAGTCGGAGACCCTTCTATTTACACTTTTACGATATAGATTTTTCATTGCATTCAGAATGACAATGAAAGTATTACCTTACCTCTTGCATTAACTTTTTAACCAATTGCGAAAAAATAATTAATGCCAAACCTGCAATTAAAGAATATAAAGCCAAGGCCTTATAACCTTCGGTGTATGCCATTAATTTAGTCGTTAGTGATGCATTATCAATACTCGACATTTCTGCGCCTAATTTTCCGGCAGCCAATTGCCCGAAAGCACTTGATAAAAACCAAAGCCCCATCATCATCCCAAACATTTTCTTTGGCGAAAGTTTGGTAATGATCGACATACCTATTGGGCCCAAACAAAGTTCGCCAAGGGTTAACAATAAATAGGCTAACGTAAATACATTTAACGAGCTAATTCCCTGCGTATTAGCGAAGAATCTTGTGGCATAAAAAACATAAAAACTTAAGGCCAGTAAAAGGAAGCCAATCCCGAATTTTACCACGGTATTCGGTTCAATTTTGCGTTTGTATAAGCCTAACCATAAAATGCCAACAATCGGACTAAAAACAATAACAAAAAACGAGTTAACGCTATTGTTTACCACATTCGGGTCGATATTGAAAAAGAGGATTTTATGATCAAGGTTGTCCTTTGCAAATAATGATAGTGAACCTCCACTCTGCTCGGATATGGCCATGAAAATAAAATAACAGAAGATAAAAACGAAAGCAGCAAGCAGTTTATATTGCGCTTTTTTATCTTTTATTTTAAACGTTTCGTACAAGAAATAAACCAGGGCAATAATGCCTATGGTGTACATGAAATAATCGGTAAAGGCTGTGTTTTTTACCATGATATAAATCAGTGGAATACAAAGTATCGATCCCACATAAACGGCTATTTCCCATAGTTGCTGTTTTGATTTTTTAAGATGCAGCAAAGGCGAATTCCCAATCGGACCTAAGTGTTTTTTAGTAAAAATGAATGTGCCCAAACCGAACATCATAACCAATGCAGCAGATAAGAAACATAAGTGCCAGCTGTAATACTTGCCCAGATAAATACACATCGCACCGCCCAATAATCCACCTACGTTTATTCCTGCATAAAAAAGCCCATAACCCGCATCTCTGCGGTTGTCTTTCTCGTGGTATAATTCGCCGACCATTGATGAAACATTGGGTTTAAAGAAACCTGTTCCAATGATAGATAAGGTAATTCCTACATAAAATAAATCGTGAGGGGAGAAGGCTAGGATTAAATTCCCAATAATCATTAAAGCCCCGCCCCAAAAAAGCGATTTTCTGAAACCTAAAATCTTATCGGCAAAAATACCACCAATAAAAGTAAAGGCATAAACAAATGCTTGGATAGCACCATATTGCAGGTTCGATTTTTGATCGCTCAAGCCTAGTTGTTCAACCATAAAGAAAGCCAATACCCCACGCATTCCGTAAAAACAGAAACGCTCCCACATTTCTACTAATGATAAATGCCAGAGCTGTTTCGGGTATTTACCCTCAAAATTTTGAATATCTTCTATTGAAACTGTTTTTTCCATTAAATAGTTTTAAAAAGTAAAAGCCCGATGAAGATCGGGCTTTTTGTTAAATTTATTATTTTGATTAGTGAACGCCGTGCATCCATTTACGCAATATCGGACTTAAGGCAAACATAATTAAGCCTGCAACAATAGGAATAATGGTAAATATTAAGAAGAAAATCGAAATTGAATATTCTGAACTTATTTTGTCAATTAATCCACCGGTAGTACCAGCTAACCAGTTACCAATAGCTGTACAGGTAAACCATACACCGAACATTAAACCTACCACTTTGGCCGGAGCTAATTTACTAACGTAAGATAATCCAACAGGCGAAACACATAATTCGCCAACGGTATGGAAAAAGTAAGCGAAAATTAACCAAAACATGCTTACCTGTGCAGATGTAGCGCCTTTTGCAATATCCATACCTCCATAAGCCAATCCTGCAAAACCTATACCTACAAAAATTAAACCGAGCCCAAATTTCACGGGCCCGCTTGGGTTAAATTTCGTTTCCCATATTTTAGACACAAATGGCGCAAGGGAAACAATAAAGAATGAATTTAGAATCCCAAACCACGAAGCAGGCACTTCTGTGTTTAAAGCGGTAAATTCTTTTTCTACTTTCCAAATGGCCAATCCCCAGATAATAATGAAGCTTATTGCAGTGAAAATTATTGTGGCAGGATATTTTTTTGCGATTTTTGCCGCCAAGCTTAATAAAACAACGGTTACTGCAATGAGTGGGAAAATAGTAAGTATTGCATCAACCCATTTAAAAATTGTACTTGCATTCCCTGTTAAATTTCTAAGCGTGTAATCTTTAGCAAAAATAGTCATTGAGCCACCTGCCTGCTCAAATACCATCCAAAAGAAAATGGTGAAAATTGAAAATACAGCGACTACAGCTAAACGTTGATTGCTTACTTTTTTGGGTAAAATTTCATCAGTTGGATCAATTACTTTTTCTGTTTTATTTACAGCAGCACCTAAAACACCAAAGATTTTTTGTCCAAAGTAAAACTGAAGCATTCCAAAAAACATAAATACTCCCGCTAATCCAAAACCCCAATGCCAGCCCACTTTTTCCCCAATATAACCGCACATTAACATGCCTAAAAAGGCACCAGAGTTAATACCCATGTAAAAAATAGTGTAAGCAGCATCTTTTTTATCACTTGTAGATGGGTAAAGTTTTCCTACGATAGAAGAAATGTTTGGTTTAAATAATCCGTTACCAGTAATTAATAAAAATAATCCCAGATAGAAGAAATTGGTATTTGCACCTTCTAACGCCATAGATATGTGGCCAATGGTCATAATTAAAGCGCCTATAATAACGGCTTTTCTATATCCGGTCAATCGATCTGCAATTAAGCCACCAATTATAGGCGTTAAATACACTAAACCTGTGTACCAGGCGTAGAGTTGTAAGGCCTCTGGTCTAGTCCATTGCCAGCCACCTTTACTTATTTCGCTTACTAAGAATAAAACAAGTAATGATCTCATCCCATAATAACTAAATCTTTCCCACATTTCTGTGAAAAATAGCACAAAGAGGCCTACCGGATGGCTAAATAATTTTTCTTTGGATACATTGTTACTGTCTAAGTGGAGATCTAGTTCCTTGCTATGGTCAATACTAATGGTTTCATTAGATGTTTGCATAAAACATTTGTTGGTTTTAGTTTATGAATTCAGAATTTGTGTGTTGTTTAAGCCAGTTAAGCAGGGCGCAATATAGTCAGCGAATGCCAAACTCACAAATTTTTAAATGATGTGTTAGGTAAATGATTTGTTAAGATTTAAAACTTTCTAATGGGTTTAACATTTTTCTTTGGGTCGGCATAGAGCTCATCATTCGAATTCGGATCGTTGTTAAGTATGATATCTTCCTGCAGTTTTAATCTTCCACCAATGATTTTAAGGCCATCAAAAGTGCCGTCTGATCCGTAATATTCAAATTTCCCCTTTACTTCGGGATCAAAGGAAGCAAGATGGTCAAACACAATCATGCCTGCTTTCAGATCCGTTTTTAAAGTCATTGCATTCGATTTGGCATATTCGAATATTACCCTGTTCTTTCCTTTTAGCTCTTTTCCATCGAAAACCGGGGCACCAAAAGTAAGGTTGTCTTTATCGAAAGAAAGGATATCAATTACCTTTTTAGTGGTAAATTGTGTATTTCCTTTCCAGCCTAAAAGTACATAATAGGGCAAGCGGTTTCCACTGGTTACCGGAACAATTTCATAATACCGGGCACCAAACCATTTTTGGTTATTGGTAATGCTGTTCGGGTCGGCTAAATTGTCTGTCTGATCGATCAGGGGATAAAGTTTCAATGGGCCACTTTTGTTATTCATTTGGATGGCGCCATAATAGCGGTATGTACCGTCATCGAGCAGTACATACCAACTCAAAATCCTAAAGGCCTGATCAGTAGATTTAATTACGGATACGTTTTTTAGTGAATCGAACGGATAAGAAAAAGAATTCGGGGCTTTTAATGCCTCTACCAAAGTTTTTACAAAGTTGCCGTTTATTTCTAATTTTTGAGCATCGCTTTTCGCTGTAACAACTCTTGCCGATATTTTAATCAGTGTATCCTGAAAAACATTTAAAGTGTTTGGTGATTGCTGTGCTTTTAGATTAAAGCTTAACGTCCCAATGACTAAAAGGATGTAAAATCTGATAACTTTCATACGATCAAATGCGCAAAGATTCTGCAAAGCCAAAAATTATAATTTCTCGATAACAAGTGCACTTGCGCCGCCACCGCCATTGCAAATTCCGGCAACACCGATTTTTCCGTCGTTCTGTGTCAATACCGAAAGTAAGGTAACCACAATCCTCGCGCCCGATGCCCCAAGTGGATGACCTAATGAAACTGCACCGCCATTAACATTAACCTGGCTGTCGTTTAATTCTAAAAGTTGATTGTTAGCAATAGAAACAACAGAAAATGCTTCGTTAATTTCGAAAAAGTCAACATTCTTAATGTCGATATTGGCCTTGTGTAAAGCCAATGGAATTGCTTTTGAAGGTGCAGTTGTAAACCACTCCGGTGCTTGTTGCGCATCGGCATAGCCTAATATTTTGGCTAAAGGTGTTAAACCCAGTTCTTTTGCCTTATCGGCACTCATTAAAACCAATGCCGCTGCGCCATCATTTAAGGTAGATGCATTTGCTGCAGTTACTGTTCCATCTTTTTTGAAAACAGGTTTTAAGGAAGGTATTTTATCAAATTTAACCGCCGTTGGCTCATCATCGGTGTCAACCAGTGTAATGTCACCTTTACGGTCTTTCACTTCTATAGCTACAATTTCGCCGGCAAATTTGCCCGAAGTTTGTGCTGCCTGTGCTCTTTTGTACGATTCTGTTGCAAAATCATCCTGCACTTCCCTGCTGATATTACATTCTGTAGCACAAAGCTCTGCGGCAGATCCCATATGATAGTCATTATAAACATCCCATAGTCCATCTTTTACCAAGCCATCTGTAATTTGTCCATGACCTAGGCGATAGCCGTTTCTTGCCTTATCCAGATAATAGGGAACATTGCTCATGCTTTCCATGCCACCGGCTACAATAATTTCATTATCGCCATTTGCAATACTTTGCGCTGCAAGCATAATTGCTTTTGTACCCGAAGCGCATACTTTATTTATTGTAGTGGCAGGTAAATCTGGTAAACCTGCAAATTTTGCAGCTTGCGTAGCTGGTGCTTGACCCAGGTTTGCAGATAAAACATTACCCATATATATTTCCTGGATCTGTTCTGGTTTTAATCCAGCTTTTTCAATAGCAGCCTTAATGGCAAAGCCACCAAGTTGAGTAGCAGAAAATTGAGCTAATGAGCCTCCAAAACTACCAATAGGTGTTCGCACAGCTGATACAATTACAACTTCTTTCATGTAAACTAAATTTTATGAATTTTTGGTTAGGCCGCTAAGTTAGTCAAACCTCGCAGGTTTCCAAAACCTGCGAGGTTTAAAAATAACGTATAAAAAATGATTTTAGCACGCTGATAATAATAAGTTTTTGGAAAGCAAAACCTGTTGTGCTTAGGAGTGTTCAGTCCCGCCGTTCGCTTTATCCCGATGAAAAAATCGGGATGCCCGCTGCCATCAGGTTTAGATTACCTGGGCTGGTGCTGCTTGGGTTTGGCTGAGCGCAGAAAATTTGTTTACCGAAGAAACCTATCAGGTTTTAAAACCTGATAGGTTTCTTGAGTTTGGCTAATTTCTCATGTAAAAAAGTGAAGACAGGATAGGATTGGCTAATTTTTCCAACTTTGCCATTTTTTTCTCTATGTTCACGAAGTCGGAAAAATTGATTCTGATACTTTCCAGCCATTTTTCTGCTCTGAATCTGTTTAGTATATCGCCTGTTGTTGTTCTTGTCCTCAACGCATTCTTATACCATTTTGTTCCAGGCAGAGAAACCTTTTCGGCCAGGTTGGTTTCGTGCGCTGCCAATAGCATCATCCCATAGCAGGCTGAAATAAACGCGGGTACTTTTTCCA
>NZ_SIXF01000047.1 GCF_004310665.1 Pedobacter kyonggii | reverse complement strand
GGGCAGACAGCTGAAATTAAGAATTTACTCAATAGATCATAGCTACCCATAGCATCAGGATCACTAAAAGAAATACTTAGCGCTAATATGTTACCTGAAATATAGCCAGGAGGGGATGTCTATTTCATTTTTATGCCTAAAATAAAATTTCGACCCCAAATCTGTTCAGAAATGCCAATCAAAAATGAACTTCCGCCTATAAATATAATTATCGCGGAATAAAATCAGGTGATATTCATTTTTAGAACTTAGTAATATTCAGATTACGACAGACATGCGGATTTTAGGAGCTATCGGATCAGGATGACGAACAGCCGATATTTAATGCAACTCTTCAATTATAATTACTAATTGAGTATTTTAACTTCAAGTTTATCTCTAAAAAAATCTTTAAGCTGCTTACCATCACCATGTAAAGTCCATACTTGTTTTGGCTTAACTTTTTCTATCGTTTCTAAAATTGCATCCCAATCAGCATGATCAGAAATATAAAGTGAAATCCCGTTTTGTTGTTGCAGATTCTTCCATCCAGAGGCAAAGGCACGCACTACATTAATGGCCTTATGGTAACTGTGAAAAACCATTGGCGGCACAATATAAACCTGGTGCTCTTGATTATTTTTCATCACCTTTCTATCGTATATTTTGTAATGCCCTACTTTCATCCCGTAATCTTCGTAGATTTTAACAAAAGGCATAATACTGTGGTGAACCATAACGTTCTTCGTAGGGCAATGCGCGTTGAGCAGTTGGATAATCCGCTGGCTCTTACCCAATGCATAAGAACCAAGCATGATATTCGCATTGGTTTCATTCAGCTTTTTAATTTCCTCTATTGGTGAAGGATGTTTGGTTTCTGGATTAGCAAAGGTACTTTCCGTAATCAACACATCCGCTTCAACAAACTCGAAAGGCTCACAGGTATTATCGGGCTCAATCTTATAATCACCAGTATAAAGGTATTTTATTCCTTTATACTCCATTAAAACCTGTGCAGAGCCCAAAATATGACCAGCAGAATAGAAAGTAATAGTTATGTCTTTTATTTTGAAGGATTCATGATAGCTTTTGGTAAAAAAATCGACCGCGGCAAATTTACGGTACCGATGTTTCATAAAAGTTGCGCTAGCAGCAGTACAGTACACATTTTGGCTTCCTCCAATAGCATGATCGCCATGTGCATGTGAAACTACTGCTTCTTTAACGGGTTGTTGTGGATCGAGGTAAAAATCGCCGTAAACACAATACAAACCTGTTGGCGTAATGGTAATAAAATCTTCTAAAATCATTTATTGCGAGTGAATTGAATTTAAGGATTGAATGATTTGAGTAGATTAAGCATTAGAACTTTTATATTCTTCGGCCGCCTTAAGGAATTCTTGATGTAAAGCTAAAACCTGTTCAATTATAGATTCTTGCTCATCATTTATGATAAAATGGTTGGCCATTTTCGATTTTTCTTCGTCGCTCAACTGTTTATCCATACGTGCTTTAACCTGCGCTGCTGTTACCCCATCGCGCAGCATTACCCGCTTCATTTTGATTTCGTAAGGAGCAGTAACCAGGATTGTGGTATCGCACATTTTATAAGAGCCACTTTCGAACAACAAAGCAGCCTCTTTTAAAGTGTATGGCGTGCTTGGTGGGATCACTGCTTCCCAGGTATCAAATGCCCTAAAAACTGCAGGATGAACTAAGGCGTTCAGTTTTGCCAGCGCATCCTCGTTATTAAAAACGATGCCGGCAATATGTTTGTTGTTCAGTTTCCCATCTTCAAAATAACTTTCATTTCCGAAGGCAGATTTTATTCCTTCCACCAACAAAGCATCTTTGCACATGATTTCTTTGGCAGCGGTATCTGCATAAAACACAGGAATCCCCAATACCTCAAAAACTTTGCAAACCGTTGTTTTACCGCTGCCTATACCACCTGTTATACCTACTTTATACATTATTTTTGTACGATGAAATCTATTTTGGAAGGGATTACGCTTACCAGTTTACAATAATCAGGAAACTCGGTTATCTTCACCGTAAACTGACGGTGCTTTAAAATTTGCCATTCGCCCACATCAATAGTGGCTGTAATAAAACTCTCGTCAACCTGATCAAAATTACTTAAAGCGACTAAAAAGGTAACTTTAACTTTTTTAGGATAGAGTTTAATGCTGTTATAACTTTTGTTATTTGTAATTTTTAAAGGAACCTCAATGGTTTTTTCGGTAAACTCATCAACTGGCAATTTAACCTCTACCGATGAGGGGTAAATGCTTACATTTTTATGAATACTGTGCTGTAGAGCTATCCTTGTAGTACTGCTGCTCTGTATTTTATCCTGCTTAAGCGTATCTGTAGGCCAGAACTTTATTTTTGCTAACTCTTCTATAGGTCCGGCAACTTTAACATATTTTGGGTTGAGAATAACCTCACTAGAAATGCCATATTGCTTTTCAAAGCTTAGTTTATCGATCAGTTTTACAGGAACTTTTTTCACTACCCGTTTGGTGAAATCGAAATATAGGGTATCGGGCTTAACGGAAATTACCTTTTGTGTACTTTCTAATTGCCTATTGATATTGAAAAGCTGATCGGAAAAAACTATAAAATCTTTGGTATTGAGCTGGCTTAAATTTACATTAACGGAAGGTGGACTGATCCTTAAACGGGCAAAAAGCAATTGCCAGCCGGTACCTTCAACCTGTAAATCTATAGTATCAGACTGTAAGGGATAAAATGCTCTTTTAGTAGGTGTATTTTTAAAAACCAAAACGGTTTTTGCCACATAAATATATTTGTTGTTTAATGCCATAAAAAGCCATGCCGCTATAGCCAGCAGCAAGCAGGCCAATAAGCTAAACACACGTCTTTTTTCAATCTTCGTTAACCTAATGAAGGGCATAATAAATTAAATATTATCTGTAAGCTGGAAAAATATTATCCAAAATGCATTTAATCAAATGTAGTAAAACAAAAACAGTCCCGAAAATTTTCGGGACTGCGCTTAAATTTTATTAATTTATTAGGCTTTAGGCGCTACAACTGCTTTGGTTGCATCTAAAGAAACTGCTGATTTATCGAAACGGATCTTTACACCACCTTCAACCTCAATTAAAAAAGTTGTTTCATTCATATCGGCAATACGGCCGTGAATACCTGCGGTAGTTACGATTTTATCTCCTTTTTTCAATTCTGCAACCAATTTTTTATGGTCTTTAGCTTTTTTAACTTGCGGGCGGATCATGAAAAAGTAGAAAACTACCATGATTAGTACCATTGGTACGATTGTAGTTAGCATGTTACTACCACCTGCTGCTGCCTGTAATATTACTGTTGATGTCATTTCTTATTTATTTGTGTTTTTGTGAATTTTGATCATTAAGGATTATTGCCATAAACAATCGAACCAATTTATTTTTTTGCAAGCACCTCTCCTACCAAATGAACAGTGGTTACCGTTGGATTTGCATTTGACGTAACGGTTACTATTTTATCTTGCATGCCCATTTTACCTTCGCTATTAAAAACTACGCTAATTATCCCTTCCTTACCAGGTAAAATTGGCGCTCCAGGTACCTGTGGAACAGTACAACCACATGTTGCGGTTGCATTTGAAACAATTAGTGGACTTTTACCTGTATTTTTAAGTTTGAAATCGTGTTTAACTTTCTCACCTTGCGTTATTTTACCGAAATCGAAAATATCTCGTTCGAAAACAATAACAGGCGCATCTGCAGGAGCAACTTTTGCTGTTTTTGAAGTGTCGTTCCCAACTGAAACTGTTGTTGCACTTTCGCCAGTTTGATTATTTGCATTACGACATGCTGCAAATGAAAGTGCAGCAATAGCCAAGATAAATGTTCTTTTCATTTTTAATCTTCGATTAATCCGCGGCCAATCTTTTTAATGGTGTTGTTTTTCTTAAGATCGCCTAAAATTTTGTCTAAAATACCGTTAATAAATGAATTACTCTTCGGTGTACTGTAATCTTTTGATAACTCTAAATATTCGTTGATGGTTACTTTAACCGGAATAGATGGAAAGTTTAACAATTCGCAAATGGCCATTTTCATTAAAATTGTATCCATTAATGCAATCCGCTCCGATTCCCAGTTTTTGGTTCTATCGGCAATCATTTCCTGATATTTCGCATCGTTCTGCAAAGTATGTACGAAAAGATCCTGAACAAATTTACTATCTTCAACCCAATCGGCACTAATTTCGGTCAGTTTGTTTTTAAAAGGATCTTCGAAAGTAAAGTTTTTCAGGGTTTTGGCCACCATACCTTTCATCACTTCATGATCTACCTGCCAGTTGATAAATTTCTCTTCAAAAACCTGCAAAATGGCCTGGTTTTTTAAAATGATTTTCCTGAAAATGTATTTGATAATATCTTTTGATGATTCTAAACTTTCGTTAGGATCGGCAAGATAATCGGCATATTCTTTGGATGCTTTTAAGGAATTGTAAACTGTTTTACGGATTTCCGGATCGAAACCCCAGTCTACTTTATATTTTTTAACTGCAGATACGTACTCGGGATTCTGCTGCATTAAAACGCTAAACTTATTGTGTAGCAATTTCATGTTGGGATTAATATCCTCTGCGGTTTTAATAAACTTATTTGCGCGCTCTGCGGCGTCGTTAGCAGTAAATTCGGTAACTTCTACCATTAAAGACAACATCCAGATGTACATTTCGTACACGCTATCGATGCTCTGCATTAAAGTTTTTAAATCACCTTTAATGTCTTTTTTGTCTGCCATGTGCCAAGCAAAAATATTTTGCAAAGCTTTGATTCTTAAGTACCTTCTGTTTAACATGAATGTAAGAACGAGTGCGGTTTTTTAAAACCTGTTTTAATAATTATGATTTAATATGACGATTTAATTTTTTTAACATCTGCTATCCTTTTCTCGGCAATGCGATTGGCTGCAATATTTGTTGATATATTTTCGGTTTTGCTTAACTTAATTACACTTCGGGTAGCATCGTAAATATTCTCTGTAAGCTGTACAGTACGTTTTTTACCAAAACCCGTTAACTCAGAATAGCAGGAGATTAATCCACCGGCATTAATTAAATAATCAGGCGCAAATAAAATCCCTTTCTTCAAAAGTAATTCGCTATCTAAAACCTCATCTTTTAACTGATTGTTTGCTGAACCTGCAATAATTGCAAACTTCATTTTTTCGATGGTTTTGTTGTTAACGGTAGCGCCCATTGCACATGGAGCATAAACATCGGCATCTGTTGTAAAAATTTTATCGGCTTCGATCGGTTTTGCTTTATATTTCCGGGCAACATAAGTTAATTGCTCCTGGTTAATATCGCTAATCAAAACTTCGGCGTTTTCTTTTCTTAATAATGCAACCAAATGCTCACCAACATTTCCGATACCTTGTACTACAATGGTTCTTCCGGCTAGCATATCCGTACCGAAAACCTCTTTAACACTTGCTTTAATGCCTAAATAAACACCTTGTGCAGTAAAAGGAGCCGGATTACCAGCACCTCCGATTGATTCGGGAACACCAGTAACATAATTGGTTTCCATACGGATATATTCCATATCGCGTGTATTGGTACCCATTTCTTCTGCTGTAATGAATTCGCCATTTAGGTTTTTAATAAACCTACCGTAGCTGCGCATTAAAGTTTCTGTTTTATCTTTTCTTGAATCGCCGATAATTACGCCTTTTCCACCACCCAGATTCAATCCAGTTATCGCTGCCTTGTAAGTCATTCCACGCGATAAGCGCAGTGCATCTTCTAAAGCTTCGCCTTCTGTGCTATAACTCCACATGCGTGTTCCACCTAAAGCAGGGCCCAATGTGGTATCGTGTATAGCAATAATTGCTTTTAAACCTGTATCTGGATCGTTGCAAAAAACCAACTTTTTATGCCCGTAGACACTTAATTGATCTAAAATTGAAAAATCTGACGGAGAATTTGCTGGCATATTGAACGTTCGGCTAAACCTGCTGCAAAATTAAAATAAAAAACCATTATTACACGTATTTAACGAAACTATAACAAAATTAATTCGATAGAGATGGTTTTTTGAGCTAAACCTGGCAGGTTTGCTAAGCCTGTAAGTCTAAACCACAACACGATTAGGTAGCCATATTATTTTAGAAAAGCAGGGTTCGGTACATTTGGGTTACAAAAGCCCCGCTATGCGCTTCAAATCCTTGACTCGTACCTCGCCTGCGGGTTTTACGCTCCTATCGGGTTTAGGTGGCAAAGACTTCCAAAGCTTCAAAGGGCAAAGTGCCGGCAAAATCAGAAGTTTGAAGTAGCGTGATAACGCTGCGTTAGGGATTGTAAGGGCCCAGTACTGATCCTTCATCTGTACCGTAGCGAAGCGGAGCCCTGAAAAGCCCGCCCCTTGCGCAGCTTGGGTAACGCCCAGATTAGTAAAGCCGTTAATTAGCCCTACAAACTCACAGCCCCCAACCTGGAAGATTGGAAAGAGTGTCAT
Source organism: Pedobacter kyonggii (assembly GCF_004310665.1). GTDB lineage: Bacteria > Bacteroidota > Bacteroidia > Sphingobacteriales > Sphingobacteriaceae > Pedobacter > Pedobacter kyonggii. The sequence goes on along the minus strand of NZ_SIXF01000047.1, from coordinate 21,585 downwards.
CATTTTTTAAAGCTTAAGCACTAAAAGATAAATATGCGTCATGAAATAACAAAATTATCTAAGTTTGTATGGAATGAAACATTTAAGCCGATTAAACAAATACTTTCTGAAATATAAATGGTGGATTATACCCGGAAGTATTTTCGTGGTAATTTCTAATATTTTTGGCGTAGTGCCTGCCCAGGTAATTGGTTATGCAGTTGATCTGATTACCGAAAACATTCAGATATTTAATCTCTTTTACGGTTTCGATCGCCAGGCTATAATTTACGATATATTTAGCAGCAATCTTCTATTTTTTGGTTTGCTGGTTATTGCACTTTATTTATTGCGTGGATTGTTCTTATTCTTCATGCGCCAAACTATTATTTTAATGTCGCGGCATATAGAGTTTGATATGAAGAACGATATCTACCAACATTATCAGGAGCTTAGCTTGGGTTTTTACCGTCGGAATAACACTGGCGACTTAATGAACCGTGCTACAGAAGATGTTAACCGGGTAAGGATGTACGTTGGTCCGGCGATTATGTACACGATTAATACTTTTGTGCTATCGGTACTTATTATCTGGTCGATGTTTGATGTAAATGCAAAACTAGCCATTTACTGCTTATTACCTCTCCCTTTTCTGGTGGTGATTATATACTATGTAAATACGCTGATCTTTAAAAAAAGTGGCAAGATACAGGAACGTTTGTCAGATCTTTCGAGTTTTGTGCAGGAGCGTTTTTCGGGGATCAGGATCATTAAATCCTACGTTCGGGAGGATTATACCAGAAACATGTTCTCCATCCAGAGCAATGATTATAAAAAAGATTCGATGAGCCTGGTTAAAGTATCGGCCTTGTTTTACCCTACTATGCTTTTATTAATTGGCCTGAGTACCATATTAACCATCTACATTGGCGGTATCCAGGTAATGAATGGCAGTATCACCTCAGGGAATATTGCCGAATTTATCATTTACATCAACCAGTTAACCTTTCCGGTAACCATGCTGGGCTGGGTTACTTCTTTAATTCAGCGGGCTGCTGCATCGCAAAAAAGGATAAATGAATTTTTGGATATCCAATCTGATATCCAATCGAAAGAAACTGCTGAAATTGAGCTAAATGGCAATATCAAGTTCGACCAGGTAAGTTTTACCTACCCAGATACAGGGATTGAAGCCTTAAAAGATGTGAGTTTTGAGATTAATAGTGGCGAATTTGTAGCCATAATCGGAAAAACGGGCTCCGGAAAATCGACATTGGCCAATCTGATTATGCGGATGTATGATGTAGAAAATGGTGCTATTGATATTGATGGAAAAAATATTAAAGCCTTAAATCTAAAAGATTACCGCAGCCAGATAGGCTTTGTACCACAAGAGGTTTTCCTCTTTTCAGATACCATTAAAAACAATATTGCCTTTGGTTTAAACCAGGTTACCGATGAAGAAGTGCATAGTGCTGCTAAAAATGCCTCGGTTTACACCAATATTATCGATTTTGAAGAAAAATTCGAAACTATGCTGGGCGAACGTGGAATAACCCTCTCTGGAGGTCAAAAACAACGCGTTTCTATCGCCAGAGCATTGATTAAATCGCCTAAGATTTTAATATTCGATGATTGTCTTTCGGCGGTTGACACTAAAACCGAGGAGGAAATACTACAAAATCTTGGTAAAATTATGGATGGAAAAACAAGTATTTTAATTGCCCACAGGATTTCTACCATTAAAAATGCAGATAAAATTTTGGTACTGGATAATGGCAAAATCATTGAACAAGGCACACACAATGAATTACTTAGTTTAAATGGCAGCTATACCGAGCTTTATAACCACCAACTTTTGGAGGAGGAAACCCGAACTATTTAAATTGTATTAAAATTGTATTTTGAACTTTAAATATTTGCTTTATATTTACCGAAACCAAAAACCAACATCAATACCAACCATGGGAGAATTCGACAACAAGGAAAGAGAAGAAGTTTTTTCAAAGAAAGTAAGAGCAGGTAAGAGAACTTATTTCTTCGACGTGAAGGCTACTAGATCGGGTGATTATTATTTAACAGTTACCGAGAGTAAGAAAAGATTAGAAGACGGTGTATTTGTAAAACATAAAATCTTTTTATACAAAGAAGATTTCGAAAAATTTGCAGAAGGACTAAATGAAACTGTTGATTACATCAAAACTCACCAAGATGTGGTTGAAAAACGTTATGAATATTCTGAAAATGGAGAACATAGCACTAAAGCAAGCGACGATTTTACTTTTTAAGTAATTATAATTTCAATAAAAAAGCCTCATGATTTAAAAAAATCGGGAGGCTTTTTTATGTGCTTAATATTTTATTTTATGCCTCCGCCTGCAAGCACTGCCAACAGCAAAAGAAAATAACTGGCTATCAATATGATGGTAATTACACCCCAAAATTTAAAGAGCGATTTTACATGGGCAATGGCATTGTTTAAATTTTCCTGATCGCCGAACAAAACCCCTTGTTTAACTTTGGCCGAAAAACGCAGCAGCAATAAACTTGGATAAAAAAAGAACAAAGCCAACAGCAGATAAAATATGGTAATACCAGTTGCACCAATACCGCCCAATGGCCCCAATTGATTGAGCATCCCTGGATTGGCCGTTACCGCAGCCCCTATTCCAAACGAACCTAAGGTTAAAAATGCCGAGATAACAAAACCCACAACCGATAAAAATCTTGCCCATTTACTCATATCGTAAAAATAGCTCCGCATCTCTTCGGTTACGATTAGTTTTACTTCCTGAGGCACTTCATTTTCAAAATCTTCCATTTATCTCTATCTATTTTGGGCTAAACTTAGATAAAATATAGATTTGATACAATAGCAAGGGTTTAAATAAAGGTTTTAAAAGCTTATCTTTGCGCGGTTTTAGTGGAGATAGGAGATTGAAAATCTAGGGTGGATGAGGTGAGATATAGGGCGATTACTGACTAAAGACTGTGGACTAAAGACTTAAAGACTAATAAATAATGGCATTACAATGTGGTATAGTTGGTTTACCAAATGTTGGGAAATCGACTCTTTTTAACTGTTTATCAAATGCAAAAGCGCAAGCTGCAAACTTCCCCTTTTGTACTATTGAGCCCAATGTTGGCGTAATTACAGTACCTGATGATAGATTAACCAAACTGGCCGAGTTGGTTAAACCAAACAAAGTGCAGCCAAATACAATCGAGATTGTAGATATTGCGGGTTTGGTAAAAGGTGCATCGAAAGGTGAAGGCCTGGGAAACCAGTTTTTAGGAAATATCCGTGCCACCAATGCAATTATTCACGTGCTACGTTGTTTTGATGACGGAAATGTAATTCACGTTGATGGTTCTGTTGATCCGATCCGTGATCGTGAAATTATTGATACTGAGCTACAGCTTAAAGATTTGGATACGGTTGATAAGCGTATTCAAAAAGTTGAAAAAATGGCTAAAACAGGTGGTGATAAAGATGCTAAACGTACTTATGAAATTTTAACGGTGGTTAAAGCACATTTAGAAGCTGGCAAATCGATCCGTACAGCACCGTTGGCTCAAGATGATTTCGATTTTATTGAAGATTTAGGTCTGCTTACGCAAAAACCGGTAATGTATGTTTGTAATGTTGATGAAGCATCAGTAATTAACGGCAATAAATATGTTGATTTAGTTAAAGCGAATGTTGCTGATGAAAATGCTGAGGTTTTAGTAATCTCTGCCAAAATTGAATCAGAAATTGCTGAACTGGATAGCTACGAAGAGCGTCAGGAGTTTTTAGCTGATTTAGGCTTAACTGAATCTGGTGTAAATAAATTAATCCGTGCGGCTTATAAATTATTAAACCTTTATACTTACTTTACAGCTGGTGTACAAGAAGTTAGGGCCTGGACAATTACAAAAGGTTTTACAGCGCCACAAGCTGCCGGTGTAATCCACACTGATTTCGAAAAAGGATTTATCCGTGCTGAGGTAATCAAATACAACGATTTCGTAACCTTAGGTTCTGAAAATGCCTGTAAGGATGCTGGTAAATTAGGTGTTGAAGGAAAAACCTATGTAGTGGAAGATGGCGACATTATGCACTTTAGATTTAATGTATAACCCCTAAATCCCCTAAAGGGAACTTTGAAAAAGTATAACGATATAGAGCCACTTGAAAGAGTGGCTTTTTTGTTTGAAGGCTTTTTTTGCCACGGAGACACAGAAAGCACGGATACCCACTCGATTGTCACGCTGAAGGGTTAATTTATTTTATAAAAATCAATATGAGTGACGTACAATTGTTTTCTTTTTCCATACACAGGGGCTTGCCTCGGCTCGCCGCCGCCGAAGGGCTCTTTCTTTTTGGCATCAAAAAGTTGAAGCGCTTAATTAACCACAGATAATACAGATTAACACAGATAAATTACTCTTATAAACTCTTTCTTCAAATCTTCACTGAGGCACAGAAAAACGGAATTATATTACCGCGCCCAGCCTAAAATATTAGCAGCTAAATTGCCACTTAAACCCGATTAAAATGGAAAGCCCGCAGCAGCAAGGACTTGCAATGAAAAGCGGGAGCAAGCTTTAAAAAGATCTACTGCAATTGCTTTTCAAAAAACATTTTAGCTATTGGTATATAGCATTTATTAAACCGAAAGTTGGGAACTTAATAATGCAGTTGCATTGAAATAGTTTCAGGATGTCAGATGTTACCATCTGAGACATCCTGAAAATGCATTAAGATTCCTGTATGCACGGGAATGACGGTCATTAGGTTATTTATTCTGCGGGAAATAACTTCAAAATTAAACCTCTAACCCGTAAGCGGCCAACTGTGCCTTGGTATCTTCGTAATCGATATGATGAATGCCTTTTAAGCCTAAACCTTCGGCAACCTGTACAAAAAGCATCCTATCGTCGATATATAAACTCGTTTCTACATCACTCTGTGAAATATCAATGGCTACTTTAAAAATATCGGCATCGGGTTTGCGGAAATGCACAAAACTAGATGAGACAAAAAAATCGACAAATTCGTTCAGTTTAAATGTATTGATGCGGTATTGGTTTAGCTCTCTGCCCTCGTTGCTGATTACGGCTACTTTAAGGTTATGCTTCTTTTTTAAATCGCAGATCAACTGAATCATTTCCGGATAAGGAAGCGATTTTTTGAACATAAATTCTTTAAAATCATCAAAGCTAAAATTCCGTTCTTCGAAGAAAACGATCCGCTCCAGATATTCATCAAGGGTTAATTTACCCACTTCATAGGTATCGAAGGTAAGGTGATGGCGTTCTTCTAAGTCAACAGAATCGAGGTTAAAAAGCACAGAAGCTTCGCCCCTTGCGTGCCTGTCCCAGCCATTGGTTAACAAAACGCCACCGATATCGGTAAAAAGTGTGGTAATTTTCTTTTGCATGATTTAGATTTAGAGTAAAACGCCTTTTAAAATTAATACGGCAACACTGAAATAGATTACTATTCCGGTAACATCAACCATAGTGGCCACAAATGGGGCCGATGAGGTTGCTGGATCGAGTTTCAGTTTTTTCAAAATAATTGGCATCATCGAACCGATTAAACTGCCCCATAATACAATGCCAACAAGGGTAAAAAATATGGTAGCTGCAATTAAAAACCAATGCGGGCCATAGTCGTAAAGGTGCAACTCTTGCCAGGTTACAATGCGGATAAAGCCAATTGTGCCTAAAATGATGCCGAGCAAAGCTCCTGAAACGAGCTCCCTGCGCATTACACGCCACCATTCTGCTATGGTTACTTCGCCTAGGGCCATGGCCTGGATAATTAATGTTGAAGCCTGAGAACCACTGTTACCACCGCTACTCATAATTAATGGAATAAAAAGCGAAAGTACCACAGCTTTTTCGAGTTCGATTTCGAAGTGCTGCATGGCTGTTGCAGTTAACATTTCGCCTAAAAAGAGCACGATTAACCATCCTGCACGTTTTTTAACCAGTTTTAAGATTGGGATATCAAGATAAGGTTCATCCAAAGCCTCAGTACCCCCAATTTTGTGCATATCTTCAGTGTATTCTTCGTTGGCAATCCACAGGATATCATCAACGGTAACAATACCTAAAAGAATGTTATTTTCATCTACAACAGGTAAAGCCACCCGGTTGTTCATCCTGAAGATATTGATTGCATCTTCCTGAGGATCGTTAGCTTTCAGGGCAATAAAACGTTTATCGGTAAGTTCGCCAATAATTGCTTCTGGATCGGCGAGTAAAACCTCACGGATCCTGATATCATCCAACAGTACCCCTTCCTTATCGATCACATATACTACATCAATGGTTTCGGAGTTTTTTCCATAGCGCCTGATGTGCGCCAAAACCCTAGTGATAGTCCACTCGGGCTTTACGGCGATGTAATCGGGCGTCATTAAACGGCCAATGCTATCTTCTTTATAACCTAAAAGTGCAAGCGATTCTTTACGTTCTTCGGGTGGTAAAAGCGTAATCATTTTTTTTACCACATCGCCTTTTAACTCGCTAAAAAGTGCCGTACGGTCATCGGGTGGCAGATCTTTGATGATCTGATTGAGTTTATTGCCCGAAAGTTTTTTAATGATACGCTCTTGCGTAGGAAAATCCAGAATCCGAAAAACGTTTACCGCCCTGTTAAGGGATAAGGTTTCGATAAATTTAGCTGCATATTGTGGAAGTTCATCAATCAGTTCTTCAACATCCGAAATATTCAGTTGATCGAGATATTGCTTTAAAGCCTTATCATTTTCTTTTTCAAGCAGTTCCTGAATCTCTTCCACAACCAATTCTTCCATAAAATACAATCTAATTTATTACATGCCTAAACCTCTATTAACGGTTCGCAAAGGTGCATTTTTATTTCTTAAAAAGCCAACGGTGTAGGTTTAAAATTAGTCAGAAAGGTTTCTTAAATCAAAAATAAAGGGGAATAAACTCAATAAAGCATCCCGTTGCTTTATGATTTAATCATTTTTTAACATAAAAAATATCTCAACAGCAGGAAGTTAATTTTGATATGAACTTACAGATTAAAAATAGGCTTGTTTTTTTATGAAATGATTTTGATTTTTCTATATTTGCAGCCTCATGCTCCCGTAGTTCAATGGATAGAATTATGGTTTCCGGTACCATCGATATGAGTTCGAATCTCGTCGGGAGCACTACACGAGACAAATCAGTTTTAAAGCTGTTTGTCTCGTTTTTTATTTTACGCCACCAATAAAAAGAATCGAGACAGAGTAAATTCAGGACGAGATCAGGATGCATATTTCATTAAAAGTGGTTCTTCCCCACTTTTGGTCTGAGATCCGTTTACACCGGAACTGCTGAGACAGCAGGAAAGTGTAGAACGCAGTGATGCGTTTAACTGTAGTTCTGTATTGGTGCGATTCCAATCTCCCAGGTATCGGGATGAAAGCATAACCCACACGGATATGGCCTGACGATCATATTTGTGCAAGCATGGGTTAAAAGATGGTAACCGGAAGTCCAATCTGGAACCCCATCGAGCAAAGTTGAATAAGATTACGAGAGAAACCTGTGTCTGAATCATCGTAATGGCGAAATAGCGAAAGGGACTGATTACGCTATCACCAAAAGGTGCGGAATACCAGACTAATCTGAAAGTATCAAAGTTCAGATTGATACCAGTCAATTCCCGGTGAACAGCAGGAACTAAGTTCAACGCAAAACAGAATTATGGAACGGAGTAACCACCATACCCGCTCTCAAGGTTAAGACTCTGAGTAGGCAGTCAGCCACATGCGACGTGTATGGGGAGGGATTGTTTCAGAAGCAAATGCCCAAAGTAATGTTTGGGATAAGCTGACGGAAACACGATTATTTGGAAGATAGAGTTGTAAGTAGCAGTAAATAAGTTATGAACCAAACTGAAAAGTTAAGGTATGAATGTGAATGGTCAAAGATCGATTGGAATACAACCGAACGGGCTGTTTTTAAGCTGCAAAAACGGATTTATCGAGCCTCTTTAAACGACAATAAAAAGGGAACCTATGTTAGTGGAAGACACTTACTTTCTATTTGCCGCAACAGGTTCTTATTTATGCTCTACTATTCTCCATTTCCATTTTCTCTTTAGCACATTTTGTGTTATCTTCAAATATAGTCAGCATTAGCGCTGCGCTTAAGGATTTATGAAAGTATCTTTTTTAATCATGTTTATGTTGCTACTAGCTGGAACCAGCTATGCACAATACACCTATATTCTTAACATTAGAAGTCAAGAGCTGGAAGGCAAAAAAATCAAGTTGTATTTATTGGACAACGCCGGACATCAGGCATTGAAAATAGATTCATCGGTCTGTACCAACGGAATGATCAGGTTTAAAGGAGCTTTGTCACAGCCTGTCCACTTCGTAGAACTGGGCTTTAAAAACAAAGGGAAATCTGCATCCCTTAAGTTTCCGCTTGATTCTGGTGAACACTCAGTACGACTAGAGATGGGCAAAGGTTCAAATGAGCAACCAAGCCTTTCTGGCCTGGAGACCAGCAGCATGAAAATCCGGACAGAATCAGAACAGCTATGGCATGCCTTATACGATAAATATCCATTAGGCCCCCATGGCAGAACTATACCCAAAGAGATTTTCCTTGAAGACTTAAAAAATCAGCTCCAGCTGGTCAGCAACCACCCAAAAGACTTTTTCAGTGTCCTCCTGCTCTATCGTATCAGTGCAGGCGAAGTTTCATTAAGCCATGCTAATGCAGTATTGGAGGCCTGGGCAAAGCTAGACACCAAACTTGGGGAATCGCCGCTTGGCCTTTCTATCTATAAACGCCAAAAGAATTTTATCAAAGGCTACCTTGCAGCGCAGGTAGGCAAAGACATCATCAACTTTACGGTCAGCGATATTGATGGCAATACATTTGATAGCCAATCATTAAGCGGGCAAAAATACCTGATCGTCTTATCCGCCACTTGGTGCCTACCTTGTCAAAAGCAGTTACCGCTGTTAAAGGCTCTTTATGATAAATACAAAGCATCCGGATTAAAAGTCGTTTACTTTAATAATGATGATGATGTGGTGAAGTGGAAAGAGCATATTAAGAAAAACGAACTCACCTGGATTAATGTCTCAGAGAGACTGAAATTCTCGAATAGCAAGATTCCTAAATCTTTCGGCATTTATGCGGTACCTACTTGCATTTTGGTAGATGCCAAGGGGAAAATCACATATAATTCAGACCAGGAGGATACAGGCTTGGATAAACTGGAGGCGGCAATTAAGCATACGATATAATATTCCGGTATCGTCACAAATGGTTTTATGAATTGTTTATCTTGTACTTATTAATTGCAAAACAGAACATTACAAAGACATTTTTAAGATTCTGTTAGGGACAGATGCGGCATCGTTCCAGAACAAAAGATACAGCAGATGGCCCGACCCACAGGGGACAGCCAAAAACAATCCAAGCCGTTTCTTAACATCAACCAAACAACACCCTATTTTACTGATACAAACAAACCTTCATCAACTATCATAAAACCAATTACAGAAATGTATGTGAAACTAATTATCCAGATAAGAACAGTTGTCCCATAGATTACCGGATTATATTCAATAGCGAAAATTAAAGGTAAAATAGGATCCTGTATATTGGCCCCAAAAAATAAGCATGGCAACCTTGCCATTCTGACCAATAGCCCACAAAATATAAAAACAACTTGTTTTTACGCCAGGGCTTTATTAAGTTTAAGGAAACGAACCTTTATGAACCGGAACCCAATTGTATTATAAAATAGTATAAAAGGCTAGATCAAAATTAAATCAACCGCGCATAAACAAAAATATATACAGTTGCCTGGGTCTCCCAGCATATATGATGAAGGAAATATTATGCAAACAAAAAGCCACTGATCAATACCAGTGGCCTAATTTCCCAAAACAGTCTCCTGTTTATTTTGCGCTGTTCTTTTTCTCAGTAACACCTCGGCTCTGATTTCCTGAGCTAGGTTTTTAAGGTCCTGCATTGCCTTACGTACACGTGTACCTGCCGCTGCGTTTCCACCATCATAAAATTTTGCTACATCAGCCTCAACTGAAGTAATTACTTCTTGTACCTGTTTGAATTTGTCCATAACGTATTTCCAAAAGACCCTGGGAATTAATTATTTTATATTGGAAGGGTATTCCGAAGCCAAAAACTAAACATTTAAACCAGAAAGCAAAAAGAACTATTGCAAATCCATACGCCCTGTCTCACTGCTAACACCTATCGCATTTGCTCTCCAAAGGATAAAGCCCAGCCTGCCGCAGCATTCTGCTACGAAATATTCTATATCTGCAGGAACATCATTTACGATACGAAAACAGATCTTATATTTCGGATTATAACTGATGTAGACCACTAGGTCATCGTCTGCCCCCCCTACCCGACAAGGGCTTAAAATGCACCTCCTGAAGCTCCTTTGCTGTTCGGATCAAACGATCGTTCATTACTTTGGCTAATGCTTTTTCGGGCTTAAAATCTGTCTCTAAAATCGCCAGTACGGTTACGGTCATACGGCAAAAATAAACAGATAAGGCACATTAGCAATACCTCTGAAGTAAGCCACTGAAAATCAAGCAAAATATTTTTTTCAAATTGCCAATTACACGCTATGGTAGGATTAATTTAGATTTTCAGCATTGCCTTCGAAACGCACAGTTCTTAATCAACAGACCTGAATGGATAAAAAGTACTGTTTCCTGAACCTGGATACTAGGCTGAAGAAAGGCCCAAATCCTTAAATTCCCAAAGGGCATCAGATTATCCGAAAACTGTTTAACAGATGGTTATAAATCGTTAGATAACTGCACACTGCACTTTTAGCACAGCATGCAGTTCTTCAGTGGAATATCAAAATGATATAATCCAATCGCATAAGACTTAAATATATCATGTACTACGTCTTACTCACCGGCTCAATAACAGCCACATATCCTCCATCTTTTACCATTTTAATCTCGATATTTTCCCCAGCCTTAATCGGTTTTACGATCCGTTTGAAATCCATTGCCTGAAAGTCTGCATTGATCCCATCCTGGATCAAAGTGATCTGATAGTTTACACCCGGCTTTAAAAAAGATGTCTCTATTTTCAGATCATGATTCTGGTCATTGCCCATCGCACCGATAAACCACTTCTCTCCTTTTCGTTTAGCTTTAACAATATACTCACCTACCTTTCCATCCAGTACTTTGGTTTCATCCCAGGTAACTGGAACGCTGGTAATAAAAGATGTGGTTTCAGGTTCCCTCAAATAATTGAATGGGTTATCGGCCAACATCTGAAGGCCACTTTCAAAAACAACATACATGGCCAATTGATGCGCACGTGTTCCGATGCTCATGGTATTTACCCAGCTTGGTTTGTAATCTTGTTTGTGGGCAGAACGCATGGCCCCAGGCGTATAATCCATTGGCCCTACCGCATTACGCAAAAACGGCAAGAACAGGTTATTGTTAGGTGTGGCCAGTCCACCGCCGATATTCTGCTCCATTCCCACTACCCCTTCGTAAGAAAGTACATTCGGATAAGCCACTTCTAGTCCGGCGGGCTTGAATGCACCGTGAAAGTCTACCAGTATATGATGTTTAGCAGCTTCCCTCGCCACGCGGGTATAATAGTTTACCATCCACTGATCGCTTCTATCCATGAAATCTATTTTAACGCCCGCAATGCCCCATTTCTCTAAAGTTTCAAAGATGTTGAAGTTGTTTTCAACCGCTAACCAGGTAAACCAGAGCACAATCTTTACATTCTTGGTCTTTCCATAAGCGATAAGTTTCTGTAAGTCAATGGTTGGGTTAGGTTCGAAGGGATTAAGCGTTGATTTCGCCCATCCCTCATCCATAACGATGTAAGGTATGCCGAATTTGGAGGCAAAATCAATATAATATTTATAAGTATCCTGGTTGTACCCTGATTTAAAATCTACACCATACACATAAGCATTATGCCACCACTCCCAGGTCACCTGCCCCGGCTTGATCCATCGGGTATCTTTCAGTTGGTTAGGCGTGCTCAGCTTATAGACCATTTCATTTGCAGCCAATTGTTCATCTTGATCGGTAATCACCAAAAAACGCCATGGAAAGCTTCTTTTACCTGTAGTTTTAGCAATATAGTCTGCTTCTTTGAGTATCTTTTTGCTTCGGTCACCATCTTCCCCGAAGGCTAAGGGGGCTTTAGGGAAAGTCGCATCGATCTGCTGGCCATTGACCGCCTTAACAAACAGGCAGGGATAATCATAAAGATCGGCTTCCGAAAAGAGTGCTTTATATTTACCATTGTCAAAGAGGATCGGCAGTACGCTCATTTTACTTTTATCAACCTTGTCCAGGTCGTTCTGACGATAAAGGATCTCATAAGCGGTTTTAAAACCTCCGGTTTCCAGATAGGAAGCTTTTACCTTGCTATCAAAAGCAATGTGCACATCTTCACTCATAACGGTGATGGAATCTTTTTTATTGGTAATGAACCTGTAAGCAACACCATCATTGTATGCCCTGAACTCGACACTGAAATCGCCTTTAAAATCCAACCGTAAAAGATTGTATTGATTCTTTACCGTGCTGTTTTTTAACGGAACAACCGGATGAGAACTTGTGTTTACCGCAGAAACCGTCTTTTTTAAAAGCTTAGCGTTAGCCCCAAGTTTTAGCTGCTCCAGATTGAGCTGCAGGTAGGAATGGTTTAAAAAGGCTTCTCCATTGAAGCTTACCGAGTAGCTGATTTTTTCCTTAACAGCTACCGAGATCCTGATCCTTTTATCAGGAGAGGATAGATCAATATCTGCACTAAAAAGTTTCAAACTGCCCATGAGCAGTAAAGCGGTTATTAGTAATTGTTTTTTCATTATCATTTGCGTGGTAATAGGTACTAAGTTTCTTTGGTTTTAATTGATCTAAAGATAATATAAATCGTTTTAGTTATCTATAGTTAAATGCTGTTTTTGATCGAGCAGCATTTTTTTAAGTGTTTGATAGTCTATGTCCTGCACATGCTTATGGCTGTCGATGGCTAACGAAGCTGTAGATTCACCCAATATCATAAATTCCGGTTCCATTCTGACAGAGCCCTAAGCAATATGCGAGAACGACAGACATACAGGGACGAAGATATTTTTACACTCGTTTTTTGGGAACAATGGACCCATAGGCAATGCTGTAAGACCTGGAATAGCGGTCGAAACATCATTGAAAATATGTTATTCAACACAACGGAACATATGAGATTGATTTTGATGATTTGGATAGGAAGGCATCGCAGCAGCTGACTTCGCTGTTCTTACTTTGCAATCCGAAAAATCTGATAGGCAGGGTTTGGAAAAAAGATGAGCTAGAAAGAAATGCTTTGATCTGCACAAAACATGATGTTATGGTGGTGCAGATGAGGTCTTTGCAGACCTTGCGCATGAGGGGCGTCTGCACCATCCATTTTTAGCGATTGCGTCGGGGAAAAAGTTGGATCGGTCACCTGCAGTTCTCCTGGTAAATCCTTCAATCTATCCGGTCTGCAGATCGGCTTCCTCATTTGCCCCGATCAGGATATAATCCTGGAAGCCAGTACAAAAGTCCGACCGAAGGCTTCCCTCGCATTAATATCGCTTGTCCAAGGGCAATTCTTAGGGATGGATTTAACCGTCTAATGGTGGGGCGATCATTTCAGTAGGCATTAGCAATACAAAGTAACTATCGGCTGACTATTTACTAAAATCAAACTACCGTATTTTTTGAGGATTTTACGTTAATGCCAAATCGGTTTTAGTCAAAAATTTATCAACTGCCTCTTTAATGTTTATGCTGGACCTTTCTGCCAAGACAATCAGCCACCAAATGTTTTCACCAAGTTTATGTTCCAATTCAGTTTCAGAACCGGCTTTAGACCAACGTTTCTGCTGCGACATAATATTTCGACCTACTAAACCAGCGTCGGTTAAATAAGCCAGCGCATCTTCTTCTACTGTCCATTCACTTCCGTGATGCAACATTTCCAGTTCGTGGTATTTTTTTCTAATTTCCATAGAGCGACGAATGATTTCGTCAAAACTATCTATACTCATGATCTTCTTGTTTTTATTAATGAATTAAATCTGCTCTTACAAAGGCTATTTTGCCTTCCTTGAATTTAAAATCAAATGTACCTCCAATTTTACCTTCAGGAAAATCTCCTGTAAACTGCACTTCCAGATAGGCATTTGCTTCATCAATTATTTTAAGCATTACCTGTTCGGTATGGGTATTGTATCCGATAAAGTAGCTATCAAAATATTGCCGAATTCCCTTATGCCCTTTAAATTTCCTGCCTACCGACGGATCATCTAAAACAGCTTCGCACTGGTAAAAGTTAAGGTATTTTTCAATATCGAATGCATTGCTTGCAGCAATCCAATTTTTGATAAATGTTTCAGTATTCATATTATTGTTGTTTAGTCCACATTGGATTTGTTTCTAATATAGCCCTATGTACCGGGCAGGATGGCAAATGAGCTCCAGGCAGATAGCCAATGCTCATTAGGAATTCATTTACGATTTCACCACCCGTAAAACGGAATGTCTTTTTGCACAGTTTTACCCATTCTTCTTTGGTTTTGGGATGATGGTGCTTCAGCCATTTTTCAAAACTGCCATATTTCTTTTGCAATAGTAAAATGGTTTTTGCATTTTCAATTGCTGCGTTAACCTTAAGCTTGTTACGGATAATTCCAGCGTCATTTAGCAATCGTTCACGGTCTTTTTCTGTATAAGCCGCAACTTTCCTAATGTCAAAATTATCATAGGCTTTACGGAAGTTTTCCTCTTTTTTAAGGATAGTTTCCCAGCTCAGTCCCGCTTGATTTATTTCCATGATCAGGCGACCGAAAAGCTCATTGTCATCATGAAGAGGAAATCCGTAATGATTGTCATGATAATTCTGATGAAGGCTTCGGCTGGGTTCCTTCATCATAGAGATATAGTTGCAGTAACTCATTGTTTATTAATTTATGTTAATGCAAAGATGAATTAAACAGTGAAGTTAGAGTTCGTCAAAATGGAAGGTTTCGTTGCCATTTTGACGAACATTTGATCTATGCTTTCAAACAATTTATTTCTCATTGTTTTCAATTCTCTGAGGGTCTATTGTATTTGGTGCTGCGTGATGTGAAATATCTCCTGCCAATGTGATGAGAAGTTCCCTAACCGAAAATTCCCATCGCCCCCGTTGGCAAATAAATCTCCAACCTTATCAAATCTGGCCTGATCCACATAATGTGTATACCGGGCAATTAGGTTATGGATCTGCTGTTCGCTGCTCATTTTTAAATTTGATTTTTTTGTTAGGCGTTATTGTCGATTAAATAGGTATCGGGGATATCGTAAATGATATCCTCACCATATGCTGATCCTGCGGATTGATAGCCCACTTTAAAGTCGTCGTTTAAAATGCGATTTACTACTGCTACTACCGAAAGCGGTGTAAGGTCATACCCCGAAGGCGCATCTACATAAGCTTTTACTACTTTCCCGTCTTTCCCGGTAAGCTCTGCTGAAATTCCATTTCGCCCCGCTGACCGTTCTTCCTTGGTCGGTCCATCGGGCAGATTTTCGGCTGTTAAATCTGGAAGTTCATTGGCAGGCA
Organism: Pedobacter kyonggii; assembly: GCF_004310665.1. Lineage (GTDB taxonomy): Bacteria > Bacteroidota > Bacteroidia > Sphingobacteriales > Sphingobacteriaceae > Pedobacter > Pedobacter kyonggii. Next base: position 5,961 of record NZ_SIXF01000047.1, on the reverse strand, counting down.
GTTTTAAGAAAAAAAACTCTTCAATATTTGGAATTCCTGTGGATTTATAACTTAGGATTATTCCTCCCAGAGGTGTTGGCATACATTCCACTTCCTCTTTACCAAATGAAAATAGTTTTGACTGTGGGTCAGGATGATCAATAATTTCACCATTTCTACGGATTAATATGCCCAGATCAGCGATGTTCTTGCTGCTTAATACCGAACCTTTGGAGAAACCTCCGTAGTGTCGGAAACCTACTTTCAGGTATTGAGGTTCTGCCACCAATTTTGAAAGATGCACCACCAAAGGCATCATAGCTTACAAAAAGACCAGCACCGGATATCAACTGTATTCCAGCATCCCGAGCTTCCCTGTCCAGCGATCGCCCCAATCGGTAGGTATCCAGTTCCGCACTGATATCCAGATAGTGAACACCAGCTTTCAGACAGGCTTTCATCGCCTGCCGGGCAGTGAACTGAAATGGCCCCGCCGCATTGATCAAAACCGTTTTATCCTGTAACGCTTTTTCCCAGGCGTACTCGGTATCTACATCAAAAGTGTGATAGCCAACCGCTAATTCTTCTGCCAATTTCCTGGTTTTATAGGGTTCACGCCCTGCAATCTCAAAATCAATATTTAACTCCTTTGCCCTTGCTGCAATGATTTTTCCTGTATAGCCGGTTGCCCCATAAATCAGGAGCTTATTTTTCTTGTTGTCCATGTTCTGATATTATTTAGGGTCGAGCATTATAAAGATGGATTTGACCCTCCGTCAATAATATAGTTTACCCCTGTGATATAGGATGCTTTTGGAGATACCAAAAAGCCAACCAGTTCTGCTATTTCCTCCGGCAGGGCCATCCTTCCCAATGGTATTCCACCGAGGCTATCCATCAAATTTTGTGTTACTTGTTCTACGCTCAAACCTGATGTTTCGGCCAGTGATTGCAGGTAGGCATCCATGGTATCTGTCTTTACCATTCCCGGAGAGACAGTCGCCACCCTGATCCCTTTTTTTGGCTAAATTCTTTCGACAAACTTTTGCTGTAATTATTCAGGGCGGCTTTGGCTACGGCATAACCACCCAATGATTGATATACCGGAAGCGTTCCTGTGACTGAAGATATATGGATGATGACACCGCTTTTCTTTTCCACCATCTGCGGCAAAATCGCCCTGTCTATGCGTACGGCAGATTGGAGGTTCAATTGCAGGTCATTTTCCCAATGTTCATCGGTAAGGGCTCCAAACCCACCCGAGGGACTGGTAGAACCACCCATATTATTGACCAGAATATCTATTGAACCAAATTTTTCATTGATTTCACTAACCACCTTATCGGTTTCGTTGGCAATAGTCAGATCTGAGGCAATGAAATGATGTTTTGTATGTGTTTCTATAGGGCGGGTTCTCGCCGTTACAATTACGATTGCCCCAGCTTCCGACAACCTTTCGGCGATTGTCCTGCCTATGCCTTTTGTTCCTCCCGTTACCAAGGCTACTTTGCCTATGAGTTCTTTATCCATTTTATCTTTTTTAAATTGAATGATCTGTCGAAACCAATGTTCCCGATCTTATTTTTTTTTGTATTATTCTTAAACTAACTGCTAATTAAACAGCTGGAAATGTACCGCCATCAACAAGCATATTGGCTCCCGTAATGTAACTCGCACCATCCGATACCAGAAAAGCAACCATATTGGCAATTTCTTCAGGTTCGGCCAAACGGTTCATTGGCACGCCACCCAGGCTATCCATAAGTTGTTGTGAAGCTTCTGCTAGGGTTTTGTTGATTGTCTGTGCATAATTTTCCAGAAAAGTTTCCATAGCTGTTGTTTTTACCATGCCCGGGGAGACCGTATTTACCCGGACACCGTTTTTGGCAACTTCATTGGCAAGGGTTTTACTGTAAGCGTTTAAAGCCGATTTCATTACCCCGTAAGAGAAATTGGACTGGTACAAGGGTATCTTGCCGTTCAGTGAGGAAATATGGATCACCACTCCCGAGTTCTTTTCGATCATCTTTGGAACCATAGCCTTATCCAGCCTGATGGAAGCCAAAAGATTGAGTTCGATATCCCTGTTCCAGTCGTCGTCGCTGAGCATCTGAAAACCTCCTGCCGGAGATGAAGTACCGCCCACATTATTGATCAGGATATCCAGCGTTCCGTATTTTTCGATGATTTTTCCTGTCAGTTCAGTTATAGCGTTACTGTCGGTCAGATCGGCCGCTATAAAATGATGTATGCTTTCTTCTTCGGATGGTTTTCGTGCCGTTACCACAACTGTTGCCCCATTGGAGGCCAACTTGTCCGCGATGGCTTTTCCAATCCCTTTTGTTGCGCCCGTAACTAAGGCTATCTTGCCCGATAATTCTTTATTTGATTTTTCCATTATTGATTGTAATTACTGAAACATTTGTTTCAGATTTATTTAAAAAAAAATTAGTCTTGTCTTATTACCGGGTCACGCAGGATGGTTTGCAGATGCTCCTGACTTTGTCCCAATTCAAAATGGGTCAAGTGGATTTCGTGGTGCATTCCAGATTTTTTAAATCTATTCTCCGTAGCAAATTTTTGGAGTATAGGAAGTGTTTGCAATTCTCCAGCAAAAGGTCCTTTATGCAAAAGCTGCACACTAGTTCCTGCGGTGTAAGTAAAGTGTTCAAAGTCTTTTGCAAAAGGGAGATTGCTTGTTTGCCCAATCACTTGGATGGCTTCAGCTTTTACAAAGTTTGGAATACGGATCGCAATGCGGTACTTCAACAGTTCTAAATCTACCGTGGTATAGAAATTTCCGATATCTACATATCCCACTTCTTCCTCATCAAACCAGTAGAATATTTCTACCACGTTGCTCAAAAATGACAAATCTATTGCAGCATAATGCTGCTCCAGCACAGCAACAAATTCTTTGATAGCAGCCTTCTTTTTATAGAAAAGAGCCGTTCCGGGACTTCCTTCTCCAAGAATAGACACGTAGTTTGCTTCACCTATCTCCACTACTTCTGGCTTTTCATTTGCTGAGAAATAGTCTTTGTACACATTTAATATACTCATAATTTTAAAACGTTCGTTTCAGATTTTGGCAAAAAAATTATTGGTTGATTTGTTTGATCAGGAATGTTGCCATATTCTTGATGCGGGTTTTGTCCTTGTGGATGATGAAAAATTCGTGCCAGCCACTAAAATGATTGATGATATAATCCGTTAGCATAGCTGCATCCTGGCTTACCGTTATTTCTCCTTTCTGCATTGCTTTTTCCACCAAACCGTTCAAAAGATTATAGGTAAATTCATTGTCAGCCTTGATGATTTTTTGCACCTGTTCATCGGTTGTTGCCACTTCAAAAGTAGTTTTGATAGCCATACAACTATTAGGTTCGTTAGTAATGACATAGACCGAGGATTGTATAAATTTTTCAATCGCCTTTATGGGAGATTTGATAGGCTCCAACTGCTTTAAGGCTTCCTTCATTCTGGTCTCGGTATAATGCTTTATACTACGGATAAAAAGTTCGTGCTTGTCGCCAATGGTATTGTAAAGACTGCTGCTATTGATACCCATCGCCTCGGTCAGGTCCCGCATTGTGGTGCCATTATAGCCTTTCCTCCAAAAGACATCCATTGCCTTGGAAACCGCTAACTGTTCGTCAAATTCAACATTTCTTGCCATAATTCTTTGCAAAGATAAAAAATATCTAAAACATTTGTTTCAGAATTTGTCTGATTTAGATCATTTTAAGAAAAACTTGCGTTATTCCTTTTGAATACGCCTTTGTCGAGCCAAGCGAACAATTTTCCAATTTAATTTTGCAAGCTCTTCTTATAGTCTGAAGGAGAGAACGTAGTTTTACTTTTAAAGAGTTTATTAAAGGATTGCGGATGTTCAAATCCCAAATGGTATGCAATTCCAGCAATGGTCAGTTCATCCTTAGCCAAATATTCCTTTGCCTTTTCTATCACTTTTTCGTGGATGAACTGCTGGGTATTCAACCCGATAAGATTCCGCAATAGATCGCTCAGGTAACGTGGCGTGACATTAAGATTTTCTGCTACTGAATTTACGGTTGGCAGTCCCTTGATCAGCAATTTATCGCCCATGAAATAGTTTTTCAAAAGTTCTTCCAATTTGGAAAGAATATCGTTGTTTACAGCCTTTCGGGTCAGGAACTGCCGATCATAAAAGCGGTTGGCATAATTGAGCAAAAGTTCAATTTGTGAAATGATCACATCCTGACTGAATTTATCGATACGTTCGCTCAGTTCCTCCTGAATAAATCTGTAAATACTCAGGATGGTTGTTTTTTCCTTTTCCGAAAGATAAAGGGCTTCGGCTGCCGAGTAGCCAAAAAAGCCATATTGCTTGATCTGGGTATTTAATGAATAGTGTCGAATAAAATCGGGATGAATGTGAAGTGTCATCCCACTATAATCGGCTTCTTCGTCCTGCATTTTCAGTAACTGTCCGGGGGCTATGAATGATATTCCACCTGATTCAAAATCATAATATCCCTGACCATATTTCAGCGTTCCGGAAAAGCTTGTCTTGAATGATATCTTGTAAAAGTCTAGTATAATACCCTGTTCAAAATCCTTTGGGTCAAACTTTGCATTTCCATAATTCATTATACTGACCAGCGGATGTGACGGAGCAGCTTGACCCATTGCCTTATGCAACTGGGATAGCGAACTGAATATGACGGGCTGTTTTTTCATAGTACAAATTTAAGAAATCCATAAAGAAGTCGTTTCTGCCAGATTGGTATTAAATCCGACAGAAACAACGAAATTAAAATATAAATTGCGAACGTGTTTTTTCGAATTGTCCTTCGGGCGTCAATTCCAAGCGTTCCCTGTATAGACCGATGGCATCATTGCCTGCAAAATACCTGAGCTGTTCTTTGTCATCAGTGGCAGCATCATAAATAATCTGAGCTACATCTTCAGCTTTTGTATAATTGGCAAGTTGCTCTTCGCTATAACCCTCACTTACTTTTGCTACAAGTTGTGCGTATGCATCGTGCATTCCACCCTGTAAAGACCTTCCCGCAAAATCAGTCTGCATTCCGCCCGGTGCTACCACTTTAACTTTGATATCAAATTGTGCCAATTCGTAAGCCAGCCCCTCTGAAAAACCATCGACAGCAAATTTGGTCGCATTATAAATAGAACAAGTAGGATAGCCCAATAATCCAAATGTGCTGGTCATATTGATGAACGTTCCGCTCTTTCTTTCTCTAAAATGAGGAACAAATGCTCTGGTTACATTAATTGCACCCAGCAAATTGGTCTGCACCTGCGATAGAATTTGCTCGTCTGTCAAAGCTTCCAATGGACCTATCAGACCGTAACCGGCATTGTTTAAAACCACATCAACCGAATGGGATTGTAAAATAGTCGAAACTGTTTTTTTAATCACTTCGCCATCAGCAACATCCAATTTCACTAAGGTTACATTTGGAAGTTCTTTCAATTCATTTTCCTTTTCAGGATTACGCATCGTTGCAATAACGTTCCAACCATTTATTTGAAATAATTTAGCCGTTGCCTTACCCAGTCCTGAAGAGGCTCCCGTAATGAAAATTGTCTTTTGCATAATTTCTTTGTTTTAATTTAACTATGCAAAGGTGGGCATTGCGAAAAGCCCGAAATTAATCTAAAATGAAAAATTGTAAGCCTGATTATTCCGAACAAAGTACACCACATTCCGAGGCATAGTGCACCAGTTTGGTTCTGGCTTTAGCACTAACTTTTAACCATATCACTTTTGGACAAAGCGATATTCTGTAAACTTAATGATTTTTTTTATTTCTCATGGATTTGCCCGTAAGTGCAATTCTGTGAGCAGATGCTGACAGCCTGTCCATAATTGCATCTGCAAGTGTGGGTTCATCTATAAAGTTGTACCAGTTATCCACTGGCAGCTGCGAGGTTATTATTGTCGCGCCGTTGCCATATCTATCCTCCAGAATATCA
>NZ_SIXF01000046.1 GCF_004310665.1 Pedobacter kyonggii | reverse complement strand
CAGCAGTTGCTACATAATGGCTGTACCAATGAAAAACGGATTAGCACGAATATATACCTCCTGTTGATGTTTATATGCCTGTTTATGCAAAAAATATTTTTGCCAGTTGTCAGATATGCCAAAGGCTCCGTTAGCTTGATCAAATGTGTAAAGTTCTTTGTATTGAACATGAAAGAGGTAATCGCTACAGGTAGAAAACAGTTCAGAGATATTATAGATAAGTACTGTAAATATGAAAAAAGAAACCACAGAATTAATTTAAGCCAACTATTTTCAGCTTAACTTGACGCTAATGCGAATATTCGGGAGCAGAATGACGGTGGCTCTTATAGCTTAACCTACCATCATGATTTCAGCAATGGCTTTGCGTTTCTTTGCGAAAAACTTAGCGTTCTTTGCGGTTAAATTACAGTTTCAACAATCTTTCTAAATGATGATAGCCAATTCCAAAATATTCCTTGCTTGCTTTAATTCTCTGTAAAATTTCTGCTTTTCGCTCTGCACTGTGTGCTTTGCCCTTTACCCCTATCACAAGCACGTTTTTAGGTGTATGTGCATCCGAAATGAATTCGAAAACTTTGGTTTTATAGCCAAAATATTCTAATATCAGTGCACGTATCCCATCGGTAACCATTTCGGCCTGGCGTTCTAAAAAGATGCCATACTTAGTTAAAAACGACACGTCATTTTTTACTTTATTTTGTTCAATTTCCCTGCGAATCTGTTTATGGCAACAAGGTGCAACAACAATCAGTTCGGCATTGGCTTTAATCCCTTTAAAAATGGCATCATCGGTAGCGGTATCACAGGCATGTAACGCAATTAAGAGATTCACATCCTCAGCATTATAATCTTCAATCGTTCCCTGAACAAAATTCAATCTATCGAAAGTAGATTTAACAGCAATTTGGTTACACAAATCAACCATATCCTGACGATACTCTACGCCTACAACTTCAGTTTCCAATTTTAAAACGGAGTGCAGGTAATCGTACAATGCAAAAGTTAAATAACCTTTACCTGAGCCCATATCAGCCACCTTTTTAATGGTTTCTTCTGGCAACTCTTTAATTAAAGAACTTAAAATTTCTATATAATGGTTAATCTGGCGGAATTTATCCTGCGCATTTTTGAATACTTTCCCTTCTGCATCGGTGATTTTCAACTCCGTTAAATAAGACTTCGCCTCAGGTTTAATCAACCTGGCTTTTTCTTTATCGTGGTTAGCTGACGGCACTGCTACGCTCGATGCTTTGCTTTCCCTAAAAACAACTTTGCCATTGTTCAGTTCCTCCAAAATCAGATCTTTTTCGGTGGTAAATAATGTACCGATTTTAAAACCTTTTTCCAGATAATCAGTAATCAAACTAATTGCTTCATCAACTGCATAGTTTTTTACCACATCTCGGGTTTTATAACGATAGGTAAAAGCCAGTTTATCTTCACGTTTAATCACAACCTTGCGGATAAGAATCTGCTTTAATGCTTCTTCCTCCCCTTTGTAGTTCCCTAAAGATAGTTTTACAAAAGTTGCTGCATTTAGGCTTTCTTTTAAAGCTATGGTAAATTGTTCTATATATTCTGACACTGGCATCGATAATTTTAACAACAAAGATAATCAAGTTTATCAGGAGCAGAACATATTCATAATAATGTAACAATAGAGCGACCATTTTAAGATTTATTTGATTAAAACGGCTAATCCATCACTGACGTAATACGATTTAGAAATACATATGAGCAATATTATCTATATTGATTCCAAAATAGCCGAACACTTTTATTTCAAAAAATTAAGCTTTAGATTAGAAGTATATAAAAATAGCTAACCATAATTCATGAGTGACTTTCAGATAAAAAAATCGCCAACCGTTTATGATGCCATTGTTGTTGGCTCAGGTGCGGGTGGTGGAATGGCTGCATATGTTCTGGCACATGCAGGTCAAAAGGTTTTAATGCTAGAAGCTGGTCAAAATTTCGATCCGCGATTAGATTCACATCAGTTAAAATGGCCTTGGGAATCTCCTCGTCGTGGTGCCAGTACAACGCGTCCATTTGGAGATTTTGATGCTTCTTATGGAGGATGGGAATTAGAAGGCGAGCCTTATACCCAGAAAAACAAAAGCGAATTCGAATGGTTCCGTTCGCGGATGCTCGGTGGCCGTACCAATCACTGGGGACGAATTTCTTTGCGGATGGGTCCGGACGATTTTAAACCTAAAGATGGTTTAACCGATGCCTGGCCTATTACCTACGCAGACGTAAAACCCTTCTACGATAAAGTTGACCGTATGATCGGTATTTATGGGACAGCAGAAGGTTTAGAAAATGAACCTGATGGGATCTTTATGAAACCACCAAAACCAAGATTAAACGAACTTTTCATCAAAAAAGGTGCAGAAAAAGCGGGAGTAAAAGTAATTACTGGTCGCGGGTCTGTCCTAACAGAAGCCTTACCGAATAACAGCGATCGTGCACCTTGTTTCTATTGCGGTCAGTGCGGAAGAAGCTGCAAGGTTTATGGCGATTTTTCATCATCATCATGTTTGGTTAACCCGGCAGTAAAAACAGGAAACCTGACTGTAATTACCGATGCCATGGTACGCGAAGTAATTACGGATAAGGATGGTGCTGCAAAAGGGGTTTCTTATGTAAACCGTAAAGACCTACAAGAATACCAGGTAAACGGCAAACTGGTTATTTTAGGTGCCAGTGCCTGCGAATCGGCCCGTATATTATTGAATTCAAAATCAACTTCTCACCCAAATGGCCTGGCCAATAGCAGTGGCGTGGTTGGAAAATACCTGCACGATTCTACGGGAGCAAGTGTTTCGGGCTTTCTTCCACAGTTAATGGACAGAAAACGTTACAATGAAGATGGTTTGGGCAGTGTGCATATCTATTCGCCGTGGTGGTTAGATAACCGTAAACTAAACTTCCCACGTGGTTACCATATCGAATATTGGGGTGGCATGGGTATGCCTGCATATGGCTTTGGCGGCGGTGTAGCCCAAATGAATGGAATGGTACCTGGCAGAGATGGAAAAATGAAAGAAGCGGGAGGTTATGGAAAATCGTTAAAGGATGATTATCGCCGTTTCTATGGAACTGGTGTCGGAATGGCTGGTCGTGGAACAGCAATTGCCAGAGAAGACAACTACTGTGAAATTGATCCGAACATAGTGGATAAATATGGTATTCCGGTTTTAAGGTTTAACTATAAATGGGACAAAGATGAAATCCTACAGGCAAAACACATGCAAGAAACTTTCCTTTCGATAATGAAAGAAATGGGTGCGGTGGTTACTTCCGAAATTCATGGCGCTGATACCAATTATGGTTTGCTTAACCCCGGAAAAATTATTCACGAAGTTGGAACCATCCGCATGGGAGACGATCCTAAAAAATCGGCATTGAATAAATACTGCCAGGCACACGACTGTAAAAACCTGTTTGTGGTTGATGCGGGGCCGTTTGTTCAACAAGGTGATAAAAATGCCACCTGGACTATCCTGGCACTATCCATGCGTACCGCCGAATATATTTTAGCTCAAAAGAAAAAACAAAATATTTAAGAATTACCATATGAACAGACGTGATTCACTAAAAGCATTAGGTTTAACAGCCATCAGCACAACTGTGCTGCTCGATGCCTGTAAACAACCTGAAACAAAAACCGAAGTAGCTGCACCAGAAGAAACTGCAAAAGAAGCTGGAAGAGAACAATGGGAAATAGACCGTGATAAGAAATTAAAAGCTGAAACCTTTTTCACTAAACATGAAATGGCTACCATTACAGTTCTTGCCGACATTATTATTCCTAAGGATGATGTATCGGGCAGTGCATCTGATGCTAAAGTGCCGGAGTTTATCGAATTTATTGTAAAAGATATTCCGGAACATAAGGTACCGATGCGTGGTGGCCTGAAATGGCTGGACATATATAGCTTTAATAAATTTCAAAAATCATTTGTTGAGGCATCCGAGGATCAACAAATTTCAATTGTAGATGAAATTGCATACCCTAAAAAAGCCAGACCGGAAATGCAGGCGGGTGTAACTTTTTTCAATAGAATGAGAAACTTAACTGCATCAGGTTTTTATACTACAGAAATTGGTGTAAAAGATATTGGTTATGTAGGTAATGCGCCAAACCAGTGGGCCGGTGTTCCAGCAGATGTGCTGAAACAGTACGGAATGGAGAATGTAAAAGTATAACAAAAAAATCGTCATTGTAAGGCACGAAGCAATCCTACAACTATCGCTACAATTTAGCGCATTAAGATCGCTTCGTGCCTCGCAATGACGAAAACTTATATGAACTATTCTACAATCAAAATCAAACCTTTTCCTTTTTCAATAGGAACCGATTTTCCATCAGGATAACTTCCTGCTACTTGGAATTTATCAATTGCAGGAGCTGCTATTTTTACTTTACCGGCATCTAACCCTAACTTAGTCCAGTCGATGGTTAAATTAACCTTTACCTCTCCTTCTGCCCAGCTTGCCAATGCAATCATTGTTTTACCTTTTTGTTTGTAAACAGTTGCCAATATTTTAGGGTTATCGCTTTTAACTGGGCAGTTTTCACTCCAGTAACCGATCATCTCAGATCCTTTTATGCCGAAATTGTCCCAAACTTTCCATAACGGTTTTGGGTCACTCTTGTCAGACCATCCCAAGCGACTTGTCATGCCATAAATCATACCACGCCAAGGGTTTCCATCATCCTGTAACATCTCTCCCATTAACCCAAAAGGAATTCCGCTTACTTCTGTTAAAAAAAAATCGGGATTGTTTTTTTGGTAATCAAAATATTCGCCAAACCACAAACGGTTTAAATAAGGAAAATGCTCCAGGTATAAAATGGCACTATTGTTAAAGCCGTCACTTTTGTTGTACTGATTGGCAGAGTGGAGGTCGATAATGCCTGGATGGTTATCCTGTGTCAATACGCGTTTTATACGTTTCATGGTTACGCGATCAAAGGCCACATCATCCAAGTATACCCCGTCAATTCCAACGTTGTTTACCAACCAGTTCATTCCTTCTACGTAATAGTTGTGCCAACGGTTCATTCCGCTATTAATTACAGCTGCATCTTTAATTTCGGGCACAAACCAGGCGGCAATATAATTAGAATCTAAATGTTCCTGTAACCAGCTAAAGCCTCCACCTTTACCTGGTGAATATACCTCGGTGCCTAAACTTCTTAAAGCTGGCCACTCGTAAGCATGGTTGGAAAGCTCACGAACAGTATTGTAAATCTTAACTTTTAAACCTTTAGAGTGTGCGTTACCAATATAATCTTTCATCTTTTTCCATTCGATAAATGGATAGTTGATCCAAGGATTGATCGGTGTGGCATGGTGAATGTTCACTACCGTTGCACCTTTAGCTTTGATCGTATCTAAATCACCATATTTATGATAGAAACGGTTATCCCATTGAAAATCGGTGTTAAGTAAATGGAAAGGCGTGATCAGTAAATTGAAATTATAATATAACACATCACCTTTTTTCATGCTTCTTGCGCCGGTGAAGTTGTCGGCAAGCATCGAACTGCCTTTAACATTAATCTGGATACCACCTTTATCGCCATTACCCCACGATTTAGGCAATAATAAAGGCTTCTGAAGATAGAAATTAGTATTAAGTGGGCGAACATAGTTTTCGTCTCTTAAGTTGTAATACAGGCCTGCATTTACATTCCCGATCCAAACAGCATCCTGGTTTTTATTCGCTACATCCCATTTCCATTTTACGGTATCTGATCTAACGCCACCTTTTTCACCTAAGCCCATCAAATATTTCGTAGAATTCTTATCAAATGGGATATGAAAATCAACGTTACTAAATTCGACATCTTTTAAAGCAATTACTTTAACTACATAATGTACATAGCCATCAAACTCCAAAGCACCTTCTAAATCCATTTTCAGGTTTTCAGAAGTATTCGTGGCAGTCCATTTTACTGTTCCAGCTTCTTTACTCGTAATCTGGAAATTACTAGGAACAAATTTCTCCTGCGTTTTTGGCGTATTAAAAAAGTGAAAGTGAATAGGCTCGGCCAAAATGTTATTGGGTTTTTCGCTGTAAGCTGTCATCTCAGCATTAAAGAATGTTTGAATTTGCTTAGGAAAACCATCGACATTAATTTCGAACTTTCTACCTAAAAGCGAGATTACATTCCCATCAACAGTTAGCGGTGTGTAAGGAGCTACAACTGTATTTGCTTGTGCCAAAGTAGAATTTAGCCAGGTTAAGCGAGTCTGTTTATCCGGAGTTCCTACACCTGCATCTGCTAAAACTTTGTTACCTACTGTAATTTTAGCATCGATTACTTTCGATTTCCCATTGGCTTTAACCGTAAATTTTCCAGCATAAATACCTGCAGCTGTATTTTTAGGGATGTTAATTGTAATCCACATTGGCTGAATTTTACCTGAGGCTACATTTACGGTTTCAACCAAAGGTTTATTATCATAACTTGTTCCATTGGTATTTAAGCAGTTGATATATTTCACAGAAATTACCTTTCCAGCTGCATTTTTTAAATCACCGAAGCTAACCACTACGTTCTTCAGATCTTTCAAGGCAAATATGCCCAGTTGAAAAGCGTAGTTTTCGCCTTTACTGGCCGAGCCTGTAAAAATATTTGCAGCGCCTTTTTGTACCCAACGATAAGGTAAATCGTTCTGCATTTTGATTGGAAACATTCTGTCCTCTGGAAAAACCACAAAAGCTTCTGAAGCATATTTGGCCTTTATTGCAGCCGTTTCTTTGCCCGTTGCAATTACTTCCATTGGATAAAAAGAGTTGAAAGCATCGATAGACTGGATCTCTACAACAGATGTATTCACTTTAACCTGTTTTGCCGCTGTTAACCATGCCTGTTCAGCCTGTTTAGGCTTTAAGTAAACTCCTTTAGGATAATTACTTCTTCCCTCATTCTTATAAGCGAGGTAGTAAATATAATATTTTCCAGCTCCAGGTGCTTCGAAATAAATATCAGCACTTTCTCTTGTCAGTTTATCTGTGCCAACAACCGAAACAGTTTTACCACTGGCATCTTGTACGACGATTCCTTTTAATTCTGGATGTTCATCTCTCCGGCGCCAATCGATTTTTGTATGTGCGATTTTGCCTGTACCAGTAAATTGAACAACAACTCTATGGTTACCCAACGAATCAGGGTTCCAGGCATTGTTACCATTGGTGTATTTTAGTATTTGCGCATTAAGAGATAACTGTGCAACAAGACAGAATAATAGAAAAAGCCTAAATTTCATTTCAAATTTGTTTTTGGCTAATTTATAGATACCTAGCTAAAATAAAGTTATGTAATGAAAAAATGAGACAAACGTTTGATTGCTTTCGTTTGGTTCATTGGTCAATAGTTCATTAGTGGTGTCAGATGTTACCATCTGACACAAAAACTTAATTCCATCCTATTAATAATACGGCAACTGTCAGATCATAGCATCTGACAGCACAAAAAATTTCAATAAACTCCTGATGGGAACACCAGATTGCACAAAAATTGAGAAAGAAAAGCCAAAAAAAAGTCCTGCTCTTTCGAACAGGACTTTTTGATCTTAAGGTGAATAAAATTATTCTCCTTTTGGTTCTTCAGTAGCAGGAGCTTCTTCAGCAGGAGCAACTTCTTCGGCAACTTCGGCTTTCGCTTCAGCAGCTTTAGGTGCAGCAGTAGCTTTACTTCTACCACGACGAGTTGTTTTCTTCTCTTCTTTAACCTCTGCATCTTTACCGTAAACTGTATTGTAGTCTACCAATTCAATTAAAGCCATTTCAGCGTTATCACCTAAACGGTTGTTTAATTTAATGATACGAGTGTAACCACCTGGACGGTTTGCAACTTTCTCAGCAATTTCGCGGAATAAGATTGTTACTACTTCTTTATCTTGTAAATAAGCAAATACTGTACGACGTGAGTGAGTAGTATCATTTTTTGATTTAGTGATAATTGGCTCAACATAAGTACGTAAAGCTTTAGCTTTAGCTAAAGTTGTTGTAATTCTTTTGTGCAAAATAAGTGATGAAGCCATGTTAGCTAACATCGCCTTTCTGTGGCTTGCGGTTCTACCTAAGTGGTTTACTTTTTTACCGTGTCTCATTGTTTTTTAATTGAGTGTATACCGTCTCGTTGCAATTAAGCTGAGGGAATTATACACTGTGAAAAATTATTTATTTTAGTTGAGGCTTTAGAAAGGAAGACTCACGACTCCGAACTAAAGACTCAGGACTAATCTTACTCTTCGTCTAATTTAAATTTAGACAGGTTCATACCAAATGATAAACCTTTTGATTTTACTAATTCTTGGATCTCTGTTAAAGATTTTTTACCGAAGTTTCTGAATTTTAACATATCAGCAACATCGTAAGAAACTAAATCAGCTAAAGTACGGATATCAGCAGCTTTTAAGCAATTTAATGCTCTAACTGAAAGATCCATGTCTACCAATTCAGTTTTAAGGATTTTACGCATGTGTAAAATCTCCTCGTCAACTTCTTTAGTTTCTTCTTTAGCCTGAGATTCTAATACTAAATTCTCATCAGAGAATAACATAAAGTGTTGGATAAGGATCTTAGCCGCTTCTTTTAATGCTTCTTCTGGATGAATTGAACCGTCGGTAGAGATATCTAAAACCAATTTTTCATAATCCGTTTTTTGCTCAACACGAAAGTTTTCGATCGTGTATTTTACATTTTTCATTGGAGTATAAATCGAATCGATTGCGATTACACCAACAACAGCATCAGCAACTTTATTTTCTTCAGCAGGTACATAACCACGTCCTTTATTGATGGTTAATTCCACTTCCAAAGTAACAGATTTATCCATGTTGCAAATTACATGCTCAGGGTTTAAAACTGTAAAGTTGTTAGAGAATTTAGTGATATCACCAGCTTTAAACTGATCTTGACCATTAACGATGATGAAAACTTTTTCAGAATCACCTGAATCACCTGTTTTCTTAAAACGAACTTGTTTTAAGTTTAAGATAATATCAGTTAAATCTTCTACAACACCTTTCATGGTAGAAAATTCGTGAGAAACACCTGAAAAACGAATAGTAGTAATAGCATAACCTTCTAATGAAGAAAGTAAAATTCTTCTTAAGGCATTACCAATTGTTACACCGAAACCGGGCTCTAAAGGACGAAATTCAAATGTGCCATCGAAATCGGTTGATTTCTGCATGATCACTTTGTCTGGTTTCTGAAATGCTAAAATTGCCATTTATATTTTTTTAAATTCGTTATTGAATATATAGTAACATGAAAAAAGTTAATTACCCTTTTGAGGTAATTAACTAGTTCATTTATTACTTTGAGTACAACTCGATGATTAAGTTTTCCTTGATGTTTTCAGGAATCTCATCACGTTGAGGGTAGGTTAAGAATTTACCAGTTAATTCACTAGCGTTCCACTCTAACCAAGCAAACTTATTAATAGTTCTACCTGCAACTGAGTTACTAATTGATTCTAAAGATTTAGATTTTTCACGAACAGCAACCACATCACCAGCTTTTAACTGATATGAAGGGATATTTACAACTTCACCATTCACGGTAACGTGTTTATGGCTAACTAACTGGCGTGCACCAGAACGGGTTGTTGAAATACCTAAACGGTAAACTGTGTTATCTAAACGTGCTTCTAATAACTGAAGTAAGTTATCACCGGTAATACCAGCACGAGAAGATGCTTTTTTAAACAAGTTACTGAACTGTTTTTCTAATACACCATAAGTATATTTTACTTTTTGTTTCTCCATTAATTGGATAGCATATTCAGATTGTTTTCCTCTTCTTTTTGATGAGCCATGTTGCCCAGGAGGATAATTTTTTCTGTCTAACACCTTATCAGGACCGAAGATTGGTTCTCTGAATTTACGGGCGATTTTTGATTTTGGGCCTGTATATCTTGCCATTTTTTTTCTGTTTTAAAGTACCGTCAGGCCTGTAACCTGAGATTCTTAGCTTTAAAATTAATTAAACTCTTCTCTTTTTAGGAGGACGACATCCGTTGTGAGGAAGTGGAGTAATATCTTTAATAGATGTTACTTCGATACCCGCTACTTGCAAAGTTCTGATTGCAGATTCACGACCTGAACCCGGACCTTTTACAAATACTTCAACTTTACGTAAACCTAAATCAAACGCAACTTTACCACAATCTGAAGCTGCTTGACCAGCTGCATATGGTGTGTTCTTTTTAGAACCTTTAAAGCCCATTTTACCAGCAGATGACCATGAAATAGTCTGTCCGTTGTTGTTTGTTAAGGTAACGATAATGTTATTGAAGGTAGCATTGATATGCGCCTGACCAACAGACTCAATTACAACGATACGTTTTTTTGTTACTTTTTTACTCTTAGCCATTTTATCTTTTAGATTTTAGATATGAGACTTGAGATATGAGACTTTCTCTACCCCGACACTCAGTATCCTACTTTTTATCTTTTATTCCAGATTTGAGCAGATTTTAAAGACATGGTGCTCACATCTAAAATCTCACCTCTCCTATCTATCTATTACTTAGTAGCTTTTTTCTTGTTAGCAACTGTTTTTCTCTTACCCTTACGAGTACGTGAGTTGTTTTTAGTACGTTGACCACGAGAAGGTAAACCTTTTCTGTGACGTAAACCACGGTAACAACCAATATCCATTAAACGTTTGATGTTTAACTGAACCTCTGAACGTAAAGCACCTTCTACTTTAATCTCATCGTTAATCATTGTACGGATAGCTGATAACTCATCATCAGACCAGTCTTGTACTTTTTTGTTTAAATCGATACCTGCCGTAGTTAAAATACGTTGAGCAGTTGTTCTACCAATTCCGTAGATATAGGTTAAACCGATTTCTCCTCTTTTGTTTCTTGGTAAATCAATACCTGAAATCCTTGCCATATTTGTTTATGTTTTAAGTAATTCCGAACGGCGGGCCACCGTTGTGCGGTTTATTACAATATTCTTAATTACCCTTGACGTTGCTTGTATTTAGGATTTTTCTTGTTGATTACGTAAAGTTTACCTTTACGGCGAATAATCTTACAATCAGCGCTACGTTTTTTAATTGATGATCTAACTTTCATTTTATTTGTATCTATAAGTAATGCGTCCCTTTGTTAAATCATAAGGAGACATTTCCAATTTAACCTTATCTCCAGGAAGAATTTTGATGTAGTGCATCCTCATCTTTCCTGAAATATGCGCAATAATCTCATGCCCATTCTCGAGTTCTACCCGGAACATCGCATTGGATAATGCTTCTCTTATTACTCCGTCTTGTTCAATTGAGGCTTGTTTAGCCATATTTTATTGATTGTTACTTAATTAGCTGCTTCTAAACAGGGTTGCAAAATTAAATAAAAAATTTTAATTATTTATTTTTTTTGTTGTAAAACTTCTTCTATTATAGAAAACGTTGATAAAACATCTGCTTTGCCCTTTTTTACGGCTACTGTGTGTTCAAAATGTGCCGATGGTTTATTGTCTTTACTGGTTACCGTCCATCCATCGTTATGGAATTTAACACCGGCTACGCCTGCATTGATCATGGGTTCTATCGCAATCACCATTCCTTCTTCAAGTTTTGGTCCTGCACCACGTTTCCCATAATTCGGAACTTCTGGTTTCTCATGAAGTTTTACACCAACACCATGTCCCACAAGCTCTCTTACTACGCCAAATCCATTAGCTTCTGCATACTGTTGAACAGCGAAACCGATATCACCGATACGCATACCAACAACAGCTTTTTCTATACCCAATTCCAGGCAACGTTTAGTAACCTCAATCAATTTTTGTTTTTCGGCATCAATTTCCCCGATAGAGAAAGTGTAGGCCGAATCGCCAAAATAATTGTTTTTAATCACTCCACAATCAACCGAAATTAAGTCGCCCTCATGGATTACGTATTCGCTTGGAAAACCATGAACAACCTGCTCATTTGGCGAAATACATAAAGAATTAGGGAAACCATTATAATTTAAAAATGCCGGAATCGCTCCGTGGTCACTTATAAACTCGTAGGCTAGTTTATCTAATTGGATAGTAGTCATGCCTGCTTTTATCACCTTGGCCACTTCGGCTAAAGTTTTAGAAACAAGCATGGAACTTTCTCTTATTAACTCGATCTCCTCAAGAGATTTGTAATAAATTTTAGACATCCGTTACACTACAACGCTGCGTTGCTACTTGCAGCAGGAACACCTGTTCTGCCAGTAACTCTACCCGTTTTCATCAAACCATCATAATGGCGCATCAATAAGTAACTTTCGATCTGTTGCAAAGTATCCAATACAACACCAACTAAAATTAATAAAGAAGTACCACCGAAGAAGTGCGCAAACTCTTGTTTAATGCCGAACTTAACCGCTAACGAAGGTAAAATAGCAATGATCGCTAAAAATACTGCACCTGGGAAAGTGATTTTAGAAATTACATCATCAATAAAAGTTGATGTTGCAAAACCTGGTTTAACACCTGGGATAAAACCACCGTTTTTCTTCATATCATCACTCATTTGAGTTGGATTAACTGTAATTGCAGTATAGAAGAAAGTAAATGCGATAATTAAAAATGCGAACGTTAAGCTATAGGCCAACGAAGTTGTGTTGCTGAACTGGATTAACCAAGAACCTTGTAACGATGGAACAAACTGCATTAAAGCACCTGGAATAAACATTAACGCCTGAGCAAAAATGATCGGCATAACACCAGCTGCATTTACCTTTAAAGGAATGTACTGACGAACACCACCAAACTGGCGGTTACCAACAATTTTCTTTGCGTATTGTACAGGTACTTTACGTACACCTTGAACAATTAAAATGGTAAACATTACCACTGCAAATAATGCAACAATCTCTAAAACCAATGCAACCGGGCCCCCACCTTCACTAGATGAACCAACACGTGCACTAAATTCTTGAGAAATTGCAACTGGTAAACGGGCAATAATACCAACCATAATGATTAGTGATGTACCGTTACCAATACCTTTATCAGTAATTTTTTCGCCCAACCACATTACAAATAATGTACCTGCTGTTAATACAAACGTAGATAACACTAAAAATAAAGTATTCGGCAATAAAATAGCTTCTGGAGGAACTTGCGTTTTAACGTAACCAACAGATTGAACGATTGTGATCGCTACCGTAAGGTAACGGGTAATCTGGTTCATTTTCTTTCTACCACTTTCGCCCTCTTTCTGCATTTTTTGGAAAGAAGGAACAGCAATACCCAATAGTTGCACCACAATCGATGCAGAGATATAAGGCATTACCCCCAACGCTAAAATAGACACACGAGAGAAAGAACCTCCGGCAAACATATCTAGTAAGCCTAAGATTCCTGATTTTTCGTTATCGCCTAAAGCAGTTGGATCTACACCTGGCAAAACCACGTGAGATACGAAACGGTATACCAAAAGAATTAAGAGCGTAAACAATATACGCTCTTTTAATTCCTGAATTTTCCAGATATTACTTAAAGTAGTAAATAGCTTCTTCATTTAATAATTACAATTTTACAATAGAACCACCTGCAGCTTCAATAGCTTTTTGTGCGGTTGCAGAGAACGCATGTGCTGTAATTTCTAGCTTTGCTTTAACCTCACCACGACCTAAAATTTTAACTAAGTCGTTTTTAGAAGCTAAACCATGTGCTTGTAAAGCAGCGAAATCGATAGTTGTTAAGCTGTGTTTTTCAGCTAAAGCTTGTAAAACATCTAAGTTTACACCAACATATTCTGTACGGTTGATTGGTTTGAAACCAACTTTAGGCACACGACGTTGTAAAGGCATTTGACCACCTTCGAAACCGATTTTGGTTTTGTGACCTGAACGAGAACCCGCACCTTTGTGACCACGAGTTGAAGTACCGCCACGACCAGAACCTGTACCACGACCAATTCTTTTGCTGTTTTTTGTAGAACCTACTGCAGGTTTTAAATTACTTAAATTCATTTTTTTGAATTTGTGTTGCCCTTCGCTTTCACTAAACAGGTACAACGATTAAACATATATAAAGGTAATACAGGTTTTTGCCCATACTACCTTTAAAACTTTTACTAGATTGCTTCGATTGCTACCAAATGGTTCACTTTGCGAACCATACCGATAATTTGTGGAGTAGCTTCAACCTCAACACTTTGGTTCATTTTAGATAAACCCAAAGCCTGAACGGTTCTTTTTTGGCGCTCGCTTCTGTCGATAACGCTTTTTACTTGTGTTATTTTGATCTTAGCCATAATATTATCCGTTAAATACTTTGTTTAAATCTATACCACGGGTTTGGGCTACCGTATAAGCATCACGCATTTTAGTTAACGCATCAACAGTTGCTTTTACCACGTTGTGTGGGTTAGATGATCCTTTAGATTTTGCTAATACGTTATGCACGCCAGCACTCTCTAATACAGCACGCATCGCACCACCAGCAATTACTCCGGTACCTACTGCAGCTGGTTTGATTAAAACAAAACCACCTGAGAATTTACCGATTTGCTCGTGAGGAACAGTACCGTTTAAAATTGGAACTTTCACTAAGTTCTTTTTAGCATCATCCACACCTTTAGCGATTGCTTCAGTTACCTCTTTCGCTTTACCTAAACCGAAACCAACAACACCGTTTTCATCACCTACAACAACAATTGCTGAGAAGCTGAAAGTACGGCCACCTTTGGTTACTTTGGCAACGCGTTGTATACTAACCAAACGATCCTTTAATTCAATATCGGTGGTTTTTACTCTTTTTATATTAATAGTTGACATCTTACTTTTTCTTCAGATTAAAATACTAAACCAGCTTCGCGGGCACCCTCTGCCAACGATTTTACACGACCGTGGTATAAATAGCCATTTCTATCGAAAACAACTTCTTTAACACCTGCAGCGATTGCTTTTTCGGCAACTAGTTTGCCTACTGCAACCGACTGATCGCTTTTGTTTCCAGTACCAGTAAAATCTTTCGATAATGATGATGCTGATGCTATTGTTTTACCGGTTACATCGTTAATTACCTGCGCATAAATCCCTTTATTGCTTCTATATACAGATAACCTTGGACGTTCTTCCGAACCGGTAAGTCTTTTTCTGATCCCTTTTTTAATACGATCTCTTCTTGATAATTTTTTACCTGCCATGATTACTATTTTTTAGATGCTGATTTACCTGCTTTTCTTCTTAACACTTCACCTACAAACTTGATACCTTTACCTTTATATGGCTCTGGTGCACGTAACGAACGGATCTTCGCTGCTACCTGACCGATCAATTGTTTGTCAATACTTTCTAAAACAATTTTAGGAGTCTGACCTTTTTCTGAAGATGTGGTTACTTTAATCTCTTCTGGTAATTGGAATACATAGTGGTGAGAATAACCTAAAACCAGATCTAGTGTGTTACCTTGGTTTGTAGCACGGTAACCAACACCTACTAATTCTTGAGTTAATTTATAACCTTCTGTAACACCAATAACCATGTTATTAAGCAATGAGCGATATAAACCGTGTAATGCTTTGTGTTTCTTTTGTTCTGAAGGACGTTGAACTGTTAAAATTCCGTCTTCTTGACTTACAGTGATATCTGTATCAACTGCTTGTGTTAATTCACCTTTAGGTCCTTTTACAGTTACTACGTTATCTTTTGATACGGTAATTGTAACACCTGCAGGGATTGTAATTGGGGCTTTTCCTATTCTTGACATTGTGCTGTTCTCCTAATATTAATAAACGTGACACAATACCTCACCACCAATGTTTAATTTGGCTGCTTCTTTATCGGTCATTACACCTTTAGAAGTAGATAAGATTGCGATACCTAAACCGTTTAATACTCTTGGCATATTTTCAACACCAGCATAGTTTCTCAAACCTGGTTTACTTACTCGCACTAATGTACGAATAGCAGGAACTTTAGTAATTGGATTGTATTTCAAAGCAATTTTAATGGTGCCTTGAACTGTAGTATCTTCAAACTTGTAGTTCGCGATGTAACCTTTGTCAAAAAGAACTTTAGTAATTTCTTTTTTAAGGTTTGATGCAGGAATTTCTACAACACGGTGGTTGGCCTTAATGGCATTCCTTACTCTTGTTAAATAATCTGCTATTGGATCTGTATTCATTTTTTATTGTTTTTGATAGTGGTTTCCTTCTGCTACCCAGCTGTGGGACCTGCTACCGGTTAAAATTCTTTTTTTAGTATATAGACATAAGTATCGAGTATCAAGAAACCAATCTGGTCTTGATACTCGATACTAAATACTTTATACTAGTTGCATTACCAAGATGCTTTTTTAACACCTGGTATTTTACCGTCTAGTGCCATCTGGCGGAACGTTACCCTTGAAATACCAAAGGTACGCATATATCCACGAGGGCGACCAGTTAATTTACAACGGTTGTGTAAACGTACCGGAGATGAGTTTTTAGGTAATTTATCTAAACCCTCGAAATCTCCTGCAGCTTTTAATACTGCACGTTTTTCAGCGTATCTAGCTACCAATTTTTGGCGCTTAACTTCGCGTGCTTTTACACCTTCTTTTGCCATTATTCTGCTGTTTTTTGATTTTTAAATGGTAATCCGAATTGTTTCAATAACTCAAGCGCCTCAACGTCAGATTTTGCCGAAGTTACGAAAGTTATATCCATACCTAAAATTTTATTGATTTTATCGATATTAATCTCAGGAAAGATGATTTGCTCAGTAACACCTAATGTATAGTTACCTTTTCCATCAAATCCTTTATCATTAATACCTTTGAAATCGCGGATACGAGGCAAAGCTACAGAGATCAAACGATCTAAGAACTCGTACATGTTGTTATCGCGTAATGTAACACGTACACCTACCGGCATACCTTTACGTAATTTAAAGTTAGAGATATCTTTCTTTGAATTAGCCGGAACCGCTTGCTGACCAGTAATGGTAGTCAACTCAACGATAGTGGTATCCATAATTTTTTTATCAGTAACAGAAAAACGACCAACACCCTGATTGATACAGATTTTTTCCAATTTAGGAACCTGCATTACAGTTTTGTACTGAAATTTTTCTTTTAGTGCATTTACAACTTCTTCTTTGTATTTGCTTTTTAATCTAGGTGTAGCCATTATTTAATCTCCTCTCCTGAAATTTTAGCAACTCTAACTAATTTACCATCTGCGTTAAGTTTACGACCTACGCGGGTAGCTTTACCAGATTTTGGATCAACCAACATCAAGTTAGAAATGTGAAGAGCAGCTTCTTTTTTAATAATACCACCGTTTGGATTAGCAGCATTTGGTTTAGTATGTTTAGATACTAAATTAATGCCTTCCACAATGGCTCTGTTTTTATCTATAAGTACTGAAAGTACTTTTCCTTGTTGACCTTTTGAATCGCCAGCAATGACTTTAACTAAATCTCCTGTGCGGATTTTAAGTTTTGATGGTGTATTTACTTTGTTTCCCATTTTATAATACCTCCGGTGCTAATGATACAATTTTCATGAATTGTTTTTCACGTAGTTCTCTCGCAACCGGGCCAAAGATACGTGTACCTCTTGGCTCATCCTGTGCGTTCAATAATACAGCAGCATTATCGTCAAAACGGATATAAGAACCATCTTTACGACGGATTTCTTTTTTAGTTCTTACAACAACTGCTTTAGAAACTGTACCTTTTTTAATGTTACCTGAAGGTAACGCGCTTTTTACGGTAACAACTACTTTATCACCAATTGAAGCATAACGTTTGCCGGTTCCACCTAGCACGCGAATTACTAATACTTCTTTTGCGCCGCTGTTATCAGCAACGTTTAATCTCGATTCCTGTTGTACCATCTTATTTAGCTCTTTCTAAAATTTGTACCAATCTCCAGTTCTTGTTTTTACTCAAAGGACGAGTTTCCATAATCAATACTGTATCACCGATACCGCATTCGTTTTTCTCGTCGTGAGCCATAAATTTGGTAGTTTTCTTTACGAACTTACCATAAATCGGGTGTTTTACTTTACGTTCCACGCTCACTACAACAGATTTATCCATCTTGTTGCTTACCACTAACCCGGTTCTTGTTTTTCTTAATTGTCTTTCCATGTCGACTCTCAAATTATTTAGTTTCAGTAGCTGACTCAGTGTTTTTCACTTTAGTCAACTCAGTGTTTAAACGGGCTATGTCTTTCCTTACTTTTGCAATGCGTGAAGGATTTTCGATAGCTGAAATAGTATGAGCGAACTTCAATTTTGATAAGTTCTCTTTTTCTTCCGCAATCTTAGCTACTAATTCTTCTTTTGAAAGCCCTGTGATTTCTGAATTTTTCATTTTTCTTTTTCTTTTACGTTGAGTGTAGCGGTTATAATAAACAAGTATTTACAACATTCACCTCAACACTTTACTATGCTTCTACGTAATCTCTACGTACTACGAATTTGGTTTGGATCGGTAATTTCTGAGCTGCTAAACGCAATGCTTCTTTAGCAACTTCTAAAGGCACACCTTCAGCTTCGAAAATTACGCGTCCTGGTCTTACAACTGCTACCCAATACTCAGGAGCACCTTTACCTTTACCCATACGTACCTCAGCAGGTTTTTTAGTTACCGGTTTGTCCGGGAAGATCCTGATCCATACTTGGCCTTCACGTTTCATGAAACGAGTTACGGCAATACGGGCAGCCTCTATCTGACGACTTGTGATCCAAGTAGCTTCTAGAGATTTGATACCGAAAGATCCGAATGCTAACTCAGCTCCACGAGAAGCTAAACCCTTCATTCTGCCTTTTTGCATCTTCCTGAACTTCGTTCTTTTTGGCTGTAACATTTTATTTTGTTCTAATCGTTAAACGATGTTAATAAATCAATTATTTACGAGGACCTCTGTTAGCGCCTGCGCCACCACCTCTGTTTGCTCCGGGACCACCTTGACCTGGACCACGACCACCGCCTTGGTTTCCACCACGTCTGTCGTTACCACCGCCACGTCTGTCGTTACCGCCACCACGGTTATCTCTTCCACCGAAAGCTGGTTTATCTGATGCGCCTTTTGGACCGTTGTTTGTTGCACCAATGTTTGGAGACAAATCACGTTTTCCATAAACCTCACCTTTACAGATCCAAACTTTAACACCTATTTTACCATAAGTAGTTAAGGCTTCAGCTAAAGCGTAGTCGATATCAGCACGGAATGTATGCAAAGGTACTCTTCCTTCTTTGTACTGCTCGGTACGTGCCATCTCAGCACCACCTAAACGACCAGAAGTCATGATTTTGATACCTTCAGCACCCATACGCATGGTTGATGCGATAGAAGATTTCATTGCTCTACGGAATGAGATCCTTGCTTCTAATTGTTTTGCAACACCTTCTGCAACTAATTGTGCATCAAGCTCTGGGCGTTTAATTTCGAAGATGTTAATTTGAATTTCCTTTTTAGTTAATTTCTTTAACTCTTCTTTAATTTTATCAACCTCAGCACCTGCTTTACCGATTACAATACCTGGACGAGCTGTGTGGATAGTTACCGTGATACGTTTTAACGTACGCTCGATTACTACTTTTGCAACACCGCCTTTAGCGATACGGGCAGAAAGGTATTTTCTTATTTTCTCATCTTCAACTAATTTATCGGAGTAGTTGTTGCCACCGAACCAGTTAGAATCCCATCCTTTGATGATACCTAACCTGTTACCTATTGGATTTGCTTTTTGTCCCATTTCCTAAAATTAGTTTTGAGTTGTTTCTGTACTTTTACTATCTACAATCAGCGTTACATGGTTAGAACGTTTACGAATTCTATATCCACGGCCTTGAGGAGCTGGACGTAAGCGTTTCAACTGACGGCCACCATCAACCATAACTGTTTTTACAAAAAGTTGGTTTTCTTCAGGGCGAGCACCTTCATTTTTAGATTCCCAGTTTTTGATAGCAGATAATAATAATTTCTCAACTCTTATTGCTGCTTCTTTATTGGTAAACTTTAAAATGCTTAATGCTTTTTCTACACGTTCACCTCTGATAAGATCTACAACCAAACGCATCTTACGCGGTGAGGTTGGACAATTGTTTAATTTTGCTATTGCTTCCATTGTCTAATTATTTTTTCTTTTCAGCGTGTCCTCTGAATGTTCTGGTTGGAGCAAATTCTCCCAACTTGTGACCAACCATGTTTTCTGTTACGTACACAGGGATAAATTTATTTCCGTTGTGTACAGCAAATGTATGATTCACGAAATCTGGTGATATCATTGATCTGCGAGACCAAGTTTTGATTACAGACTTTTTGCCTGAATCATTCATAGAGTTTACTTTTTTCTCTACGTTATGGTCAATATAAGGTCCTTTTTTTATCGAACGAGCCATTATTTCTTCCTTCTCTCTATGATGTAACGATTAGAATATTTTTTAAGTTCTCTGGTTTTGAAGCCTTTAGCTAAAACACCATTTCTTGAACGTGGGTGACCACCTGATGATCTACCTTCACCACCACCCATTGGGTGATCGACAGGATTCATCGCTACCGGTCTAGTTCTCGGACGACGGCCCAACCAACGTTTACGACCAGCTTTACCTAATACTTCGTTTGCATGATCTGAGTTAGATACAGCACCGATAGTAGCAAGACAAGTAGTCAAGATTAAACGGGTTTCGCCTGAAGGCATTTTTAAAGTAGCGTATTTACCATCGCGGGCAGCTAATTGTGCGTAAGCACCTGCACTACGAGCTAATTGTGCTCCTTTTCCAGGGTGAATCTCCACGTTGTGGATGATAGAACCTAATGGAATGTTCGATAATTTTAAAGTGTTACCTACTTCTGGTGCTGCTTTGTCGCCCGATAATAATACCGAACCAACTTGCAATCCTTCAGGAGCGATGATATAACGCTTCTCGCCATCTGCATAGTGTAATAATGCGATGCGGGCAGTACGGTTTGGATCGTATTCAACAGTAGCTACTGTTGCAGGAATATCGAATTTATCGCGTTTAAAGTCGATTAAACGATATGATTTTTTGTGACCACCGCCCATGTAGCGCATAGTCATTTTTCCTGTATTGTTACGTCCACCAGACTTTTTTGATGATACAACCAATGATTTTTCGGGCTTGGTTGCTGTAATCTCCGTAAAACTAGCACCAACTCTGAAGCGGGTACCTGGAGTAACTGGTTTAAATTTTCTTAAGCCCATAGTTATAATGAATTATTAAATTAAAGGGTTGCGTAATAATCTATTGTTTCGCCGTCTTTTAACGTTACGATTGCTTTTTTGTATTTCGGGCTACGGCCAGATACAAAACCTGCTTTAGTGTAACGAGATTTAGCTTTTCCATCAACAACCATAGTGTTAACTGCAACGATGGTTACACCGTACAATTTCTCAATTGCCTGTTTAATCTGGATTTTGTTAGCCTTGTGGTTAACGCTAAATGTGAAACGGTTAGATTTCTCAGTTAAAGCTGAAGCTTTTTCGGTTAATATTGGTTTTTTTAAAATTTCCATATTATTTGGCAAACGCCTCCTCCAAAGTTTTAACAGAATCAGCAGTTAACACAAGTACACCAGCGTTTAATACATCATAAGTATTTAAGTCTGCTGCCGAGATTACTTTAGTTTTCTGAATGTTTCTGCTTGATAAATAGATATTATTATTTTGCGCAGGTAAAACCAATAAAGTTTTTTGAGTACCTACGTTTAACGCAGCCA
Organism: Pedobacter kyonggii; assembly: GCF_004310665.1. Lineage (GTDB taxonomy): Bacteria > Bacteroidota > Bacteroidia > Sphingobacteriales > Sphingobacteriaceae > Pedobacter > Pedobacter kyonggii. The sequence goes on along the minus strand of NZ_SIXF01000046.1, from coordinate 11,616 downwards.
ATAAACTTGTATAGTTTTTAGTTTTAGCTGTATCGAAATTGAAATCTTCTAAAACTACCACGTTGTTGTCTTTTGCTTTATAAGCCAAAGCAGATTTACGTGCTAATGATTTTAATTTCTTGTTCAATTTAAAGCTATAATCACGTGGTTGAGGACCGAAAACACGACCACCACCGTTAAATAACGGAGATTTAATGCTGCCAGCACGGGCACCACCTGTACCTTTTTGTTTGTATAGTTTGCGAGTTGAACCAGCAATCTCATTACGTTGTTTAGATTTGTGAGTACCTTGACGTTGGTTAGCCAAATACTGTTTTACATCTAAATAAATCGCGTGGTCGTTAGGCTCGATACCAAATACCGATTCAGGAAGTTGCACCTTGGCACCTGTTTCTTTACCTGAAATGTTTAATACTTTAACTTCCATCTGATTACTTGTCTAAGATTACGTAAGAACCTTTAGCTCCTGGAATGGAACCACTAACTACTAATAAGTTTTGCTCAGCATAAACTTTCAAAACTTGTAAGTTCTGAATTTTTACCCTGTCTCCACCTGTTCTTCCAGCCATGCGCATTCCTTTGAATACACGTGAAGGGAATGATGATGCTCCCAATGAACCTGGGGCACGTAAACGGTTATGCTGACCGTGAGTCTGCATACCAACACCGGCAAATCCGTGGCGTTTTACAACACCTTGAAAACCTTTACCTTTTGAGGTACCTACAACATCAACAAAATCGCCTTCTGCGAATGCGTCAACGGTTACTACATCACCTAAATTAAGTGAAGTTGTAAACGAATCGAATTCTACCAGCTTGCGTTTCGGAGTTGTGTTTGCTTTCGCGAAATGGCCTTTTAACGGTTGAGTTGTGTTTTTCTCTTTTTTCTCATCGTAACCCAATTGGATTGATGAATACCCGTCTTTTTCTTCGGTCTTTACTTGTGTAACTACACAAGGCCCAGCCTCGATTACCGTACAAGGAATGTTTCTTCCTTCGGCATCAAAGATACTGGTCATTCCTACTTTTTTTCCAATAATTCCTGACATTTTATCTTTTCTTTTTAACACCCATCGAAGCAGTAGGGCTTCGTTCAAGGTGGTTGTACATCCCCCGAAAGGGACGGCAAAGATAGGCAAGAATTATTAATTTTCAAATAGTTAGCGAAATATTTTTTCAAATAAATTGCTGATATGATGGGATTTAACCTGAAAAGGAAGGTTAATGGGCTGTTGGAGCATTTAAATCAATAGCTATAAATTTGATTAAAAGCACTTTAGATCATATTTAAGGTTTAAAAATGCTTTAATTTGACCAATTTTTGCGGTTCAATATACCGCTCACGGTTTAGTCTTTATCCGCGGTAAAAGATCGAGTATTGCATTTTCACTACAAGCATATTTATAAATCTCGACAATCAGCGCATCGCCACAGGTTATGGCATCAATTAAATTATCCTTAGCTAAAAAATACTGGCATAACGCAGCATAAAAAAGCATAAACTCGCCTTCTGCAAATGCTGTTCGCTGTGGGAATGCTTCATCAAGGTTATGCTTTTTATTCAATAACTTTAAGCCCTTTTCCAATTCACCATCAACCATAGCGGCATGGGCCACATAAAGTCTTAAATATAAGAAATCAGGAAAAAGCTGCATCCCCTTTTTGGCTATGGCATCAGCCTTTGCATGAAGTCCAAAAACTTTATATTGCAAAAATAATTCTGCATAAAATAATGGCATATCAGGGTTTTTGATTAGAAGCGAATGAATCTGATTAAGACTTTCGACACTTTTGACATCAAAAATCGACTCATGTTCTTCAGCACAGTCGATAATGGCCTCATCCAAATCATTGTCAAGGCTATAAAGCCCCAAATCCACTTTTTGGTCCCAGATTTCGATAATATGGTCTTTATCTAAGGTAGCGGCTTCGCTTTCCCCAAATTTATCCCGGTAAGCGCCAGCAAAAGTATAGTATATCTGCTTAAAACTTTGCTTATTATCGTCTTCAATAATTTCATCATCCTCAAACTCATCTTCATCGTTATAAAACAGATAATTGCCCGCTCCAACATTTTTATCTAGGGTGGCCAGTATCTGATTTACTTTAGCAGGATTATCATAAGGGCCAACAAAAAAGGCCGGCACACCACCTTCGCCAAATTCGATTTCGATTAATGGAATACTGTCATCATCTTCTGCCAATATAAATTGTACTATTGTCCAGTCTTTATGTGGTTTGAAGCCACAATCATTGGCAAAAGCTTCTGCACCATAAATAATGTTATGTATTTTTTCATATTCGATCTCAACACCATTCATTTGGTCAACGAGGTCGAACATCTCGTCTACAGCTACATTAAATCTAAAAAACGCATCCTTTATCCCCAAACATTTCAGATCAATGAGATAAAAGCCCAGAGTAACGTTTCCGTTGGTATGTTTCCGGCTTACCAATGCACTTGCAATACCGGATTCTTCCCAGTCGAAATTGATATAACAGCTGCCCAACTGTAATTCCCTGGCTCGGGTTTTGATAAAATTCTCTGGTTTTTGGAATAATTGAACAACTTTACCTGATTTCGCCATTGGATCTGTATTAAAAATTTCTGATTACAATTTTAGTGCTTTAACTAAATATTTTAAAGAGATTTTTAAAAAAGATGGAAACAGAAAATTAATGTGCTATCCCACCATTTAAACTGATGGTTATAATGGCCAAAATGATAAATCCAATGAGTACATATAGGTAATCGCGCTCGATTAAAAAGCTGAAAATAGCAAAAACAATACGTGCAATTGGTGTAAAAATGAGCATCAGTATACCAAACTGCACAATCGCATCACCCTGAAAAGTAGATACTCCCTTAAATATGGCCACTATGGATGAAAACTTGCCGAGCTCGGGTTTAAAAACTTTATAGTCGGTAATGGCCCCACTATTATGGATTAGAAAAATGGCACCTCCTATTAATACAATGCTCATCGAAATAATTACACCTGCACGCAGAAGCGTACCCAAAATTACCTGAATATCCTTATCGTTTAGGTTTTCTTTTCCTGTTGTACGCATTATAATCCGCTTATTCCTTTATAAATCATCTGTAATGCCAAGAATACAACAACTACGGCAAATATCATTTTGAGCTTATCGGTTTTGGCTCTTAACAAAATTTTTGAGCCAATAGTTGCGCCAGTTAAAACGCCGATACATACTGGCATGGCAATGCCCGGATCGATCTGGCCACGATGTAAGTAAACCACCGCACTGGCAGCAGCAGTAACCCCCATCATAAAATTACTGGTTGTTGTTGATACCTTAAATGGTAAACGCATAATGTTATCCATCGCGATTACTTTTAATGCCCCACTCCCAATGCCCAGCAAACCCGATAATGTTCCGGCAAAAAGCATCATTAAAAAACCTCCTGGAACATGTTTTACCGCATATGGATGATCTATACCTTTATCCGGATAAGATCCATTGAGTTTAAAAAAATTGGCCCATTTATCAGTATTGTCTAAAGTAGTGTGATCTACCTTTTTCTTTAGCGTCATGATGGCCGAAAAAATCAGGATACAGCCAAATAGAATAGCAATATAATTGGCATTGAGATAAACGGCTACAATTGCACCGCACACCGCGCCTATTGTGGTAGCGATTTCTAAAAACATCCCAATTCGGATATTGGTAATCCCTTCTTTTACATAAGCCGCTGCCGAACCCGAAGAGGTTGCAATAACAGAAACAATTGATGCACCTATAGCATAATGGATATCAACTCCTAAAGCTAAAGTGAGCAATGGAATAATAATTACTCCTCCACCCAAGCCCGTTAGTGAACCCAATAATCCGGCTAAAAAAGCACCTAATAAAATGATAATGGTAAACAGCAATACCGACATGCGGGCAAATATAATGCACTCTTTTTGGGTAAACGAAGAATTAAGGGAATAAAATAAAGTCTATATGTTATATGGATGATATAAGATGAACGAAGAAAAATGGAAGTTTACAGCATAGTAATTTTGAATGGGCGAGTTATGAATACGCAAATATAACACCTGTTCATTCGATCATTCTTTTAATTATCAATTCAGTTTTAATATCCAAATACCTTTCAAGAATTTCATCTTATTCAGAAATGACCGATAACATTTGCTCCTTATTTTTCTGTTTCTTCTTAGCAAGACTAATTTCTTTGTTAAATCGACTTCTCCAATTTGGTCCATTTCTTTCTACCAGATAATCTTCCATTACATTATTATAAAACCCAATTCCTTCATAATAGATACAGCCGACTTCTTTTGATTTAAAGCCATATTTTTTTTCGATAGCTGCACGTGTTTTTTCATTCAATACCGTATCATGCTCAAAATAGATTATCAAACCTGCACCAAGCACTTGCACATTACCCTTTTTAACATCTCTTTTTGCTGTAAAGTAATTGTACTCTTCCCTTAAGCCGTATTTAAATATAGCCATTTCGGTAAATTGGTAAGTGGATAGCATGATGAAAGAAATTGAAATTGTAAAAATGATGCGTTTTTTAAAGGGCTGTTTGCGGAACAAACATAAGGCTAATAAAAGTCCAACACATATAGCAGCAGAAATATATAATAAAATATTCCACAAGCTCACAATTCTCCATAATAGGCTAAAATCATTCCCTATATCGGAGAAATTAAAAAGTAAAGAAATCAAAAAAAGAGTAATTCCTAAAGTCGGCCAAAAAATTTTGAAACTGTTTTTCATCGCTTAATTGGATTTAAATATGAGCTACTATTCATTTTAATGATTATTTGGCCGATGCAATTCTCTCCTTCAAAATTCAATCATTCTATGTTTTATAAAGAAGTTTACTTTCCTTATTCAAATCAACACCCCGAAAACTTTCAAGTAGTTCGAAAGCAATTTGCCTAACTGTTTCGGGTATTGGGTCGATAGTTGATTTGTTGCCTTCGGCATCTTTGACCGTCCAGCCTGAAGTATTAAGCAACAATGAACTGGAACTGGCCAACGATTTAATTATTTTAGCCCTCGTAAAAGCAATCCCGTCCGAATCAACAATCACTTTTTTATTGTTCCACCAGTTTTCTTGCGATACCCTTACTAAAACAGAACGGTCTGACCCAGCAACATACGCCCACCCCTTTCCAGTACGATGTGCCAGTTTCAACAAGCCGATAAAATTAGTAAGGCTCTTGAAATCATAAATCTGCGAACTGCAATACATATCGAGATGATTTAATTTAAGCTGGCTCACCAGTGCTTTTGCTTGATCGGAGTTGTGGAAAATCACGACGATTTTTTCGGCAATTGATGGAATAACAACATCAGTTCCTTTATCGTACTCCCCACAAAGTGTTTCTATCTCTATTAATTGTTGTTGCAACAGCGAAACCAGTTCAGGCTTATTTAGAATGGTCTTCATTCCTAATCGTTACTTGCCTAAACGCTTAATCATCTCTGCACTTAAATCCCTACCATCATTTAAACGGTTGGCAAAAAATGATTTGGCAGCTTCAAAATGTTCTTTATAACCTTTTAAATCGCCATAACCAATAATCGATGCCCATTCGTGCACAGCGGTATGAAATTCCAGATCGTCGCCACGGATAGATTTATCATATAAAGCAGTATTGATCGATTCCTCCAACATCGCTTCATTCTTGAAAAGATATTCGGCAATGCCCAACCTCAATTTAAAAGGTGGCGTTTGGCAGATCAGGTTATCGTAAGGGTTTACGCCCATTTTATACCAGGCATATACCATGCTCAGTAAACTTAAATGCGAATTTGGTTTCTGTTTATGGCTGGCGTCTGATAGGCTGAATTCTTTCATGATGTTATCATCCAACAGTAAAAGCGCACGACTCTCATGAAAAACGAAATCACGGGCCGCATAAATCTTTTCTCTAAACTCCGACTCATTTTCGCAGATCATCAATTTAAACAATTCAGATTCGGCCTGCGCATAATATTTTACCTGTTTCTGGGCATAAGGATTTAAAATGGCCAAGCCAGCATAAATGTGCGATTTATAGCTAAAAATCCTAAGCGTGGTCAAAATTTTCACATTATCTATTCCACCTGCATATGCCGGATTATCCCAGGGAAAAAAACCTGCATTTTTCCATGCTGACCCCATGCTTTCGAAACCCATGTGCGTTACCGCTTGTGTATCAGCCACAATGCGATCGTGCTCCCTATAATCGTCCATTTCAATAATGCTCGATTTTAAAGATTTATAAATTTCTAAAGCTTTGGCATAAACAGCATCGGTAGCACGGTGACGTACCACTACAAGTGTTTGCCCTTCCGGACTAAATGCAGGACCATGTAAAGAATGACAGGTTACAATCTGAGTGTCTTCTGGTAGGTGTTTTTCGAAAGCAGCAATTTCCGGATGTTTAACCGAGGTTTGTCCGGCAACTATGGCACCATATTTTGTTGAGCGCGCAAAAGTAGCTACCACCTCATCAATTTTTTCGGCTTCAACGCAATAGATAATAAAGTCTGATTTACGGGCAACCTCATGGCCATCGATTAAAACTTCGATTCCTTTAGCTTCCAGTTCATTTTTTAAATCTGTAAAACGTAAGGGCATATCTGCCCCACATACCTTATAACCAGCGTTTATGAACGATAGCGCATACAATTTGCCCATATCGCCCAAACCAATAATTCCTATTTGCATGAAACAAATGTAACCTATCGCAAATAAATTTATAATAAAACTTAGATAAAATTGTTATTTAGAATGTTAAACCAGAACAATTTTATCGATTTGCCAAAACCTTAAACAAAATTTATTAACCGGAAAAATAGATAAAAATGTAGTTTTACATTCTAACACCTATATTTAAACTATGCAGAAAATTAAACACACCCTATTGTTTTTAGGCGCTATGCTATTTTTAAACGTTGCATTTGGGCAAGCTTTACGTGACACCACGAAAAATACCGACCCATCGTTAAATGGCCAGTACCAGTTCATGTTAAAGAAATCAAAAAGCTTTAACGGCGCAAGGCTGATCAATCCATCACGCTTGTCATCCCTATGGAAAAGTGTTAGTGATACGCTAAGAAAAGAACGTAAACAGCTGCAAGAGGCCCGTCAGGAAATTAAAGCACAGGCCGATAACATTTCGAGCTTAAAAGGCGAAGTAAATGGAAAAGAAAGTTCATTGGCCAATGCCAATGCTGCTGTTAATGAAATTAAATTTTTAGGCATATCCTTCAATAAGGGCACCTATAATACCATTGTTTGGGCCATAATTATTGTTCTTGGGGTAGGTTTGGCCTTTGTAATTTTCCAATCAGGTAAATTAAGGCACGAAGCGAAGTACAGAACGGAGCTTTACCAGGAAGTAGCCGACGAGTTTCAGGCACATAAAGTAAAAGCTAAGGATAAAGAAATGAGGCTTGCACGGGAGCTGCAGGATGAAAGAAATAAATGGGATGACGGCAGGGGAAGGTAGCCTAATCTAATATCATTAAATATAATGCTGTCAGTCTGAACTTGTCGAAGACTTTTCAATAATTGAAAACAAACAATATTTGTCCTTCGACAGGCTCAGGATGACATTTTTTTTGCAAAGCAGTGCTTGTGGTGCTTCGGTTCCGCTAGCCCCGCCATTAGCTAATTCCTTCAATTGGCAGAAGCGTGAGCGGGACTGCTCTTACACAAAAGCTACTGCAAGTGCTTTCCAGAAAATAATGACTTTAAGACCACCTACAACCTGTTATTAGAAGAGCTGTCGGCTTTTGTACAAACCAAACCGACAGTTATTAATCACGCAGAAATATTATGTTTCTGATGGAAAAGATATCCCCTTGATATTACGATATAGATCAACGGCGTACAAATCTGTCATGCCCGAAACAAAATCCAATACACTCTGTATTATGGAGTAAATATCGGTCAAATCGGTATGATATTGTTTAGGAATAAGTTTAACCAGTTTTTTGTAATAGTGTGTATTGTTATGAATAAGTGCAGGAACAAATTCCTCTAATAAACCGGCCATAATTTTGTAACCAGCAACCTCTTTCTGTATAACTGATGAGAAGTTATAAATGCGCTCAACCGAAATTTTCTCTACGGCTTTCCAGGCTGAGATATAGGGCTCGGGCAGTAAATCGGTTAAACTATGGTTAAGCTCACCCTTAAGTAATTTTTCTTGTTCTCTAAAAAATATAGCTGCACATTGGTTTGTTAAGGTATTAATCGCTTTGGCCCGGAGCAGACCAATTTTGGCGTCATCGTCCTCATAATCATGCTTTAAGCGGTCTTCTATGGTAGTAGAATTGGCAAAAGGCAAGAGATAACTCTTTACCTCCTCATAGGAAAGTATCTTTAAGCGGTGTGCATCTTCTAAATCAATTATGCTGTAACAGATATCATCGGCAGCTTCTACCAGGTAAACCAAAGGGTGGCGTTTGTAAATAAGGTGTTGGCCCTCTTCTTTCTCCAAATGAAGTTCGGCTGCGATCTTTTTAAATGTTTCTTCTTCCGATTGAAAGAAACCGTATTTCTTACGGTGCAGCACCCCCTTTTGTTTACCAGCAATTGAGGCGCAAGGATATTTGGCAATCGAAGCCAAAGTAGAATAGGTTAACGCATAAGCATCGTTGCCTTTTCCTTTTAGTGGGTGGGTAAGAATTCTGATGGCGTTTGCATTACCTTCAAAATTAATTAAATCGTGCCATTGCGATTCGTTCATTTCTTTCTGATAAACTTTCCCATCGCCATCGGTAAAATATCGTGAAATAGCTGCTTCGCCCGAGTGCCCAAAGGCTGGGTTTCCCAAATCATGCGCCAGTGCAGCGGCAGCCACGATATTACCTACTTCGTTAATTAAAGGAACATCTTTAATCAGTTGTGGTTGTTGCTCTTCTATACTTTTTAAAAATATATTCGCCATGGAGCGGGCTACACTGGCAACCTCTAAACTATGCGTTAAACGGTTATGTACAAAAACACTTCCCGGCAATGGGAAAACCTGGGTTTTATTCTGCAACCTTCTAAAAGGAGACGAAAAAATCAACCGGTCATAATCACGCTGAAAATCTGACCGTGCCCGATCTGTACTAGCACCATATTGCTCTTGTCCGTATCTCTTATTCGAAAGTAAATATTTCCACTCCATTTATCCCGTTTGCATTTAAAATTTGGCGCAAGTTAAACAAAACGCGAAAATGGTTAAGCATAAAGCTTCAGGTAAAATTTATATTATACAATTAAAAGATATTTTTATATTCGCTACAAAATTAAACAAACAAATAATGAAGAAAATCTTATTAACGCTCGCTATCTTGTGCTGTTTTACGGTTTTAACCAAAGCACAATTTGAAGGCTCCAAGCAAATTTTTGAAAGTCCAAAACTAAAGGAAACAATCAAAACACAAAAAACTGTAGCCATCTTACCTTTCGAGGTAAAAATTTCTTACCGGAAACAACCAAAAAACTTCAGTGCAGAAGGAAACAAAAGCCAGGAAGAATCGATGGCAAGATCGATACAGGCCAGTATGTACACCTTTTTGTTAAGGAAAGCTTCTGACTATACCGTAACTTTCCAGGATGTTGACAAAACAAACATCTTATTAAAAAAAGCAGGCGTTTTAGGTAAGTTAGACGAAACAACCAAAGATGAACTAGCCAAAATACTTGGTGTTGATGCTGTTATCGGCGGACGTTTTGAAACTGAGCAAACTAAATCTGAAGCTGGTGCAATCGCCTCAGCTGTTTTATTTGGTGGCTTTGGAGGGAAATCTGGAACAGGTACCATGTTCTTAACCATAAACAATGGAGCGGATGGAGAGTTAATGTGGCGTTTCTTTAAAACAATGGACGATTCCATTGTGAGCTCTACCGATGATATGGTAGAAAGGATGATGCGAAAAATATCACGGAATTTCCCGTATAAAAGTTAAAACGAAGGCAGATAGAAATATCTGCCTTTTTTGTTACTACCCATTTATTGATTTATCCTGATCCAAACTATTTAGTCTGCGTTCTGTTTATTCATAAAGCTATAATACTATGAAAACGAACATATATAACAAAGAAGAGCATATAGAAGGTTATGTAGGATCAGATGATGAGCAGTCAGAAAAATCTGATGTACAAAAAGCTTACGAAGCAGGTAACAACACCGACGTAGTAACCAGTTATGGCAAAGAACCGAGCGAATTGATTAAGGGAAATCCTTTAGCCAAAGACGGCCGGGATAATTCTGGTACGCAGGGTAAAGATTCTCTTAGCGACGATGCTTACAACAGTTCGGATAAGAACCCAACCATACAGAGTGCTGAAAGTCATACCGGAAGTTCATCTGACGATTTTAGAACGAATACTGGCATTAATGAGGCCGATGAAAACCATGCATTAAATACAGGAATATAAACAGGCAATTATGGGACTATTAAAATATGCCATTTTAGGCGCAGCAGCCATATATGGTTTTAAGTATGCCACCAAAAAGCGGATAACTGATGGAAAATCATTGATTGATGACTTTAAGGAAAAAGCTCCGGAATACATAGATAAGATTAAGAATTATGCTGAAAAAATAAGACAGGATTATCGTCAAACAAGTGATTTATACTGACAATTAATCGAGTGTTGGAATACGCATTAAATTGACATATGTCAATATATTAATATCGAACGTCTTGTAAATTGACGATAAGTTCTTGAAATTTGCAGCGCTGTAGGATTCGCGACAAAGATTAACTAAAAATCAGAGACTAACGATTTAAGGGCATTTGCTTCTTGATTAACGCATTTCAGTTGTGGAATCCTAATTAATTTCCATCTACCGGAAAATGCATAAACTTTGTAAAGGGATTATTCTATATGAATAGTCTCTTTATAACTAGATCATAGATCTTTCCCCCTCAAACCTTTCTCGTTATTTTTATTTCTGTTTCCAATGTCTTCACCCTGACTTAAATTCGAATTATTTAAATTTTCATTTACGGCATGTGTAGGATCATTTTCTGCTTTCAATAAATGTAACTCATCTGGCTGATCTTTACGTTTAAAATCGGCACGTTTATGCCCATAAGTAGCCTCTCCATTATCCCATTCAATATCCTCCTCATTGCGGTTAATCTCCGAATTAGGGTCTATATTTTTATTTTCATTCATTTCCATAGCCATTTCTTTGTAGACAATCTTCTATAACAACAATTCGTACGATAAAAAAGTTTACTTCAAGCATTAGTAACCTGAATTCGATTGATAATGTTCTTTAATTTATCCCTGTATGAACATTTTGCATGAACTGGTCGTCACCCTGCCCCGAAGGTTCGCATTAGCGTCAAGTTAATGATATTGACAAAGGTTGAAAAGTCTGTGATTATTATTTAAAAAGGAAAAAGCAACTTGTAGTTCTAAACACATTTGACAATGTCTACAAGCCGCTTTTTCAACTCTAAAATAAAAAAAAGATTTGATATTTTTTTTAATGGATCAACCATTGATACTATAGCTCGGAGCAGTGGTTTTCTTCAGCGCAGTGCAAAGAAGATTTCTCCGATGGATTTTGTTATGGGCTTTGTGTTAAGCTGTTCTCAAATGCAAAACACATTCAGTCAATGGGCTTT
>NZ_SIXF01000045.1 GCF_004310665.1 Pedobacter kyonggii | reverse complement strand
CCAGAACAACCTGTCTTAAAGGTACACCTTTTTCTATAATGAGCCTTACAACTTCTTCTTTGAAATCAGAAGTAGACTTGATATTGGCTTGCTTGCGTAGCCCACTTTCACCATGGAGGTTATATTTCCGAACCCATTCCAATATCATGTCTTTGCTAATACGCCGTTCTCGGGATAGCCAAAGAATCGGCGTCCCTTTTATCACGTGAGAAACTATATCGAGCTTCTCCTCAAATGTGTGTTTGGTCATAAATGATAAACCCCAAAAGTTTTTGTCCAACTTTTGGGGTTCACTTCAATCTAGGGAGCTTTTTTATTAACCGTTAATCACGATTAGTATAAAGTAAACTCTACACGACGGTTTTGTTGACGGCCTGCTGCAGTTTTGTTTGTAGCAATTGGTTGGTCAGGTCCGTAACCTGTCGCTTCAATTCTTGATGCATTTGCACCTTGAGATACTAAATAAGCTTTTACTGATTCTGCTCTGTCTTTAGATAAACGTAAGTTTAGCTCTCTACCACCAGTATTGTCAGTATGGCCAGCTAATTTTAAGCTAAAGTTTTTCTCTACTAATAAACCAGCAACACGGTTTAAAGTAGCGTATGATTTAGAACGGATGGTTGATTTACCTAAATCGAACTCTAAGTTAGAAATCGCATCTTTAACCACTTTACGGTCAGCTTCTGTAACAACTCTGGTTTCTTTAATTACTTCACGTTGAACTTTGATTGGACAACCAGAACCATCAACAACAGTACCCGATGCAGTACCAGGACATTTGTCGAATTTGTTCGCTACGCCATCATTATCATCATCGCCCAAATCTTTAGCATATTGTTCTCTATCGCGTTGTGCATTTTGTTCAGCGGTTGATAATGCTCTTCTTAATTCAGCACTTTCTTCAGCTGTTTGCTTGTTTAAATTGGCTAACGAGCTGTAGTTTTGTAATTGAGGTTTTGATTTATCTCCAATGGCAAACTCTAAACCAGCATGTGCATAGGCAAATCTGTCGTTAGTAGGACCATTAAATCCATCAAATTTGGCCGATTTAACAAAGTTAACATCGTAACCTAGATCTACATTGATACCTTTAGCTACACCTAATTTAACACCGGCACCAACTGGTACAAACCAACCTTCTCTGTAAGAACCAGCGTCATTAGTATTTGGAGTAGTGGTTGCACCTGACGACATATAACCAGCACCAGCTTTTAAATATGGGATTAATACTGCATTTTCTTGATTGATGCTAATGTTTGCTACATTCCAAACTGCTGATAAAGCACCCGACCATTGCATATTGGTTTTGTAACCCGTATTTGCAGCATAAGTAGTATTACCATTTGCGTCAACTCCATTGGCCATTCTTAACTCTTCAACCTTACCACCCAAGAAATCGGCTTGAATACCTAAAGAAGGTAAAATTTGTTTTTTAATGTAACCACCGTAACCGATGTGCTCAACCGGAGTTTCAAATTGATGGTTTGAATTGCCAAAAATAGTTCTCGGGGTTAATAAACCTCCATGAACACCAATAGACCAGGTACGGAATTGAGTAGGAGAGAAACGGCCTGCAGCGCTTGTACTGGTTGGTGTTTCCTGTGCAAATAATTGTGATGATAAACCTAATAAAGCAATCAACATTGTTGATTTAGTAATTCTTGTATTCATGTTTTTCTATTTTGTAATATTAGTCTCTTAACAGTTTTTATTTCATACTGTTTTGCATGGACTAAGAAAAAACCTTGCCAAAAGCATTATTTTTCTTACAAATAGCATGTTATCAGAAGATTAGGAGGGTAAAATAATTTCACGAAAATGTTACTGCTTAACTGGAATTATACTGATTTTTGTACAGTATTCTGTACAAAAACTAAAAAAAGCACCTCTGTGAAGTAGTTTAAATTCTACTTGTATGACGGATTTTTCTTATTGTTCAATAACATCTCTAGTGTTTTTTCGAGCCTGTTTGTACGCGTCTTTTCCTGCTTCGCAGATAAAAGCCAAAGTACGTATTCTTTCCTGTGGGAGTAAGCGAGTTGGTTAAAGTAGTCTAATGCCTTAGGCTGGCTTTCTAAAAGTATTTTTAAATCTTCAGGGAGTTTAACGGTTTTATTTACTGGATCTATATATCCACCAAATTCGTTGGTCTTAATATGATCGTTTCTCATACCTGATGGCTTTACCTCAGTGATGAATTTTAAACGCAGGGCAGTCCAGGTTTCATTTACTGCAGCAGAAGCACAAGGTGTTAAACCAAACTTTTTAAGCTCTTGCCAGCTTTTCATCAGATCAAGATCGGATTTGATTTTTGAAGATTTTTTAGGATAGAATACCCAAAAAATAGTTTTTGCATCAATATGGCAAATATTACTTTCAATTTGCTGGTTAAGTTGATCTACGCCTGTGCTAAAAATGATTAATACATTAAAATAAACTTCTTCAGTATATTTTATAACGATATATGGATCGACCTCGCCAAAAATGGTAACCGCATCCTCGGGTGCATTATTACCCTAATAGTGTAGTTAGATTTAACCTGAAGTTTTTTTAATAATAAATTTTCCATTTTATAAGTCTGATCAACATTGTATTCTTTGCGCCTTTCTCTGTGATCTTTGTGGTTAAAAAATAGATGAATTACAGCCTCAATTTAGCGAAGAAATCCCAAAAAACAATACCGGCAGAGATTACGATATTAAAGGAATGTTTGGTTCCAAATTGAGGGATTTCGATACATTCATCAATTTTTGCCATCACTTCATCGCTCACACCATCAACCTCGTTCCCAAAGATGAGTGCATATTTTTTATCCTGATCGGGCTGGAAAGTGTTCAGCATAGTACTGTTTTCGGCTTGTTCTATTGCGATGATCTCATAACCCAAGGCCCTTAAGGTATCAACGGCCTGTACAGTATCGGTATAATGAATCCAATCTACAGATTGCGTAGCACCTAGCGCTGTTTTCTCAATTTCACGGTGCGGCGGTTGAGCCGTTATACCACAAAGGATAACTTTTTCTAATGCAAATCCGTCGGCTGTGCGGAATATAGAACCTACATTGTGCATGCTGCGCACATTATCCAACACCACCACAACAGGTAATTTCTCCTGTGCTTTAAACGCTACAATATCCGGACGATTAAGCTCGTCTAATTTTAATTTTCTCATTATTTTAATTGATTACACAGATTGGGGGATTACACAGATTGGATATAATCTCGGAACTGTGCTTATCTATAAGTATCTGTTGTTAAATGTGGGCCATTGCCAATTTCGCTAATGTAAATTACGGCAGGGTAGCCAATCTTTTCTACGTAATAATCGGTTAAGTGTTTTGCAAAGTCTTCTTCGAAACCTTTCTCTAGTAAAGCTATTGCACATCCGCCAAACCCTGCACCGGTCATACGGGCACCTATAACATGTTCATAATCTGCGCAAAAATCTACTAATGTATCCAATTCTTTTCCACTTACTTCATATAGTGTTCTTAATGACTCATGCGAGGCGTACATCAATCGGCCAAATTCTTCAAGGTTTCTGCCGTTTAAGGCTTTAGCCGCTAAATGAACCCGATCATTTTCTTTAACCACATGTGTTGCGCGGTTTAAAATAATTTCATCTGTTATTAAATGACTGTGTAATGCAAATTTTTCAGCAGTTAATTCGCAAAGATAATGAAGTGTTATTTCTTGGTTCAGCAATTTCAGGGCAGTTTGGCATTCTGCTACACGCTCGTTGTATTTAGAATCTGCTAATTCTCTTGGCTTATTGGTATTGATGATGGCCAAAACATATTTGTCCAGGTCAACATCAACCATTTTGTATTTTAAGGTCTCACAGTCTAAAACAATGGCTTTGTTTTTTTCGCCAAAAGCAACTGCAAACTGATCCATAATGCCAGAATTTAAACCTATAAAATCATTCTCAACACGTTTGGCGATTTTAACCAGTTCCAGTTGATCATAACCAAGATTAAAATAAGTATTTAAAGCATAAGCAGTAGCAATTTCTATAGAAGCTGAAGAGGAGAGCCCCGATCCGATTGGAATATTTCCATAAAACAGAAAATCCATTCCATTAATTTCTTTTCCATCCTTAATAAATTCGTTGATCACACCTATAGGGTAATTGGCCCATAAGCTGCCGTCTTTATCGTTTGTGGCATTACTTATTACCTCAGTTTGAACTTCGAAGTTTAGGCTTTTAAACCTGAATTTATGATCATTATTTGGGGCAATGGCTACCCAGGTTCCCAAGGTAATGGCGCAGGGCATAACTAAACCGCCATTATAATCGATGTGTTCGCCTATTAAGTTAACACGCCCGGGGGTAAAATAAACGGCATCAGCTTTTTTGTGGTATTGCTCGGCAAATTTTTCCTCAAGGTTAATGTTCATTTGGCTAAAATATATTTATAAAAAGCATTAATAATAGTATGTTTGTTTAGGAAACAAAAGCCCTAAGTTACAATTTATGAGCGTTCAGCAAATACCTACCGGAAAAATTATTGATGGCGAAGAAGTTATCGCAATCGAACTAACCAACAGTAAAGGCACTTATGTGAAAATATTCAATTACGGTGCGATTATTAACAAATTTGTAGTTAAAAACGCTAAAGGCGAAAAGCAGGATATCGTTCTTGGTTTCGACACTTTTGATGAATATCTTGATCCGGCTTATCTGGCAAATGGGGCCTATTTGGGCGCTGTAGTTGGCCGCTATGCAAACCGCATTAAAAATGGCAGGTTCACCATTGATGAAGAAACTTATCAATTGGCACAAAATGCAGGTACCGATACCTTACATGGCGGTATTGTAGGATTTGATAAAAAAGTTTGGGATGTTATTGAAATTGGTGATGGACCACAAGCGTCGGTTACGTTACAATATGAAAGTGTAGATGGCGAAGAGAATTTTCCTGGAAACCTGATCATTGATTTAACTTTCGAACTTACCGAAAATGATGAATTGATTTTAAGTTATGAAGCTGAAACTGATCAGGCTACTGCAATTAATTTAACACACCATGGTTATTTTAACTTAGCACCAAACGGAGGTAATATTAAAAACCACAAACAGCAGATTTTTGCTTCAAATTACCTTGAGCAGGACAGCAACTATTCTGTAACGGGCAAATTGATCCCTGTTGAAGGTACGCCTTTAGATTTCACCAAATCTAAAGAAATAGGGCAGGACTGGGACGAGAAGGAAGGATATGACCAAACTTTCGTTCTGGATAAAATCTATGGCGATTTATCGTTAGCAAGTAAAACAATTGAAGAAGAAAGTGGTTTAGTTTTAAGCGTATATACCACAGAGCCGGTAGCGCATCTGTATACTGCAAAATATTTAGATGTTAAAAATGGTAAAGGCGGAAAGGATTATGGAAGTTATGGGGCATTTTGCGTAGAAACTCAACATCATCCAAATGCAGTTAATATTCCAACCTTCCCGAGCACTATTTTGTGGCCGGAGGATCTGTATACGCAAACAACGATTTACAAAGTTTCACTAATCAAATAATTATGTTCACCATCGAAGACATCCGGGCAGCAGAATCAAAAATTAAAACTGGTGCAGATTTCCCTCAGTTTATTAAAGAAATTAAGGAAATGGGTGTTAAGCGAAACGATGTGTATGTATCCAATGGCTTGTCTATTTATTTTGATGATGAAGATAATGTACAGCAGATCAGTCCTGATGAATATCCGACTTTGATTATAAATGATGAACCATCTGCTGGTAAGTTAACACATGCTTTAAAAATACATCAGCAGGGAGAAACCGATTATTTTACCTTTTGCAAGCAAGCTGCAGATGCGGGTGTAGAGAAATGGGTAACCGACCTTGAAGAAATGACCTGTACTTATTTAGATGCTGAAGGCAATGAACTCGTAAAAGAAACAATACCTACAGTATAAAAATATTAAGAAAAAAGGCCCGAAATTTCGGGCCTTTTTGTTCTTTTCCGTGGTGTCAGATGTTGCCATCTGACACTTCTAGTTTTTCGCATGAATTCATATTTGAGGTTTGTGTGTGCGTTAGACTTGTTTTTACCATCTGAGACATCTTAGAACACTTAAGTTAATATTAGTGATGACTCCGCCATAACTAAATTCTTTCAAGCACCATCTTTATCGCTTGCGCTACAATTTTGTTTGGCTCTTTGCTAAATTCGAAATTTACACGACTGGCTAAAATGGCATTTACTGAAATTGCATTATGACCCAAAACTTTGGCTAGTGCATAAATCCCTGCGGTTTCCATTTCCAGGTTGGTAATGCGTTGCTGGTTGCTTTTAAAGCTATTAATCAAGCCAATAAAATCGGGAACCGCGTTTTTAGCACGTACAATTCTACCTTGTGGAGCATAAAAGCCAGGCGCCGTAATGGTTATACCTTTCGCCATGTCTTTTCCAATCGTATTCAATAATGTTTCACTCGCTGCCGTTAAATAAGGATTGATATTTTTAAGATGCCCAAAGTGTGCTTTGATATCATCCATTAAAATCTGTTCATCACCAGATAATTGTTGAAGGTAATAATTCATTAGGGCATCCATCCCTAAGCCGTAAGAAGAAGCTAAAATTGTTCCCATCGGAATATCTGGCTGAACAGCCCCAGAGGTGCCCACTCTGATAATATTTAATGAGGTAAGCTCTTTTTTAATTTCATGGGTTTCAAAATCAACATTAACCAGGGCATCTAGCTCATTAAAAACAATATCAATGTTATCTGTACCAATACCTGTTGAGAGTACGGTAATGCGTTTTTTGCCCAAATAACCAGTATGGGTGATAAATTCGCGTTTACCTTTTTTAAATTCTATTTTGTCGAAATATTTGCTTACCTCGCCAACGCGGTCGGGATCGCCAACGGTAATTACAGTATCAGCAATATCACCTGGTAAAAGGTTTAGGTGGTATATGCTGCCATCAGGATTGATGATTAAGTCGCTTTCGGATATTTTCATATTTGGTTCATCTTGCCCGCGGATTTCGCTGATCAACGCAGATTTTATCTGTGGTTATTAAACAGTCTGAAGGTATTTTAATTTAACACCTTCAATTTTATCAAATTTACTTAAAACCTGATTGAGTTGTGCTTTTCTCACTTCAAATTTCAATATACAGTCCGTATCAAATTGTTGTCCTAAGATCTGCAAGTTTTCTTCTTTACTTAACTTCATCACCTCGTTCATTTGCAGGTATTCGAAATGCGCTTCGTAAACATCGTTAACCGTTTTGTTAATGATTGTAGATGCTTTAATTGCTTCTATACTAGATGCTTTATATGCGTTAATTAAACCGGGTACGCCAAGTAATGTACCGCCAAAATAACGTACTACAACAATTAGGATATTAGTCAGGTCTTCTGATAATAAACAGTTCAGGATTGGTCTGCCTGCAGTACCCGAAGGTTCGCCATCATCATTCATTCGATAAACAGATCGATCTGGTGTTAAACGGTATGCATAACAAAAATGATTGGCCTTAACATGTTCTGCACGAAGTTTGGTAATAATCGGCTTTAATTCTAATTCACTACGTATTGGATAGGCGTATGCAATAAATTTGCTCCCTTTATCTCGAAAGATACCCTCTGAGGCACTTTCGATGGTTTTATAAGAATCATCGAACAGCATTTTGTGATAGTGTAATGAAGATAACGGCTCCAATTGCCAAAAGTATACCTGCGTAATTTAACTTGCTCAGCTTTTCTTTAAAAGCAATAACACCAATTAAGGTGCCTACTATGATTACTCCTAAATTCATTGCTGCAAAAACGGTAGATGGATTTTCTGCCAATGATTTATGGGCTTTCATGTAAAAAAGGATATTCCCAAAATTGAAGAAGCCTAAAATAAATCCACAGACTACATTTACCAGTTGTATTTTTATTTTGCCAGCCGCTGCCATCGAAATTACAATAAGCAACGAAACGATAAATGCTAGGCAAAAAACAGTAAAAAGTGAGGTGGTATAAGGTAATTCTTTATATAATGCAATTTGTTTAAAAAGGACATCGATTACCCCAAAACCAACGAAAACCATAATGGGGTAGAGCAGGCTTCCTTTACCGCTTTCTTTTTGATCAGATTTTCGAAGAAAAGTTAAGAGAATAGCCACAAAACCGATCGCCAGACCGATAATTTTTAGATTATTAAAATCTTCTTTAAAAATAAAATAAGCCGCCAGTATTGGGATAAATAGTGATAAACGTTGTGCGATATCGGTTTTAACAATGCCAAGATTTTTTACCGATGCTGCAAGGAATAAAAATATCGATGGCAATAGAATAGCCAGGGCAATGTAAATCGGCCATGGTGCGGTAGAGGTGATCAGTTTAACATCGGGCTTAAAAAAAAGAAAACATAAGCTTAACGCAGCAAGGTAATTAATGGTAACGGCTTGAATAATACTGATTTGGTACCGTTTTGCCAGTTTTAATAAAACGGCTACGGTAACACTGCAGCAAATGCTTAAAATAATGTAGATCATTTATTTGATGTCGTTTAGATAGATAGAGAGTTTGTCATTTCCAATTTGTACTGTTTCCTGCAGATTTCCATTAATGTTCGGAGAAGAAACTCCGTCGCTCCAGCTGGCAGATGAAGTGAAAATACGAGCTTCATCCCAGAGGTCAGTACTTAAAAATTGATTTAAAATATTGGCGCCACCCTCAATAATTACCGATTGTATATCCATCAGGTAAAGCTGAAAAGCGATTTTTTGCGCTAAATAAAAGTGCATATCTTCCATCTGGATATAATGGATATTCTCAATAACATCAGTTTTAACCTCATTAAAGATAATGGTTTTGGCTGCTGTATTGAAGATATGATTTGATTGCGGAACTTGAAGGTTTTTATCGATTACGAGACGGATAGGGTTTTTACCAGGCCATTCACGCGAGGTTAACTGCGGGTTATCCATAATGGCAGTCTGTTTGCCGATCAGGATTGCATCTTCTTCGCTACGCCATTGATGTGCCAAACGTTTGGCCAAAGGGCCACTGATCCATTTCTGGTGACCATCCTTTGTTGCGAAATAACCGTTAGCGGTTTCAGCCCATTTTAAAATAATATACGGCCTTTGTTTTTGGATCCTGGTAAAAAATCTTCTATTGAAATAGCGACAATTATCATCCAAAATTCCACTCACCACTTCAATTCCTGCATTTCTGAGTTTTTCGATACCTTTGCCATCAACACCTGAAAAAGGATCTCTATTGCCAATCACTACTTTCTTTAGCTGATGTTTTACCAATAAATCAGCACAGGGTGGTGTTTTGCCAAAATGCGCACAGGGCTCTAGGTTAACGTAAGCAGTAGCCTGTTTCAAGAGATTTTCGGCCTCATCGCCGTATTTACCAAAAACAGCTTTAATGGCATTGGGTTCGGCGTGCGATTTTCCATATTCCTGATGATATCCTTCTCCAATAATTTTGCCGTCTACAACAATAACACAGCCAACCATGGGGTTCGGACTAACATTACCTAAAGCTAAGGCCGCTAGGTCAAGACAGCGTTTTATATAAAATTCATCGCCCATTAGGGCAAAAGTAGTAAAAAAAGAGTCATGGCCTTATCAAAATAGAGCCGTTATCATCCCAATTAAGTAATTTTGTAAATATGAAGATAGGAGAACTAGCGGCGCATTACGAACTGGAACTTGAGCCTTTATACGATAGTAATGAAGCAAAAGCATTATTTAGTGTTGCTGCCGAGCAAGTTTTGGCTTTATCTTCAGCTAAACTGATCATGCAAAAAGACATCGATATCAACTTTATCAATATGCAGAAATTGTTGAGCATCCTTAACGATTTGCAGATCGGAAAACCCATTCAACATATTTTGGAAGAAGCTCATTTTTATGGAGAGGTATTTAAAGTTAACGAACAGGTACTTATCCCGAGGCCAGAAACAGAAGAGCTGGTAGATTGGATCATTTCAGATAATAGTTTGCGGTTTTCAGTTAATACTAACCATAAAATAAGTATTCTTGATATTGGAACCGGCTCTGGATGCATTCCCATCACACTTAAAAAACATTTGTCAAGAGCTGAAGTAGCTACATTGGACGTTTCTCCTAATGCCATCGCTGTAGCCAAAGAAAATGCAGAACAGATCAACGTGAAAATCAAATTTATTGAAGCAGATATTTTGACTTTCAAAACTGAAGAAAAATTTGATGTCATCGTGAGTAATCCACCTTATATCAGAGATTTAGAGAAAGCGGATATGCATAATAACGTGTTGGTGTACGAACCACATTTAGCATTATTTGTTCGTGATGAAAACCCATTAATATTTTATAAAGCTATTGCTGATTTTGCAAGAACAAACCTAAAAGCTAACGGGCAACTTTATTTTGAAATCAACGAATATTTAGGTAACGAAACGATTGAAATGTTAGCAGCTAAAGACTTTATTAATATTGAGTTAAGACAAGATATGCAAGGTAAAGACAGGATGGTGAGGGCAGGGATTTAAGATGTTTGAAGTCCGAGGATGGAGGTCAGAAGATTTGTTGCTGAGAACTAAAATTCCTCAGCGTTCGTCCTCCTGAAGTTATTTCAGGATCCATAATTAAGGCTGCTTTGGTCTTTAGCTTTAGCTTTAGTCTTTTTGCTCTTCAACTAAGCCCTTGGATGAAACTGCGTAATTACTTCTCTTAAATAGTCTCTGTCTATATGCGTGTAAATTTCGGTAGTGGTAATACTCGAATGGCCAAGCATTTCCTGTACGGCACGTAAATCGGCACCACCTTCAATTAAATGTGTAGCAAAGGAGTGTCTTAAGGTGTGTGGACTGATTGTTTTCTTTAGTCCAGTTGCTATGGCCAGGCTTTTAATCAGGTTAAAAATCGAAATACGTGAAAGTTTAGCGCCAAAACGGTTTAAAAAGATGAAATCTTCATGCCCTTTTTTAATATTAATATGCACACGTACTTCGTTGATGTAAATATCGAGCAGTTTTAAGGCTACGCCTCCAATGGGCACTAAACGTTCTTTATTTCCTTTTCCAATTACTTTTATAAATTCGATCTGTGGGAACACACTTGAGATCCTTAGTTCGGTTAGTTCAGTTACACGCAAGCCACAGCCATATAACACTTCCATAATGGCTTTATTGCGCATGCCTTCGGGCTTTGAGGCATCTATGGTAGCAATAAGTTCATTAATCTCGTAAATATTTAATGTATCTGGTAATTTTCTGCTAAGTTTTGGTGCTTCAAGCAATGCTGTAGGGTCATTTGAAATTACATCTTCGAGCATTAAATAGGCAAAGAAAGCTTTTAATCCTGATATTACCCGGGCCTGTGTACTGGCTTGCATACCCAGTTCATTCAACCAAGAGATAAAGGACTTTAGATCACTTATCTTGATGTCAGTTAGTTTGGGTTCTTCATTTAAAGATTGAAAATACTGGATCAATTTATCAATATCGTTCAGATAGGCATCAACAGAATTACCAGATAAGGACCGCTCTAGCTTTAAATATGATTTAAATCCTTTAATATATGATGGCCAAAGCATGCTTTTATTTGAGATTTTTTATAACATTGCAACGTTACAACATTATATTATGAAAATACAAATTATTAACGGCCCAAACTTAAATTTATTAGGTGTACGCGAACCATCTATTTACGGAAACACCAGTATTGAAGATTATATTAAAGAATTAAAAACCGTTTATCCAGATATCCAAATTGAATACTATCAGAGTAATGTTGAAGGCGAAATTATTAATAAACTTCATGAAGTTGGTTTTAGTTATGACGGGGTAGTGCTTAATGCTGGGGGTTATACCCATACGTCTGTTGCCATTGCTGATGCGATTGCTGCTATTAAAACCGCTGTGGTTGAGGTACATATATCTAATATTTATGCCCGAGAAGAATATCGTCATGTTTCTTTAACCGGTAAAAACTGTCAAGGTGTTTTAACTGGCTTTGGCATAAAAGGTTATCGTTTAGCTATTGAAAGTTTGTTAATCTAGATTTCTTATAAAAATGCTCAGAAATCTATTATTAATCGCTCTGTTATTTACTTCGCTTTTTTCTTCTGCGCAAGATAATAATCTTAAGAAAAATGTACTCAACGAGCAATCGGTTGTGAGGGGAGAAGATGGCTTGGTTTATCCTTATCATGTTTGGAAAAAGCTGATGGCCACCGGCAAATATGGATTACGCGATCGGAAAACAAAAACCGAAAGCGGAAAACCAGAATACGTAATTGTTGAGTTAACCCAACCACAGAAGGTTGCCTACTTTGAAAGTATAACAAAGCCAACACCAAGCGATGTTTTTATGCTTGATCAGGTTTTT
This sequence comes from Pedobacter kyonggii, assembly GCF_004310665.1. Taxonomy (GTDB): domain Bacteria; phylum Bacteroidota; class Bacteroidia; order Sphingobacteriales; family Sphingobacteriaceae; genus Pedobacter; species Pedobacter kyonggii. Next base: position 22,770 of record NZ_SIXF01000045.1, on the reverse strand, counting down.
ACAGGAGTAAAAGTTACAGATATGAACGGCCAAAAGTTCGATCTAAGAAACTTGGATGGAAAGACATTAGTGCTAAATTTTTGGTTTACTGGCGGAAGTACAGGGAAAATGTTAATTCCCCAACTAAACGATCTTTTTGACGAGTTTAAAGACAATAAAAATGTTGTTTTTCTGTCAATCTGCAATAATGATAAAAATCAAATCAAAGATTTTTTAAAAGAAACTCCATTTAAATTTAACATTGTAGATGATGCACGTAATATAGCTGAAAAATATAATGTTAAGCGATATCCAACAACTGTTGTAATAGATAAAAATAATCAAATAAAGTTTAGTAGTGTAGGTGTTTCTTCGAGTACAGGTTATTGGATAAAAAAGGCTATTGAAGAATCGTTAGTACGCTAAGTTAACTTCGAAAAATATTTAATTTTCTTAATAAAAAAAGCCCAAACAATGCTATTGTTGTATACTCCAGTATGTTGACTATATGCTTTTTGAACGGCCTTCCGCTTTTTGTTGGTTTTTGAAAGCGATTTAAGGAAATGCCAGTGGCCTTTGCTCACCGCCATGGTAAATTTAGGTTTTCCGGTTAGCAAAAAGTGCCACCATGCAATAAAATCTATAAACATCCTGATTGTTATTCGGAAAATGGCATCACCTGCAGGTAGGTTTTTCTGCATGATGATGAGGTTGTTTCTGAAATTAAGATAAGTTTTAAAAGGATTCTCCGTTTGCAGTGTTCCACCACCAACGTGGTAAACTTCAGCATCCGGACAGTACATAATCTTATAGTTCAGGTTCTTTAAACGCCAGCACAGATCTATCTCCTCCATATGTGCAAAAAGATCGGCATCTAAACCACCTACTTCCTGCCAGCATTTACTTTTAATAAAAAATGCAGCTCCACTGGCCCAAAAAACTTCCGCTTTATCATTGTACTGGTCATTGTCAAACTCATATACGTTAAACAGTCTGCCACGGCAGAAAGGAAAAGAATAGATGTCCAGATAACCTCCGGCAGCACCCGCATACTCAAACTGTTTCTTGTTTAACTGCCATTTAATTTTAGGCTGCGCTGCTGCAATTTGTGCATCGCTTTCCATTAAATCAATTACTGGTTTTATCCAATTGGGAATTATTTCTACATCCGAATTGAGCAGGATAAAATAATCGGCCTCAATACGTTCTAAAACCTTGTTATAGCCTCCCGCAAAACCGTAATTCTGGTCGTTTCGGATAATTTTAACGGTAGGAAAGTTTTCTTGTATAAACAAAACTGAATCATCGGTGGAAGCATTATCGCCCACAACAATTTGCAGATTATCATACTCAGAAAGCAAAATTCCGGGTAAAAATTGCTGTAAATATGCTTTTCCATTCCAGTTTAAAATTACAACGGCTACTGATGGGTTCATTCTTTTTATTCGGGTTTAAACTTCCAGCGTTTGTGGCTCCAAAGCCAATATTGAGGCTGTTCTTTAATAATATCTTCTAAAAACTTAAAGTGCAGATTCGTAATCGCGAACTCATCCATTTTAGTTGGATCGAGGCACATAGGCAAAACCTCTACATGATAATAACCTTTTTTTACTACGCTGACTTTAAAATAGTATATCGGTCTTTTAGTAGATTTTGCTATTTTTTCTACGCCCAAAAGCGCAGCAGTTTTTTGGTGTAAAAAATCTACAAAATATTTGGCTTCTTCTCTTGTGGGAGATTGATCGCTGGCAAAACACAAAAGTGTAGGTTCATTTTTATAAGCCGCCATGCCGCGCAGTGTTTGCCGCATAGCAATGAAAACATTGCCGTACTTGGTCCGCATACAATCGAACCAGGTTTCAAAAATTTTATTGTTGATCGGTTTAAAAATGACCATGGTTTTGGCCGATATGCTCAATCCAAGTGCTAAGGTTCCTAATTCCCAGTTGCCATAGTGTCCTGTACAGGCCAATACACTTTCTCCGTTTTTAAAATGAGTTTCCAATTGTTCCAAACCGGTAAACTTTACCCTTTTTAAGGTTTCAGCTTTCGAAATACTGGTCATTTTAATGATTTCAAAAATAAGTTCGGATAGATACAAGAAGAATTTTTGCTCGATGGCTTTTATTTCAGCAGTAGATTTTTCAGGAAAAGAGTGGGTCAAATTCTGTCTGACAACTTTTTTTCTGTAGCCTATTACGTAATAAAGCAGATAATATAGTAATCTTGCAAAAAAAAAGAGCAAAGATAAAGGCAGCAGCGATAACAGGTATAAAAAAAATACGCCAACGTGCGCAATCCCTCTTTTAATCATTATTTTTAAAACGTTTCAGCTACAAACATAAATTTTCAAATGCAGAATACAGCAATACTTCCATTATTTTATCTTCCGCCAGTTGGTTATTTTAGTCTATTACAAAAACTGGGATCAGATTTTTTAATTGAAAAACATGAGCACTTAGCCAAGCAAACGTACCGTAATAGAGCCAGTATTTATTCTCCAAATGGAAAATTGGATATTACTGTTCCAGTGGTTAAAGGTTCAAAAACACATACGAAAATGAAGGATGTGCGGATTAGTTATGATTTTAAATGGCAACGATTACATTGGTTGAGCTTAGAAAGCTGCTATAGAAGTTCTGCTTATTTCGAATTCTACGAGGATGAATTATCCCGTTTCTATAATGAAAAATTTGAGTTTCTGTTCGATTATAACCTCGAACTGGTAGAATGGCTAAGCAAAAAGTTAAAGCTCAATAAAAGTTTCGAAGTTACCAGCGAATATTTTGATGATGTAGCGCCTGAGTTGGATTACCGTGCCATCATGAATCCCAAAAAAGAGGATGATATTGTAAATAATAAGCCATATTATCAGGTTTTTGAAGATAGACATCAATTTTTGCCCAACTTAAGTATTGTTGATCTGTTGTTTAACCAGGGGCCGCAAGCCCGGCTATATTTATAAAGTATGGGAAAAAACAAGCCACGTAACCGCCATAAGCACTATAAAGTTCCAGCCCCGGGTACCAGTCCGGGTTTATACACTATTGATGAAGATGCATTAAAACCAATTATTGTACTTCATATTTATAACGATAAGAGTTATAAAAAAGTGGAATTGGAAAACATTAATAATATTGATAAACTGATTGAAAATAAAGATTTCTGCTACTGGTTTGATATCAAAGGGTTAGCAGATCCTAATATATTCGAAACACTTTATTCAAAATTAGGTATCAGCAGGCTTGTATTAGAAGATATTACCAGTTCTTACCAGCGGCCCAAGCTGGATGAATATGATAACGACAAGTACATTTTTGCGGTGAGCAGGCATCTGTTTTTAAATGAGGAGAATGTTTTAAATAATGATCAGGTCTCTTTTATCCTGTCTGAGCGTACACTGATTACTTTTCAGGAAACTTATGCCGATTGTTTTGAGCCCGTAAGGAAACGTTTAGAAATAGGGAAAGGGAACATTCGTATTGGTGGTATTAGCTACTTGATGTATGCCATTATGGATGTGATAGTGGATAATTATTTTGCGCTATTAAATTTCTGGGGTGAAGAACTGGATACTATTGAAGACCGTTTATATGATCATCCCGACCGAAGAATTATGTACGATACGCAGGCTATTAAAAGGTCATTGATTACGATTAGGAAAGTAGCCTGGCCAGAAAGAGATAAACTTAATGATCTTATTCGTACCGATAGCCCGTTAATATCAGATCTCACCAAAACTTACATGAAGGATGCCTACGATCATTGTATCCAGATTATTGATTTTATAGAATCACTAAAAGAGATTGCTTCTGCCAATATTGATATGAATTTATCGATTATCAGCAACCGGATGAACGAAATCATGAAAGTTTTGACCATCATTTCTTCCATATTTATTCCATTAACCTTTATTGCAGGGATTTACGGGATGAATTTTAGTCGGGAAGATCCTGCAACCGGAAAGATATTGAAAGATAATATGCCCGAATTGTACGCCGAACACGGTTATTTGTACACCTGGATTGTAATGGCTGTGATTGCGGTTTTGCAGGTGATTTATTTTTGGCGTAAAGGCTGGTTTAAATAGTGCTTTGTATTTATACCAATTATTGGTATATTTAAGCTAAATATATAAAGTTATGGGACGAAATACATCAATACTGCTAGGCGATCATTTCGATAATTTTATTAACGAAAAAATTGCCTCTGGAAAATTTAGTTCCGCCAGCGAGGTAATTAGAACAAGTTTAAGGCTGTTAGAGGAAGAAGAGAAGCAAATCGAATTGCTGCGTAAAGCGCTAAAAATAGGAGAGGAAAGTGGGTTTGTAAAAAATTTCGACCCTGCAAAGCATTTGCAGGAGTTGCACCGCAAGCATTTATAATGGTTACCTACCGTATCAGTGAACCTGCACAGGTAGATCTGGAAGATATTTGGTTATATACATTTAAGAATTGGTCTAAAGATCAAGCAGATAGATATTACGGTTTATTACTTAGTGAATGTGAATATATATCAAACCATTTTAAACATGGAAAGATAATGGATCATATATTAAAGGGATATAGGAGTTCGTCGGTTAAATCACATCTAATATTTTATAAATTGGGAGAGGATGGCTTAGTGGAAATAATCAGAATATTACATCAAATGACTAACATTAAAAGTCACTTATTGTAAAAATCAATTTTTAATATTTGTAGCTTTAGGGCGTTTTTGGTTAGGTTTATAGATGCAGTCATTCGAAATAGATAAAAGCGACGTACTCAAGGTTAAAAATGCAATTTTAGCTGGTGATGAGACTTTAAAAGTAGTTTTAGAGGAATATCATGCCTCAGAAATCGCGATTTTGTTTGAGCGTTTGGATAAATCCGAACAAAGGCATATTATCAACCTGCTTCCGGCAGAAATAGCTTCTGAGATCATCTCTGAGATGGATGAAGAATCCCATCCGGAAGATTTACTTTTTGAGCTCCATCCCGATAAACGTACGGAGATTGTTGAGGAACTGGATTATGATGATGCGACCGACATTATTTCCCAACTGGAGGATCATGAACAGAAAGAGATTTTAGAAGACCTTACCGAAGATCACGCTTCAGAAATCCGGAACCTTTTAACCTACGACGAAAAAACCGCTGGTGGTTTGATGAATACGGAGCTGATCTGTGTAAACATTAACCTCACTAAAAAAGACGCAATCGACGAGATCATCCGGCAGAGTGAAGAAATGGAGGAGTTTTACACCATTTATGTGGTGGATGATGAGGAGATTTTTAAAGGTATTGTTTCGTTAAAAGACATTATTAAAGCAAAACACAATGCCAAAATAACCGAATTGGTTAAAGTAGATGCGGTTTATGTACATCCCGATACCGATCAGGAAGAAGTGGCGAACCTAATTTCACAATATAACTTAACCAGTATTCCTGTTATTGATGATCACCAGAAATTACTTGGTAGAGTAACATTCGATGATGTAATAGATGTAATGGAGGCTGAAAGTACCGAAGATATCTTGAAAATTTCAGGGGTATCAGAAGATGAGGAATTGAGCGGTAACTGGGTAGAAGCGGTAAAATCGCGATTACCATGGTTAATTATCAACCTCGGAACTGCTTTTTTAGCTTCGTCTGTAGTGCGTTATTTTGATCCAACTATTAAGTTAATCCCTTCTTTAGCGGCCTATATGACCATTATTGCGGGGATGGGTGGAAATGCCGCTACCCAGGCACTTGCCGTAACGGTTAGGCGTATTTCACTTTATGACCTGACTGATAAACAGGCTTATCGTACCGTTTTAAAAGAATTTACAGTAGGTTTAATAAATGGTGCATCCAATGGATTAATCGTATTTATTTTTGCTTACTTTTTTGATGGAAACCCAATGCTTGGATTGGTTATCTTCCTGGCTATGACGGGCAACCTGGTAATTGCAGGCATCACAGGCGCTGGTATTCCGTTAATTTTAAAACGGGTAGGTATCGATCCTGCCATTGCATCATCTATAATTATTACTACTTTTACCGACGTTTTTGGTTTCCTATTAATTTTAGGATTGGCCAGCAAACTTTTACTATAGATTAAAAAATCCTGATCTCCATGCAAACGACAAGACACGATTGGACAAAAGAAGAAATATACGAAATTTATAACAGACCATTTTTAGATCTGGTTTACGAAGCCGCAAGCATCCACAGAGAAAATAAAGATTACAATGAAGTTCAGGTAAGTTCATTAATCTCGATCAAAACCGGAGGTTGTGCCGAAGACTGTTCATATTGTCCGCAGGCTGCCCGCTACCATACCGAATTAGAAGTTCAGCCATTGATGCAGGTTAGCCAGGTGGTTAGCGCCGCGGTTAAGGCAAAAGAGGGGGGGGCATCACGTTTATGTATGGGCGCTGCATGGCGCGAAGTACGCGATAACCGCGATTTTGACCGTGTAATTGAAATGGTGAAGGCCGTGAATGATATGGATATGGAAGTTTGCTGTACTTTAGGCATGCTTACCGAAAACCAGGCACAACGTTTAGCTGATGCTGGTTTATATGCATATAACCATAACATCGATACTTCTGAAGATGATTACAAACGTATTATTTCGACCAGAACTTACGATGATCGCTTAAATACCATTAAAAATGTGCGTAAAGCTAAATTAACAGTATGTAGTGGTGGTATTATCGGTTTAGGCGAAACGGTTGAAGACCGTGTTTCAATGTTGCAGACTTTATCAAACATGGAAAAACATCCTGAATCTGTTCCTGTTAATGCTTTGGTGCCTGTAAAAGGAACACCTTTAGAAAATCAGCCACGTGTTCCAATCTGGGATATGGTAAGAATGATTGCTACAGCACGCATCGTAATGCCAAACTCGGTGGTGCGTTTATCAGCTGGTAGAAACGAAATGAGCACGTTAGAACAGGCTTTTTGCTTTATGGCAGGTGCAAGTTCTATTTTCGCAGGCGATAAATTATTAACTACGCCAAACCCTGCATTTGTTGATGATATGGCAATGTTTGAATTGTTGGGACTGAAAACCCGCGACGCCTTTAAAAACGGCAGACCAGCAAACACAAGGATTGAACAGGAAGCTGTTTAATCCAAAATATACACTGATAAAAAAGTATCCGTGGTGTTAGTTGTTTCCAACTGACACAAAGATAGATTTCAAACCATAGTATTATAAAACAAAAAGTCCCGACTAAAATCGGGATTTTTTGTTTTAGGGTAATTGGGTTGTATATGTGCGTAGTGTCAGATATTTCTATCTGACACTAAGTTGAATCCATTTGTAAATCGATTTGAACAGTCAGATGGTAACATCTGACTTCACTTTACCTTAAACTGCGGTTACCCTTACCTCAATATTTCCTTTGGTTGCTTTAGAATACGGACATGCCCTATGCGCTTTATCAGCTAAGGCCTGTGCCTCCTCATGCGAAATACCTGGAATGTGTACATCAAGATCTGCAGAGAGAACAAAAGCATTACCATCTTTATTAAAAGAAACCAATACTTTCACATTTGCTTCACTAATATCAACACCTTCACGCTCTGCTACACCACCTAAGGCTCCCAAATAACATGGCCCCCAGGCAGCAGCAAATAATTCTTCCGGGTTTGTGGCACCTCCTTGCCCGCCAAGTTCTTTTGGTTTTCTTAAATCAAAATCTAAAATTCCATCGCTCGATTTAATGTGTCCGTCTCTTCCTCCTGTAGCTGTAACTTCAGCCGTATATAGCTTTTCCATAATGTTTTCTTAATATGGATACTTAACAATTTTTAATAACCTTTGTTTTTAAAAGATATTTGATAGTTTAGACTTGAACTAAACTTAGCATTACGACTTGCGTAATAAAATTAGAGCTAAAGCTTTATTTTTACCGATAGTTTGTAAATATCATAGGCTACCTTCTGGATAAGGTCGAATTGTTCCGGAATCAAATCTTCCCCTTTTTTGATGGCTAAACCGTTATCATTTAACCTGATTAATGGCACATTATCAATTGTGCTGGCACCTTGCTCCAGATTATCAATAGAAGTATCCAGTAAATAATTGGTGTTATTGGCAATTGGTTTTAAGGTATCGAAACTTTCGAAGATAAATTGATGTTCTTTATTGTAGAGCGAAAGCGTTGCAACATAAGACGATAATAAATGGCTAAGTGCTGTAAACTGATGTACTTCTTTAATAAACAACTGTTTGCTTTTTGGTTCGGAAAACATTCTTTGAAACAGGGAAGCCAAATTTGCCGTACTTACATACACTTCTTTCCGTGCCAATTTATATTCAGTTCTATTATAGTTCTTTTCAAAATACAATTTAATAACCTGTCCATAATAAGCCTTGTTTGCCTTCAGAATATCGAGCATAGCTTCTTTAAGTTTTTCGTGTTCCCAAGTTGGAAATAAAGAATAACTGGCCAGTAAAGCAATACCTGAGCCGATAAAAGTATCATAAATCCTTTCTCGTGCCAGTGCTATTGATCCCATGCCCAAGAAATCGAAAAGGATCAAGATATAAGGTGTCATAAAGAGCACACTTACAACGTAATTTTTCCTTTGGAAACTATAACAACCGATCATGCAGATCAGCAAAATCACAAACAGAGTATTTCTATCATGGATGTATGTTAAAACACCCATACCAATAAATGCTCCAACCGTGGTACCGATTAAACGCTGATAATTACGTTCTTTGGTTAAACTAAATCCAGGTTTCGAAATTACCAGAATGGTGAGGAGAATCCAGTAGCTATGCGAGAAATTGAGAATCTGAGCCACTATAAAACCTAAAAGCATCACCACTGTAACCCGTAACGAATGCCTGAAAGTAGAAGAGGTATAGGTTAAATTCTCTGTAAACAGTTTAAAATCGAATTTTTGCCTGGTAATAAATTTCTCTGTATCCACCTCGGCCTGTCTGATATCTTTGCTGTTTCTTATTTTGAAATAGCTAAAAATGGTTTTAACCCTTGCCAGTATATTTTCGATGTTCACCTCAATATTTTTCAGCGCAATAATACCGAGGGTATTGTACTCCTGATTTTGATTGTTCTTTTCCAGATTGTTAATTTTGATCTTTAATCTTTCGATCTCAATCAGTAAACGTTTCGAAACAACAGGTGTCCCACCACTTTTTAGTGCAAAAGCAACATCGTCAAGCGCATAAGAAATCCGTTTAATGGCCATCTCATAATCTGATAATATACCTGCTTTATCAAACTGATCGTGCAGCTGCTGGTAATTATAATAGGTAGACATTACCTGCTCAAACAGATCCACCATATCTACAAATACCAATAACAAAAATCTGCCTTCAGGAGTAGAATCTCTTACAATTTCTCGGGTTCTAAATAGCAATTCTCTTACTGCATCTTGTTTTTCGTGTACCGAAACCTGAAGCTGCAAAAGATCTGAATAGGTTTTATCGTAATTGTTATTATGATGGTAAAACTTGGCTTTTTCACGCAGAAACTCTGCGACTTCCAGGATAGAATCGCTTAAGGATTGCTGCACCAAACGGAAAGGGCGTAAGCGGTACACAAAATAACTTAAACCTGTGTACCAAAGGCTACCTGCCAGAATCATGACAGCATATAACAATACTTCTTGCCAAGGACGAACATCATCAATGCTCAGTACCATGATGAGCAAAACTGCGGTACCAACTGATGCAGCCCTAATGCCATAGATGTAAAACATCGAGAATACAAAACTAGCTACAGCCAGTAAAAAGCCGATAAAATAATGGTTTTTGTTGGTCAGGCCCGTTATGATAGAGAAGGTAAAGATGAGGGCGGTGGTAATCAGCATCGCGTTTCTTCGGTGCACCATTGGCCCCGGGCTATCTACCACACTTACACATAAAGCACCTAACGACAAAGTCATGCCATACTTTAACATACCAAACTGCGCAAAAATTAAAGAGGGGAGTAGTACACCGATGGTGATGCGGAGACCGTCGGCAAAATACGTACTCAATAAAAAGTCTTGTATATTTCTAATGGGTTGCCTAATCTGCATGATACAAAAATAACATAATAGCGAAGTTTTTTGTTGCGATTAAAATTAAGTTTTTTGCATTTTTTAAACTTTTAAGCAGAAAATAGATAATGTATTGATTAACAAAATATTATGAATTGTTTGTAAGTGTGTTTTTCGAAATGTTAATAAAACTGAGGTAAGTTGTAAATACTGCCTGAAAACAGTGATTTGCAAAGTTCAATATGTTGATAACCAATGTTTTTAGGTGGATAACTTTGTTTATAAAAACCTTCGTTTTTTGCTTGACAAATAAGGGTTTATGCACTAAATTAGATCATATCAAATACGAAGTACTTTGAATTCTGATAAAACGAGCCAAAAGAGATAAGGAACCGAAAGGGAAATTGTTTCGGAACGTTTACAGGGAAAACGATTAATTTCTGAAAGGGTTAAACCAAGTAAGGATATATATAACCATCGAAAGATTGGATCATAAGAAAATCGCACAGGCCCAAACAGAGATTATTGAAAACTAGGAAGTTTACGGACGGAGGAGTTGGAAATAAATTTTCACGAATCGCAAAAGTTGCAAAACCTAACGATAACGGAAAAATCAAAGTAACAAGGATTAGATGCTTTAAAATACAACTACGGTTGTTTTTAAAGTTAAAACGGGGAACTGAATCGAAAGAAGAAGGACCCCGTTTTTATTTTGCCTAAAATTTAGATCTCCGATCAAAAAAGAATAGCGAATTCTTCCACATATTATTCCTAAAATATTAAATTTACCAAATGGCCAAAAAAGGTAAATCAATCTCCAATCCGTCAAAAAAGATATTCGTTTTAGATACCTCGGTTATTTTATATGACCATGATGCGATAAATAACTTCCATGAGCACGATGTAGCCATTCCCATTCAGGTTCTAGAAGAGCTTGACAATTTTAAAAGCGGTAACGATACCCGGAATTTTGAGGCCAGAAGTTTTATCCGCCTTATTGATGAAACTTCAAAACAAAAACTCATCAGCGATTGGATTTCGCTAAAAAGCCCTGGTTCAGGAAAATTTAAGGTAGTTTTAAATGAAAAACCTTTAACCATAAATGCAGAAGAAGTGTATGGAAAAGGCAAAACAGACCATAAGATTCTAAACGCAGCATTAAGTTTAAAAGAAGAATATCCCAATAAGAAGGTAGTACTGGTATCGAAAGACATCTGCCTGAGGTTAAAAGCAAAAGCTTTGGATTTAAATGCAGAAGATTACGAAACAGGTAAGATTAAAAATGTAGATGAGCTTTACGCCGGAAAGACTGAAATAGTAAATTTTCCGGTTGAAGTTATAGATGAAGTAAAAAAACAGCCATTTATCGATGCCAACGAGATCGAACTGCCACCTAAAAATGCCAATCACTTTTATATTTTAAAGAATAAGAGAAAAACAGCAAATGTATTTTATAACAATAATTTAAAAACAATTTCAGCAGTTTCTACTGATCCGATATTTAAAATTAAACCTAAAAATATTGAACAGGCATTTGCTATCCACGCGCTTTTAGATCCTGAAATTAAGCTGGTGAGCATACAAGGGAATGCTGGGACAGGTAAAACACTATTGGCTTTGGCGAGTGCTTTAGAGCAGCGTAAAAACTTTAGGCAGATTTATGTTACCCGTCCGATTGTTTCTTTAAGTAATAAAGACATCGGTTTCTTGCCGGGCGATGCAAAATCGAAAACTGATCCTTTTATGGCGCCCATTTGGGATAATCTGCGATTTATTAAAGAGCAGTTTATCGGCGATGATAAAATGTCGGAAAAGATTGATGAACTGATTGTAACCGAAAAAATAGCGATTGCGCCATTGGCTTTTATCCGCGGAAGAACCCTCACCAAAATTTTCTTTATTATTGACGAAGCGCAGAATTTAACGCCACATGAGGTGAAAACGATAATTTCGAGAGCAGGCGAACATACCAAAATAGTTTTTACTGGCGATATTTATCAAATTGATACACCTTATCTCGATTCGGAAAGTAATGGGCTTTCGTACCTGATTGAAAATGCGAAGAACCATCCGCTTTACGCACACATTACCTTACATAAAGGTGAAAGGAGCGAGTTGGCTAATTTGGCTAATGAGTTGCTTTAGGCATTCTAATAGAAGGTATTCACTTCACGTTCGTCACCCTGGACTTGTTTCAGGGTCTACTTGTCCAAACAAGGGCAGATCTCCGTTCCGCGTTGCTTCAGTCGAGAAGACGACTGAGTGTAAAGTATCCTAATGGTATTTCTTCAAACTCCTCAAACAGATAAACAATCCGATTAATGTTAACACCGCGCTCAATATAAATGGTGCACCTGGAAAATAAACAGGAGCCTTACCTTCGATAAAATAAGCAAAAATATGTGTCATTACCCAAGGGGCAAATATGGCCGCTAAACTTTGTAAACCTGTTAAAACACCTTGCATTTCACCTTGTGCATTCGAAGGCACCTGATTCGAAATCAGGCCCTGCATGGCGGGTCCGCAGATTCCGGCTAAACCATAAGGAAGCATAAAAGCAAACATCATCCAGCCCTTGCTTGCAAAAGCAAAAGATATGAAGCCTATGATGTATAAAATGAGACCAAAGTAAACCGCTTTCTTTTCTCCGATTTTGGGAAGGATTACCCTTATTAAACCACCTTGAACAAGGCCCACAACCAAACCCACAAAACCTAATGAATAACCTACCCATGCAGCATCCCATTTAAATTTTTCCATGGTATAAAATGTCCAATTAGATTGAACGGCATGACTGGCAAAGTATAATAAGAATAAGGTAGCCATTAAGCCCAATAAAGCAGGGTATTTGCCAATGCTTAATAATGAACCGATTGGATTTGCCCTTTTCCAGTCAAAAGCCCTGCGTTTTTCAATAGGTAAAGATTCTGGCAGTATAAAATAACCGTAAAGCCAGTTAATTAAAGATAAACCTGCGGCAATCATAAAAGGAACGCGGGTACCAAAATGGCTGAAAACCCCACCTAAAACCGGACCTAAGATAAACCCAACACCAAATGCAGCACCAACTAAGCCAAAATTCTGAGCTCTTTTCTCTGGAGGCGAAACATCTGCAATGTATGCTTGTGCAGTTGTAAAACTTGCACCTGTAATACCTGCAATAATCCTTCCTACAAATAACCAAACAATAGAAGGGGCGAAAGCTAAAAAGATATAATCGATACCTAAACCGAACAAAGAGCTTAATAATACTGGTCTTCGTCCGTACCGATCGCTCATTGCTCCGATAATTGGCGAAAATATAAATTGCACCGATGCATATGCAAGTGTAAGCCAGCCACCATATTCTGCCGCTAAACCGAAGCCACCACCAGTGAAATCCTGAATAAGTTTTGGTAAAACCGGAATGATTAGCCCAAAACCTGTAAAATCGATCAGGAGGGTAACCATAATAAAACTCATTGCAGATTTCTTTCCGTTTGCCATTATATGTAATTTGAATCGCAAAAGTATCAGAATTAGTTAATATTGTAAATTTTAGTTCTCTACAAGACCTTGTAGCTTTAAATCGAAATATGAACAGCCCCCAATTTATAAACTTGATAAAGCGGAGCCCACAACGAGGTACGAGTGAAGACTTGCAGTGATAGTAGGACTACAGACCGCCATTGAAATAGAACCACACATTTCCAAAAAAAATTACCCATCTAATTTTTTGTAAATGTTGCAAAGCTCGTTAAACTGGCCTTCAATGAATTAAAAATACAGCGATGCTTCAAAACCTATAACCAAGGTCAAAACTTTTCCACAATGCCTTAATTCGGCTAAATTTTGTTAAATTCGCAAGGTTATAATAATACCCTTTTTTAATATCGTTTTAAGTAGCGAGAATAATAATTTATGGCAGAAGATTTAGAAAATCAGCAGAACGACAAAATCATTCAAATTAATATAGAGGAGCAGATGAAATCGGCCTACATTGATTACTCAATGTCGGTAATCGTATCGAGGGCTTTGCCTGATGTACGCGATGGATTGAAACCGGTACACCGCCGTGTTTTATATGGTATGCTCGATCTTGGTGTAACCAGTAATAAACCACATAAAAAATCTGCCCGTATTGTAGGGGAGGTTTTAGGTAAGTATCACCCACATGGTGATGCATCTGTATATTTTACTATGGTTCGTATGGCTCAGGATTGGAGCTTACGTTATCCAATGGTTGATGGACAAGGAAACTTTGGTCACATTGATGGTGACTCTCCGGCTGCAATGCGTTATACTGAGGCACGTTTTTCGAAAATAGCCGAAGAAATGCTTGCCGATATCAATAAAGATACTGTAGATTTTCAGTTAAACTTTGATGATACCTTACAAGAACCAACTGTTTTACCTGCAAAAATCCCTAACCTATTGGTTAACGGATCTTCTGGTATTGCGGTAGGTATGGCCACCAATATGGCACCTCACAACTTAACCGAGGTAATTGATGGTGTGGTAAGCTATATAGACAATAGAGATATTACGATCGAGGAATTGATGAAGTTTGTAAAAGCTCCAGATTTTCCTACCGGTGGTATTATTTATGGTTATACGGGTGTAAAAGAAGCTTTCGAAACTGGTCGCGGACGTATTGTAATGCGTGCAAAAGCCGAAATCGAGAGTATTAAAGACCGCGAGGTGATTATTGTTACCGAAATTCCTTACCAGGTTAACAAAGCACAGATGATTGAGCGTACTGCTGAATTGGTTGGCGAGAAAAAACTTGAAGGTATTTCGAACATTAAAGACGAATCGAACAAAGACGGTATCCGTATCGTTTATGAAATTAAACGTGATGCAAATGCTTCTATCGTTTTAAACAACTTATATAAGTATACCGCATTACAAACTTCTTTCAGTGTAAATAACATTGCATTGGTAAAAGGCCGTCCACAAATGTTAAATCTGAAAGATTTAATTGTGCATTTTGTGGATCACCGTCATGATGTAATTGTTCGCCGTACTCGTTACGAATTGGCAGAAGCCGAAAAACGTGCACACATTTTAGAAGGTTATTTAATTGCTTTAGACCATTTGGATGAAGTAATTAAATTAATCCGTGCTTCCGAAACCCCTGAAGATGCCCGGTTAGGCTTGATGGAAAAATTCGGACTGAGCGATCTTCAGGCACGTGCGATTTTGGATATGACGCTTCGTCGTTTAACAGGACTAGAGCGTGATAAGATCAAAGAAGAGTATGCAGAGTTAATGAAAACCATCGAACATTTAAAATCTATCTTGGCAGATGAAGGTTTGCGTATGCAGATTATCAAAGATGAGTTAGCAGAAATCCGTCAGAAATTTGGTGATGAACGTAGAACAACCATTGTTCACTCAGCCGAAGATATGAGCATGGAAGATTTCATAGATGATGAAGAAGTGGTAATCACCATCTCTCACGAGGGTTACGTAAAACGTACTCCAGCAACTGAATTTAAGGCACAGGGCAGAGGCGGCAAAGGATCAAAAGGTAGTACCTCAAGAAATGAAGATTTTATTGAGCACATGTTGGTGGCTACTGCTCACAATTACATGTTGTTCTTTACTGAAGCTGGAAGGTGTTTCTGGTTGAGGGTTTACGAAATTCCGGAAGGTTCGCGAACCAGTAAAGGAAGAGCGATCCAGAACATTATCAATATCCCGAAAGAGGAAAAAATTAAAGCCTATATTAAGGTTAAAAACCTGAAAGATCAGGAATACTTAGAGAACAATTTCATCATTATGTGTACTAAAAAAGGTACCATTAAGAAAACTTCTCTTGAAGCGTATTCACGTCCACGTGTAAATGGTATTAATGCCATCAATATTAATGACGGTGATGTATTACTGGAAGCTTGTTTAACTAACGGACAAAGTGAAATTGTGATGGCATTGCGTTCTGGTAGAGCAATCCGTTTCAACGAAAGTACGGTTCGTCCGATGGGTAGAACAGCTACCGGTGTACGTGGTGTTAGGCTTGCACACGATCAGGATGAAGTTGTTGGCATGATTGCTGTAAACAATCCTGAAGTTACGGTGTTAGTAGTATCAGAAAAAGGATACGGTAAACGTACTGATATTGAAGATTACCGTGTAACTAACCGTGGAGGTAAAGGAGTAAAAACAATTAATGTTACTGAAAAAACCGGACAATTAGTTTCGATTAAAGACGTTACAGATAGCGAAGATTTGATGATCATTAACCGTTCAGGTATTGTAATCAGAATCCCGGTTTCTGCTTTAAGGGTAATGGGGCGTGCCACACAAGGTGTTCGCTTAATATCATTGAAAGGTGATGACGAGATTGCATCGGTAACTAAAATTGATCACGAAGAAGACGAAGAAGAAACGGTAGATTTAACTGACGTTGTAGTTACAGACGGTGAAGAAATAGAAGCAGATACTACTCCAGAAGCAGATGATACTGAAGAAGAAGGTGAATCAGATAACGAAACGGAAGAAGAAAATTAACTAAAAATAAGATTAGAATAAAAATTATGAAAAGAGTATTTCTAAGTATAGTTCTAGCAGGTGTGGTAAGCTCTGCATTTGCTCAGAAAAGTGAAGTTAACGCCGCTAAAAATGATTGGGGTTTGTTCCAGTTAACTTCTTCAAGTGCATCAACTACACTAGCTAAAAAACTTGAGTCGTTAGCGAAAGGATTAGCTCATACAGATAAAGCTATTGCTGATGAAAAATCTAAAGTGATGCCTGAAGCGTGGTCTTACCGTGCTTTATTTGCTTCTTCTGCAGCTATTTTAGATTCAGTGAGCACTGCAAACGCCGATGCAAATTTGAAAATTGCTCAAGATGCAGTTGTTGAAGCGAAAAAGTTAGATACAAAAGGAAGTGAAAAAGATAATATTAATTTAGCTGAAACCAATATTAGCAACGCAATCAGAAATGGTGGTGTAATCGCTTACAATAAAAAAGATTATAAAACTGCTTATCAAAAATTCGTGGCAGCCACAGTAATCAATCCTAACGATACTGCAATGTATCTAAATGCAGGTATTGCAGCCAGACTTAGTGAGGATTACCCAAACATGATTGCCCAGTTTAAAAAAGTAATCTCTTTAAATTCTCCACAGTCTAAAGATTTGTATTCTGAGATTATCACAACCACATTGGCTAAACAAAAAGATACGACTGCTGCTTTAGCTATCATTAAAGAAGCTTCTGCTAAATTCCCTGAAAATACCGACTGGATTAAAACTGAAACCCAGATTTATATTGATAGGGGTGATGCTGCCAAATCTGAGCAAATGTTAGTTGCTTTAGCTGCAAAAGAACCAAACAACCCAAACTATCAGGTTTTATTGGGCAACATTTATTTCAGTCAGGCTTTAAAATTACAGGCCGATAGAAATAAAATCGATCCTAAAAAAGTGAAAGAATTTAACGAAGTAACGGGTAAAATGAATGCACTGTTAGATAAATCTCTTCCTTTTTACAAAAAAGCACTTGAGGTTGATGCCAAAAATCAAGGCGCATTAGAAACCTTGAAAACGATCTATGCTTTTAGAAATGATACTAAAAATTACGAAGATATCAAGAAACGTTTAGACGCATTGCCTAAACAATAATTTATTGATCGATCCAAAAAAAGAGCTCTGAAATTTCGGGGCTCTTTTTTTTATGTTTATTTTTATCGTTTATTACGGTTTTACCACATTATTTATATTATGCAGAATTGCCTTAAAATATCATTAACCGCTTTAATTTTCGTTTCTTTTAATGCTGTAGCGCAAAAAAGTCAAATTCTCATCGCCAGAAATGCTGTTGGTAAACTACAAGCTTCAATTGCCAATAAAGAAGATGAAAAAAAACAGTTATCGATTATTACAGAAGGTTTAAAATCAATAGAATCAGCTGAAAAAGATAATAAAACTAAAAACTGGAGTGAAACCTGGTCTATTAAATCTTATCTTACTTCTTTCGCTTCATTAATTGATACTGATCCGAATAATGCGAATAAATTTTACGATTCAGCTATTGAAGCTGTAGCAAAAGCCAAATCTTTAGATCGCTATGATGATAATGGTGGTCTTATTAAAGCCTCTAATCACAATATCCTCATCAAAAAACAAGAAAAAGGTAATGAAGCTTTTTTTAATAACGATTTTAAAGAAGCATTTGCTGATTTGAAAGAAGTATGTGATAATTTTCCTGCAGATACCACATTAGCATTAAATACAGCAATTTGCGCATTAAATATTCAGTCTTACGACGAATCTTTAACCTATTTTAAACGTGCAAAAGAAAACGGGATTAGAAATCCATCGGTTTTTCAGAAAATGGCACAGATGTATGTGGTGAAATCAGAAAATGAAACCGCTATTAAAACTTTGGAGGATGGACTTGTGCTTAATCCATTCAATCGCTTTTTAACAAACGATTATATTAATCTATTGCTTGATACCGAGAATTATAGTAAGGCCCAAGGATTAATCGAAAACAATTTAAAAGTAGAAAAAGGAAATAAGCTACTTTATTTTCTTTATGGTTATCTGCAACAGGTTGGTGGAAATAATGCTACAGCAATTTTGGCCTATGATAAAGCTTTGTCTACAGATCAAAATTATTTTGATGCATTGTACCAATTGAGTTTGGCTTACATCAATACAGCCAATGAAACCCTGAGCAAAAATGACGCTGATAAAACTGAAAAATACAAGGGCCTGATCAATCGTGCACAGTTTGCTTTGCAGCGCGCAAATGAAATTAACCCGAATGATAAAAAAACAGTACAGTTACTGATCGATATTTACACCAAAAAGGGAGTTACAAACAAAGTACAGGAGCTTAACCGTAAACTTCAAGAGCTATAATTTTATTGAGTAATTCGTGAGAATAGGATGTGTTAGAATAATTAACTTAACATAATATTAATTATAAGACAGATTATAAAAATGATAACGCGTTTTAGCAGGCTTGCTTGCTTCACTATTTGTTTAGAATGCCATATTTTATGTCATATTCAAGTGTAGTTCTTAAGTGCTCAAGTAGTTTGATATCTATTGGCTCAATGGAATTCAGAATACAATGTTCGAGCATAAATGCTGTTAAAATATCATTAATGTCTTTTACCATATTTGCATCTTTATATTGAATCTCGACATCGTAGCTTATAAACGAGGTTATTGGCTGATCAGAATTAGATATGGCACCTTGAAGTTGGCAGGTTTTAAATAGTTCATATAAATTTGCATCTTGAGTAATAAAATACACTTGATCGGTGCCTATGCTAATTGCATTAAAATGTACCATACGCATGTGGTGGAAAAAATCCTCAGCCGGAAAATATCAAATATAGCATTGCAGAAATTAAAAATAATGCAGGCGAAATGCTTGGTTTTGCATTGAGAACAAAGATCAATTGTGCACCTGTTTATATTTCTGCCGGACATTTAATTACGCAAGAAGAAAGTTTAGATATAATCAAAAAATCTGTTGGAAATTATCGGATTCCTGAACCAACGCGTCTTGCCCACAACCTAGTAAACGATTTCAGGCTTGGCAAACTAAAAGCTGGCTTTCATGAGGTGGCGCCATCTTTAACCTTATTTTAAAATTGACTTTATTTACGTATGAACGCTTATTTAATAATTCTCGCTATTGTCGTAATGCTTATTATGTTTGGAAACATTTACGTTATTTTAGACATTTCGAAATTTCCATACAGCAAAAGACGCCAAAAATGGATGTGGACCAACGTAGTATTGTTCTTACCACTTTTGGTTCTCTAATTTATTTTTTGATCGGAAAGAAAATACTCAGCGAAAGTTAAACCCGAAATTAATTCAAACTACAATTCTCTAAATCACCATCCCAGTTTTCTTTTTCGTTGGTTAAAATTTCTAAAGAATCTATTTTACTGTTTGTAACATCCAAGCAATAAGTTAATTCATTTTTCAGGTTCGGAACTGTTAGTTTTGCTTCAGCACTGAGTAAACCGTTTTCAAATTCTTCTTCTTGAAATTCCTTTAGATATTCAAAGTTGATGTATAAAACGGTACCTGTTGACCTAGTACTTTCGACTCTTATGAAGTCTAAATGCGTCGATAAGTAATTAAATTTTTCTGAATTATCTTTTATTATCGTTTTAAGTAGCAGACGCTCAAATTCTTTTAATTCCGTCATTTAGATCCAGTTAATTCCTTTTTTTAGTAGCTGTTGCGTGTTGTATTCATCAGAATTAATTTCTGGCTGAACATTATAGCCCCAGTTGGCCTGTGGTGGTAAACTCATTAAAATAGATTCTATCCTTCCGTTGGTTTCTAAGCCAAATTTTGTTCCAGAATCGTAAACTAAATTAAACTCTACATAACGACTACGGCGATGATATTGCCATTGTTTCTGGGCTTCTGTAAACGCTTTATCGCGGTTCCGATCAATCAGTTCGGTGTAAATCGGTAAAAATGTTTCGCCAATATTAATAGAAAAATCTAAAATCTTCTCCCAAGATAAACTGGTGTTTTCTGGCTTTAGTCTATCATAAAAAATGCCGCCGATACCTCGGGTTTCTTCACGGTGTTTGATAAAGAAATAATCATCGGCATGAGTTTTAAATTTTGGATAAAATTGAGTACTGAAATCGTCGCAAGCATGCTTTAGTTTATGATGAAAAAAACGGGCATCGTTTTCGAACACGTAATGTGGTGTTAAATCGATGCCACCGCCAAACCAGCGCGTTTCTTCGTTCAGTTCAAAGTAGCGGATATTCATATGGATAATTGGAACCAAGGGGTGATTTGGGTGGATCACAATTGAAACACCGGTAGCAAAAAAATCATCTTCGCTTACATTGAAGGCTTTTTTTACGGCTTCGGGCAATTTACCATGTACCGCAGAGAAATTTACGCCACCCTTTTCTATAATTGCACCATTTTGCATAATCCTGGTGCGTCCGCCTCCCCCACCGTTTCGCTCCCAAAGTTCCTCTTCAAATTTACCTTTGCCATCGGCAATTTCTAATCCCCTGCAAATTTCATCCTGAATTTGCTTATACCGTTCTGCTACTTCTTCTTTAAACATGATGGCTCTTTCTATTTCCATACAAATTTAAAGCTATTCAGGCAGCTATATTGATTTATGTTTAGATAGTACATTTTATTGACATTGTTTTATGGTCGGAAGTTTTTAGCCAGAAGTGGGGAGATTATGACTCTTCTAAATAATCTAAATCTTTGTTAAAACTTTCTTTTAATTGACTCAAACCGAACATCGCAATAAGGGTTAAGATTCCCATTACTAAATATCCGGCAGTAATTAATCCGTATTTGTGAGTTAAAAATTCAAATAAGAATGTAATAGGGATTAAAGCGCCCCTAACAAAATTAGGTGCAGTTGTAGTTACCGTAGCGCGTATGTTGGTGCCAAACTGTTCTGATGCTATGGTCACAAATGTGGCCCAATAACCTACAGAGAAGCCCATAAATAAGCAGATCCAAATAAAATTGTTGCTGGTTAAGCCGAAACTTGTTAAATAAACAACCACACTGGCTACAGAAAGCAAGTGGAAGGTAAAAACTGTTTTTTTTCTCGACTTTAATACCTGAGAGAGTAAGCCTGTAACCACATCGCCTATTGCAATTCCAAAATAGGTAAACATAATTCCCGTACCAGCTTTTAGTGGTTCAGTTGCGCCTAAAGCTTTGCCGAATTCTGGTGCTAAGGTAACCAGGATGCCCACCACAAACCATAACGGAATACCGATTAAGATACAATAGAGATATTTCGAAAAACGTTTCCAATTGTTAAACAGCATAAAGATATTTCCTTTTGATACTTCTGTTTGATTGGCTGCATGTTTAAACATGCCCGATTCGAAAGTGCCAACACGTAATAAAAGCAGTACCAAGCCCATTCCGCCACCTACAAAGTATGAGGTTTGCCAGGTAAATTCGGCTGCAACAGTTGCCGCAACAGCTGCGCCCAGTAAACCTACAGCGCCAACAATCATGGTTCCATAACCGCGTTTTTCTTTGTCCATGGTTTCAGCAACCAAAGTAATCCCTGCACCAAGCTCTCCAGCTAAACCTATACCCGCAATAAACCTGATGATGGCATAGCTGTTAACTGATGTAACAAAGCCATTGGCAATATTGGCTAATGAATATAAAAGTATAGAACCAAAAAGAACTTTGATCCTTCCCAGTTTATCGCCAAGTACTCCCCATAAAATTCCACCTAAAAGTAAACCGAACATCTGAGAATTGATGATCAGGAAGCCATCAGATTGCATATTTGCCTGGGATACGCCAATTTCAGTTAAACTTTGAACACGAACAACAGAGAATAGAACGAGATCGTAAATGTCTACGAAGTAACCCAGAGCAGCTACAATAACTAAGAAAATTACATTACGGTTGTTTGCTTTTGCTTGAAGATCCATTTAATTATTTGGTTTAAATGCTGAAAGTACGCAATAACACAAATATTTAAAATAGATTCTTAAAATAAAAGCCACTCCTGTTTTTGGACTGACCCCCAAAGGTTGGACAAGTTAAAAATTAATTACATTGGTGAGCTCGATATTTTATCGGGCTCATTCCATTTAGATTTAGTTTGATCCTGTCGTTATTATAGTAATAGATATACTCTTCGATATCTTGTTTTAACTGGTTGATATCATTATACTTTTTAAGATAGAAAAGTTCAGATTTTAACGTTCCAAAAAAGTTTTCAATGACCGCGTTGTCCAAACAGTTCCCCTTCCTTGACATACTTTGTCTTATTCCTTTTTTCTTAAGCAGATATTGGTATTCTTTCATT
>NZ_SIXF01000044.1 GCF_004310665.1 Pedobacter kyonggii | reverse complement strand
GGATACAACATTCTTTCAAAGATAGAGTTTTGTCTCGATAACATTCAATGGCTAAAACCTTTAGCTCAATTGGATAATTGTTGGTTTTCTTTGAAACCAATCCGAGGTTACCAAATGATTCATAATAGCTTATCCACCTTCTCAGTAATGTTCGTGGAACTCCATGAAGTTCTGCTAATCCTTTCTTGGATTGTCCTGCTAGATATTCTTTGACTAGCTTCAGCCTAAATTCTGCTGTGTACTTTCTTCGCATAAAAATGCCCCCAAATAGTGTCTAACTTTTTGGGGGCAGTGCATTTTAGAGTGGCTTTACATTCCTACATTGGAGGATTTTTTTTCGTTGTATCAGGTGGCATTTGGGTAGTGTCTGGCATTTTTTTAGATGTTGTGTCAGGCATTGTTTTAGTGGTGTCCATCATTTTTGTAGAATCCGTCGCGGTACTGTCTGAAGAACCAGCCATATTTTTAGACGAATTGCATGCTGAAGTGGCTATCATAAGAGAACCCGCAAAAGCAAGACTTAAGATTATTTTTTTCATAGTTTTTATTGTTATCTATCAACCTAACAACGTTGTAATCATTTGGTTTTAATTTTTTTTATTTCATATTGCTTGTTTTTTATAGATCATATTGATTATTAGTATATTGCAAAACAAAATAAATACATTATTCATGATGGATCTTTAACTTATTCAGCAATTCTGGCGATATATTTTCTGCATATACACCATAACCATCTACCAATACTCCCTTTAAATTTCCTGCATTTGATGAAATGGCGTAAACAACGGAGCTATCAGCCGGGTCGGTCATGCCTTCGAAACGGTATACTTCTTCAATTTCAAATTCTTCAGGCTTTAGGAATAAATTGACTGATTTACATGCTAAACTTTCTGCTGTTAAATTGAAATCTAAATTATAACCCCGACTATCTAAATCTGTTAAAGCATCGGTAATGGTATCATAAACATGCATAATTCTAAATTACCGAAATATTACCAAAACAAGATCTTCAAAACTTTAAAAGGTGATAAAACTTTCTGATATTAGTGAATATGATTATTTCTCAAAACACCCTGAAATGGGTAATGCGTTTTTACCCACCCCTATTTTTTCAACGCATTTGGGTTCAGAAATTTGAAAATGAGTTTAGAAGCTGTACGGTTAAACTGAGTAAGAGCTTTTTAAATAAAAATTATAATGGTTCTATTTTTGGTGGTACTATTTATGCAGCTACAGATCCTTTTTATGCCTTATTGTTCGATCAGTTGATGCAGCGCCGAGGCTTTAAAGTCCGTGTTTGGCTAAAAAGTGCTTCTATACAATATTTAAAGCCTGGCCGTTCTACATTATACTTTACCATAACCGTAACTGATGAGATGTTGAACGAAGCAGAGCACGCACTAAAAACAGTTGGGAAGTTTGTAAAAGCCTACCCGATGGAAATTACGAATAAGTATGGCGAGCTGTGTGCTACTGTGATGAATGAAGTGTATATCCGAAACCTGCATCAGGGCGAAAGCCCTAGAGTTGCTTATTAATTTTTTAGATTATGCCGAGTATTAAGAGTTTAATTTTGCAGGGCGAAGGCGTTATGCTCGATTTTAAGAAAACCATAACCAATACCGAGAAAATTGCCAAGAGTCTGGTTGCTTTTGCCAATAACAAAGGTGGTAAACTATTGATTGGTGTAGCTGATGATGGATCTATTAAGGGGGTAAAATCAGAAGAAGAAGAAAAATATATGATCTTAACTTCTGCACATCAGTTCTGTAAACCGGCTATTGAGCCTTACTTCGAAGAAATTTATGTTGATGATAAATTGGTATTGGTAGTCAATATTCCTGAAAGTGATACGAAGCCACATTATGCACTGGATGATCAAAAAAAATGGTGGGCTTATATCCGCATAGACGATAAAAGCGTTCTCGCCAGCCGCATTATTCTTGAAGTATTGAAACAGGAATATAAAAACAATGGTGTGTTTATCTCCTATTCTGAAAACGAGAAAAAGCTGCTCGAATACCTGGAACAGAACGAAAAGATTACCCTGAAAGAGTTTAGTAAACTATTGCGAAGTTCTTACCGTAAAGCACAAAAAGTACTGGTTAATTTAATTCTGACCAATGTAATCAAATCGCATACTTCAGAAAAAGAAGAATACTTTACGGTAGTGAAATAGCAAATACCACAAAAAGCATCAAAATGACGTATCTAAAATCAATATTCTTTTTTGTTCTTGTTTTCTGTTCCTTAACGGTTAAGTCGCAAAATTATCAGGACTCTCTAAGGCGTGAATTGACAGATTATCTGAATAAAAATAGTATCCCTGGCCTTTCGGTATCTATTTTAAATAAGAATAAAATCGTTTTTGAAGAAGGTTTTGGCTACGCTAATGTTGCTGAAAAGAGAGCGTATACAACAGAAACTATCCAGAATATAGGTTCAGTTAGTAAAACATTTATCGCTGTATCGCTTATGAAAGCTATAGAACTCGGTTATTTTGATCTCGAGACGGATATTAATGCGATCCTTCCGTTTAAAGTTGTTAATCCTTATTTACCTGATGAAATTATTAAAGTTAAATATTTGACTACCCATACTTCGGGGATTCTGGATAACTTACCAATATTTAACCGATCTTATCGTTTTGAGGGGCCAAAAGTTCAAAATGAGCTATTATTTAAAATGATGCAAGAAAATAATTATACTTCTGATTTAAACGATACGACCTTAGTGACATTTCTTAAAGCTTATTTAACTCCACAAGGTGCGTTATACAATAAAGAAAATTTTGGTAACTCGAGTCCTAGTAAGCGAGTTTCATATAGGTATAGCAACATCGGCTCGGCGCTGGCAGCTTATCTGATTGAAGTAAAATCCGGTATGTCTTTTGCTGATTTTACTCAACGATATATTTTTAAGCCTCTTCGTATGCACAAAACAAGTTGGTTTAAAACAAAAGAAAATGTAAAGAAACAAGCAATTCCTTACTTTACAAAAAACATCGCATTTCCTTTTTATCACTTAACTACTTATCCTGATGGAGGATTAAGGACTTCTGATAAGGAGCTGTCATTATATGTGCGAGAAATGATGAAAATGCTAGAGCATAACTCAAATTTGATTACGGAAAGATCTGCAGTTGAAATGTTTAAACCAGTATTTACGCTCCAAAGCCTACCCGAGAATATGAGTTTACAAACACGAAATAAGGGCGTTTTCTGGAATATTTACAATGATGGATATATTGGTCATGATGGTGATGACCCAGGTGCAAGTGCTAATATACTCTTCAATAAAACAACAGGTATTATCTTTATGAGTAATATTTACATTGCCGATAGAACTAAAATTCTTTCAATCCTTAAAAAATATGCTCCTTTGCTGGTGGCATCTTCAAAATAGATTTCGGATATCAATTTTTGACCTGTGGGATAACTATGCGCCAAACATGAACTTATTTAGCAAAGGGCTAGTCTTAATAATTCAGCGCAGCAGGGTGACCGTCTTTTTGTAAACCAAACATTAACTTTTCTACATTCCTACTTTTTGAGCTTTAAAAATGCGACCTTTGTAACCCTATGTTTTCTAAAATTTACACCAAGTATAAACCCTATTATAAAGAAAATCTTCATTTGGCATTGCCAATTGTAGGCTCTCAGGTTGGCCATACTTTGGTTCATATGGCCGATAGTATTATTGTTGGTCATTTTACGGATACCATTCAATTGGCGGCTGTTTCGTTAGTGAACAGCATATTTATGCTTATCCTGGTAATTGGTTTAGGTATCTCCTATGGTTTAACACCGCTTATCGCACAGGAAAACGGTCGTCAGAATTATGATGAATGCGGAAAGCTTTTATCAAACAGTTTAATCATAAATATCTGTGTGGGTATATTTTTATATGCCCTGGTTCAATTGGGGATCTTTTTTGTGATCGACCACCTTGAGCAAACACCCGAAGTAGTGCGTTATGCAAAACCTTATTTGAATCTTTTATCTGTTTCAATTATACCTTTATTGATTTTCCAGACTTTTAAACAGTTTGCTGAAGGTTTAGGATTTACCAAACAAGCCATGTTTGTTTCCATTTGGGGAAATGCCATCAACATCATTTTAGGAATCATTTTCGTGAAAGGAATGTTCGGTATTGAATCAATGGGTGTTAGTGGTGTGGGGTTAAGTACTTTAATCGACAGGATTTTAATGGCTACCGTAATGTGTTTTTATGTGTTGCGCTCTCAGCATTTCAAAAAATACCTGATCAGTTTTAAAGCCACGTTTTTTGATAAAATAAGAGCGATTAAGATTGCTAAAATCGGGATGCCTGTTGCCATGCAATATTCGTTCGAAATCAGTGCTTTTAGCGGCGCTGCAGTGCTTATCGGTACAATTGGAGCGGTAGAGCAGGCTGCGCATCAGATCGCGATTAGTTTAGCCGCCATGACCTATATGATTGCCAGCGGTGTAGCTTCGGCAGCTACCATTAAGACAGGAAATAACTTTGGTAAGAAAAATTTCGACGATTTACGTAAATCTGCCATAGCCAGCTACCATGTTATTTTGTTGTTTATGTCTGTTACCGCAGTGGTTTTTGTTCTGGCCAATAACATCATGCCCTTTATTTATACGGAAGATGCCGCTGTTATCCCGATTGCCGCCCAATTATTGATTATTGCTGGTTTTTTTCAGCTGTTTGATGGCACTCAGGTGGTCGGCTTAGGTGTTTTACGTGGTGTTGGTGATGTTAATATTCCAACGTTTATTACCTTTTTAGCCTATTGGGTAGTTGGTATTCCAATTGGTTATGTATTAGGATTTCATTTTAACTTAGGCGTTAATGGCATCTGGTATGGACTAACCCTGGGCTTGTTAACGGCTTCTATCCTATTGTTTATGCGTTTTCAGAATAAAACGAAGGCTTTGAAGGTTGGTCTTTAATTTGATTAATGACAAATGGATTTTAAGAGATGATAATGCTCGAGGGATCGTCATTCCCAACTTGATTGGGAACCACGTAGTGCTCATGAATGCCTTTGAAGAGAAGAAAGCTATGAATAATCTTAATGCCATAAGCTTTAAGATTCCCGCCTGCGCAGGAAAGACGATCGTTCTTTGTAATCCGTAAGTTGCAGCCTATCGAAGAGCCTTTATTCATCTTTTCTTTGCAACATTCAGAATGATCGTATCCTTTATTTACCCCCAACATTAACGACAACACCAATGGTAAAGATAGAATTACCCGCAGACATGTATTTGCGGTTTTTTAAGCCAATATTACTACTGGTGGTGTATTGTAGCTGAAAAGTTTTGCTGAGCGCCATGCGCGTAAAGAAAACCGGTTCAAAGAAGATGTTATCTTCTTTTGGTTGAACAACACCATTTAAAAAGAATCTATCCATCTTAATATGGCTAATCCTTAATGCTGTACCGTAGTTAATTGGGAAATCTGTTCCGAATAAACGCAGGTTGTTTTTCTTTTTCGAGCTATAATTAACCTGCAAGAATGTTTTCCGGTAATCTACTTCCTGCAATTCGCTGCTGATGAGGATGTCGTCTTTATAATCGCGGAAGGTGATATCGCTCCAACCCTTTCCCACGCCTGCATAAACTTCAATAATCCGGTTGTTATCCGGACCAAAAGTATCAAAGTATCCTCCTCCAATTTCAATAAGTTTATGTCCGAAATCTTTGCTTTTTCTTTCACTATTCATTCTCGAGCCACTAAAAAGCACTCCAATATGATCAGAAACGGCATAGGCGCCATTAACACTGGCATTGCCTTTTAAAGAGATGTGCGCACCGCCACTAAATTCGCCCTGTTTACTTAACATAGGGGTATTTGGAACGTTTGGCATATAAACAGAAGAACAACTGGCTGCAAAAAGCGCTAAAACTGGAAGTGTAAAACGTAAGTATTTAATCATAGATGTTATATAAACAGTTTTTGATTGCAAAAATTGTGCTAAGGTTCCATTTTCATAAAATCCATCACCCTTTTAAACTCATTGTGTAAACCGGCTTTTAAATGGATTTTTTCTTTTGTAATGGGATGAGTGAATGCTAACTCCGAGGCATGGAGTAACATGGTGGTCATATCCCATTGCGCTTTAAATAATTTGTTTTGTTTGTTGCAACCATGTGTCCTATCGCCAATAATTGGATGTAGAATGTGGCTAAAATGTCTTCTCAATTGATGCATTCTTCCGGTTTTAGGTGTGGCCTCTACTAACGAATACCGTGAGGTTGGGTGTTTACCGAAAGCTACTGCTACTTCAGCCCTTTGCAGTGTGCTAAACGAGGTGAAAGCATCTTGCATGGTTCCGTTTTCTTTGGCCAATGGATAATCGATATCCATCGCATCGGGTGTGAAGCCACGCAGGATAGCCAGGTATTTTTTATCGGTTTCTGAATTCATAAATTGCTGATGCATAGCAATTTCAGATGCTTTGTCGAAAGCAAATAATAAGATTCCGCTTGTCTTCCTGTCTAGTCTGTGCACCGGGCTAACATGTTTGCCGATCTGGTCTCTAAGCAACTGAAGCGCGAACTCCGTGGCATCTCTTGCAATGGAAGATTGATGCACCAATAGCCCATGAGGTTTGTTAATTGCAATTAGATTTTCGTCCTGGTAAATAATCTCCAACATATGGCCGCGAAGATAAGGATATTATGGTTTTGTGCGTGGACTTATCCAAATAAATCAAAAGCCAGGCGGTAGGTGTTACAATGCGCATCTACAATATCTCTGATATCGATGGAGTAACCGCCGCCCATACTCACTTGCACCGCTAGATTTTTATCTTTACAGGCCTGCAGCACCATTTTGTCGCGTTCTTTACATGCGGCTTTGCTTAATGCCAGTTTGCCCAGCCTATCGGTAGCAAGCACATCAACCCCTGATAAATAAAATACAAAATCAGGTTTAGCCCTTTCGAATGCCTTTTTTAAATTGACATTTAAAGCTGACAGATATTCTTCATCCTGAACACCATCATCTAAAGGAACATCCAAACTTGATATTTCTTTTCTGAAAGGAAAATTTTTATCGCCATGCATTGAAAAAGTGAACACCCTTGGCTCATTTTGAAAGATTTCTGCCGTGCCATTTCCCTGATGTACATCTAAATCGATAATTAAGATGCGATTAGCTAAATTTTTATTTAACAAGTAATTAGCTGCAACAGCCTGATCGTTTAATAAACAAAAACCTTCGCCCCAATTACTGCCTGCATGATGGGTGCCACCTGCTACATTAAAGGCAATTCCGTTACTCATTGCAAAGTGGGCTGCATCTATTGTACCTTGGGTAATTCGCAGCTCGCGCTCTAATAGCTGCGCGTTTAAGGGGAAGCCTATTCTTCTTTGGGCTTTCGCTGAAAGTGTTAAATCTCTAAGCTGTTCCCAGTATGTTTTTTCGTGAGTCAGGAGTATAATGTCTTCCGAAACTGGTTCTGGGCTAAATAAATTCTGCTGTGCTATGGTCCCTTCATGCAAAAGTTGTTCGGGTATCAGCTCATATTTCAGCATCGGAAAACGGTGCCCTTCGGGTAAAGGATGCGCGTAAAGGGGATGCCAGGCAATCTTAATCATTAGCCTAAAATTTCCTCCACGTGTTTTTCAATGTTCGTGCAGATCTGATCAACAGGAAGGTCGTTTGCATCTTCTCCAAATGGGTTTTCTATTTCTTCAGCTATCAATTCCAAACTTGCTAATACATAGAGGATAAAGGGTACAATCGGCACAACAAAATAGCCTAAACTGAATACCCAGCCAAAAGGTAAAGTAATTACGTAAATAAAGATAAACTTCTTGATAAAAGCACTGTAAGAATATGGGATCGGTGTGTTTTTAATGCGCTCGCAAGCACCGCAGATATCGGTAAATTGATTAAAATCGCCTGAAAGTACAATAAATTGTTCCTGCGAAATAGCGCCTTTTTCTAGTAGTTTGTATAACCTGTTAATTAAGCTTCCTGCAATTTGGTTTGGTACGTGTTTACCTTCTTCGACCTCTATTAAAAGACTATTTTTGCCAAAATACATTCTTTCGCGTAAGTGTTCTTTTAAGGCAAAAGCATATTTAGGGATGCCGTATTCGAAGAAACGGACATCTTCTGCTGTTAATTTAAGTGCTTTTATTTTCATGGCCAGGTTACGGCTCACATTGGTTAACGATCCCAATAACTTTCTTCCTTCCCACCACCTGTCGTATGCTGTATTTGTTCTGAAAACCAGTAGCATAGACAATACAAAGCCCAATAAGCTGTGCATCATGCCGATATTGGTAACATAGCTGCTTTTAGAAAGTTGAAAAAAATTGAGTTCTGCATACCCAACCAAACCCGAAAAAATAGCTACTGCAAGCATTAATGGCCACAGTTTTCTAAAGGTATCGCTTTTATGGATATGAAAAATGAAGGTGCTCCAGTCTTTAGGGTTGTAATTGATCATTTTCTTTGTTTTTATTTGATGAACCTTTTCTTATCGTAAAACTTCTTTACTTACTTTTAAAAGTGCTTGTCCGGCCAAATAAACATCTTCGAAAGAGTTATAAAGTGGGACTGCACTTAAGCGGATTACATCGGGTTCGCGCCAATCGCCAAGTATATGGTTTGCCATTAAGCCATCAAAAATCTGTTTGCCATTTTGTTGAGCAATGATAGATAGCTGTGCACCTCTATCGTTAGCTAATTTAGGAGTGATGATTTTATATTGCATTACATCTAACTCCTTATTTACTTCATTTATAATAAATTCAAGATATGCAGTTAAAGTAATACTTTTACTTCTTAATGGTTCAATGAAGCCTGCTTGTTCGAAAATCTGAAGCGAAGCATGGTATAAAGCCATTGGCATTACCTGTGTGCAGCTTACCTGCCAGCCGTCTGCCCCAGCTTCTGGAATAAAGCCTTTTTCCATTTTAAAACGTTTGCTTTCCTGGTAGCCCCACCATCCTGCAAAGCGGTTTAATTCGGTATTGCTGAAATGTTTTTCGTGAACAAAGATTCCGCTTATTCCTCCCGGACCTGAATTTTGGTATTTGTATGAGCACCAGCAGGCAAAATCAACACCCCAATCGTGAAGCTTTACAGGAACATTACCTGCGGCATGCGCCAGATCCCAGCCTACAATAGCACCGATTTCATGCCCTGCCTTGGTAATGGTCTCCATATCGTACCATTGTCCGGTATAATAATTTATCCCGCCAAATAAAACCAAGGCGATTTCATCTGTATTTTCTTTGATTTTAGCTACGATGTCTTCGGTATGGAGTATTTCTTCGCCTTCGTTGGGGAAAACCTCTATAATCGCTTCTTTTGGATCGAAACCATGAAATCTTACCTGGCTTTCTATCGCGTATTGATCGGATGGGAATGCGCCGCCTTCCATAATGATTTTAAAACGTTTACCTTTAGGCTGATAGAAACTAACCATTAATAAATGAAGGTTTACAGTTAAGGTATTCATGGGGCAAACTTCTGATGGTAATGCGCCAACAATTGGGGCCATTAACTTTTTGAGTGCCTTATGGTAGAACATCCATGGTTCGTTTCCGTCGAACCAGCCCTCTACTGCATAGTTGGCCCAGTTGTTAAGCTGACCTTTCAAAACCTCGCTAGCTACTTTAGGTTGAAGTCCTAATGAATTGCCACACAGGTAAATAAAATCATTGCCGTTGTGGTTTGGAAATAAGAACTGAGACCTGAAATTACGAAGCTGGTCGGTTTCGTCTTGTGCTTGTGCAAATAATAAGTTGTTTTCAAAATTCATTGCCTCAATAATACAAAAAAAGCAGGTATTGTTTCCGAACCTGCTTTTCAATTTATGTTTTTTATCAAACCTTGTTTGGTTTGCTCACATATTTGTTGCCTTTTACAAAGAACCGCCACGGTAATAAAGCATGCTCTTTTGCGTATGCAATGCCTACGCGAGGTGTAGCGGCAATATCATCATCTTTATAGCGGATAGCATGATCTTCGATCCAGATTTCATCTCCGGTTAGGTTTTTGGTATTAAAAGTTTTATCTATTCCCAATGCTTTTGCAGCAGATCCTGGGCCAGCAGAAATAGCGCCCTTTGTATGTGGCATATTTCTTCTTTGCTCAATAATGTCGATGCCAACCAAAGGTTCTATGCCTCTAATTAAAACAGCATGTGGATCGTTTTCTTTCGAACTTACAATATTGAAGAGGTTATGCATACCATAACAGAGATATACATAGGCAATGCCTCCATTGCCATACATCGTTTCTGTTCGGTTAGTTCTGCGGCCGCCGTAAGCATGCGAAGCCTTATCCTTTATGCCAAAATAAGCTTCTGTTTCGATGATGATACCTGCGGTGATTTCGTTATCAATTTTAGTATAGAGTATTTTGCCTAACAGATCTTTAGCTAGGCTAACCACGTCTTCATTTAGATAATATTCTTCTTTTAGTTTCAATACCTTACTTTAACTATTTGTTTAATATAATTGATATAACTTGCTCTAAATAAGTTTTATCTGTTTCGTCGAATTTGTTTAACACTTCGCTGTCTACATCTAAAACGCCTATCACTTCACCATTAACAATTAACGGTAAAACAATTTCTGATTTAGAAGCAGATGCACAGGCAATGTGACCAGGGAATTCTTCAACATCTGGAACGATAATGATTTCTGCTTGCTGCCAGGATGCGCCGCATACTCCTTTTCCTTTTTTAATCCGTGTACAGGCTACCGGGCCTTGAAATGGGCCTAATACCAATTCCTCTTGCTTTACCAGGTAAAAGCCTACCCAAAACCAATTAAACTGTTCTTTAAGTGCTGCTGCAACATTGGCAAGATTTGCAATAAAATCGGTTTCGCCGTAAAGTAAAGCCTCTATCTGAGGGATGATTGATTGATATTGCTCTTCCTTTGATGTATTTCTGGTGATGGTTAAATCTTCTGCCATTTTTTTTTATTTCTATGATCAAAGTTAATTATGATTTGTGAGATGTAAGGTAATAGTGGATTTTAATGACGAAAATTTGAATGATAACCTATTCTTAAAATCCTTAGTTTTGGCATCATTAATCGTAAGTTTATGATCGTAGCCTTAACTATTACCAAATTCCGTGGCCTTACCGTTCCTTTCGCTTTTATGGGGATGGCTGTTTTACGGTTGCCGTTGTGGTTGAATAAAAGATGCCGGTTCTGGAAGTTAATGGGGAGCGGAAAAGATGCTCAGGTAGATTTAGCTCCTGATTATAAACATTGGGCTGTGCTTACTACCTGGGATAACCGGAGCGACTGTAATGATTTTTATCGTAATTCTTTTGTGCTGAAATGGTTTGGTTTCTTTAGTGTTGAAAGTTTTACTATCTTATTAAACCCTTTATCTAGTCATGGCTTATGGTCAGAAGTTGAGCCATTTAAATCTGATAAAATTAGTAATTCCCATACAGGTAAGATCGCTGTAATTACAAGGGCAGCGATTAAATTTAACAAGTTAAAAGAGTTTAGACGGAATATTAAAAGAGCAGCTAATGCCATGCGCACTGCGCCAGGTTTTATCTTGTCGGCAGGTATTGGCGAAAATCCATTTTTCGATCAGGCTACCTTTTCGATCTGGGCCGATGCGGATAGTATGAAAAACTATGCCTACAAATCTTTTGATCATTCGGATGTGATTAAGCTTACCAGGGAGCGCGAATGGTACAGGGAAGAGTTGTTTGCCCGTTTCTCGATTATAGATAGCTGGGGCACGCTTAATGGTGTATCTGTTAAATTGTAAATAAAAATATAAAATAAATGAGAGTAGTAGCAGAACTTCCGCATCCGGAATGTAAGATTACCATTTTTTCGATGAATCAAAAATACATTGTAAAGTTTGAGCAGGGCACCTTTGAACAAAGTTATAAACTTGCAGAGCTTGATCTAAGTGGAGGTGGTGTTAATGATGTATTTGAAATTATTGATGAGGAATTTATCCAGACCGTAGTGGCGCGATTTAAGCTAATGCGTTCTGATTTTACAGCGGCCTACAACAGGCACCAATATTAATGATTTAACTTACGTAAGTCGTTGGTTGTTAGTTGATTTAATCATTATTCGGAATTATATTTTGACTTTTAGGTTATTTTTCATAGCTGGGGTCATGTTGAATATAAGTTTTAATTTAGTTGATTTAAGTTAACTGATTGATATAATTGTTTTTAAACTTGTTAACAAAATATAATTCTTAGTGCTTATTTCGCCAAATAAATGGGAGGTTTGGCGTTTATCAGTAAATTGATTTTTAAATACCTGAAGATATAGGAAGAGAAGTCTTTAAATTTTGTTCACTGGATAGTTCAAGGATTTCTCCACTTCGGTCGAAATGGCGATTTATCTTAGTCTTAAAATATCTTTCACCGCACGGCAAAAAAAATGCTCTTAGATGAATATCTGTATTCATCTAAGAGCATTTATAAGATTCTATTTCATTCTTTAAAAGATTCTTCGCTGCCATTGGCAGACTCCAAGAGTGGTTGTCATTCTCTTGCAGTCGGAAATCTTAACGTTTATGGCATTTGGGAATGACGACTTCTCCAAGGATTATCATCTATTATCTGCTCTTTAAAAGATCCTGAAACAAGTTCAGGATGACGACAGAAAGAAATATTCTAAGTTAATCTGTATTCCCCTGGTTAAAACTATTTAAGCAATTACCGTATCGTGTACCACTACCCTGTACCAGTTATTAGAGAATTTTTCTACAGCATCTAAATGCACTTTATCTTCCTGGTAAGCATTATGGTCAGCAATGTTGGCAAAGGTAATGGTTAGCGAATAGGTAAAAGAGTTGTCGGTAACAGGGCGTACAGGTGTACCTGCTGCTAAACCATAACTTAACGTTTTAATATATTTTATAGGTTTTAAACTTTCAAAGAAGTTAGCGAAATCTGCGATCTCGGTTTTGGTTAGTTGAGGTTTTAACCAGAACATTACAAAGTGTTGGATCTGTCCTTTATCTGCAGTTTGGGTTTCTATCATGGTTCTTTTTTCGCTAAATATATAAATCATTTTTTTGGGTACAAAAAAAAGTCCCGATGTAAATCGGGACTTTATATGTGTTTAAAAACCTTTTTTAGTTTTTAGGCTGCACACGGCCAGATTTTCTGTCTTCACCTCTGCCAATTAAATAACCACCACCAGCTCCAACTAATCCGCCAATGACAGCACCTCTACCTTTTTTCTTATCTATTAAAGCACCACCAACTGCTCCGGCCGCACCACCAATAACAGCGCCTTTAGCTGCATCGCTCCAGCCTTTTTTCTTAGCTGTTGGTTGTGCACCTCCATAAGCGCCGCTAGAACTGCCACCTGAGCTTGCATACGATCTAGATGAGCCTGCTCTTCTTGCTGCAGCTAATTCTGCCTGGTGTTTAGCTTCTTTTTCTTGCTCTGCTTTTGCCACTTCGGCCTTTTTAAAACTATCTAACCTTAAACTATCTTTTACAGCTTTAATAGCCAATTGTTTTTCGGCTTGTTGTTGTTTTAAAGCTGCTTCTTCTTTTGCTTTATTGTTACAAGCAAACATAACTGAACTTAATGCGATTACTACCAATATCTTTTTCATAACTCTTAATTTTTTAATATGACGCTTGTTTAGCTACCTAACCTCGCTAAACAGGTTTCAATGGGATGTGTGATTTAGTTAATTACCAATACTAAAGAAAAAATGATGCCAAAATGTTTTAATTGGTAAAGTTATTCTAATAAATCCATATACCAGAAGCCAGAAAGTGCTGTGGTAGAACAAGGTGAAGCCTCATTAGTGGTTGTTTTACTTGGCGCGTTATAAGTTCTGAATACCTTCTCTCCAATGGTGAAAGTGATTTTATCCCTGAAAATTGGTCCTTCAAATGCGAAGGTATGAAACTCCCCGTTTTCTCCGCAGGGATCAATATCTGTGGGAAGTTGCCTGATCAAATCAGGGCTGATTACTTTTCCACAGAAATTTTCGAGATTTTGCTGCGTGCAAATAATGATGGTTTTATAGTTCAGGTTTAGGAATTCTTCAATTAAATGTTGTGTATCTTTTCTCCAAAGCGGGAAAATAGCCTTAAGCCCAATTTCTGCTAATTTGTTTTCGCGATAAATACGTAAGTCCTCTAAAAAGATATCACCAAAAATAGAATGGGTAATACCCTCCTCTTTAAATTTAGAAAGATGATGCTTCATGGTACTGTCGTAGGTTTCCATGTCAGGCATTTCGCCCAAACGGATCTGATACAATGGAATACCAATACTTTCGGCCTGTTTGATAAGTAAAGCTTCTCTAACACCATGCATCGAAACACGGTTGTATTTTTCCGTAACTGTAGTAATCAGGTAACGGATTTCGATAGTAGGATCTTGTAGGGCATAGTGTAAGGCCAATGTACTGTCTTTACCACCGCTCCAATTAAAAATGCAAAGCTTCTTATCTGGCATTGGCTAATATTTCTTTTAATTCTGTAATGCCTTCTACAGCATTTTTCTCAATATTGATCACGTTTTTATAACGTTTTACATCGGGTGTTCTTGGATCGATAATGTATTTGTCGACAAAGGAAGGCACAAAATCGATTAAACCTGCTGCCGGATAAACAGCCAATGAAGTTCCGATTAGTACAAACAAGTCTGCCTGTTTACAGAGTTTAGTGGCTACTTCTATCATGGGGACAGCTTCGCCAAACCAAACTACATGCGGCCGAAGTTGAGAACCTAATTCGCAAAGCTCACCCATTTTGATTTCTGAACCAACAATGGGATAGGTTAAATCTGCTTTTTTATCTGATTGAGACCTGGTGATTACGCCATGAAGATGGGTAACTTTGGTAGAACCTGCCCTTTCGTGTAAATCATCTATGTTTTGGGTAATGATTTCAACGTCGAAGTCTTTTTCCAGTTCGGCAAGCACCTGGTGAGCCAGATTGGGTTTTGCAGCTAAAACCTGCCTTCTTCTTTCATTATAAAATTCTTGCACCAATTCGGGATCTCTCTCCCAGGCCTCGGGGGTAGCTACATCGTAAACATTATAGCCTTCCCATAATCCATCAGAATCCCTAAATGTTTTTAACCCACTTTCGGCACTGATCCCTGCTCCTGTTAAAACAACTAATTTCATATATTATGATTACACAGATTTAAATGATTTTACAGACTGGCTGTGGTTGATGAATTTTTTGGTTATGTTTTCGTCTGCCTTAAATATCTCTGGGTGGAACATACAGGCTAAAGCTTCTATACCTTCAACCAGCGTACCTATGCTCGGTTGGGTGAACATATCAAAATCTGCAAGATAAACCTGATTGTTTTTTACGGCATCAAGATCGGTCCAGCCTGGTTTTGACGTTAACAGCTCCATTTCTTCCATGCTTCGTTTCATATCAAAACCACATGGTGCAATAACCAAAACCTCTGGATTATATTTCAGGATTTTATCCCATTGCGTTACAATAGAGTCGCCACCAGGATTAGACAACATATCAACGCCACCAGCTGCCGCAATCTGAAAAGGAATCCAGTGTCCGCAATTGTAGATCGGTTCGATCCATTCCATTAGCATAATCCTTTT
Organism: Pedobacter kyonggii; assembly: GCF_004310665.1. Taxonomy (GTDB): domain Bacteria; phylum Bacteroidota; class Bacteroidia; order Sphingobacteriales; family Sphingobacteriaceae; genus Pedobacter; species Pedobacter kyonggii. The sequence continues at coordinate 19,824 of NZ_SIXF01000044.1, read as the reverse complement.
TAATGGTGCACGGTTTGCCCTAAGCTGATCTAAAATATGATCCGTTTTCTTTTGCAGGCCTGCCAGATAGTTTAACGCTACCTCTTCCTTTCCTAAAGCCCTGGCAATGGTAATGGCACATTCGAAAACATCTTGTAAGTTATTGGGCGATAAAGGTACCAGTGTTGGTTGCTTACTAAGCTTCATTACAGCTGTTTCGGTACAAACAGTATCGATGTTGCACACCTCGCATATATCTTGTGTGAAAACTACATCGGGTGCGATGCTTTCCAACAGTGCATCATCTACCCAATATAAACTTTTGCCTTGTGCTTTTGACGCCGAAAAGATCCGGTCTATTTCGATACTCGAATAGTTTTTGCCTTCAAGTATGCAACGTACAACTTTTGGTTGATCTGCAGCCTCTTTAGGGCATTCGAATGTTACGCCATACAGGTATTCTTGCAGGCCCATATCGTAAATCATTTTTGTGGCAGCAGGTAAAAAAGAAACAACTTTCATTAGGATGTAAAAGGTAAAACGGAATTGATGTTCTAAGTTAAAAAAAATCCTCTTTTGAATCGAATCAAAAGAGGATTTCTATCTTGTTTTTACTTGATTGGTGTTATACCAAACAATGGATCTTTCTACAGCTCTTGTGTTTGCAGTTTTAATACCGGGTATTTTGCTTTTAAGATTTCAAAAGCGCCAAAAAGCAAAGCACCATAGATTATTGTTCCTTCTAAGAATCTGATCTCAAACGGAATGGCTTTAATTAAACAATCTATAAAACCATTTAAGTTTTGTGTGTACAATGGGTTTTTATACCATGAACCAATATCACTTACAATCCAATGGATGAATACAATTACGATTGTAGATAGGAATAAGTTGGCGATATTTACCTTTTTTAATAGAAATCGACCAGCTAAAACCATTAATGCAATTGCAAGGTACGTCCAAAGTTCCTGAACTAAAAACATATCTACATACTGTTTATAGATGGTTGTATAAAGTACTAAATCGCTTAAAAATAAACTTAATAGCGGAAAAGCAAATGCTTTAAGATGATCTTTAAAATATGCACCCCCAAATAAAGCTACTGCCCCTATTGATGAAAAATTGGCAAACTTTAATTCATCTGAGTTGAATGTTACCAGCAAACGTAAAGCTGTTATTGCCAATATCATTAGCAACAAAATTAAAGTACGTGGATTAAATTTTAAATGAGACATGCTATTTCTGGTTAATATTTAAGCAAAGTTAAATTTTTATTAGCGGATATTAAAACTTACACCCGTATTAAAGTTGAAGCCCAGGCTATTGTAACCAATAATTTCGCTGTATTTTTCGTTCAGAATGTTTTTTGCATCAAAAAATATCTTTACGCGTTTCTTTGCCAATGCATATTCGGCATAAGCATTTAACAATTTATAAGCAGGTAGATTGTCGACTGTATAAGTAGTAAAATTACCATCGGTGCGTTTGCCGAAATAACGGTAGTTTGCACTCAAATATAAATTGCTTGTAGCCTGTGCACCTGCAGTAATACCAAATGTATGTTTTGGTCTGCGGAAAAGATAGTCGGCAACAGCATTGTCAACAAAATTGAACTCATTCCCTTCTACGTAAGCATAATAGCCATTAATGTTAAACACACTGAATTTAACTGCTGGTTCAACTTCGAAACCTTTTGTTTTCTGACTTACCTGGTTAATGTATCCATTAGGGTAAGCATAAATAATGGCATCAGTTAAATCGCGTTTGTAACCTGCTAAACGTAAGCTAAATTTGTCATCAGCAAAGCTAAAATTAACACCGGCCTCATAATTCTGCGATTTTTCAGGCTTTAAGTCCAAATTAGCACCAAACTGACCAAAAAGCATGTTTAAAGTAGGAACTTTAAATGCTGTTGAAACTGTTCCAAATAATTTTATCTCCTTAATGATGTTGATACTTGGGGTAATTGAGTAAGTATAATTTTCGCCATATTGTTCGTGTTTATTGTAACGTCCGCCAACTTCAAGGTTGAATACACTTAAATCGTGTAAGAATAATGATCCGTAAGCGGCAAAGATGTTGGTTTCCGGTTTGTCGGTTGCTGATGATAATTTCATCACACGGTTATCGATACCCACCAATAAATCGAGTTTGTTGCCCAGTTTTTGGTTGTAGAATAAATCCAGTAATGATACACGGCCTTCGTTAAGGCTTGGATATTGGCTATGCGCATCGTTTCTGGTACTTTCGAAACTATAGTTTAACGTTACTTTACCGGTTGCAAATTCGTATTTGGCATTGGTACCTGCAGCAAAGTTTTTCAGGATAGAATAATTGTTTGCATCGTTAAAAGCGCCACTATCGAACTTGTAATTGCCATAATAGTAACGTACAAATGGGTTTACAGAGAAATGATTATCCAGTTTGATTCCGAAATTTGCATTTAAGGCATCAGTTTTAAAGCCGTCTTTATCAAATATGGCTGTACTCCCCGCAGGTGTTGCTGCTTCTGAAATTCCATCGGTTTTGGCGTGGGTATAGTTAATGTTATACGAAAAACCTTCAACACCACCGTTTAAACCAATGGTTCCTTTGTAAGTTTCGTAACTGCCTGCACTGGCCACACCATAAATGGTATTTCCTTTTGGGCCACCTTTTTTAGTGATGATATTGATTACCCCTGCAACAGCATCGGAACCGTAAATGGTAGATTGACCGCCTCTTAAAATTTCGATGTGATCGATCTGATCGATAGAAATCAATCTTAAATCGAAAGCACCTCCATTTCCTGATGGATCGTTTTGCACAATGCCATCAATTAAAACCACAGCATAGGCACTTCCTGCACCTCTAAAAAATACCGATTTGTTTAATCCCGGATTACTGCTTGAGCCTGCTACAATAATTCCAGCCTGCTCGCTAATAAGTTCTGGCAATGATTTCCCGTTACTGCGCTCCAATACTTCACGGCTGATGATCGTAACCACTTTGCCTGTTTGCGATTGTTTCTGATCGTTTTTTGTCGCAGAAATTACAACATCTTTAAGCTGTAAACTGTCTTGATTTTGAGCATTAGCCACCTGGCTAATCATTAACTGCGCTAGCCCTAGACTGGCTACAGTTAGCATTCTTTTTTTGTTCATTTGATTGTGGTTTTGCCCACAGCCAACAGATAGAAAAGGAAATGAAAATACGAAAAACGTTAAGTATCTCAATCCTAGCTTCAATCCCCGAAAGCTATGAAATATAATGCTAAGGCAGGTCTTCTGACTTACTCCCGGGTTCCCGGCCTTCCCATCCCGAACAAGTCGGAACAGTGGCAGATTGATTGGAAATCCGTTAAGGAGCTTACAGCTGCGGGACAGTTACAGATTTACACTGTATTCCCTTTTAATTCCGGGTGTAGTGCCGGAAACCAAAAGCGCTGCAAAAGTAGCAAAATTAAACTAGATGTAAAATGAATGATGTAAAATGGTGGTTTTAATAGAAAAAGCTAAATTAGGAACCAAATTTCTACCCATGAGAAGAATATTAATTGTTGCATTTTCATTAATAAGCCTATCTGTTATGGCACAAAAAACCGATACTGTTTTTCTAAAGAAAATGATGGAAACTAAATCCGAACTTTTTTCTTCAGTACTCAATCATCCAGATAAAAACCAGATTCAGGTGTTATATACCCAGGTTAACCGAGACGCAAAGAATAAACCCACTTTTAAAACGTTTAGTTACAATTTAGATCCCCACCATTATTTTTATCCTGCGAGTACAGTTAAACTAGCTGCTGTGATTTTTGCCTTGGAAAAAGTAAACCGCTTAAAAAATACAGGCTTAACGGCGAAAAGTATCATGATTACCGATAGTGCCTTTAAAGGACAAACGAGGGTTTTAACAGATACAAGTGCTAAAAATGGGCTTCCATCAATAGAACACTACGTTAAAAAGATTTTGCTTACCAGTGATAATGATGCGTTTAACCGTTTATTCGAGTTTATTGGCCGGGCAGAGATTAATGAAAAACTGAAAGGGAACGGATTACACTATAGCCGTATTTTAAACCGCTTAGCCATTGGCGATGCTGGAGAATCGGCGAAGCATACCAATCCCATCAAATTTTACAATGGTGAACAATTGGTGTATGATCAACCGGCACAGTATGATCCAAAAGCGTACGAATTAAAATTAAGCAACCTGGTAATGGGTTCCGGATACATGGATAGTACCAACAAGCTGGTAAAAAAACCTTTCAGTTTAGCGGGGAAAAATGCTTTCGCCATTAACGATCAACAGAAACTCATGCAGAAATTGATTTTTCCTGAGGCTTTTCCGGTTAAAGAACGGTTTAACCTTACTAAAGAAGATTATAAACTCATTTATACTTATATGAGTAAGTATCCAACCGAAAGTGATTTTCCTAAATACGATCAGAAAGAATTTTGGACTACCTATGCAAAAATGTTTTACTATGGACGGGAACAGGTAACTCCTGATCCAAATATCCGCATCTTCAATAAATATGGCGATAGCTATGGCTACATCATTGATAACTCTTATTTCGTTGATTTTAAAAATGGAATCGAATATTTCTTAACCGCAGTTGTGCAGAGCAATGAGGATGGCATCTTCAACGACAATAAATATGAATACGAAACGGTTTGTTTCCCTTTTATGAAAAATCTGGGCAGAACAATTTATGAATTGGAACTAAAAAGAGCTAAAAAACAGCAGCCCGATTTAAGTAAGTTTAAGATGGATTACACTTATTAAAACCTTTCTCATCTTTTAAGGTTTATTGCGTATTAATTGTATAAAAAACTATACATTAATTAAAAAATAATATATTCGCATTTCAAAATTAAAGGATACATCTCTAATGGCTAAATTATTAATAATTGACGATGAGCGTGCGATAAGGAGTACCTTACGCGAAATTCTGGAGTACGAAAATTACGATGTAGAAGATATCGATAATGGTATTGATGGCCTCGAAATGATCAAAAAAGGAAATTTCGACCTGGTACTTTGCGATATCAAGATGAATAAGATGGATGGTATGGAAGTGCTCGAACAGGCACAGATCATTAAACCCGATTTGCCATTCATTATGATATCTGGTCATGGAACAGTCGAAACTGCCATTGAAGCCAGTAAAAAAGGAGCTTTCGATTTTATTTCGAAACCACCTGATTTAAACCGTTTATTAATTACGGTCCGCAATGGTTTAGACCGCGGAAATTTAGTTACCGAAACCAAGGTTTTAAAACGTAAAGCAAGTAAAACCCGAGAGATTTTAGGCGAATCGGAAAGCATTTCTAAAATTAAAGAAACCATAGAGCGTGTAGCTCCTACCGAAGCCCGAGTGTTAATTACTGGTGCAAATGGTAGTGGTAAAGAATTAGTAGCCCGTTGGTTACACGAAAAATCGAACCGTGCCGATAGCCCTTTAATTGAGGTGAACTGTGCGGCTATTCCATCAGAACTGATTGAAAGTGAGTTGTTTGGTCACGAGAAAGGTTCATTTACCTCTGCTGTGAAACAACGCATCGGTAAATTTGAACTAGCTAATGGAGGTACTTTATTTTTGGATGAGATTGGCGATATGAGCCTTTCCGCCCAGGCAAAAGTTTTACGTGCCTTACAAGAGCATAAAATTTCTCGTGTAGGTGGTGAAAAGGAAATTGAAGTAAATGTTCGTGTTTTGGCGGCAACCAATAAAGATTTACTGAAAGAGATCGAAGATGGTAACTTCCGTATGGATTTGTATCACCGGTTAAATGTAATCAATATCCATGTTCCGCATTTAACAGAGCGTACCGATGATATTCCTGTTATTGCCCAGAACTTTTTAGAGAATATCTGCAGCGATTATGGGATGCCGGTTAAGAAAATAAATGATGGTGGTATGGCTGCTTTACAAGCTTTACCTTGGACAGGTAATGTGCGTGAGCTACATAATATGATTGAGCGTTTGATTATTTTGAGCGATAAGGTAATTACCGAAAATGATGTACGTGCATTCGCTAACCCAGGCGGCGGTACAAACATTGGTGCAGCAACCAGTGCACAGATTGCCGGTGCTGGCGGTTCGAGCCTGGCTTTTTCTTTCGATTCGTTCAATAATTTCCAGGATTATAAAGATCATGCAGAGCGCGAATTTATCAAATTCAAATTGGAGAAAAACAATTGGAACGTGTCAAAAACGGCTGATGAGATTGACATCCAAAGAAGTCATTTGTATAGTAAAATTGAGAAGTTTGGTTTAAAAAGAGCTGAGTAACCCCCAACCCCTAAAGGGGAGATCGACTATACTTTTTGTTATAATTTAAAGTTGGAATGAGCAGATTATCTTAATCATTTCAACTTTTTTTATTAAAGATAATTATGTTGAAGTAAATGATGTACGGATGGGAATTTGAAGTCCCCTCAAGGGGATTTAGGGGTTAGCCCATATAATCATTCTGCCTCATCAGCAATGCCCGGTATTTATTAAAAATTGCTGTTTTAGAAACGAAGCCCAAATATTGGTTCTGCGCAGTTAATACAGGTAAAATCCATACGTTATCTTGCTCCATTTTCTTTAATACCATTTTCAGATCATCATTTTCGGTAATGGCGTTCGGTGCAGGTTGTACCAAATAAGAAGCCTGCAAATTTTCCTTTTCAGGGTGGTTAATCATCTCATTAAATAGTTCTTCTATGTAAATAATCCCCTTAAAATCGCCCAGTTCGTCTGTTACAGCACAAATATTTTTATGCGATTGCATAATATCGTTCATTTTAGCTGAAATCAGATCGTTCATAAATAATTGAGGATAAGTTTTCTCGATCAAATACTTTAGTTTCATCTGGTTTAAAACCGTTGTATCCTTATCCTCATGAGATAATAATTCACCCTTATCTGCAAGTGCTTTAGTATAAATAGAATGTTTTTGCGAGCTGCGGTTGATGGCGTAAGAAATTGCAGTGGTAATCATCAATGGAACCATTAAAATATACCCCCCCGTAATTTCGGCAATCAGAAAGATTCCAGTTAATGGAGCATGCATAATCGAGCCTAAAGCAGCGGCCATACCTGCAACAATAAAGTTCGAAACGTTTAATTGCGCCAAACCAGATAGATTTACCACATAGGCAAAGATAAATCCGATTAAACCACCCATAATTAAACTGGGTGCAAATGTTCCGCCATTACCGCCAGCGCCTAAGGTAACCAGGGTAGCTATCGATTTCATAAATATAGTAACTACTGTAAACAATATAACCACAGCCGAAATCGAGCTATAATCAGCAAAAATACTGTTGTTGATTACTGTATGGTAATCACCTTTTAATAAGCCTTTTATCGTAATATATCCTTCACCATATAAAGTTGGAAATAGAAATACCAAAGCTCCTAACATTAAACCACCTACAATAACTTTGGTGTAGGGATGTTTTATTTTATAGAATAATCCTTTTACGGCATAATTGGCTTTTGTAAAATAAATGGAGAACAAGCCAATAAAACAAGCCAGTATCACATAATAAAACAATGCGTTTACCTTCCATCCTTCGGTAACCAAAAAGAAAAGCTGTTGTGTGTAGAATAATCTTGCTACTACAGCAGCTGTTGCAGCCGATAATAAAAGCGGGATAAATGCAGGAATGGTAAACTCAGGCAATAAAATTTCGATAGCGAAAACAATCCCAGCCACTGGACTGTTAAATGCTCCTGCAATACCGGCTGCCGCACCACAGGCCACCAGCATGGTAATTTCGCGATAAGATAAACCGAGTAAACGGCCAAGGTTTGAGCCTATTGCCGATCCACTGGTAACAATTGGTGCTTCCAAACCTGTTGAACCACCAAAACCTACCGTAACGGCTGCGGTAATAATCTGCGAATAAATATTGTGTGCTTCTACCTTACTCGATTTTTTTGAAATGGCATAAAGCAAAGGGGTTAAACCTGTTTCGAATTTTGTTTTACGGATAAAGTATTTGATATACAAAATCGTTAAAAAAATACCGATCATCGGAAATATAAAGTACAGGTAGTATTTATATTTCCAGTGCCAGTCTGATTGAAGAAATTCTTCGATGTGGTGGGTTAAACTTTTTAAAACGGCAGCTGCGAGTCCTGCTAAAATCCCAACAATTACTGCAAGGATAATTAAGAAATTACGGTTTGATATTTTAGATTTTCGGTACTGATTAATCTTATCAAGGTAATTTACAAATCTGATGTACATTCTATTGTTTTTTAATAGAGGGCTAATAGCCCAAAAGTAACAAAAACAACGAAATAAGCCAATTTAAAGGGCTGTTTTATGCATCAAATTTATCCAATAACTTAATTAAGGTTGCAAAATCTTTTGGGTATGGTGCATCAATCACAATATCTTTGTCATCTAATCCTTTAAAAACCAAATGTCTGGCATGTAATGCGAAACGTTTCATAATGGGCTGCTCCTCTTCGCCTTTGGTTAATTTATAACCTCTCTTTATTGACGAAAGAAAAACAGGTTTCCCTTTGTACATATCATCACCAACAATGGCTGCCCTTTGTGTTGCTAAGTGGATACGGATCTGGTGCATACGGCCGGTTATTGGCTTGCACTCAACAAGTGTATAGTGTTTGTAGTATTTTAACGAATCGAAAATGGTTTCAGCTCTTTTGCCTTCTGCCCTATCAATGGTTACATTTTTATTGCCATCGTTCAAGATCGGAAGATCAACTGTTAACTGGTCGAAAATAACGTGCCCATCTACCACCGCATGATAAGTTTTATTCACTTTCCTTCTTTCGAACTGCATAGAGGCATGACGATAACCTTCAGGATTTTTGGCGATAATTAAAGCACCAGAAGTTTCTTTATCCAAACGGTGACAAACCTGTGCATCATCGCTATACTGTTTGGCAAGACGTAATACATTGGTTTCTCCTGATCCACCGCGTTCATCGAGGGAGGCTAAAAATGGAGGTTTATTGATAACAATAAAATCGTTGTCTTCGAAAAGAATAAGGTCTTTAAAATTTGGAAACTTCAAACTGTGCTGTAATTAATGAAGCGCAAAAATACGATTTTATTTTTATTGGTTAAGGAATTAACCACAGATAAAAAGGATGACCAAAACAAGCAAAATATTTTGTCATTCTGAACGCAGTGAAGAATCCCCAAACGATGGAATGTGTTGTTAAATAAAAGAATTGGGTAAAAGAAATGAGTATTTAATGTAAGTGGTACGGATTCTTCGTGCTCAGAATGACAGCATAAAAAAAACACAGATTATCATCAGAAAAAATCTGTGTTAATCTGTGTCTATCGATGGCAAAGCTATTTAAGATAGCTCAAACTTATAACCCACCCCTTTTACGGTTGATACATAAGTTTCGCCTAATTTTTCTCTTAGTTTACGAATGTGAACATCAATAGTTCTATTGGTTACTACTACCGAATCTTCCCAGATATTTTTAAGGATCGATTCGCGGGTATAAACTTTTCCTGGTTTTGATGCCAACAAGTATAGAAGCTCAAATTCTTTTTTCGCCAATACCACTTTGTTACCGCCTTGAAAAACCAAATAAGCCTCACGGTCGATTACTAAATCGCCAATTTCCAATTTGTTTTCAGATACTTCTTCTGTTCCTGTATTTCGTCTTAAAATCGCATTAATGCGGCTAACTAAAGCACGTGGCTTAATTGGTTTTGCTATATAATCATCAGCACCTACATTAAAACCTGCAATTTCAGAATACTCTTCACTTCTAGCGGTTAAGAAAACCATAAATGTATTCTTGAATTCAGGTATTGCACGCATTAAACGGCAAGCCTCGATTCCATCCATTTTAGGCATCATAATATCCAGGATAATCAAATCTGGATGTACCTTTTTCGCAACAGTAATTCCTTCTTGGCCATTGGTAGCTGTGAAAACCTGATAACCCTCTTTTTTAAGGTTATATTCAATTAGTTCCAGAATATCTGGTTCATCATCAACAATTAATATTTTCTGACCTGCGTTGTTCATAGTTAAATATTTGTTACGAAAGTAGTGTCTATGATGCAATATTTAGTTAAGCCTAAGTTAAGAAATTGTTAATTACTTAAATTAGTTTAACATGGAATTTGTTTTAAAGTAACGTTTTGGCTAAAAACGTCTCTAATTCATCGCCACGCAGGTTTTTTGCTATTATTTTACCAGAGGGATCAATTAAGTAAGAAGTTGGGATAGCCTGTACCTGGTATTTTTTTACCGTTACACCATTAAAATCTTTTAATTCCGAAACGTGCGTCCAGGTTAATTCGTCTGCTTTCACTGCGCCTAACCATGCTGCTTTGTCGGTATCTAGTGAAATGCCAATGATATCAAAGTTCTTATTTTTATATTTATTGTAAACCTTAACCACGTTCGGATTTTCTTGACGGCAAGGCTGGCACCATGATGCCCAAAAATCAATTAGTACGTATTTTCCTTTATAGTCTGATAAATTTACTGGTTTGTTGTCAGCTGTATTAATGGTAAATGCCGGAGCAACCTGCCCTACCTGAACGGCTTTTAAAAGTGCCATCTGTTTTACAAAAGTATCAACTGTAGCATTGCCTTTAATTTCTTCTTTCACTTCGTCCGCAAATTGCACCAGTTCTGCTTCAAATTCCTGCGGACTCAAAGTATTCATGGCATAGAAACTGGCAAGTGTACCTTTATTGTCTTTAGCAAATTTTATGATCTGCGTGTTTAGTTGATTGATGTACGATTCGTACTGAGGTTTCATTGCTTCTAACACAGCAGCCCTGTTTTGTGGTTGTGTTGCTACTTTTGCTTCAAAATCGGCCTGTAATTTTTCAACCTGTTTCGCAAAATTATTTCTGATGGCATTCAGTTCTGATAATTTATCTACTTCATTTGCCCCCGAAATTTTATAAGCCATTGTTTTATCGGCCAAATCTGCTTCTAATTTAATGTCATCACCATTTTTTGCAATTAACATAAACTCATGATTGCCTACCGATATCCTAAAGAAATCAACCGATGGAGTTTTGCGGATGAATTTAAATTCTCCTTTTTCTGATAGATTGGTGGAGTCGATTGCAACCATATTGCTATTTTGCATCCCGTATAAAAATACTTTCTTCTCCGTACCCGGATTTTGGAAAGTTCCATCAATCGTAAAGCTATCTTTAGGTTTACATGCAGTAAAAGCTATCGCGATCAGCATGATCAGACTCAATTGTTTTAATCTCATTATTTCAGTTTTTCAAGTATTAATTCATTTAATTTTTTAGCATCAGCTTTTCCTTTGGCTAATTTCATTACATCGCCAACAAACAAACCTAAAACGCCCTTTTTGCCTTTCTTGTACGCTTCTACCTGTTGTGGGTATTTATTTAACACTTCATCAATAAAACTACTTAATTCGTCTCCGTTTTCAGAGATCAGTAAGTTTAACGATTGTGCTAAATTGGTAATTTTTGCATTTTCTTCTAGCTCAACAGCAGGTAATAATTGTTGAATGGCAATTTGCTGTGTAATTTTTTTATCATCAACCAGATTAATTGCTTCTGCCAGTTGTGCCGGATTAACTTTGAAATCAGAGATCGTAATCCCTTTTTCATTTAAAACAGCTCTAATCGGGCCAATTAACCAATTAATTAAGCTTTTTTTGTTGTGAACAGCCAATTGCGCCTGGTTAAAATAGTTTAACAGGTCTAAATCTTCAGCAAAAAGCGTTGCATCTGCCTTGCTGATCCCAAATTCTGAAACCATCTGCTGAGAAATTTCATTTGGTAAAGCTGGCATTAAAGACTTAATCTCTGCTAACCAATCATCAGAAATGTAAATGGGTTGCAGATCGGGATCTGAAAAATAACGATAATCATTCGCCTCCTCTTTAGTACGCATCGGTGATGTAGTGCCTTTATCAGCATCAAAATTTAGTGTGCTCTGAATAATCTTACCTCCATTGCTAATCACTTCTACCTGACGGCCAAATTCGAAATCCATTGCTCTACGTACGTTACGCATGGAGTTTAGGTTTTTTACTTCGCAACGTGTTCCAAATTCGGTTGTGCCCTGTTGGCGTATAGAAATATTGGCATCGCAACGCAAACTACCTTCTTCCATATTGCCATCGCTTACATTTAAATGCCTCACCAGTTTCCTGATTTCACTTAATAAAACAGATGCCTCTTCCGAACTGCGGATATCGGGTTCGGTTACGATCTCGATTAAAGGTACACCCGCACGGTTCAAATCAACCAACGAATAGTTATCATCCTGATCGTGGATGCTTTTTCCGGCATCTTCTTCCAGGTGAATCCGATTGATTCCGATTTTCTTCGTCGAGCCATCGGCCAGTTGAAGCTCTAAAAAACCGTTAACACAGATCGGCTGGTTATCCTGTGTAATCTGGTATCCTTTTGGCAGGTCGGCATAGAAATAGTTTTTCCTATCAAAATGGTTGCTCTGATTAATCGTACAGTTTAAAGCCAGACCAATACGGATGGCTTTTGCTACAACTTCTTTATTTAACTTAGGCAAGGCTCCAGGCAATGCCAGTGAAACCGTAGATATATTTTGATTGGGTAAAGCCCCGAAAGATGCACTGTCAGCAGAAAATATTTTAGTGTTGGTATTTAACTGAACGTGGATTTCTAGTCCTGAAACGAGTTCGTAATTGTTTTCGGATGTTCCTAAACTCATATTAAAATGATCCCTTTAAATGTATTATGGAGGCAAATATAGTTAAAGAATGTTAAATGAAATTGCTTTAATTAAACTACCGTGCACAGCTATTGTCTATCTCAGCAAACACACAAAAGAAACCTTTAATTAAAAAACATTATGAAAAAGTTATTTTTATTTGCTGCAGTTCTGATGGTTTCATTATTCAGCATAAACAATGCAAAAGCACAAGTTAGCTTAAATATCAATATTGGTTCTCAGCCAGTTTGGGGTCCAACTGGATACAATCATGTAGATTATTATTATTTCCCAGACATCGATGCTTATTATTATGTTCCGTCTGGTCAATACATTTATTCAAACGGTGGCCGTTGGGTTTGGGTAAATAGTTTGCCTGCCCAATACAGGAACTTTGATTTATACCGCGCCTATAAAGTGGTGATCAATGAGCCAAAACCGTATTTAAGAAACAATGTCTATGTAACCAGATACAGCAAATATAAAAATTACGGTGGCCGACAGAGCATTATAAGAGATAGCCGTGATACTAAATATTATGTGGTTAAAGGACATCCAAACTACAATCAAAGACCTACAAGAAATGTGACTGTAGTTCGTAATAATAACCGCCCTAGCCGCATAGTACAAAGAAATGTTACTAAACCTGCTCAAAATAATGGCCGTCCTCAGGATAATAATGGTAGAGATAATCGTTCAGAAAGAAATAATGGACAAAGCCGTGGTAACGAGCGCCATTAATATTAATATTTAGTTGTGAATAAAGGAGCTTCGAAAGAGGCTCCTTTATTGTTTACTTACTTCTGGCACGTAGTTTGGCTATAAATAATAAACACTAAATGAATTGATTATGAGAAGATTATTTTTAATGGCTGCATTGATGATGGTTTCATTATTCAGCATCCCCGCTAAAGCACAGTTAAATGTTAATGTTAACATTGGTTCGCAACCGCTTTGGGGACCAACAGGTTATGATCATGTTGATTATTACTATCTCCCTGACGTAGAAAGTTATTATTATGTTCCACAGAAGCAGTTTGTTTACTTAAATGGAAACGATTGGGTTTTTGCCAATTCGTTACCTTCCAGATATGGCAATTACAATTTATATAATGGCTACAAAGTAGTAATTAATTCGCCTAAGCCTTATTTGAATTTTAAAAACGATAAAGTGAAATATGCCAAGTATAAGGGCAATAAAGGTCAGCTGGTAATTAGAGATAGCCGTGATCGTAAATATTATGTAGTGAAAGGACATCCTCATGGTATGCCTCCAGGACAAGCTAAAAAGATTTATGGAAAAGGAAATAACGGTAAGGGCCATGGAAATGACAATGGAAAGGGCCACGGAAATGGTAAAGGAAAACACTAATACCCAATTTTATTAACCGATTTAAAAAGAGCTTCTTTCGGAGCTCTTTTTTATATATCTGTTACAATAGAAGTTTTGGCACAGCGTTTGAATTGCTGAAGTACACACAAATAAAATAGATTATTATGAAAAAGTTATTTATCATCTCCGCGATTTTAGGTATCGTGGCTTTAACATCTAATCAATCTAACGCTCAGGTAAGTATTAATGTAAATATTGGCGCTCAACCAACTTGGGTTCCTGCAGGTTACCAAAATGTTAATTATTACTATCTCCCAGAAGTTCAATCTTATTATTATGTACCTCAAAGGCAGTTTGTTTATTTAAGTGGAAACAGGTGGACAAGATCAAGGTATTTACCAGCCAGATATAGAGGTTACGATCTGCATCACGGAAGAAAGGTAGTGGTTTATGGAAATAGCCCATATCGCAATTATAATACCCACAGAGTAAGCTATTCACGTCATAATAATTACTACCGCTCCTCTTATGGTGGTGGAGACAGAGTTAGATATAGTTCGCCAAGAAATAATTACAAATCCTACCGTGTAGATAAAAGACATCACGATAGGCGTGTAAATTCAAGTTTATTCTCTAGAGGACATAGAGAAAAACACGGAAGACATTAAAATAAAAAAGAGGCCCTAAAGCCTCTTTTTTATTAAATCTGTTTTATAAGATTGCTTCGTTGGCTGAAAAAGCCTCCTCGCAATGACGATTTCCTAAGGAATAAAACTTTCTGCTTTTTCCAAAACAACTTTTAATCCTGATGGGTTTTTACCACCTGCGGTAGCATAAAACGGTTGTCCACCGCCACCCCCTTGGATTTCTTTGCCCAACTCGCGAACAATATTAGAAGCATTTAATCCCTTTTTCACCAGGTGATCAGACAGCATGACGGTAATTCCCGGTTTGCCATCAATTTCTGTAGTAAAAACTAGAAACAGGTTATCAACCATATCTTTCAAAGAGAAAGCTAGATTTTTAACTGCATCGGCACTCTGCAGATCAATGTGTTTAGCAATCAGGTTAATGCCATTAATTCCTCTTACATGATGAACGATTTCATGTTTTAAGGTGTTTACCCGTTCTATTGTCGACTTTTCAATCTCCTTTTTCAGTTTTGCATTTTCATCCAACAAGGCCTGAACGGACGCCGATAGATCTTTACTTCCGTTTAGTAATGCTTTTAAATGGCCAAGTTCTTTTCTTTGATCCAGGAAGTATTGTTCAGCTTTATCAGCAGTGATGGCCTCGATACGGCGAACCCCAGCTGCTACAGCACTTTCAGAAACAATTTTAAATGAACCGATCTGTCCTGTTGCCTTTACATGTGTACCACCACAAAGTTCTTTAGAGAAATGATCATCAAAAGTAATCATACGGACAAAGTCGCCGTATTTTTCGCCAAATAAAGCTGTTACTCCGCTTTCAATGGCATCTTGATAAGGAACGTTACGTTGCTCCTTTAACTTAATATTCTGGCGGATTTTCTGATTCACAATTACCTCAATCTGCGCTAATTCCTCGTCAGTAACTTTAGCGAAGTGAGAAAAATCGAAACGTAAATAGTCTGCATTCACCAACGAACCTTTCTGGTTAACATGTTTGCCTAAAACTTGTTTTAATGCCGCATGCAGTAAGTGTGTGGCAGAGTGATTATCTTCAGTTAAAACACGTTTATCTTCATCTACAACAGCCCAAAATTTACCTTCTAAATTATCTGGTAAGATATCGGTAAAATGAACAGTTAAGCCATTTTCTTTTTTTGTATCGGTAATGTCTACCCAAAACTGGCGACTGTGGTCTTCTAAACGGCCGGTATCTCCTACCTGACCACCACTTTCGGCGTAGAAAGGTGTTTGACGTAAAACAATCTGGAATTGTTCTTTACCCTTAGCCTTTACTTTACGGTATTTTAAAATCTCGGTTTCAATTTCTAAATCATCATAGCCTACAAATTCGCTCTGTTCTTCAGTGTTTACGACAATCCAATCGCCTGTATCAATGGCTGTTGCGGCACGACTATCGTGTTTTTGCTTTTTCAAAGCCTGTTCGTATCCAACCAGATCAACGCTCCAACCCTTTTCTCGGGCCATTAATTCGGTTAAATCTATCGGGAAACCAAATGTATCTGATAATTCGAAGGCAAAAGCTCCCTCTACTACATCATTCGATGCCTGATATTTTTCGAAACGTTGAATTCCCGTTGATAAAGTTCTCAAGAAAGAAACTTCTTCTTCCAGCACTACTTTCTGAACAAAATCCTGTTGCGAAATCAGTTCCTCAAATACACCTTTAAATTGCTTAGCCAATAAAGGAACCAATTGATTTAAGAAAGGCTCTTTAAAGTTTAAAAACGTATAAGCATAACGTACAGCCCGGCGCAAAATTCTGCGGATTACATATCCCGCTTTATTATTAGAAGGTAATTGACCATCTGCAATAACAAAGGAAATAGCACGGATGTGATCGGCCATAACACGCATGGCGATATCGGTTTTCTCGTTAGCACCATATTTAATACCAGATTTTTCTGCAATAAACTGAATCATCGGCTGGAAAACATCGGTATCGTAGTTGGAGGTTTTTTCCTGTAAAACACGTACCAAGCGCTCAAAGCCCATTCCTGTATCAACGTGTTTAGCTGGTAAACTTTGCAATGAACCATTTTTTAAGCGGTTAAACTGCATAAATACATTATTCCAGATCTCGATTACCTGAGGATGATCGGCATTTATAAGGGTAGCACCATCAACTAAAGCTTTTTCTTCATCTGTGCGACAATCTACATGGATTTCAGAACATGGTCCACATGGTCCGGTATCGCCCATTTCCCAGAAGTTGTCTTTTTTATTTCCAGGTAAAATGTGGCTTTCATCAACATATTGTTTCCAAAGATCGTAAGCTTCCTGATCTTTTTCCAGACCTTCTTTTTCGTCGCCTTCGAAGTAGGTAACATATAATTTTTCTTTCGGGATTTTGTAAACCTCGGTCAATAATTCCCAACTCCAGGCAATGGCTTCTTTTTTGAAATAATCGCCAAAACTCCAATTACCCAACATTTCGAACATGGTGTGGTGGTAAGTATCAATACCTACTTCTTCCAGATCGTTATGTTTGCCCGAAACACGTAAACAACGTTGTGTATCAGCAACACGAGAATATTTTATGGCAGCTTCTCCTAAAAACAGATCTTTAAACTGGTTCATACCCGCATTGGTAAACATTAAAGTGGGGTCGTTTTTAACCACAATCGGTGCGGAAGGAACAACATGATGTTGTTTCGATTCAAAAAAACTAAGGAATGCCTGTCTAATCTCTTTTGCTGTCATTTCAATATTATTGGAGGGAACAAAATTAAAATTTTATTGCGTTATTAAGGAAAAATCGAGCTACATTTGAATACTTTAATTAATCGATATAAGACACTCATAATCAAGCACAAAATATGCCGTATAAAGAAAGAGACATTAATAAAATGTATTATACCATGGGCGAAGTGACTGAAATGTTTAATGTTAACGCATCTCAGATCCGTTTTTACGAGAAGGAATTCGATATTCTACAGCCCAAGAAAAATAAAAAAGGCAACCGTCTTTTTACTCCAGAAGACATCGAAAACCTAAAGATCATCTTCAATCTTGTTGATGAAAAAGGATTTACATTAAAAGGTGCCAAAGATTATTTAAAGAATAATAAAACAGGCGTTAGAGAGAATCAAAAGATTATAGATTCATTAGAAAAACTAAAGGGTTTTTTAGTAAACTTGGCAGAAGAACTGTAAACATTTATTTCCTTTATCATTATCGATTTTTTTTTTGTGTTACCCTTCTGTAATTACAAAAATACATTTTTTGTAGGTTTTTTAATTATTTTACTATATTAGCAAAACCAAAACATCAATCACCCCTATTTTTTATTAACTGGTATAACCCCTGCTTATGAAAATATGGTATGTATTGTTGCTTGTCTTTTTTTCTTATTTTTTATTTTCCAAAAACCAATTGGATGGCTATTTATCTGCAATAGTTAATCATTTCTTTCTTCGAGAAAATCCTTTTGGAATTACATTGCTACCGAACCTTTATGATATATTTCTAATTGGAGGTGGCTATGAGGTTTAGGAGCTTAATTGTTGCATTTGTAATGATTGGATTCATGGCGAATGCTCAAATCAATACTGAGGAAACAGATACACGTGATATTTTGGAGAGTATGGCCGAAAACCTCCCTGATGATTACGATATGACCGAGCTGGTTGATATATTGGAAAAATATCGTAAACATCCAATTAATCTGAATCGTACTTCAGTTGAAGAATTAAAAACTTTGGTTTTTCTATCCCCCCTACAGATTGGTAATTTCTTTACACATCTAAAGGAAAATGGTCAGCTTACAGATGTGCTGGAGTTACAAAGTATTGACGGTTTTGATATTAAAACTATCCAAGCCCTCCTCCCATTTGTAACATTAACCAATATCGCTGAATACCAGCAGCTCAATTTTAAAAACATTATACGTACTGGTGAAAATGATTTAATGATGCGCTTTGCACAGACCTTACAAAAGCAAAAAGGTTATACAGATTTACCCGGGAACCGGTATTTAGGTTCGCCGGAAAGATTTCAGATGCGCTATAGATATCATTATAGCTCAATTCTATCAGCAGCCATTACTTTAGACAAAGATGCTGGTGAAAAATTTATAGGTAAGCCTTTCGGCAATATTGCGTTATTCAAATTGGGTAAACTAAAAAAACTGGTAATTGGCGATTATACATTGCAATTTGGGCAGGGCTTAACATTATGGTCGGGTTTTTCTTTTGGCAAAGGTCCTGATGTAACCAGCGTTGCTAAAAAAGATTTAGGTTTAAGGCCTTATAACTCTACTAACGAGTATTCTTTTTTTAGAGGAGGCGCTGCAACAATTAACTTATTTAAAAATGTAGACATTACCCCTTTTGTTTCGTTCCGCAATCTTGATGCTAGCCAAAAATTAGATTCAGAAGGGAATTTAGTTCAGGCCACGATTAATCAAACGGGTTTACATAGAACCCCTACTGAGATTAAGAATAAAGGTGTTTTGGCGCAAAGGGTGTTTGGTGCTACAGTTCAATATACCAAAAATGAATTTGCTGTTGGCGCAATTGCTTACCACACTAATTATAAGAACCGTTTTATTACGCAAACAGCAACTTACGATCGCTATAGTTTCACTGGCAAAGCATTAACCAATTTGGGGTTATTTTACAATTAAACTTATAAAAATATGTACCTCTATGGCGAGGGTGCTAAAGGTTTAGGCGGTGGTATTGCCTATATTAACGGTATCCTCATTAGTTTGTCGCCAACAGTTTCTGCAGCCTTAACTTATCGCGATTTTGATAAAGATTATCATAGTTTCTTTAATCAGGCAGTATCCGAATCGAGCGAAGCGGTAAATGAAAAAGGATTGTATGCGGGCTTAAATATTAACCCCAATAAACATGAGGGCACTGAAAAAGTTACCTCCTTTAGTGGGTTAACTTTGAAAATCGATCAGGTGAAACATGTTTTCACTTGATCGATTTTTTATTTAAGGGTTTTTATTTTCTAGTCTGGAAGTTTGCTTCTGTGTGCTGATATGGGAATATGAAGTTTTGGGTCTTTATTTGACGCTATTTTGGCTTCTAGATAGCTAATTTGATGATTCTTTTCAGGTTTACAGTGAAAATAGCAAGTGCACCCTGCATTTCCATACCATCTATTCCATAGGCTATTGCCCGTCCATATCCGTGAACGTTTTTT
>NZ_SIXF01000043.1 GCF_004310665.1 Pedobacter kyonggii | reverse complement strand
TTTTAATGTTTTTGAAAAATGAATGAATTGCGTTGAGCGGTTGGCGTGAAGTGTAAAGTAGCTGGCGTTTTGCGTTTCATTTGCCTAAACTCTAAACCCTCTTCTCTAAACTGTTTAAAGTTAGTTCGTTAGTGGTTAGAATTTACGTGATGCCTTAAACCATTTACCTTTCTGCCTTCAACCTCCGCTTAGGCTTTTGGCCAGTCGTTAAGGTGCTCGGCATTGCCTAATTTAAGCTTTCTGGCTGAAATCTGGAATTTGAGTGTCATCGGGTGATCGCCAACAATGTTTATCCCTTCGGAATATTTAACAATGTAGCCATCCTCGAAGTTAACTTCTTTCATTTTGGCATCTTCCTCCGTTTTCTTGATCAGAAGGGTTCCTGTAATAGGTTTGTACTGGTTGTTTACCATCGCCTCGATTATTGAGGTGTCTTCGGTTGACTCGATCTCAATGTCGATGGTACCGCCGTAAACTCCGGAAGAAGGTCTTCCCTTAGCATCTACATCACGGTTTAACGCATAGGCACAATGAAGCACATCGTACTCCTTGCCTGAAAAATTTAATCTAGCTTTGAAAGCCATAGTTTTAAAATTTAAAGGTTAAAAATTTGATTTATGTAGCCTCCGCTACTGTACTAACATAACCAAATATCAGGCCAAATATGATCTATATAGCTTATTGATAGGTGATACCCCCCACTCAAAAAAATGGCAAATTGTGTTTATCGCCTAAAAATGCAGTTATAGAACATCTTTTTGTGCAAAAGATGTGGAAAAAACAATCTATCTTTAGTGTTACAAATACATTACGATAAGTGATTACGCTACAAAATCGTAGCGATTGTACACAAAGTGTCGTGTTTTAGGACAAAGTGTACTACTAAAGTAAATATGATGGTCTGTGAGGACACAGACCTGGCGGCATAAATGGCGAAATTTTAAATGAGCTGTGAGCCGAATTTTTCCATTTTGGCCAGCCATTTTTGGCTATAGTGGTTCTCGAGCGAATGCAGTTCGCCAATGGTATTGGTTAATACAGGGCTCATCTTACATTTTTCGAACACTATTTTTTTAATGGATAAATAAGTGGTTTTCTTATTAGCTTTCCACTCTTTAAAGGTCGCCTCATCTAAAATTGATACAATCCTGGCCGACCTGCCACTAAAATTGTTGTTTACATTTTGCTGTTGAGTTGTAAAAATCTGATCGGGCATAAAAAGACGATCGAAAAAACCTTTAACTTTTGCCGGGATATGATCAACATATACGGGACAAAAAAGCACCACATGGTTACTCTGCCTAATGGCAGTTAAAGCTTTTTGCAGATCGGGCTCTAACTCGGCAATCTGTCTGTTGTTAAACAGCTTGTTCGAATTGAATATCAGATCGATAATGGCCAACTCCCTAACGGTCGCACCAACACTTTCTGCCCCTTGCTTATAGGCATTAATCAGGAAATTTGTAGATGCGTTTTTTTCAATATCTCCATTGAGGAGAAGTACTTGCTTCATTTTTTTTGATTAATCTGATCAGGCCGATGCATTACAAAATTATAAAGAATTTGTTAAGTGTTATGCATAACCCATAAAAAAACCCAACGCTGGGGTTGGGTTTTTATTTTCAGCTATCAAAAACTATTGCTGATTATATTCTGAACTCCATGTGGTATTTTCATCTTCACCTTTGTGTCCATCCAGTTTTACCACAAAACTTTTAGCTGGGAAATATGGTGTGATGTGGATATCCAGGTGGATTCTGTCTTTCTGTTGTTCATCTCTCTCGAAACGCATAATTTTAAATCGCTCGATTAAACGGTCGGCGCCCTGGATACCATCCAAGAACTTAACAATCTGGCCACGCAGGTCCTGTTCCGTTTTAGAAGTCCAGTTTTCGAAAGCCCTTCTGTTCAGGAAATCGAATAATACTTTAGTAATATAATCGAATACACGTACAACCGAATAAGTTTGTAAACCGATGTTATCGCCGTTAAATAAGGTTTTGGCAGAGAAAGCCATTACTTTACCATATTCGTTAACCATTGGCACCAAGCCTACTCTTTCTAAATGAGAGATTTCACTTTTCTTTAAATCGAATTTTACACCATCTACTTCATTTATAGCACCATGTTTTTTACCTGCAGTAACCTGCGACATTAAGGTGTAATACATTTTACCTGCAAGTGCTGCTGATCCTGGTACGGTTAAATCATCTTCCTCACCCACTTCTGCAACTTTACCACGGCCAACCAACCAGTTACATGTCATGATTACATTCGATCTGAATGCATCACCTCCGGTAAAGTTTGCTGCGGTAAATAAATCAAGTACATCATCCGGCTGATCAAGATCGGCAAAATCGGTTACCAGCATGGCTTTGTTGTTATGCGCAATTTTACCCCATCTCTCTAACACTTTATTAGAGCCCATATAGCCAGGCACAACCATTAACGAGTAGTTATTACGGAGATCCAAACGGTCGTAATTCTGTTTTAATTCATCATCTACGAATTCAATAAAGCGTGGATTATCGAGATCTTTGATCTGATCCATTGATGCATTTAACAGCACCACATTTTTAAGCTTGTCAGATTCAGTGTTTTTATAAAATAAATGTACCGAACGGTATGCCTGCTCCAGCTCTCTTGTACTTTCTAATGCGGTACCGATGTTTTTATTAAGGTTTTCTTCGGCGGCATTCAGTTTTTGGGTACTTTTTTCAACCATATCGGCAACCGAAGTAGAAGATTCAAGTACATCGATCCAAAGCTGGATTTTCTTTTTCAGCTCTTCGCGTTCTTTCTTTTTCTCATCACCGGTTAAAAAGATCTGTTTACGGGCTTTACGTTCAGGGTTTAAATTCTGCAGACCATCAACAGTGGCTTCCAACAGATCGAAACCACCAACACGGGCCAGTTTTTCGAGGTTATCTTTAAGTGATGTTTTTTCTAAGGTTTTGGCTTCAGCTGGTTTAAAACCTGCCTGGCCTGTATTTTCGTCGGTTTTTAATTCTTGAGGATTTGACATGTTTTCTTGGCGTTAAGATTATTTATTTTGCTCCAATTCGTCAACAAAGTTCTTCAAAGCGTTAATGAAAGCCGACTTTGTTTCTTCGTCATCAAGTGTAGCTTTTAAGGTTTTGTTCGATTTTAACTGTTTGATTACGTTAAGCGACATTTCTCTTTCGATGTTCACATTAGTAAGGTAGTTACTTTGGTTGATAATGTTTTTCACACCAAAATCGCCCAGATCGTTAAAGTTTATCGTTTCCCCAACGGTAGATCCATCCTGCTTTTCGAAAGCTACCTTCACATTTGGTTTATAATGTTCGAATACATCTTTCACCGTTTTTAATCCCTCTACTTTTTCTGGTTTTATCGGATCGTTATCGGTAAGTTTCTGTACAAAAAGTGTTTTGTTGTGGGCAATTTCTGCGAAGGCTTCTGAGGTGTCAATTTTCCGCTCGTTACCACCAATTTCATAATTAAACATAGTATGTTGATTTAGGTTTACGATTATTTTTTTCTAATAATATAATAATTAACGTTTTAACTCAATTTTTGTTCCAATGTTACGGTTTCTGGCTGAATAATACTCCATTCGAGTTTATCTTCCTCTGCATGTTTACTTACCACAACCTTCGATCCTTTTTTTAGTTCACCAGAAATGATGTATTTCGAGATTGGCCTGCGTAAAAGATTTCTGATAACTGCCGATAGCTGCCTTGCACCATATTTTGGTGTAAAACCATCTAAAGCGATCATTTTTTTGGCATCTTCTGCAATTTCAAAATCGATACCCATTTTATTGAGCGATTGCGCCAAACTGCTTAACTGGATTTCGAAAATACGCACCACATTACTTTCGTTTATCGGCGCAAAAGGAACAATCTCGGAGATCCTGGCTAAAAATTCGGGGCGGAAATGCCCTGCCATTACCTCCATTAACTGATTTGAAGCAGGGATTACTCCTTTGCCAATCTGTTCGGCAATCCATTCGCTACCGATATTTGAGGTAAAAAGAATCAGAGAGTTGCTAAAATCGCCCTCTTTTCCTAAACGATCGTGCATGTGGCCTTCGTCCAGGATCTGTAAAAAAGTATCGAAAACGGAAGGGTGCGCTTTTTCAATTTCATCAAAAAGCAGTACAGAATAAGGCTGTTGCCTGATTTTATTCACCAATAAACCGCCTTCTTCGTAACCAACATAACCGGGAGGCGCACCATAAAGTAAGGCGGCACTATGCTCTTCCTTAAATTCGGACATATCGAAGCGGATCATCGCTTTTTCGTCGTTGAACAAAAATTCGGCGATTGATTTGGCCAGTTCGGTTTTACCGGTTCCGGTTGGCCCCAGTAAAAAGAAGGATCCCATTGGCTGCCCTTTTTTATTCAACCCGCTGCGCGATTCGAGTATGGCATCAGAAACAGCTTTTAATGCCTGATCTTGTCCTACCACACGTTTTTTAAGGTACTGCTCCATATTGAGCAATTTTTCCTTTTCACCGGCCTGCAGTTTACCCATTGGGATGCCTGTTTTGTAGGCCACTATAGAAGCAATATCCTGTTTGCTGATGCGATCGCTTTTTTCAGCAGCATATTTTTTTAATTCCTGTAGGCTTTTGGTAATATAACCTTGGTATTCATCGGCTGTTTCGAAAGCATCGGTTTGTGTTTCATCGGTTAAGCGGCCCAGCAAAACCGGGCTTAATTTATTCTGAAGCAAAGAGAAAAGCCATTTATAATCTGCAAATTTCTCTGCTTCCGATTCTTCGGTATTGGCATTTAAAGCTTCCAGATCTGTTTCCAAACTTTCGATTACCTGATCAGAGGTATCGTTCATCATTTTCATGGCGGCCATTGTGCGGTCGAGCAGATCGAATGCAGAATCGGGGAGCCTCCTATCTTTCATGTAACGTTTGGCCAAACGCACACATTCGCCCAAAGCATCGGGTTCGATGGTTAAGGTATGGTGCTCTTCGTATTTTACGGCCAGTTTCTGCAGCATTTTAATGGTGCTTTCTTCGTTTGGCTCATTTACCTGCAACACTTCAAAACGTCTGCTGAAAGCCTGCTCAGGCTCGATAATTTTGCGGTACTCATCAATGGTTGTGGCACCGATTACTGTAATTTCGCCACGGGCCAGTTCTGGTTTCAGTAAATTACCTATACCCGCACCTAACGGCCCCTTACTATCCAATAAAGTGTGGATTTCATCAATAAAGAGCACAGCCTTTTCAAATTGCTTGATTTCTTTGATGATGTTTTTTAAACGGTCTTCTATTTCTCCCTTGTAAGAGGCGCCTGCAATTAACGAACCTAAATCGAGCTCAAAAAGCTGCACGGGTTTTAAACTCTCAGGTACATTCTGGTTTACGATATCAATAGCAAAACCATCAACCAAAGCGGTTTTACCTACGCCGGCATCACCGGTTAGGATTACATTTGGTTTGGTGCGGCGGCAAAGGATTTCCATCATCTGCCTGGTTTCTTTATCACGGCCGATAATAGGGTCGGTTTTACCATCACGCACCATCTGTAACCTATCTATACAGTATTTATACAGGGCATTGCCTGTGCCTTTGCTTTCGGCACCAGCGCTTGTTTTATCAGGCGAAACCACCCTCGAAATTTCTTCATCTTTTACATACAGATCCAAAATCTCACGTTCTTTAATCGGGAACGATTTTAGCTGATCGGGCTGAAAACCGATACCCGGTTTTGCCAATGCAGTTAATACACATACCGGGGTGATTAAATCCAATCCCAGTTTAATGCGTACATTATCGGCCTCTTCAAAAATCACGGCAATTTCTGGCGCACCACTCACGGTATCCGTAAAACTCGCCGATTTTGCCTGTTCATCTATCCGCACTTCAGCCCATTCGCTAATATATTCTTCATCTTTCCCAATAGAGGTGATGAAGGAGCGCAGGCCAACATCTTTATGCATCAATCCTTTAAGCAGGTGAGCCGCAGTAAACACTTCGTTTCTGTACTCTTTAGCTAAAGACTGTGCAATGTGCAGGGCTGTTTTGACCGATTCGCTTAAATTTGTAATTGCCATATCCCTTAGTTGGTTGTAGGCAATACTGCCGGGTTAAAATTATTTTCGGTGATGTAGTAATATGTTTTGCCGTTCGAAATAAACTGCTGCTCAATCTGAGTAGCCCTTTTAATCTGCTGAACCGATTGATTTAATAATTTAATGTAGCTTTCGAACGCTTCAAGCGGCATTTTAGAAGTGTTCTTTAAATCGCCAACGGTGTATTTCTCTAAAAATTTGTTGTTTAAAGGTAAGCCGGTTACCAATTTAATGTAGTTGGCCAAGGTTAAACGCTTTATGTTGCCCGATGACTCTTTAATCCCCAGCATCTGTTTTGGCATTTTCACATAATTTTTAACGAGTTTACTCCTGAAAGAAGACTGATCGGCCTGCAAATTTTGCCCCAACATAATCGAAAACACATCTACAATCTGTTTGTACTCCATGTTATTTAAAACGATGGCATATTGTAATGTTGAAGGGTTATTTTTCACTGCATCAGCCGACAGATTTGCGGTGCTATAGTATTTAAACGCATTGTGCGGCATGCGGTCTGCAACTTCCGCGCCAACGGGTTCCGGCAATAAACCTTCTACATCGGCAGTCAGGTTTTTACGCGATATGCCTGTTAAACGGAAAGCACTATCCAATGAACTGATCTGGTTATAGATATCGGAATTGGTTTCTTTTACGAAACGGCGTAAAGCAATCGTCATGCTCTGGTTAGAATTTACCGAACCTTTTGTTGGGAAAACTACCCCGCCCTGGATTAAACTGTTTTTAGGGTAATCTAAATAATAAGAGATGGAATCCTGTAAACTGGTATTATAAGGCTGGAAGCTTTTTAAACCCTCACCTTTTACCATGGTGTTTTTTCTGTATTCGGCAGAGCGGATAGCCGATTCTGAAACGAGTTTACGCGACTGGATTACAAAATCGTTAAATGACTGATTAAAATCACTATACACCTGTAAGGCTAAAATACGGGCATCTGCCTGCGCAACCTGCTCACTCAATTCGTTAATCAGGTAATTGTTGGTTCCCCCGGTATTTCCGGTACTGCCAACTAAAATAATTAAATTGGTTTCGTTCTTTTTTGCTTTAAATAAGCCTAATCCGGTTTTTATTGCCTGAAAAACAGGTTCTTCGCTTACTTCTCCATTACACCTAACGGTATTTTTAGCCTGATTTGAAAGAAAAGTCATCAACTGCCTGTAATCATTCTGGATCGGGCTTACAAAAATACCTTTTAAAGCGCAACCACTTTCGCCACGGTATACTACACCACCAAAGTTCACTTTTGTTCCTTTACCAAAATCGCCCATAATATTTTCGAAAGAAGCGATGGTATTGGTCATTCCAGAAAAATATTTGGTCATTGGGCTACCACCATCCACTACAAAAACAACATTTACCTTGGTTTTATTTTTACGGAGGTTAAGGTAGTCCTGATAAGAAAGCGCAGAACCGTTAATGGTCAATATTTTATTGTCTTTTTTGTTGTAAACATCTGCAGCGATACCTACCGTGTTACCTCCTTCACCGTTTGAAACAACAGGTACACTACGCAGGATCAGATTCTCCCTTGGCAATAAAGGATCTACCGTGAAAGTTGTTCCTTTATCGATCCCGTTTTTGATGGCTACCGAGGTAGAATCATCCTTATCGTAATCACCCGGTTTAACAGAAGTAATGTACAAACGATCGCCCCAGCTGTGTACAGCTTCGGCAGAAACCCAACCATAAATACTTTTTAAAGCGGTATCTGCAACTAGCTGGTCATCAGCACCTATCAGGTATTTTTTTCCATCTTCTGATTTTTTGTAGATATAGGCAATTTCGTGCAACCTTACTTTTGTACGTCGGTCTTTAAGTTCGGGTGTATTGTAAACCAGGATAGAATCGGTAGTATCGAAATAGAACTTTGGTTCGGTTAGGGCATTTTTCCCGTTTACGATACCGATGGCTTTTTCTGCATACCCTGTTTTTTGGTTAGAGAAAGCGCGTTGCCATAAAAGCAGTTTAGATTTTGCGATCCAACCATAACTGATGGCACTTTTTTTATCGTTTATTTTTCTGCCCCTGATCATTCCGGCCTTGTATTTAATCAGTTTCAGGTAGCCGTTTTCTTCTTTTGAAACATAAAAAGGTTCCATAAAGCTGATTTTTTTCATAATCAGGCTTCCACCTGGTGCAGTAGTGGTATAATTATCTTCACGGTCTGAAAAAACAATCCATGGCAAACTGCTGCTACTGGTATTGTCCATTACGTTTATACTTTCTGAAGGCCTTTCGTAAGATTTAGGCATGTATTTTACTCTTTTGCCAAAGGATGCCGGCGATTGTGCGTAGGCAAACGATATTCCTATAAAAAGAAGGGTTAAGGCATAGTATTTTTTCATAATCTGTAGATGAGCTTTAAAATTAGGTGAGCTGTTAATTTATCTTGTTTTGTCTGGTGCATCAGCAGTTGTTGCTGCAGGCTGGGCCGTTCCCGAATGTTGTTTAATGTTTACCAAACTGGCACAGGTAGAATTTGGCTTGATGGTTAGCTGCGCTTCATCAACGGCTATTTCTCCCCCAAATGTTAGTCCCATGCAGTATGAATAAATATCGGTCTGTTTTTTCTTACCGTTCATTTCTACATTTACCGTTACTTTTTCGTTACCGCACATGTATTTGTTAACGAGATAGTAATAGTTGGAGTTAAAATCGGCACCATTGGCAATGGCCTGTAAACGGGCCCTGATATCATCGATGGTTTTACGTTCGCCATCACCTGGGGCAACAATATCTTCAACGATTTCGGCATTTGGATCAGTGATCAAAATGTTTAGGAAAGCAGGTTTACGGCTTTTATCCGAGCGCAGGCGTACCACATATTTCCCTGGGGCACGGTAGGTATATAAAGCGGTTTTTCCTTTAACATCTACGCGTCCGGTTTCGCCGAACGACCATTCGAAATCTTTTCCTTCGCCGTCTCCTTCGAGCCTGATTTCTTCGTTAACCAAACCTGCGGTTGGGCCACTAATGGTTAGTACACTATCTACAACCGGTGTATGAACGGTATCGCGTACGGTAACCGGAAATTCCTGACGGAGTTCGCCATCAACGGTTAAGCGCACAATGTAAGTGTCGGGCTTTGTGTAGTGGTAAGAACCGGTTTTTGTAGTGGCTTTTTCGCCGTTTCCGAATTCCCATAACCATTTTGTAGCTTTTGGGGTATTATCGGTAAAAACCAGACTTTCGTTTAAATAAATTTCATCTTTTAAGATTCGCGCATCAATTGCCCTTTTTTCGAACAATGAACTTTTAAATAGGAAAATAAGACCTGTTAAGAGCAATACAGCTAATAGGATGTAGAGAATAACATAGCCCTGCGAATTTGAATTAACTTGCTTGGTGTTTGTGTCAGACATAGGTAGCGTTTTTTATAGGTTGTTTTTGGTATATTTATCTAGCAGATATGGTTTGCTGCAATTGTCGCCTGTTGAGAATACAATCGTCCAATTGTCGTTTATGCAATTCGATATCTGAAATGTTTCTGTTCTGTTCCTGCCTATCGTAAAATAACCTGTCGTACAGCTGTGCCGTTTGAACAAATATTTTATAGCGCTGGTCTGATGCTTTACGATCAAACGCAGCCCTGATAGAGCCTAATGAATTCTGTATATCGTTTTTCAAGAAAACAGCCTGTACATTTGGGTTGTACCGGGTAATCTGTTTATAAGTGGTATCAATAGTTGGCGAAGTTTCTTTTACCATGCTTTCGAATGTTTCGTTCTCGCTGATTTTTACCTCAAGCTCTTCTTTGGAGATTTCGTAGCGCGATTTATCGCTATAAAAAATACCAAAACTTAAAAGTCCTACGGTAAAAACAAACAGCGCTATAAAAAACAAGAATTGTTCGCGTCTTTCTTTTATACTTAATTTTATCATAATCGTTTAATTATCGGCCGAACCGTCCGTTTCTGATTTTGGTTGCCGTAGCCTGGTTTGCGCGGTGGCAATCGTTTATCTGTTCCTTATACCTTTGGATATCGCCTCTTGATTTAATAAGCGAATCCTGCAGATCTGCCATTGCACCCACATTGTTGTTTATTTTGGCGTAGAGATCAAAACTCGGACTGGTTTGCGTTTTTTTGGAAATAAGGTCTTTAATCCTATTGTTAGCGCTATGGATATCGCCCAAAAGGATACTCTGTTTGCTCATTTCGTTGGCATTGTAATCGCGGTATTGGGCAAGTTCTTTAAAACGGACAAGGATAAGGTCGAAATTGGTATTGATATCTTTTCTTAGATAAGATAGTTTTTCGGTTTCCTTTACCTTTTTATCGAGCAGGGTATACTCATAATCGGATGCGGCAAAAAAGAGATAAATACAGAGAATAGAGAAAAGCGTTAGAAATACAAAGTTTAAGATAAACCTCGTGTAAGCGGTTCTGATTTCGATGGCATTAATGGGTTTCATAGAGCATTAATAGTTTCACATAGCAATAGTATAATAATTAATCCGACAATCAACCACACTAAAATCACTCAAACTTTTTCAAATTAACACTGTACTATAACAATTTTTAATATTTGTTGTTTGGTTATTAAAAAGATATTATTTCTTTTACTTTTAACAAACTTTAAGCCAAACCGTGTATGTCTGAAAATTTTTACAACAAACCCTTCAGATTTAGATCGCTTTTCTCAGGCGGTGGTCTTCAGCCAACTGACCTCGGAAAATCGATTTCGAACCATATAGAACTGATTATTTTTACCCGCTTTGGCGAGCATCGGTTCCACAACGATTTTGGCTGTGAAATATGGGATCTCGACTTTGAGTTAATCGTGAGCGAGAGCATTTGGGAGGAGAAATTCCGCAAATCGTTGCTAAAATCCATCACCGACTATGAATTTAGAATATATAATACCGCGGTAGAAGTACGCATTACTGAGGTAGAAAATGTATACCCACTACGTAAGATAACCGAGATTAAAAAAAAGGTAGATATTAGTGTCAGAGCACTAATAAAAACCACAGGAGAAAAATATTTTTTCAGCACCGCTTTATTTCTTAGCCCATTATCAACTTAATCTAAAACGCCCCAAATATTCTACACATGAAACCAGTTTTTTATTCATCAAAAGATGAGATCCGGAACAGAATTTTAAAAAATGCCGAAGATTTCTGGAATATTAAAGACAGTAACGACTTCGATCCACTTGTTAGACTGATTATTGAGGCATTAAGCAATGAGCTTTTTAATGTATCCAATGATGTTAAAAATTTAGAGAACAGGATTTTTGATAAGATCAGCCGTATTTTAGCTCCCGATCATTTAACTTCATCGTTACCGGCCCATGCCGTTATGCACGCCAGGCCGATTGAACAACAGGACTTCCTTTCGGTCTATTCGCAGTTTGCATTTAAAAAGAATATCCTGCAGGAAAATGATAAGGCCAAGAAAACCGATATTTTTTTTAGCCCGCTGCATACCGTAAAATTAAATAATGCATCAATAAAATACATTGTTACCGGAAATACCATTTTTAATGTAGAACAATTGGGCAAACAGCCTATACACAATACCCTTTCGGGCACTTCTGTAGAGAAAAACACCATATACATAGGTTTTAACGGCATTAAAGACTGGATGGATTTTAATAAACTGAATTTATTTTTCGACTGGAAAAATTATTCGGTGCCCGAAAACACTTACGATCTGCTCTCGCTGGGGAAATGGTTCTACAAAAACAACGAGCTCGCCGCCTATACAGAACGTTTTATGGATGAGCCTTTAACGGGTAAGGAACAGGCACCGTTTCAGCACAAACAATTGCTTCATCTGATTAAAGCAGACGTTTTACAGTTTTACAGCAACAGGTTTATTACCCTGGGCGATCTTAATGATTTTAATATCGACGAAAGCAGGGAACTACCTCCTGAGTTTGCCAACCTATTCCAGCCGGCTGTTCTAAACCAGATCGATAATTCGGTAAAATGGCTTAAAGTAATTTTTCCGGCAGCTATAAACCAGGAAATGCTGAACGAGCTTCATATTTATATCAATGCATTTCCGGTGGTAAATAAACGGTTAAGCCAGATTAAACACCGGCTTAAAACGATGAACAATATTATCCCGATTAAAACGGAATCATTGGATCAGATGCTTGCGGTAGAAAACCTGAAGGATAATAAAGGGAAAAGTTACAACGAGATTCCCTACACCAATGAGAACGAAAAAGGAGACGGATCTTTCTCGATCCGGTACGGAGGCACGGAGCGTTTTGATACGAGAAATGCCAAAGAGTTGGTAGACTACCTTTTTGAACTGTTACGCGATGAGAAAGCAGCTTTTACTGCTTACGGGCCCGATTTTTTAAGTACGATCCTTAAAAACCTGGAACAGAATATCGCGCTTATTGAACAAAAAAGCCGCTCGGCGCTTAAAGACATCAAAGAACTGCCCAGCTATATTGTATTGAAACCGATTGACGATGCTGATATTTTATTCCTCGATATCTGGGTTACACAAGCAGAAGAGGCCAACCACATCAACGCCGGAAGCCGTTTAGTGGTATACGACAACAATAAGGTAAATGCAGAGAGTATCTTTTTATTGAGCCAAACGAAAGGTGGTCGGTCGAGATTGAATGCAACCAACCGGGTGCAGGCTTATAAATATGGTTTAACCACGGCTGACCGGATTATTACGAAGGCTGATGTGATCAATTTTTGCCGTTACGAACTGGGCAGCAAATTAAAGGGCATTAGCCTGGCCAAAGGTTTGATAATGGATAATAAGCCAAATGCAGGCTTTATTAAAACCACTGATATTTTGATCGAACCTGCAGATCAGCTTAACCTTAGCTTGCAGGATTGGGAAGAACTGTTGAGTTTAACTTTGGCGAAATTAAACCTAAGAAGTACGATGAATGTGCATTATCGTATGCTGTTAAAGCCGATGTTGTATAAAGCGGTTTAAGGTTTTGTGATAGGACTTAAATAAACACCATCATCTCGACTGGTACGCAGTGGAATGGAGAGATCTATTTAGATAGATTTAGCTTCGCTGAGCACTTCGTGGTTCTCGGCGGCATTGCACTACGTTCGAAATGATGGTATCGCGAGGATAGCTAGCTATCGTTGTAAGATTGCTTTGTCTGCTGAAAAAGCCTTCTCGCAATGACGATCTCTTGGATTAATTAAAGATATACCGTATACCCTAAATAAGCAATTTCACCATCCTCGCTCAATACCGTTTCCTGATAATCGGGTGCGGTAAGGAGCTCCACATTAACCTCTGCATCAACAGGAATTAAATAGCTGAGGGCCATATCTAAAATGGCCCTGTTTTTTTGTCCGGGAATAAACTTAACCAGTTCCTGCGGCGAGGTTGGGCCAATATTAACATTATAAGCTTCGTGTTCGGGGGTAAAGCTATCACCAATGATGGTATCAATGCCCAGTGCGCTTCCACCCAGCTGCATCTGCATTTCTTCGGCAATTTTTACCGGTACAATATTGGCAGTAGCATCCACAATGGTAAGTGGCAGGTTAAACAGTGCAGTAAGTACTTTTGATACAAAACCAATATCGTTTCTCCTTTGCTGGATTTCGGGCAGCAGGTGCATCCAGATGATGCTTTGTTCTTTGTTGAGCAAATTAAATTCATCCCACCCAAATTCAAAAATCTGACTTAAATCGGAATAGGTTGTTTTTTTATCGAGCATATTTTCATATAGCTCGGTCATGATCCTTACATAATTAATTTCCGCATCAAAGGGTGTAAAAAATAACCTGGCTTCCTTTTCTTCCTCTCTCCTATCCCTGATATCTTTAATCATAGATTCCTCGTCCATACCTGCACTACCGGTTGGCGGACGGTGGAAAAGCCCCTCAGGTAACATATCATACAATCCTTCGCGGTTGGTACTGATTCGGATGCGTTCGTGCCTTCTTTTTTCAGAATAATAAGCCGTGGTATCCTCAATATCTTTTGCAAAAGCACGTTTATCAGGCCCCAATGGGATAATTTCAATCCTGTCGGCATCAATTACCTTACGTTCGATCAGATCGGCAGCATGGGCAACGGCCTTGTAATCTGTAAATAGTTCGTTATTAATCAAAGTTTCTTTTTTCATTAAACTTTAAGGCTTCATTTTTGTTATAGGTTAAATTTTTATTACTGAAAAATAACGATTATAATCAAATATTAAAGATACTATATTTGCAGTACATCACATCTATAAAAATTTAATGGACGTTCAATCATTTTTTATTCGCTTTCTCTTGTTCCCGCTGATCTTCATAGTATCAACAGCGGTGCTTTCTATCATCAACAAAAAGAACCAGTTCCTCAATAACAAAAGACTTATCGTAAGTGTTCTGCTCATCGGCATTATTTTAGCCCTTCCGGGATTTTTAGGGTTCCTAAACTTTAATTTTATGCCCTGGGGCTATATTATCTGCTGTATTTTTTATCTCTTGATGGGCACGGTTTTCGTTTATCTGTTAACCAAATACTATCCTAAAGATGTGCTGGAGCGTAAGGTTTTTATCTTTTTCGCCACTTTAATTTCGGCCATTTTAGCTGTTTATTTATTTCAGCTCGCCTTTAACTGGTTAAGCTCGGTAAATTTTGGGTGGTTTGGCGCAGGCAGTATCACCTGCTTTTTTGTTCCACTTATTTTTTGGTGGGCGTATGTTTCACTGCTTGGTATCCCTTCAGAAATCTACAAGATCTGGAAATATCCCGATACTCCTTTGGACATCAACATGGACCATGTAGATTTTAACCGTTTGTTGGTACTAGAGCTTGAACTTTACAAAAAAAGCAGCGATCCCGAACCTTTAAAGGTAAAGGTAAAAGCCGTAGAGAATATGAACTTCGGGATCTGGTTCCACAAGTTTATTGATGATTACAATTTAAAATTTGCCAAAAGCCCTGTAGAATTCAGGAGCGACGATATGGAGAATTATAAATGGATTTTCTTTATCAAAACTTCTTTTTTTAAACGCAATATTTTCATCGATCCGGATCTCGATATTATCGAAAACGGCATTACTGAAAAAATGACGATTTACGCTAAACGGGTATCTGAAAACGTGAACAAACCCAATGAAGTTGGAGAAAGTGCTATCTTTATCTAATCTATAATTAAAAACATCTACCATGATAAAGCCGCTAAAATATAAATCCATTAACTGGATTAATGGCATGAAGCTTTCCAGTGATCATTTTATATTAAGTGATCTCTATTTGCAGGACTTTGTACGCGATGCCGCCTCTCTACATCTAAATAATAGTAATTACGGATTTTTACCGCCTTTTGCAGGTTATAAAAGTTCGCACGATATCGAAATTATTGAAAAAGCAACCAACCATATCGAGGTAAGGGTAAGATACTGTAATGCCATTACACCCGAAGGCTGCCACATTGATATTGTACAATCGGATAATATGGATACACTGGTACACAACCACTATTTTGGCCAGTCGGAACCGCGTAACTATGTTATTTTATTAGTGGTGAGTCCGTTTAACCGTGTACCAACAGGCACACCAAACCCTGAAGAAAACCCGATCCGTTACCCTGAACTTGCCAAAAGTTATTCTATTGCGGTTTTACCGGAGAGCGAGGTAGGTTCACAAACAGCAGATAGTTATTTCTTAACCATTGGGCAGGTTTACTACGAAAATGGCAGGTTATCAATCAACAACAGTTATATACCGCCCAGCTCAACCATAACAAGTCATCCAGCCCTGATTAGATATTATGAATCTTTTAGTGTTTTACTAAATGATTTACAGCTGGCGGCTTTTAAAATTATCGACAAAACAGGAGGAAGGGAGAACATTACGCCGCTAGGTAAGAACATTCGCTTAATCTCAGAGAAAATTGTAGATTACATTGCAGGGTTATTTTACGAATATAGAAACATTGCACATCGCGAATCGCCAGCAGTTTTAGTCGGTTATTTCTCCAGTTTGGCGCACATTTTTTTTACGGCGATTAAACTGATTGATCCCCGCGAAAGAGAAGAACTGTTAAAGTATTTTTACGAGTGGAAAGATGTAACCCCGGGGAACTTTGAAGAGCTTTTGGCCAAAACCATAGAACTGATTTACGATCATAAACAAATTAACAACAGTATGCTAATGGCCAACGAATTTATGAGTGTATTGGTAGCGCTTTGGAATAAGTTGAGTGGATTAGAATATATTGGCCAGCACAAAGAAAATATTGTGGTTGCCGAACAGCAGGTTGTACAGCAGGTACAGGCCAGAAAAACCTGGACATTGCTGGATTAAAATTATTTCTCGGAGTAAATTAATAATGAAGCTGTACCCAGGTACAGCTTTTTTTATTCTTGTCAGTTAAAAATTAACAGGTCAATCCGACCTCCGCTTTAGGAATAAATTTTAATCGAAAGCAACCTGCTCTGGTCCTGAAATTTTATTGATGTGACAAGCGCACTTGCCCCCACTTACTTTAATTACAACAGATTTAGTTTGCCCGGTTTCTACAGAGGTACCGGTAATTTTCAGATCATCTCCCTGTTCTGACAGATCAAGTTTATTATTATCATCAACGATAATAAATACGCCTTTTATGGTACTTGTATAAATACTCGAATTAGCCGTTATCCGCTCTCCTGTTCGTTGGTTGATTACATTGAAATCTTTTACTTCAGCGCCAGCACCTTTATTGTCTACAAATTTAAACATTACCGAGGCAAATTCTTCAGTACACATTTTCTCTCCACAATCGGAAGTTTTATTTTTTTCGCACGAAAACAGGGCAATACCCATCAATAATAGCAGTGTTATTTTTTTCATCGTCTATTTGGTTTTTAATGAAAAACGACGAAGCGCATTAAAACGCTACAAAAGGGAAATTATAGGCCCATATACCAACTAATTCGCATTTTAACTAAACATTACTTCACCCTTCCCCAAACACTTGTCCGGCCAAATAAAGACACACCAATATAGCCCCTGATATTCAGTTTACCATCCTTTAGTTTCAATGTACAGCTGTATGTTTTACCACTATAAGGGTCATAAATCTCGCCACCATCCCACACTCCATCATGATAAGTAAAATCGTAAAGCATGATCAGATCTTTAAGGTTACGTACCCTTAATTTTTCATCTTTGTTTTTTACGTCTTTCCGGGGAGTAATTCCATTCGGTTCGTACATCGTTTTACCCCAGATCAGCTTGCCGAAATACTTCCCTTTTGCTTTATAAATATCAATTTTACCAGTTTTATCTTCACTCAGCCATACGCCTAAAATTTTATCAGCTTCTGGAGTTTGTGCGAGAGTTTTTGTTGTCGCGAAAAGGCACAGCAATAATATTATCCTTAGCTTTTTCATTATTAAATGTTTTATCAATCAATTAAATTATTTAACTTTTATGATCACTTTTCCTTTGGCACGACCACTTTCTACATAAGCTATTGCTTCATTGACCGATTGGAACGGAAAAATTTTATCTATTACAGGTTTAATAACCCCGGCATTTACAAGCGTCGTAATTTTATTCAACTGAGATCCGCTAGCCCTCATAAACAGAAAGGAAAAATCCACATTTAGCTTTTTTGCTTTCTTCCTTACCTTCGAGCTCAACAGGCGCATAATCAGTTTCACGAACCAGGAGGCGCCGATTTGTTTCGCAAAATCCGGATCGGGAGGGCCAGAAATCGAGATGAGCTTTCCACCTGGTTTTAATACCTGTAGTGACTTTTCAAGTGTCAATCCGTCCTGGCTATTTAAAACCAGATCATAATCATTCAGAACTTTCTCAAAGTCATCCTTTCTATAGTCTATAACAACATCTGCACCGAGGCTTTTTACCAACTCGATGTTGGCGGTACCTGTCGTGGTAGCCACAGTAGCCCCCAGATATTTAGCCAACTGAATGGCAAATGTGCCCACGCCACCTGAGCCTGCCTGGATGAAAACACGTTCTCCTTTTTGTAGGTTCCCTTTTTCGATGAGTGCCTGCCAGGCAGTGAGACCCACGAGTGGAATGGATGCCGCCTCTTCCATGGTAAGTTCTGTAGGCTTTATCGCTAGATCAGCCTCATTAACGGCAATGAATTCTGCAAAAGTTCCAATATGATGATCTGCGGGCCGGGCATAAACATGGTCTCCAACCTGAAACTTTTGCACCTGCGCACCAACCTTGGTTATTATACCGGCCAGATCATGGCCTAAAATAAAGGGTGTTTTATAAGGCAAAAAAAGTTTGAACTCCCCTTTCCGTATTTTGGAATCAAGAAGGTTTATGCCGGCAGCGTATACTTCTACCAATACTTCATCAGCTTTCAGTACAGGAATGGGTACATTTTCAATCTTACCACCATCCTTGCTTTTATATTTGTCTACAATGAACGCTTTCATTTTTTTTATTTTATATGTTTGATGAGAATCGTTTCTAAGATTGTAATGGCCCGTAACTTTTCTTGGGATTAACCAAACCAAAAGCAATTCCTGGAAAAAGCCGGTTGACGATATACAATGCTTTTGTATCCCCTACACGGATGGTAAACTGATCCTTCTTGAGACCTGCGATAAGCGCTTTTACCAGACCCTCTGTAGTCATTTTTTTGCCGTTCCTATCAGCCGTCATTTCTGTAGCCACAACAGGAGGCAAAAGCTCAAATACCTTCAGGTTACTGTTTAAAATTTGTAGGTGCTTTCTCAATGTTTCTGTATAAAACCGCAATGCTACTTTAGAAGCTGAGTAAGTTGCTTCCAGTAATGATGGAACATAACTAAGTAATGAAGTTGTGTTGATAATAGCGCCTCCCGCCCTTGATTTTAGCATATCCATGAAAAGGTTATTAAGCCGGATCACCCCCAGGTAATTGACGTTCATTTCATATTCCGCATCCTCAAAATGCTGCCCATTTGATATACCAAGATTGATTGGATCAGTTAAAACACCTGCATTATTGTATAATATATCAATACCGCCCAATTGCTGCACCTGGTTAAAAAGCTTTTGTGCATCATCGGCTTCTGAGACATCACTTTCAATGGCTATGATTGCCGGATATAGTTTCTTGGCATCATCTAATTTCCCTTGGTTTCTACCAGTAATGATTACGTTGGCGCCATTAGCCAAAAATTGTTTTGCTGCTTCCAGCCCGATACCTGATGCCCCACCGGTTATCAGTACCGTTTTTCCTTTTATTTGCATGGTTATAATTTCTAATGATGATTTTATTTTGAAGCATTTACAGATTTCAGAATGGATTTTTCGAAAACCTTATAAACGAAATGCTGAAGCAGCAGAACGATTGATGATCCTTTTCCGACAGGGTAACTAAATTTTGGATTCTTTTCCTTTATTGTTTGCAATAAAGTAGCGATAACCGGTGCAGGATCGGGTGCATTATCAAATGTATTTTTAGTATAGGCGGTTACCTTTTGCCTGAAGGTATCATACGCTGGGATCGTTCCTGTAGCAACAGTTCCACTTTCACCGATATTGGTTTTAAAACTCATCGGCTCAACCATTGCTACCTTAATGTTAAACTGGTTCAATTCAAAACGCAATGATTTAAAATAACCTTCGAGTGCATGTTTGGAAGCCGTATAATATGACACATTTGGAAGACCAACTAGCCCCAGCAAAGAACCGAGGGTGATTATTTTTCCATGGTTTTGCTTTCTTAAGTAGGGTAGCAACCCGTTGGTTAATTTGATCGTTCCCCAAAAATTGGTTTCAAACTGCTGCCTGCCTAATTCGATGGGAGTTTCCTCCGCAAGTCCATTTACAAGGTAACCAGCATTGTTAACCAACACATCCAAAGTTTGGATCTGGCCGAAGAGCAACTGACCAAAGGATGTTATAGAGCGATCATCATTCAGATCTAATGGCAGTAACTTATATGGTAATTTTGCCTGGTATTTTTCGGGGTTGCGGCTAGTTCCGATAACCTGGTAGCCATTTTGGTGGAGCCTGCTGGCAACAAGCAGCCCAATGCCTGATGAGGCACCTGTGACTAAAACCGTTTTTTGTTTTGATTCCATATTTTCTTATTATAGACTTTTTAGTATATTTTTATGCGCAGCTCTGCATTTTAATTTAAATGCGAAATGATATTATGTTTTTTTAATAGTTAAAAATAAAAAGAGACTTTTTAGTATATTCTTAATGAAAAAAAATTAGATTGCGTAACTTTCTAATTCTGCTTTCAGGTTTTTGAGCAAACCCGCCATCGGTTTTGCCGTGTTCATAGACCTGCACATAATCACCGCACCTTCAACAGCAGCTACGGCTTTAAATGCATATACAGCAGGGTCAAGTTCGTTAGAAAACTCTCTGTCCTTAATGCCCTGTTTTAAAACACCAATAAATATTTCCTGCCCGCGCCTTATTACATCGGCTATTTTCTCTTTAATTGCCGGAAAATGGTCATCAGATTCAACCGCAACATTAAATATTGGGCATCCGCCTTTTAAGTAGGTATTCAAAGGGTCCTTGTAAAAATCGAGAAAGGCAAACACTTTAGCCTTAGCTGTTTTACCCTTACCGATAGTTGATAACATTTTTTCACCGTTGGTTTTCAGCATAAAATCAACAACCTGTAAGGCAAGGTCTTCCTTACCTTCAAAATGTCCATAAAGGCATCCTTTAGTCAATTTTGTAGCAGCAAGCACATCGTCTATATTAGCACCTGATATTCCTTTCTGATTAAAGATGGGGGCTGCTGTTTCCAGGATGAATTGCTTGGTTCTTTCGGCTTTAGTAAGCATATTAATAGATTTTACACCACAAAAATATACTAAAAAGTTTAATTAAAAATACTTTTTAGTATATTTTGCTCTTTGTGAGATGAAAATGACAATCACCGCGATCCAAAAACAAAAAACAATGTCATCTACCCTCCAGCTTAACGGCTTCCATAAATAATAAGCGTGGAAGATCTATTCTCAGAGACTGCCGCTTATATTCCTGAAAAACTGCTGGAGCAGAGAACTCTCCCCGGTAATAATTTCAGCGTCGGCCTGCATCCCGTTCTTCAGAACGATCTTGAGATCGGGACTTTTATTTTTAAAATGTTCGAAGCTTACTTAAAGTAATGCGGCTCTGTAATTCGACAGAAAAAAACGCCAGTAGAGTGTTCCAATTCCAGGCCGTGTGAACATTTGTATAACAAATTTGCTGATTATTAGCCATATCCCTGATCTGAATACGGTTATTTTGCTTCCCTAACCAATATATATATCCTATATGAAAAAACAAAATTCACTGACAGGTGTAACCAGGAAGGTTACTCTTGTTGTAGCTGCAACCTTAGTGTTTGCAAGCACTACATGTTTAACAGGCTGTAAAAAAGACGAAAAGATGGCGCCCGGGGAAGTTACTGCTCCGCCCCCTCCTACCAAAGCTGGCGCCACGGTAGAATCCTACCAATCGGGTATACATAACGGCTTTTTTTGGTCGCTTTGGAAGAGTGACGGCGCAACTGGTACAGTCAATTACGCCAATGGTACCGGGGGGAATTACAGCGTTAACTGGAACGGGTTTAACGGTAATTTTACTTGCGGTAAAGGGTATTCAGTAGGGTCAGCAAACTATAAAATAGGCTATAATCTGGGCAGTTATTCAAACTCCGGGGGTGGTACTTTTGGCTGGTACGGATGGAGTAGAAGCCCTTATTATGAGTATTATGTCAATGAAACCTGGGGAGCGGTTTCACCTCATAGCGGCACCTACCTGGGAACATTTGAAACCGATGGTGCAGGTTATAATGTATGGACCCGATGGATGACAGGTAAAAATATCGACGGTGGCGACGGTTTCAGGCAAATTTATAGCTCCAGGGTTACAAAGGTTTCTACCGGACAAAATCGCGTCATTACTTTTGCCAACCACTATAACAAATGGCAAAGTTTCGGATATACGCTCGGTCAGTTAAATATTCCTGCAATTATGGTTGCGGAAACATGGGGTTCTAATACGAATGGCAATATTAACTGTACCATTTGGGCACAGTAAACAGTTGCTTAAACCAATCACACCCACATTACTGCCTGGCAATAAGCCGGGCAGTATGTACTGCAGGTACTTTCTGATCAATACCTGGATTAAAAATGCTTTTAATATTATTTAATAATTAGTTATCATGAGATCCATACTTTATTTCCTTGCATTTTTCATTTTTATCCTTCCCGCCTGCCATTCGCCAAATCCTAAAAATACAGATGGAAATAAAAAATCACTGATCGGAAAATGGCACCGGTTTTCCAGAGCGAATGGATATAGCGAATTTGATATTGATTCGCAATATGTAGTTTTCTATAATCAGAAAGTTGGCCGGTTTAAGCTTCCGTATAAAATAGAAAATGATTCTTTAAAATACCTTACCAAAGATTATGTAGCTAAGATTACAGACTACGGAGACTCACTTCTTTTGGAAGGCAACGATAGTACTCAAGCCGTGTTGCACAGGTTTAAAGAACCACATGTTCCTTTTGCGGCAATTCCTGAACAAAAAGATTCTGTATCATTTGCATCATACATCGCTGATTTCGATAAAAGATTAATCAGCGAGTTTGAGAAAGCCGGGATAAAGATTTCTGACGGTATGGAAAAACGTGAGGGACCTGCATACGAAGAACTGTTGAAAAAAAAAATCAGCAAATAGGTAAAAGATGATTTAAACAACTACTTAGACTATAATCGGTGAGCATTCACACGTTAATATTTTGCTTGATCCGAAAATGAATATTCTAGTATTTCCAGAAAACGAAAAAGCCTGTAAATTAAATATTTACAGGCTTTTAGTTAAATTTAAAACTATTTTCGCGGAATGGACGGGACTCGAACCCGCGACCTCCTGCGTGACAGGCAGGCATTCTAACCAGCTGAACTACCACTCCTTTTGCTCTCCTTTAAAGTTCGAACCTCTTTCCCTTTCGGGAATGCAAATATAGACACTATATTCAGTTTATCACTATAGTAATCGACTTTTTAATCAATAATTACGTAACACACTGAACCTCATTCTAAATATTTTAACCAAAACGATTATCAAACAGAAAAGCCTCAACTTTTGCAAGTTAAGGCTTTTGTTGCGGAATGGACGGGACTCGAACCCGCGACCTCCTGCGTGACAGGCAGGCATTCTAACCAGCTGAACTACCACTCCTTTTGTTCTTCTTTAAAGTTCGAACCTCTTCTCTCTTTCGAGGTTGCAAATATAGAGACTATATCTTAATTCGCAAACTTTTTTTTCAAAAAACATACAACTCCTTATCCTACAGCACCTTCCTGCATCTTTTCTGCATTTTCAGCAAACTGAAGTGCATCAATAATCTCCTGAATATCGCCATCCATGATGCTTGGCAGGTTATACATCGTTAATCCAATACGGTGTTCGGTAACGCGGCCTTGAGGATAATTGTAGGTTCTGATCTTAGCCGAACGATCGCCGGTAGACACCATTGTTTTACGTTTAGCGGCAATATCACCATTCTTTTTCTGCAATTCGATATCGTAAAGTTTACTACGTAACATCTCCATAGCAATAACACGGTTACCCAATTGCGAACGTTCTTGCTGACAAACCACCACAATACCCGATGGTTTGTGCGTTAATTGCACTTTAGTTTCTACTTTATTTACATTCTGTCCGCCAGCACCACCTGAGCGCGAGGTTTGCAGCTCAATATCGGCAGGATTAATGTACAAATCAATTTCTTCAGCTTCTGGCAAAACCGCTACAGATGCAGCTGAAGTATGCACGCGGCCCTGTGTTTCGGTATCTGGTACACGTTGAACGCGGTGTACGCCACTTTCGTATTTTAACTGACCATAAACATCATCGCCACTCACTTTTAAGATCACCTCTTTATAACCACCGGCTGTACCTTCTGTTACATCAACGGTTTCTACTTTCCAGCCTTTGGTTTCGAAGTAACGGGTATACATGCGGTACAAATCGCCGGCAAATAAAGCAGCTTCATCACCACCAGTACCACCACGGATCTCGAATACCGCGTTCTTAGCATCTTCAGGATCTTTAGGAATCAACATCAAACGGATATTGCTTTCCATTTCTTCCTGTTGCTTTAAAAGCATATCCAGTTCTTCTTTTGCCATCTCACGCATTTCAGCATCTTTCTCTGTTGCTAAAATTTCTTTGTTGGCATCAATATTACTCATTACATTTTTGTAGATTTTATATTCATCCACAATTTTGCCTAAGTCTTTATATTCTTTGTTTAAAGCCGCAAAACGTTTCATATCCTGAATTACATCCGGATTGCTCAACGATTCTTCCACATCTTCCCAACGCAGCTTTATAGCTTCTAATTTATCTAACATATTTATTCTTGTTGAAATTTCCTGACGGTTGGGATATGCCCAAAATTCAGGAAATGCAAAAATAAGGAAAAAA
Source organism: Pedobacter kyonggii (assembly GCF_004310665.1). GTDB lineage: Bacteria > Bacteroidota > Bacteroidia > Sphingobacteriales > Sphingobacteriaceae > Pedobacter > Pedobacter kyonggii. The sequence goes on along the minus strand of NZ_SIXF01000043.1, from coordinate 11,201 downwards.
GCTGAATTAGTTTGTTTAGGATTAGCGGTTAATTGGTTAAGCATTTGGCTATAAATTGAAATCGCTGTAGTTTAAAAAATTACACCTGGCTGCAAGCATTGCTTTCCAAACATGAAAGTTCTTCATCTACTATGCAAGTATGAAAAGGAATTTACGGCATCATCAAAAGGTTTTTGGAAATGAGCAGTTCAGTGTCAATGGCACGCCAGTAGCCCCGCTATCACTTCAAGTCCTCACTCGTTCCTCGCTCCGGGCTTTTCGTCTATCAGGTTTATAAACTGAGGGCGGTGCACCTAGGCACCATGCAAACCCAAATAGCAGCAGAAACCTGCGTACCTAACTGGGATTGAAATGACAGCCCCCGGTTTCACAAAAAATCGGGACTATAATGAAAAGCCCGATGAACACTAAACCGACTACAGGTTTGCTTTCCAAAAACAAAAATATTACAGCTTTGGATTATAGTATTCCAGCTTCAAATCCACTCCATCAAAAACCCCATAAGAATTATAGTTGAGCCATTCACCAATATTAACATACCTACTTCCATTCTCTAATGCAATATCCAGCGGCAGGTGCCTATGTCCGAAAATAAAATAATCGAAATGTGCCTTCTGCAACTGCTCTTTGGCATAAATGGCTAACCACTCTTTATCCTCTCCTAAAAAAACTTCTTTCTCGGTTTGTGCTGCCCTACTACCCTGGCTCCATGCGTTGGCAATACCGACACCTAGATTCGGATGCAAACGGGCAAATAACCATTGACAAAGTTTACTCCTGAAAATTTTCCTTAAGAATTTATATTTTCTATCACCAGGCCCTAAACCGTCGCCGTGGTGCAGATAAAATTTCTTGCCAGCCCTTTCAATAATCAGTTCATCGCTGATGATTTCCATGCCAATTTCCTGAGTGAAATAATCGCGTACCCACATATCATGGTTACCTTTAAAAAAATAGATTTTTATCCCGGCATCGGCCATGGCTGCCAATTTACCCTGTAAACGGATAAATCCCTTCGGAATCACCTTAGCATACTCGAACCAGAAATCGAAAATATCGCCCATTAAAAACAGTTCGCCACAATTTGGTTCTATAAAATTTAACCAACTTACAATACGTGCTTCACGGGCACGGCTTTCGGCATAATTTGGCGTGCCTAAATGAAAATCGGAAGCGAAGTAAATATTTTTTGCCATGGATTTTCAAAGGTAACTCAAAAAGCTTAAAGACTATAGCAGAAAGACCAAAGGCTAAAGCAAAAAAAACTAAAATCACCTTAACAAATCGGTGTAATCTCTAAATCTGTGTAATCATCCCGTAAGGAAAAAAGCTTAAAGACTAAAGCTTAAAACGCCTTACTCTGTGAAATCCTAAAATCTGTGCAATCACACCGAAAGGAAAAATCTGTAAAATCTCTAAATCTGTGTAATCAACCCAAAGGAAAAAAAAACATATATTAGTAAACAAATCTTATTAAAGATGAAAAAGCAAATTCTATTAAGCTTATTTGCACTAAGCCTTTTCGCCTGTAACCAGGGCAAAAAACCTGCAGAAAAAATAACATTGATGAAATACCCTGAAACGAAAAAAGACAGCACAAAAGATAATTATTTCGGAACCACCATTGCAGATCCTTACAGATGGCTGGAAAATGATACCTCGGCAGAAACAAAAGCCTGGGTTGTAGCAGAAAATAAAGTTACCCAAAACTATCTGGAGCAGATTCCCTACCGCTCTGATATTAAAAAGCGCTTAACAGAATTATGGAATTACCCTAAAGAAAGCGCACCATTTAAAGTTGGCGAATATTATTTCTTCACTAAAAATGATGGCCTTCAAAACCAAAGTATCTGGTTTATTAAAAAAGGATTAGATGGCAAAGAAGAAGTTTTTCTCGATCCAAATAAACTCACAAAAGACGGAACAGCAGCCGTTTCACTTTTGGGCTTCTCTCACGACAAAAAATACCTGGCCTATTCGGTTGCGCAAGCAGGGTCAGACTGGAGTAATATTTATGTAATAGAAATAGCCAGCAAAACCAAATTAGCTGATGAGCTGAAATGGACCAAATTCTCTGGCGCAGCCTGGAAAGGCGATGGTTTTTACTACAGTAAATTTGATGAACCTATAAAAGGAACTGATCTTTCTGCAGCCAATAAGTACCAAAAAGTATATTTCCACAAATTGGGGGAGGAACAGCAAAAAGATCAATTAATTTTTGAAGATAAAACCAATCCGAACCTATATTTTGGCGCCAGTATTACCGAGGATGAGCGTTTTCTGGTGGTTTATGCCAGCGCCGGTACCTCAGGCAATGCATTATTCTATCAAGATTTAAAAGAACAGGGAAGCAAAATCGAACCTTTGATTAAGGGTTATGAAAATAACCATAGCGTTATTGATAATGTAGGCGGCAAATTATTAGTAAACACCGATTTAGGAGCAGAAAACAAACAGGTCCTTTTGGTTGATCCAAAAAATGCAGATCCTAAAAATTGGCAGAAAGTTATCCCTGAATCGAAACTGGCGCTAGAGGGTATCGGAACTGGAGGAGGGTTTTTATGGGCATCGTATCTAAAAGATGCAAGCACCAATATTATTCAGTTTGATTTGACAGGGAAGAAAATCGGGGAAGTAAAATTACCCGCAATTGGCACTGTTGATAGCTTTGGCGGATATAAAGAAGATAAAGAATTCTTTTACACTTTTTCTAATTTTACTACTCCAGGTACCATTTATCGCTACGACGTAGACAAGGCAGAGTCTGTATTGTACAAAAAATCGGGTTTAAAATTTAATACCGATAACTACGAAACCAAACAGGTGTTTTACCCATCAAAAGATGGCACAAAAGTACCTATGTTTATTGTACATAAAAAAGAGATCAAGCTTGATGGCAACAACCCTGTTTATCTTTATGCCTACGGTGGTTTTCAGGTTAGTTTAACACCCGGGTTCAGTCTTTCGCGTTTGTTGTTTTTAGAGCGTGGTGGCATTTACGTTCAGCCGAGCTTACGTGGTGGAAGCGAGTATGGCGAAGCCTGGCACAAAGCCGGTATGTTAGCAAAAAAACAGAATGTTTTCGACGATTTTATTGCCACAGCCGAATACCTGGTTAAAGAGAAGTATACCAATCCATCTAAAATTGCCATATCTGGTGGCTCAAACGGTGGCCTGTTGGTAGGGGCCTGTATGACCCAAAGACCCGATCTGTTTAAAGTGGCTTTACCAGCTGTTGGTGTTTTAGACATGCTGCGCTACCATAAATTTACTGTGGGCTGGGGCTGGGCAGTTGAGTACGGAAGTAGCGACAAAAAAGAAGATTTCGATTACCTGATTAAATATTCGCCTCTGCATAACCTAAAAAACGGTGTTAATTATCCTGCGACTTTGATTACTACTGCCGATCATGACGACCGTGTGGTACCTGCTCATTCTTTCAAATTTGCAGCAACCCTACAGGAAAAATATAAGGGTGAAAACCCTGTATTAATTAGGATTGAAACCAAAGCAGGCCATGGAGCAGGTAAACCAACCACAAAAGTGATTGAAGAAGCAGCTGATGTATGGAGCTTTGTGTTTCAGAATTTAGGGATGAATTGGTAGCGCATTTTTTGTCATTCTGAACGCAGTGAAGAACCCGGAGGCTCTGCGAAGCAAATCTTTATCTATGGAGAACGGTTTCATCGCTTAAAGATCCTTCGTTCCTCAGGATGACTGATTGGAAAAGAATGATCGTCATTCATAACTTCATTGTATATGACGATCATTCAAATTATAATACAAAAAACCATACTCCACTAAATCCATAGACCAATTATAATTTGCTTTAAACTGCTAAAAACCCTTAACTTTTGTTTTACACCAATGCAAAGCATATAAAATATTGAATACAACAGGATTACAAAATTATCTAGAATATTTCTAAATAGCAGGATTGATAAGACTTTATTTTGTAACTTTGCGTCAAATTTTTTTTAATGATCACTACTGATATAGCCGTAATAGGCGCTGGTCCGGTTGGCTTATTCGCCATTTTTGAAGCCGGTTTATTAAAAATGCGTTGCCATTTAATTGACTACCTGCCTCAGGTTGGCGGTCAGCTGTCTGAAATTTACCCTAAAAAACCGATATACGATATCCCTGGTTATCCTTCTGTGTTGGCCCAGGAACTTATCGATAACTTGATGGAGCAGGCAAAACCTTTCCATCCAACGTTTACTTTAGGCGAGCGTATTGAAGGTTTAGAAAAGCGTGGCGAAGCAGATTTCGTTTTAACGACCAATATGGGTACTGTTATCGAAGCCAAAGTTGTGGTAATTGCAGGTGGTTTGGGTTGCTTTGAGCCACGTAAACCTGCTGTAGAAAATTTAGAGAACTTTGAGAATGGTAAAGGTGTAAACTATATGATCCTTGACCCGGAGAAGTACCGCGATCAGAAAATGGTGATTGCCGGTGGTGGTGACTCTGCCTTAGACTGGACCATTTACTTAGCAGAAGTTTGTTCTGAATTAACTTTGGTGCACAGAAGCGAGAGTTTCCGTGGTGCTCCAGATTCGGTTGCTAAAGTAATGGCATTGGCAGAAAGCGGTAAAATCAATTTGATTTTAAACAGCAATCTTCAGGCAGTACAGGGAACCGACAAACTAGAACAAGTTGAAATTGTGCAGAACCGTACCATGGAAAAAACTGTGGTAGAGGCCGATCACTTAATTCCTTTGTTTGGTTTAAGCCCTAAATTAGGCCCGATCGAAGACTGGAACTTAAATATCAACAAAAGTGCAATAGAGGTTAATGTTGATGATTATTCGACAAACATCCCTGGAATTTATGCTATTGGCGATATCAACACTTACACCAATAAACTAAAACTGATTCTTTGTGGTTTCCACGAGGCTGCATTAATGAGCCATAGTGCTTATTCTTACATGAACCCAGGAGTTAAATATACCATGAAATATACAACTGTAAACGGAGTTTCAGAATTTTAAGCTTTCTATTATATTTGTGAATCAATATAAGTAAGCTAAAAAATGGAAAACAATATTAATATATACATGCAAGAGCCGGATGGCTCGGTTACTGAACACGTTGCACCAACCGACATGGGTTTAAGCCTGATGGAGTTTTTAAAAGCATCAGAGTACGATATTCTAGCTACTTGTGGCGGAATGGCCTTATGTGCTACCTGCTGTGTTGATGTGTTAGAAGGCGAAGAAAAACTGAACGAAATGACAGACGATGAGTATGCCATGTTGGATACTTTGCCTGATCTGTTACCAAATTCGCGTTTAGCCTGCCAACTGCAGTTAAACAATAACATGGACGGATTAAAAGTAAAATTACACGGCGTAAGCTAATGCTGTAAAATAGATAAAATGGAAAAGGCGATATGTAAAGTATCGCCTTTTTTGCTTTATATAGCCTCTGATTGAGAACTGTAAGTTGTTAATATAATATTACAATTGATATGGGCGTTACCCAATCCCGTGAAATACGGGATTGGGTCGGGCTTTGCAGGGCTGCGCTTCGCTCCGGTACCGATGAAAAATCGGTACTGAACCCTTACAATCCCTAACGCGGATCTATCGCTATTTTGAAGCATTCACCTCTGTTAAACCTGATAAAGCGAAAAGCCCGGAGCGCAGCGAGGACTTGCAGAGATAGCAGGGCTACGATCCTCCACGACAACAGAACCCAACATTTCCAAAAAAAACAATTTAACTAGTTTTTAATCAGCTTTTTAAGATTGCTTCGTACCTCGCAATGACGATTCTTTGCTACTATTGAATATTAACCTTCTGCTTTTCAACATTCCAACCGTACACTTCTACAGCCAGATTACTTTGTTTCCCTGTATATTCTACAGTTACCGTTTTACTTTCGCCAGGCAAAATACTTACGTAGTTATCATCATAAAAAGCAGGAAGCACGCGTTCACCTGTATTGCCATTTATTAAAGCAACTCGGTTAAAAAATGCTACTGGATTGCCATTTGCATTGCTTAAAGTAACTGCTACCTTGCCGTTTTTCTGATCAACTGCTGCAACTTTTAACGGCCCTTGTTTCATGCTTTTTAAACCTGAATATTCGCCATCTTTACCTGGAAGCCAATAAATATTCTCGCTCAGTATATTTTGCTTCTGGTCTAAAATCCTTAAGGAAACAAATACACCTTCTTTTTTATCCAGTTTGGCTAAGAACTCGTTCATAGGAAAAAGTCTTCTCACCGAAGATGGACCAACCGAATTGAAGGCCTGAGAGTAGAAATAATCCTTTCCATCCATATCATAAGCTTTCGCCTGTATCATCAGGTTGTTTTTCGTGCTAAACCCATTGTTCACGATGGTAACCATACTATCCAAAGGATTCATCATCACATGCAAAGGCTCACTTCCTTTCCTTAAGCCATATAAACAGGCATTAGGATCAAGGTAATAATCGTACATCTGGCCACGCATGGCTGTCCAGGGGTTTTGGGTTTTCCAGATGATAGAACCAGTATACCAGTCCCACATTTTGTTCGAGAAACCCTCCATTAATGCCCTGTATTGATCGTAATTGGCTAATTGAGCCTTCATCGCAAAATCTTCTGCACTTTTTGGCTTACCATAAGGATTAAGGTATTGCTCGTAAGAGATATACTTATGGTAATCCCACACCGAATCGGCCTTAGCTTTGTATTGTGGCGCAACCAGGTTTTCTTTTGGAATAAAACGGAGCAAGGAAACGTAGTCGCCCACCCCTACCGATCCTACTTCCGAGTTGTAGGGAAATGTTCTGGTACCCCAAAAAGTTTTAATATCCTGTATGCCATATGGGCCATCACCGTTCCCTCCAATGGAATTGAAAGACATTTCGTCGCTATTGGAGAAATCAAAAAGTTTTCTCGTTCCATCTAAGCGCGGCAGAATATCGTTCTTTAAAGGTTCCAAAATATCTTCTGGTGGTGTAATCTCATTCCCTCCGCACCAAAAAGCAAGTGAAGCATGGTTTCTGATCATCTTGATCTGATCTTCAATGGCTGTTAAGGTTAAATGATGATCATCAGGATAATTTCTGCGTGTCCATTGATCTTCTTTTTTCATTGGATCTACCCAACGGCCATTGCAATCGCCACTAAACCAGAAATCCTGAAAAACCAGCAAACCATATTTATCACAAGCGTTGTAAAACTCAGGTCTTTCTAAAATTGCTCCTCCCCAAATCCTGATCAGGTTGAGGTTCATATCTTTATGATAACGCACTTCAGCATCGTAACGGGCATCGCTAAAACGGAGCATCGCATCAGAAATAATCCAGTTACCACCTTTAATAAAAATCTTTTGCCCGTTTACAAAAGCGCCCATGCTTCTGGTGTGCTCGTTCCAGATATTATCTATCTGGCGAACACCCACTTTAAGCTGTTCCTGATCCAAAACCTGATTGGCCGCTATAAATTCGATCTTCACATCATAGAGGTTCTGCGGTCCATATCCGCTTGGCCACCATAATTTAGGATTTGCGAGCTGTAAATCAGCAAGTTTGACTAAAGTTGTTTTATTCGCCGCGACAGTTGTTGGCTGTTTAACCAATTTTCCGGCAATTTGATATTGTAAAGTACCCGAAACCGCCTGACCTGTTGGATTTTCAACTTCAACCGAAACTTTAACGGTAGCAGGATTTTGTTTCCCTTCTGGTAAGCGCTTGCCTGGAACCAAGGTAATTACCTGTGGGTTCAGGATATTGATGCTTTTTGTTTTCTCGATGGTCACCTTATCCCAAATACCTGTGTTACGATCACGCGTAGGTTGAATCCAATCCCAACCGGCTGTATATTGTGTGGTTAAACCTTTGGCAATAGTGCCATCACCACCCTGGCCACCGTTCGGGTTACCTGGAAAATCCGGAGGATAAACAATTACAGCGAGTCTGTTTTTTCCAGTCGGAGATAAAAGTTTAGTGATGTTGTATTGCGCCCTAAGGTGCATACCCACCTGGGTTTTTGGATTAACTTTTTTTCCGTTTAAATAAATTTCGGCTTTGTAATTTATTCCCCTAAACTGCAACCAAACCTGTTCATTACCCACAGCGCGCTCTTCAAAATCCTTTACAAACCAATACGTGTAATAATCGTTTCCTGTTTTATATACATCAGGAATTTTCTCATTGTTCATTCCATAAAATGGATCGGGTACTTTTTTGTTGTTCAACAAAGTGGTTAATACTGTTCCTGGTACAGTTGCAGGTATCCAACTGTTAAGCGAAAAACCTGTTTTCGAAATTTCTGAACCAGTAGATTGAGCATCTTTGATATTGGTACAAACCCAACCCGAATTTAGTTCATAGCGCTGTTGTGCATTTACGGTCAAAGCCGAACAGAGTAAGAGAAGTAGAAATAGTTTCCTCATTTATTTGGGATCTTATAATTGATATTATTCTTTTAGTTAATTTTTAATGCAAAAGTCGGGAAAACTTGCCCCGACTTTTACATTTTTGTTTAGCATTTATTTTCCAGAAACCGGTCTGTCCTCTTGTTTTACTCCCCAGGTTGCTGATGGTTTATTGTCCATATAAATTTGCATATTTCCGCCAGCTGTTATGGTTTTATGCAGGATATATGATTTAGTATAAGCTTTGCCATTCAGTACAATTTTCTGAATGTACTTATTCTCCGCATTATTACCCACAACCTTTATATTGAATTTCTTATTCCCAGGTAGCGAAATGATCGCACCATTAACTAATGGCGTTCCGAAAACGTAAGCCCCGTTGGCCGGATTTACAGGATAGAAACCCATTGCCGAAAAAATATACCAGGCGCTCATTTGGCCTACATCTTCGTTACCACACAAACCATCCGGTTTTGAAGAATAAAAATCTTTGTCGATTTTACGGATCAGGTCGGCAGTTTTCCATGGCTGGCCTGCGTAAGTATATAAATAAGGAATGTGGTGGTTGGGTTCATTTCCTTGGGCATAATTACCGATCAATCCACTAATATCCGGCGAACCGTTGGTTCCCAAATCTAAGGGTAAGGTAAATAGCGAGTCGAGTTTATTGATAAAAGCTCTATCCCCTCCAAAAAGATTAATCAACCCTTCTACATCTTGCGGCACCAGCCAGGTATATTGCCAGGCATTCCCTTCTACATAGTCATCTTCACGGTGTTTGGATGAAAATGGATCGAATGGGCTTCTCCAGTTTCCGTTGGCAAGTTTACCCCGCATAAACTGAACACTCGGATCGAAATATAAACTATACAGTTTCGATCTTTTACTAAAGTAAGTGTAATCTGCTGTTTTATTCAGTGCCTTAGCCATTTGTGCAATGCAATAATCGTCAATAGCATACTCCAAAGCCTTACCTACTGATTCGTTTATTTTATCAGCAGGAATGTATTTAAGCTCCTGAATGTATTCGATTCCATCTGTTTTTTGCATGGCCGATTGTTTTATTGCTTCGTATGCCAGATTTACATCAAAGCCACGGTACCCCTTTAAGTAAGCATCAACAATAACCGGAACGGCATGGTAGCCCACCATGGTATTGGTTTCACTGCCCATTAAATGCCAAACGGGTAGTTTACCCTGTTGTTTATAGATAGCCAACATGGTATTTACCACATCGTTTACCTTATCCTGGTGCAGGATAGTGAAAAGCGGGTTTGCTGCACGGTACGTATCCCAAAGTGAAAAGGTAGTTAAATTATTAAAACTGGCCTTTTTGTATACCTTTTTATCTGTACCGAGGTAATCTTTGTTTACATCGTTAAAAAGTGATGGGGCAACCATAGTATGATACAAAGCGGTATAAAATATCTTTTTGGTCGTGTTTGAAGCCTCAATTTTCACCTTGGCCAGTTCTTTCTCCCATTTCGCATCACTGTTTTTAACTGTGGTGGTAAAATCCCAGTCTGGCAACTCTGTTTTTAGATTTAAAATGGCATTTTCAATGCTTACCGGAGATAAAGCAACTTTAATCTGTAGTTTGTCTTGATTTATGGCATTAAAGTTTACCGCAGCTTTTAGTTTTTTGCCTGATAATGCTACACCACTTTTAACCACTGTGCTATCATATAAGGCAATACTTTTAATCGGTTGTGAAAGTTTAATTACAAAATACAAACGCTGATCGTTGGCCCAACCTTTCGAATTACGATACCCAACAATAGTGGTAGCATCGAGCTGCTTAAATGATGCCGATACAGGTGCATCCCAGCCTATGCCTTCTATCAAATCGATAATGATATGTGGGTTTTCAGCACCTTTTTTAAAAGTATATTGGTGAAAACCTACCCTTTCGGTTGCTGTTAGTTCGGCTTTAATCTGGTACCTATCAAGTAATACACTGTAATAACCAGCTTTGGCTATTTCATTTTGATGCGAGAATTTAGACAGGTAGCCGTTCTGATCTTCGGCTGTTTTACCTTTCTCGAGCAGTAATTTACCCGTTGCAGGCATGATCGAAATATCGCCCAAATCGCCGATTCCGGTACCACTTAAATGCGTATGTGCAAAACCTGTAATGGTATTACTAACATAATTATACCCACTGCACCAGTCCCAGCCTTCAAAAATGTTATTCGGTCCGAGCTGAACTGCACCAAAAGGAACATTTGCACCTACAAAAACATGACCGTGTTTTGCTGATCCGATTAATGGATCTATATACTGGGTAAGTTTGGTGTTCTGCTGCGCAGCTGCATTAAGGGAGAATAGAGAGGCCGTTAGAAATAGAATAGACGAGGTTTTCTTGAACTGCATGTGTGCTTATAATTTCTTACATTAGAATTTAAAGCCTAAAAGTAAAACGTTTTACGTTACTTTCTTCTAAAATCAACAAAGAAATGTGTTGAAATTAAGTAAAAGCATTGAATTTAGTCAATTATAGGGAGATAATAGGCTTTTGAAGCTAGAGAGTGTCATCCGATAGCTCCTAATGTCCGCATGTTATAAAAAAAAAATGCTGCAAAACCTTGATAAATAATGTTTTGCAGCAAGGTAATATTCACTTAAATTAGTGTTGACCAATATTACTGCTGTGAAAATAATAAATTCAAATCCAATATCCTCTTTCGGAGGCATAAATTTTGTTTTTGACTACTTAAACAAATTAGAAATCGATAAACTTTGCCATGCACATCTGCCCTGCGTTGCTGCCCAAAGCAAGTATTCCTGGAAGGATGTTTTCTACTCCCTTAAATCTGTTTTTCTCTGTGG
>NZ_SIXF01000042.1 GCF_004310665.1 Pedobacter kyonggii | reverse complement strand
GGACGTCTGTATCTGTAGCAGAGACCCTGCAGCAGCACATGCTCCAGAAGTGCTTTGGCAAAAGCTACAGATGATGGCCCCAAACGATCAAATACTGCTTGTTTGCTTACAGGGGTTCCGCTAAGCTGGCTAATCTGGAAAGCCCATTGACTGAATGTGTTTTGCATTTGAGAACAGCTTAACACAAAGCCCATAACAAAATCCATCGGAGAAATCTTCTTTGCACTGCGCTGAAGAAAACCACTGCTCCGAGCTATAGTATCAATGGTTGATCCATTAAAAAAAATATCAAATCTTTTTTTTATTTTAGAGTTGAAAAAGCGGCTTGTAGACATTGTCAAATGTGTTTAGAACTACAAGTTGCTTTTTCCATTTTAAATAATAATCACAGACTTTTCAACCTTTGTCAATATCATTAACTTGACGCTAATGCGAGCAGGCGGGATCAGCATCTTTCCTGCAAATAACAAACTTTGATCTTAAAAACTATAGTTTGGAGATAAATGTTATTTTTTTTTCCGCTCTATGCCGCGGTGGCATGGTAGTTTTTCGCAGATCATGTTATTTTTATTTGTGCTCAAGAATGCTGGCGCATTTTGGAGCGCCAATTACCCAAAGCGCTTTGTCAATCCAACAATGGGCCTTTTACACAATCCTATGAACATCAAAAAAACAGTGGCCCTTCGTTTAATCAGTTTTTGTTGTGTTTTCTATGGGCTGATTGAGCCCTTCGGGGTTTGTGTTCAATACTTCTTTAAAACTTTAAATTAGCGTTTATGAATACAAAACCACTGCGTTTTAGGTTTGGCAATGCTATTTGTTCTATTCTGCACCTGTTTTTTTGATTTCTCCGGCCCTTGGGATTCACGGCGTTCTTCGGTTAAAACAATGTGTTATTTGAGGAAGCTAGCAAAACGCCTAAAAAATTAAACTCAAAAAGATGTGTCCACACGATAGACCTGCGCGGGAAAGACGACCACGCTATTGGAGTCCGTCATTGATACCTGTAGCGAAGCGAAAAGCTACGAAGTAATCAAATTAGGCAACGCAAACCCGTAATTTTAGTATTGAAGCAATTTATTGTATTATATTAACATTATGCTATAAATGTGCGTTAAAAGGACTTATTTGGCTTTAGATTTTACCGCCTGGATACTTAAATAAAGTTCAAACTTAATTTTCGATCCAAAAAACTTAACCAAATAATTATGAGAATTTATAACACCTCTAGCGGGATTATTATACACCACAATAACCAATATTTTTTAACAGAAGAGAAAAGCTGGGATAGGTTCGTAAACAGGAACAACCTCTTCAAAGTGGTGAGTAGTGAGTTGCAACATCTCCAACCTAACGAAGACTTACAAGCGCTCACCCATTCAGCTGTTTTAACGCCTATAGGCAGCCAGGAAGTATGGGCATCTGGTGTAACTTATTTTCGTAGCAGGGAAGCCAGAATAGAGGAATCAAAAGAAGCAAAAGGTGGAGATTTTTATGCAAGGGTATATGATGCAGACCGGCCAGAACTTTTTTTTAAGTCACCATCTTACCGTACAGTGGGTTTCGGAGGAAACATACGGATCAGGGCAGATTCTAAATGGAACGTACCTGAACCGGAATTGACGTTATTTATTTGCTCAGAAGGCACTATAGAAGGTTATACAATAGGTAATGATGTATCTTCGAGGGATATTGAGGGCGAAAATCCGCTTTATCTCCCGCAGGCCAAATCATACAATGGAGCTACGGCTTTAGGGCCCTGCCTTTTAGTAACAGATGGCCCGATAGATCCGAATACCAATATCAGCATCGAAATATCCAGAGATTCTGATGTCCTTTTTAAGGAGAAAATATCCATTAACCAAATGAAACGTAAGCACACGGAATTAGTGGCTTACTTGTTTCGCGAATTGGATTTCCCTCATGGAACCTATTTAATGACAGGTACAGGAATAATCCCGACTGATGATTTCACTTTACGTAGCGGAGACATTGTAAAAATAACCATTTCAGAAATTGGTTCGCTTATAAATATCGTAACATGATAAACATTGGCAAACAAATTATAGATTTCGAAACCTCTGCCGAAGCAAGTGAAACGATTTTTCAATAGATATGTCCACTAGCGAAAAATCTAATTAAAGAAGTAAAAAATAGCGCAACATAGTATATTCTAAATATGAAATCATATAGAAGTTCGACCTGGTTTGGGAAAAAAGATAAAATGGGCCTCATCTATCGCAGTTGGATGAAAAACCAGGGCATGCCCGAAGACATGTTTGACGGCAGACCGGTAATCGGCATTTGTAATACATGGTCTGAACTTACACCTTGCAATGCCCACCTGCGTGATATTGCCGAAAGTGTTCGTCGCGGGGTTTTGGAAGCTGGCGGTTTTCCGCTGGAATTTCCCATCATGTCATTGGGCGAAACGCTCATGAAACCCACCGCCATGTTGTTCCGTAACCTCGCCAGTATGGATGCAGAGGAATCAATAAGAGGCAACCCTATTGATGGTGTAGTACTCCTTACGGGCTGCGATAAAACTACGCCTTCTACGCTAATGGGAGCGGCAAGTGTAGATCTGCCAACCATTGTGGTTCCTGGCGGACCAATGTTAAACGGAAAATATCACGGACATGACATAGGCTCAGGAACAAGTGTATGGAAGCTGACAGAGGAATTAAAGAAAGGCGAAATTACTTATGATGAATATGCAGAAGTAGAAAGTTGCATGTCCCGTAGCCCGGGCCACTGTATGACAATGGGAACAGCTTCTACTATGGCTTGCATGGTAGAAGCCTTAGGCATGAGCCTTTCGGGTGGTGCGGCTATACCTGCCGTCGATTCCCGGCGGAAAAGGCTTGCTCAGCTATCCGGAAGGAGAATAGTTGAAATGGTTAAAGAAGACCTGAAAATTTCTAAAATACTAACACGGGATGCCTTTGAAAATGCCATTAAGGTAAATGCCGCAGTAGGAGGTTCTTCAAACTTTATTATTCACCTCACCGCTATTGCAGGGCGTATGGGTGTAGCGCTAAACTTAGACGATTTTGATGATATTGGTAGTAAAATGCCGCTTCTTGTAAATCTTATGCCTTCAGGGAAATTTTTGATGGAGGATTTTTACTATGCCGGTGGTGTACCTGCTGTTTTAAAACAAATGCAATCTGTTTTAAAAATGGATATCCTAACGGTAAGCGGGAAAACGCATGCCGAGAACATTGCTGATAAAGGAATAAATTACAACAAGGAAGTTATTTATGAGTTTGAGCAGCCGATCATCAAAGAAGCCGGAATTACCGTACTAAAAGGTAATCTTGCAGTTAACGGAGCGGTTATAAAGCCATCTGCAGCTACGCCCAGTTTAATGCAGCACCGAGGTAGGGCAGTAGTGTTCGAAAACATTGAGGATTACCATGCGAGAGTAGATGACCCTGATTTGGATATCGATGAAACTTGTGTAATGGTCTTGAAAACGGTTGGTCCGGTCGGCTATCCAGGTATGCCTGAGGTAGGTAACATGACATTACCCAAAAAGTTACTTGACAAGGGCGTAACAGATATGGTAAGGATATCCGATGGAAGGATGAGTGGTACGGCATATGGTACAGTTATACTGCACGTATCGCCAGAGTCTGCTATCGGTGGAAATTTAGCGCTGGTAGAAAACGGCGACATGATTGAGCTGGATGTAGCCAATAAACGTATCCACCTTGAAGTGAGTGATGAAGTGTTAGCCCTGAGGCGAAGCAATTGGGTACCGTCAATTCCTGCTGCAACACGTGGTTATGTAAACTTATATGTCAACCATGTTCAGCAGGCAGATAAAGGTGCTGATCTGGATTTTTTAGTAGGCGGTTCAGGTTCTACAGTAACCAGAGACTCTCATTAAAGTAGGAACATGGATGTACTGATTCTTTTTGGCTGTATAGTTATACTTGTATTATTAATTGCCTGGGCGAAGGTTAATACCTTTCTTGCATTTTTAATCGTATCTGTAGGAGCAGCTTTATTGTTAGGTATGCCCGTCGCTAGTATTCCGCAAACTATTAATAAAGGATTAGGAGATACATTAGGATCGCTGGCAATTATCATCGTTTTGGGCGCCATGCTCGGAAAACTCGTCGCTTCCAGTGGTGCCGCTCAAAAAATAGCCACAGTATTAAAAAAGACATTCGGCGCTAAATACATTACCTGGGCCATGTCTTTAACAGGATTTATAGTGGGCATTCCATTATTTTATAATGTTGGGTTTGTATTGCTGATTCCAATTATCTTTTCGGTAGCGTACAACTATAAGTTACCTCTGGTGTATGTAGGATTGCCTATGCTTGCATCGCTGTCCGTAATGCATGGTTTTTTGCCACCGCATCCATCGCCCATGGCTTTAGTAACCCAGTTTAATGCAGATTTGGTTAAGACCTTTATCTATGGTTTAATCGTGGCCATACCTGCTATAATTATTGCAGGCCCTATTTTCGCAAAAGTATTAATAAATATGGAATCTGGCCCAACAGTTACCTTGCAGGCCAATGAACTGCCTGATAATGAATTGCCAGGGATAACAAATAGTGTGATTTCTGCCTTGTTGCCTGTACTTATAATTTTAGGTACCACGTTGATAACCAAGATATTTAGTGATAATATTGCAGTCGTAAATCTTGCCAGATTTATCGGCGATCCAACTATTGCGATGATATTAACCATTTGTATTGCAACATTTACACTTGGGATTAGGTCAGGTAAAAAGCTGATTGACATTATGGTGATTTTTGTTGATGCAGCAAAAGATATAGCGATGATCCTTTTAATCATCGGTAGCGCAGGTATTTTGAAACAAGTATTTGTTGAAACAGGGGTGAGCAACAGCCTTGCCGTAATTTTGAAAGGATTAACCCTACCACCTTTATTATTGGCCTGGTTAATAACGGCCGTGTTAAGGCTTTGCCTGGGTTCGGCTACCATAGCTGGCCTCACCGCTGCTGGTATCGTTTATCCGCTTGTTGGGCCTCACGGCGCCGATCCAAATTTAATGGTGCTCGCAGTTGGATCAGGAAGCCTGTTTTGTTCTCATGTAAACGACTCCTCTTTCTGGCTATTCAAAGAGTATTTAGGATTATCTATAAAACAAACATTTTTGTCCTGGTCGCTGATGGAAACGCTGGTTTCAGTTATCGGACTCATTGGAATACTGATCATGAACCAGGTACTGTTTAGATAGATAATAAAGGGCGTACTTATTAATAAAATTATGCTTTAATGCATGTTATATAGTTTATATTCGAAAACAAAATTTAGTCCTCCATCAAGATAATAGCGTAACCGGGCATGAAAAAAATAGTTGGTTTATTTATCACGCTGGCAAGTTTTACAGTGTCAGCACAGCAATCGGATTTTACAAATGTTTATCCTTTCATCGAAAATATTAAGGTATTTGAAATCAACCAGACTGAAGGTCACACGGTTTGTATCCCTTTAAAATCGGTTGGTGAATCATTAAATCATCAGAAATGGAAGTCAGAAAATGTACTTTCGTTGAATGGAAGGTGGAAATTCCATTTCGCCAATACGCCGGAAGGTACACCCAAGAACTTTTTTATATCAAATTATAATGATCAGAAATGGTCTGAAATTACAGTTCCATCCAACTGGGAAATGCAGGGTTTTGGCGATCCTTTTTTCCGAAATGTTGCACATCCGTTTCGTTCCAATCCGCCTTTTGTCCCTCGCGAATACAACCCGACTGGCTCGTATCGAAAAACATTTACACTACCAGCAAATTGGAAAAGCAAACGCATTTTATTACGCATGGAGAAAACCGCTTCGGCATCGTTTGTCTGGATCAACGGACAGGAAGTTGGCTACAACGAAGGTGCGCAGGAGCCTGCTGAATATGATGTTACCAGTTTTTTGAAACCCGGAAAAAATACCATTGCCGTAAACGTAATTAAATATTCAGATGGTGTGTATCTCGAAAGCCAGGACTATTGGCGCCTGGCTGGTATTTTCGATGATGTTTGGCTGTATGCAAAATCGGATGTACATATCTTCGACTGGCATGCCACTACCGCCCTGGACAAAAACTATGAGAACTCAAAACTGAATTTGCAGATTACGGTAAATAACCAATCGAAAATTGATAAACAGAACTACAAGGTTCGGGCTTCGCTGTTTAATTCAGACAATGTGCTGGTTAAGAATTTTACTTCTGATGTAGTTCAAATAACAGCTGACAATAAGCAAATTATTAATATTTCATCAGATGTCATAAACCCTAAAAAGTGGACTGCTGAAACGCCCAATCTTTATCGGTTAACGTTGGAATTGATTAACAGGGAAGGTAAAACCGAAGAGATAATTGCTGGTCGCATTGGCTTTAAAGAGACTGAAATCCGTCATCAGGTTTTCTATCTGAATGGAAAAGCCATCAAACTTAACGGCATCAATACACACATGCAACACCCCGATTTGGGGCACACGATGGACGAAGCGACCATCAGGAAAGACTTTGAAATACTGAAGCAATTCAATATAAATTGTATACGCATATCACACTATCCACCTGTAACACGATATTTAGAATTGGCAGACGAATATGGGTTTTACATCATCGATGAAACCGGAAATGAAGCACATGCCACTGAATATTTGAGCGATAAAACCGAATGGGAACCCATGTACCGCGAGCGGGTGCGCAAAATGGTTTTGCACGACCGAAATCATCCCTCCATTCTGTTTTGGAGCGCTGGGAACGAAAGTGGCGAAGGGAAAAATATTTGTGCGGTGATTGATGAAGGACGGAAATACGATACTACCCGATATTGGATGTATGGTGGAAATGCTTTTTCGCATTCTTGCGAAGAGATTATCGGCCCACGTTACCCATCGCCTTTCGACCTCAAAAATCAGGTGGGGATGGTTCCTGAAAGTGTTGATCCGCGACCATCGTTTATGGACGAATACCTTTCGGTGGCTGGAAATGCCGGTGGCGGACTGGACGAATATTGGGATGTGATTTACCAGTATCCGCGCATCATGGGCGGAGCAATCTGGGATTTCGTGAGTCCGGGATTACGAGAGCCAGTTCGCAAATTGACAGATTCTTCACCAAACAAGGTCGCAACTCACATCATGGGACGCGCCAAACTGGTCGCCGGACACAATGGAAAAGGTATTGATCTGAATAGTCACGATCAGTGGGTGGAAGTTTTTCAGGATAAAAAAATTGAAATCTCCAATAATGAACTCACGGTTTCGTTTTGGATTTTTCCACGTGATTTAATGAAAATGGGTGGAACGATGCTCACCAAAGGAAACAATCAATTTGGTTTGCAGCAAGTTGGTGACAAATCGCTCGATTTCTATATCTACACTTCGAAAAAAACAGTTGTCCGTGGTGAATTACCAAAAGATTGGACACAAAACTGGCATCATGTGGCAGGTATTTATAACGGGAAATCGATATCACTATATATCGATAACAAAAAGTTAGCTGAAACTTCTGTTACAGGGAACATTACCAATTTCCCTTTTCCGCTTAATGTGGGCAAGAATGCCGAGACACATGGCCAGCATACCTCCGGTTATTTGTGCGATGCCATTATCGATCAGGTGGGTATTTTCCCCAAAGCGATTGAAATCAATGATTTATTGGCAGCAAAACCGGACTTGAAAAACCGTGCAGCTTTGTGGCTCGATTTTGAGCAGGAGCAAAAAAAAGGCGAATTTTTTAGCTATGGAATTGGCGCACGTACCTATGGAAGTATTTGGCCCGATCGGGTTCCGGAGCCGGAAATGTGGCAAATAAAAAAGTCTGCTCAACCCATTTCTGTAAAGTGGAGCAACGCCGAAAAAATGGAAATTGAAGTGCAGAACCGAAACTTTTTTACGAATACCAATGGCTTTGAAGCACGTTGGAATCTGGAAGAAAACGGAATATCAATAGCTTCCGGAAAATTGGAGGTGGATGTTGAACCGGAAGCAAAAAAAATCTACATTCTTCCTATCCAGAAGCCTCAGCTAAAAGCCGGTGCAACCTATTTGGCAACAGTTAGCTTTCATTCAAAAGAAGCGACACAATGGGCACCGAAGGGTTTTGAACAGTGTTGGGATCAATTGGAAATGCCATGGATTGTTCCTGCAAATAGAAAATTGGTACAGCGTCCAACCAATCCTTTAAAAGTGACAGATAATGAGCAACATTTGATTGTATCCGGAGTAAGTTTCGATTATGCCTTTAATAAAGCCGATGGACAATTGTACTCCATGAAATACATGGGTAAAGAATTGCTGAAACAGGGAGCGCAACTCAATGTTTGGCGTGCCCCTCTGGCGAACGAACAGGACGACTGGACCTATCCTTCGGTAAATGTATTTCCTAGAACCGAGGGCTATGGAAGGATGGTTGCCACTTCATGGCATTCCATCGGTCTGGATAAAATGAAGTCAAAACTTGAATCATTTCGGGTTGAAAATAAGGCTGGAAACGCAATTGTCAGTATTCGTCAAATTGCTCTTTTTGGAAATGCAAGCGGGGCAGGCTTCGAAAATGAGATGATTTATACAATTTCGCCCGACGGTGAAATTAGTCTGCAGCACACAATCAATCCGAATGGAAAAATGCCCAGTTCGTTGCCACGTATCGGAACAAAATGGGTATTCGACGATCAAATGCAAAATGTACAATGGTTTGGACGTGGGCCACAGGAGAACTATCCAGACCGCAAAACCGGCTATCGGATCGGGCATTATCAATCGACAGTTGATGCGATGTTCGTACCGTATTTGCTACCTCAGGATTGCGGCTTGCGCACCGACAACCGCAATGTGCGACTGACAAATGCTGAAGGAATCGGAATTGAGTTTTCGGCAAACGAACCGTTTAATTTCAATTGCTACAATTACAGCACCGAAAATTTGTCGAAGGCAAAATACACCTATCAGCTGATCAAATCGGATGGTGTAACATTCAATTTCGACTATCAAACTACCGGAGTAGGATGCACGGCAATTGGGGTGCTTAATAAATATCAAACCATTCCCCAAACCATACAGTTCACAAGTTCGATAAAACCATTTAAAATCAATAAATAAGCCTGATAATTTTTAAAATAACAAGAGCCATATAATGCTTAATTAAATGACAAATCGGTTGATTGTAAATGGCACACAAAATGGAAATGTTTATAACAAACTGTACAATATTGATTATGCACAATTCGGTGAGTCAATTTTAACCCTTTTGCCTTAACACCGAATCACTCACCAATTTTTGTGAATTCATGTGATTTTTGGCGATTCCCTAAAAGCAAAAACCCTGCTAATCGTTCGATTGCAGGGTTTTATACGTTTTGATAGTCTTTGGTGTGATCCCGCTGGGATTGGCTCAGCCCCGCAAAACCCCGAACTCTGCCCTGAGCCTTTTACAAATCGAACCCAGGCCGGGGCTCCTGTTCGAATCCCAGCGGACATAAAACAAAAAAACCTCACATTTCTGTGAGGTTTTCTGTGATCCCGCTGGGATTCGAACCCAGGACCACTACATTAAAAGTGTAATGCTCTACCAGCTGAGCTACGGAATCTACTTTACTTAAAACGTTAGTCGTTTCCTTTAAAGTGGTGCAAATATAGGGTTATGAAGCATTTCCTGCAAATAAAAAATCGCCAAATGCGTTAGTGTATTGATTTATAGGGGAATTAATTATTTACCTTCTCTTTTTTAAACTTAATTGATATTTTTATCGCTCCTAATTTAATATCAATCATGCATAGATTTCTTTCTGCTTTGTTTTTTTTGCCGCTTCTCTTAATACTTTCTTGTCAATCTAAGCACGCTAACGAAGAAGAACAGGCTAAACACAAACAAGATTCTTTAGCCTCATGCGAAAAAAATATGCCAAGCCGTTTTGGCGCAGTAAAAGAGTCTTCAAGTTTCGCTTCCAATAATAAAGCAAGTCATGAAGGCATGATTTTAGTTCCGGCAGGCGAATTTGCCATGGGCGCTTCTGATAAAGAGGGTAGAGATGATGAATACCCGCAACATCAGGTTAAAGTCTCTTCTTTCTGGATGGATGCTACCGAAGTAACCAATGCCAGTTTTAAAAAGTTTGTTGATGCAACTGGCTATGTTACTACGGCTGAGCGTAAACCAGATTGGGAAGAAATGAAAAAACAGCTTCCGGCAGGTACGCCAAAACCGCCTGACAGTGTTTTTGTCGCAGCGTCTTTGGTCTTTTATCAGCCTAAAAGTGTTACCTCTTTAAATGATGCCTCGCAATGGTGGCGTTGGGTTAAAGGCGCCAATTGGAAACATCCTCATGGCCCTGACAGCGATATTAAAGGAAAAGAGAACTTTCCCGTTATACATGTATCCTGGGATGATGCCATGGCCTATTGTAAATGGTCTGGTAAACGTTTACCAACAGAGGCAGAGTGGGAGTATGCCGCAAGAGGTGCTTTGAAAAATGAAAAATATCCATGGGGGAACGAAGATATAGAAAAAGGTAAGGTAAAAGCCAATACCTGGCAGGGGAACTTCCCGGTTAAAAACACGAATTGGGATGGCTTTAATGGTTTAGCTGCAGTGAAAAAATTTAAGCCGAACGGTTATGGACTTTATGACATGGCAGGCAACGTATGGGAGTGGTGCAGCGATTGGTACCGGCCTGATTATTATAGCAAGCTTTCAGGGTTGAGCACCAATCCTAAAGGTCCGTCAGACAGCTACGACCCTATGGAGCCGACTATACCTAAAAGAGTGGTAAGGGGTGGTTCTTTTATGTGTAACGCCTCTTATTGTAAAGGTTACCGGGTAACATCTAGAATGAAAACTTCTGTTGATACTGGCTTAGAGCATACCGGTTTTAGGTGCGTGAGCACTGACTAAAGCCCGTTTCTGTCAAAGTTAAAATTACGCAAACGTTTGATCCTTATTTTATTAAATATTATTGTTTAGTTTGGTCCGAACAAATTAAACCGAACCAAAACTTTATGCAACAAACAACAAAATCAGGTCAAACGCAAGGGCCAAAACCACTTATTATCATTTGTGCCCTATTCTTTATTTTTGGCTTTGTAACCTGGGCAAACGGAACATTAATTCCTTTCTTTAAATTATCTTTCGGATTATCAAACTTACAGGCATTCTTCGTAACCTTTGCATCGTACATGGCTTACTTCTTTTTAGCGCTGCCATCATCGTGGATACTTAAAAAAGTTGGCTTTAAAAATGGAATTGTGTTAGGCCTGGTTATTTTAGGTCTGGGTTCTTTGATATTTATACCTGCGGCTCAAACCAGAACGTTTGGTTTGTTTTTAACCGGAATTTTTGTTCAGGGTGCAGCATTGGCTTTATTACAAACCGCATCAAACCCGTACTTAACCATTATCGGCCCTATTGAAAGTGCTGCAAAACGGATCAGTATTGCGGGTATCTGTAATAAATTTGCCGGCATGATTGTGCCTTTGATTATGGGCAGTCTGTTTTTGAAAAATGCTTCGGAAGTGGAAAAACAAATCAAAGCGGCTACCGGCGCTGTGCACGAGCAGTTATTAAATGATGTTTTAGGCCGTGTAAATATACCTTACATTGTTTTGGCAATCGTTTTCTGCCTTTTTGCCGTTTTTATTAAATTCACCAATCTTCCAGAAGTTGAAGTAGAAGAAGATGTGATTGATGAAAGCAAAGGAGAGGTGGTAAAACATACAAGTATCTTTCAGTTCCCACACTTATTCCTGGGTGCACTTTGTATTTTTGTATATGTTGGCGCAGAGGTTATGGCTGGCGATATTATTGGTATTTACGGTCGCGAGTTAGGCATTAGTGCAGAAATTAGCGGAAAGTTAACCTCTATTACGCTTTTCAGTATGTTAATCGGTTATATTATTGGTATTGTTACCATTCCAAAATACGTCTCTCAGCAGAAAGCCCTTAGAATCTGTGCTATTTTAGGCATCATATTTACCGTTTTATCTTTTGTTATTTCCAGCTGGTTCGCTGTAATTTTTGTAGCCTTATTGGGTTTGGCCAATTCATTAATGTGGCCGGCAATTTTCCCGCTGGGTATTAGCCACCTGGGTAAATTTACCAAAATCGGTTCGGCGATTATGATTATGGGTATTGCTGGTGGTGCTTTAATGCCATTATTATATGCTTTCTTAAATGAAAAATTACATATTAACTTTCAGTTGGCCTATCTTTTAACTGTATTACCATGTTACCTATACATTCTGTATTTTGCTATAAAAGGCCATAAAGCAGGATTGAATCTGAAATAACCAAAACCAAATAAATTTTATGATTAAGCCCGGTCTTTAATTAGATTGGGCTTTCTTTTGTCCTTAATTTTCAGTTATTTTGGCGAATTATAAACGAGGTCTGAATCACAATACTCATATCTCATATCTCAAATCACAATAATGAATAAAGCTATTTTTCTAGACCGTGATGGTGTACTCAATCACGAAATATATGATTACATCTGCCGTGTTGAAGATTTTAAAATCCTGGATTACCAGATTCCAGTATTAAAAAAACTATTCGATGAAGGTTATCTTTTAATTGTAATTACCAATCAGGGCGGTATTGCTTTAAAACGTTATACCGAGCAAGAGCTGGCCATTATGCACCAAATGCTCCGCAATGCTTTTGTGGCTGAAGGAGCCGATATTGCTGGCTTTTATTATTGCCCGCATCACCCCACGGTTGGTGGCGAATGCAAGTGCAGAAAACCTGCTTCGGGTATGATTTTAGATGCAATTGATATGTACGATATCGACCCGGCACAATCTATTATGATCGGCGATAAGCCAAGAGATGTTGAAGCGGCAAATGGGGCAGGAGTAAAAGGGATTCTAATTGAACCTGATGAACAGATCAGTTATGAGAAGATTAAAGAAGTCCTTAGTCGTGAGTCTTTAGTCTAAAGTCCCTTTTAAAGTGCATAAAAAATCCTATTACGCTTTTCCCCGCCTCATACTTACAAAATCTTTCCACGCGCTGCCCATTGAGATTTCGTAAGATGCCATGGCCAACTAGACCTGATTGAAATGACATTCCGGTATTCGATTAATTTAACTTTATCGAATATTTACCGGAATATAATGGAAAGCAGGACCACAGGAACCGATTAGCACTGTTTCTGCTCTCCAAAAAAAGAAAATCGCGGTGACTTACGAAGTTTAGAGTGGATATTGCAGGGGAAAAACTTCGTCAGCCATAAGCCTGCGGATTTCTACTACGCTTTGCTTTCCTATACTTACAAAATCCTTCCACGCGCTGCCCATTGAGATTTCGTAAGTACCTGGCCACTTAGACCTGATTGAAATGACATTCCGGTATTCGATTGATTTAACTTTATCGAATATTTACCGGAATATAATGGAAAGCAGGACTACAGAAACCGATCAGCACTGTTTCTGCATTCAAAAAAAGAAACTTCGCGATGACTTACGAAGTTTACAGAGCAGGAGCGGATGAATAACTTCGTCAGTCAGAAGCTTCTGAAATTCTATTACGCTTTTCTTCACCTCATACTTACGAAATCCTTCAACCCGCTTACCCATTGAGATTTCGTAAGATGTCCGTAAACAAAAAATCCTAAGTCTTAAACCGGGAATCCGACTCAAGACTTAGGACTAAAAGACTTTCGACTTTATAATTCTTATTTCCCAGCAGCTTTAGCGTGGTCAGCTAAAAATGTAGCTAAACCGCTATCTGTTAGTGGGTGTTTTAATAAACCTGCAATGGCAGCCAAAGGCGCAGTAATTACATCGGCACCTAATTTAGCACAATTAACGATGTGTAATGGTCCGCGGATTGATGCAGCTAAAATCTGAGTTTCATAACCGTAGTTATCAAAAATAGTTCTGATATCTTCAATTAAAACCAAACCATCGCTAGAAATATCATCTAAACGGCCTAAGAACGGAGAAACATAAGTAGCTCCAGCTTTAGCAGCTAATAATGCCTGTCCGGCAGAGAAGATTAAAGTACAGTTGGTTTTAATTCCTTTTGACGAGAAATATTTAATGGCTTTAACACCATCTTTAATCATTGGTACTTTTACTACGATTTTCGGGTTTAAAGCGGCTAAAGCTTCACCTTCTTTAACAATCTCATCGAAAGTAGTGGCAATAACTTCAGCACTTACGTTATCATCAACAATATCGCAGATAGCTTTGTAGTGGTTAATTACATTTTGTTCGCCAGTAATACCTTCTTTCGCCATTAAGCTAGGGTTGGTGGTTACGCCATCTAAAATGCCAAGATCTTGCGCTTCTTTGATTTGATCAAGATTTGCTGTGTCAATAAAAAATTTCATGTTTATAAATTCTTAAATATTTGAGTTTCTATGATTGAACCCTGAAGAATTTAGTTCCCCCTTCAGGGGATTAAGGGAAAAGAAAAAAAGGGCAAGCACCTTCTATCGCACCGCTACAACCTTCTACCCTTGCTGTGTTCCCACCCTGGGGGAGTTCAAAGGGAGCTGGTCGTAAAAGACTTGCCCGGCCACAAAGGTAGAAAAAGAAGTTGTTTCGCAAAATGCATTTTTGTATTTTTTTTCTCTTTTAGGCTATGTAGCTGATTAATAAATTAATAAAATTAAAATGTGTATTTTTAAATTGTAGAAGGAAATACAATATATGTAAGATTCCATATGTTATATTTATATGTAAATTAAGAATTCACAAATAAATCAATAATTAAAACGATTTATCAAGGAATTCAGCAGAAAAAGTGCATTTATTGTATAATATTATCATTATAAATTTGATAAATATTCACCAATATCATTATCATTTTTTTAATCTAAAAGCATTAAATTACTTAAGGACTAAAATTTTTCTAAAAATCATGTCAACTCTGTAATTTAAGATTTGTTTTTCGTATCTTAGTGTTTCCTATACACTAACAACTAACGAGCAAAGAATGGAACCAAACAGTGGATTGTACGATGCGCAATTTGAACACGATGCCTGCGGTATTGGGTTCGTTGCACATGTGAAAGGGCGAAAATCGCATCAAATCATCTCTGATGCACTTACTATTTTAGAGAATCTAGATCATAGAGGGGCATGTGGAGCAGAACCAAATACAGGCGATGGTGCAGGTATTATGATTCAGATTCCTCACGAATTTTTTTACGACGAATGTTTAAAAGCTGGCTTTAGCCTACCAGAGACCAATAATTATGGTGTAGGTATGTTATTTATGCCAAAAGATATCAGATCGAGAGAAGAGTGCAGAGAATTGATTTACCGTGCCGCCGAAAAATTAGGCCTGGAAATTTTAGGCTTTAGAAAAGTTGATGTTGACACCACAGATATTGGCAATATGGCCCTTTCTGTTGAACCGGAAATTGAGCAGGTATTTATTGCCCGTCCTTATGCAGTGGCACCAGGGGCAGATTTCGAACGTAAACTTTATATTTTTAAAAATTACCTGATTAAACTGATCGTAAACACCGTTCATGGTGGTAAAGATTTTTATATTGTTTCGCTTTCTGCGCAAACCATTATATATAAAGGTCAGCTTACTTCTTTACAGGTACGTACATATTTCACCGATCTAACCGATAAGCGCATGGTTTCTGCTTTAGGTTTAGTTCACTCGCGTTTTGCAACCAATACTTTCCCTTCGTGGAGATTGGCGCAGCCATTCCGCTTTATTGCACATAATGGTGAGATCAATACTTTACAAGGAAATTTAAACTGGTTTAGAGCAGGTGTTAAGTCTTTTGCTTCTGCTTACTTTACCCCGGAAGAATTAGATATGTTATTGCCTGTAATTGACGAAACTAATTCAGATTCAGGCTGTTTAGATAATGTTATCGAACTATTACTTCACTCTGGAAGAACCCTGCCGCACGTATTAATGATGTTGGTACCAGAGGCATGGGATGGTAACGAAGATATGGATCCTGTTAAAAGGGCATTTTACGAATTCCATGCTACTTTAATGGAACCATGGGATGGACCTGCAGCGATTGCTTTTACCGATGGTAAATTAATAGGTGCCACTTTAGACCGTAATGGTCTTCGTCCTTCCCGTTACGCCATTACTTCTGATGACCGCGTAATTATGGGTTCTGAGGCTGGTGCATTAGCTATCGATCAAAGTACTGTAATCGAAAAAGGCCGTTTAACGCCAGGTAAAATGTTCGTTGTGGATATGGAGCAGGGCAGGATTATCAGCGATAACGAAATTAAAGAAGAAGTTTGTGGTAAAAGCCCTTATGCCGATTGGATTAATCAATACCAGATCCGTTTAGAGGAATTACCTGAGCCACGTGTAATGTTCACCGGCTTATCTACAGAGTCTATTTTTAAATATCAACAGGTTTTTGGTTACAGCAGAGAAGATGTAGATCTTTTGCTTAAACCAATGGCTATTGAAGGAAAAGAACCGATCGGTTCGATGGGTACCGATACACCATTGGCTATTCTATCAAAACGTCCTCAGCACTTATCATCTTATTTTAAGCAGTTATTTGCACAGGTAACCAATCCGCCAATTGATCCGATCAGGGAGAAAGTGGTAATGAGTTTGGCCAGTTTTATGGGTAGCATGGGTAATTTATTGGAAGAAACCCCAAAACAAGCACACTGTGTAGCCATTAAACACCCAATCTTAACCAATCAGGAATTAGAGAAGTTAAGAAGTATTGATACAGGTGTTTTCCAGGCGAAAACTTTACAGACTTATTTCAGGGCTGATGGCAAGCCGGGTGCTATGGCAAAAGCCTTAGACCGTTTATGCCGTTATGCAGTTGATGCGGTTGAAGATGGTTTTCAGGTAATTGTATTAACCGATAGGGCTATTGACTCTGAGCATGCCGCAATGCCTTCTTTATTGGCGGTTTCTGCCGTACACCATCACTTAATCCGCAAAGGATACCGGGGTGCCGTGGGTATTGTAATAGAGGCCGGTGATATCTGGGAAGTACATCATTTCGCCACATTACTGGGCTTTGGTGTTACTGCAATTAACCCTTACCTGGCTTTGGAAACCATTAACGAGTTTAAGGAAGAATCTGGTTTATCAGCAGAACAGCTTACCAAAAACTATATCTACGCGGTAAATAGCGGTTTACTTAAAATTTTCTCTAAAATGGGAATCTCAACCTTGCAATCATACCAAGGTGCGCAGATTTTCGAGATTTTAGGTTTAAATAAACAAGTAGTGAATACTTACTTCACCGGTGCAGTTTCTCGTATTGGTGGCTTAGGACTGGATGAAATTGCAAAAGAAACCTTAATTAAACATCACCGCAGTTTTGGTCCGTTAACAGAAACCGAAAACCTGTTGCCAGCAGGTGGAACTTATAAATTCCGCCGTAAAGGTGAAGCCCATTTGTTTAACCCGCAAACTATTCACTTGCTGCAGAACGCAACCCGTAAAAACGATTACAATATTTTCAAACAGTACTCTAAACTGGTGA
The DNA here is from genome assembly GCF_004310665.1 of Pedobacter kyonggii. GTDB lineage: Bacteria > Bacteroidota > Bacteroidia > Sphingobacteriales > Sphingobacteriaceae > Pedobacter > Pedobacter kyonggii. The sequence continues at coordinate 20,808 of NZ_SIXF01000042.1, read as the reverse complement.
ATGAGCAAACACAACAAGCTTATACCATCCGTGGATTGTTCGAATTTAACTATAGCCGCCCATCAGTTCCTTTAAGTGAAGTAGAATCAACCGAGGCAATTTTAAAAAGATTTGCAACAGGGGCAATGTCTTTCGGTTCAATCTCTCATGAGGCACACTCTACTTTAGCCATTGCCATGAACCGTATTGGTGGAAAGAGCAATACCGGTGAGGGTGGTGAAGATGAAATGCGTTATACTAAATTGCCAAATGGCGATAGCATGCGCTCAGCAATTAAACAAGTGGCCTCTGCACGTTTTGGTGTAACCAGTTACTACTTAACCAATGCCGATGAGTTACAGATTAAAATGGCTCAAGGTGCTAAACCAGGAGAAGGTGGTCAATTACCAGGACACAAAGTGGATGACTGGATTGCAAAAGTTCGTCACTCTACACCGGGTGTTGGTTTAATTTCACCTCCGCCTCACCACGACATTTATTCGATCGAAGATTTAGCACAGTTAATTTTTGATCTGAAAAATGCTAACCGTGCAGCAAGGATCAACGTAAAATTGGTTTCGAAAGCTGGCGTAGGTACTATTGCCGCGGGTGTTGCTAAAGCACATGCCGATGTGATTCTGGTATCTGGTTTTGATGGTGGAACAGGAGCATCTCCTTTAACCTCGATCCAACATGCTGGTTTACCATGGGAGCTAGGCTTAGCAGAAGCACACCAGACTTTGGTAAAAAACAAATTGCGTAACCGCATCGTGTTACAAACAGATGGTCAGCTTAAAACGGGTAGAGATATTGCTATCGCTGCATTATTAGGTGCTGAAGAATGGGGTGTTGCAACAGCAGCCTTGGTTACTTCGGGATGTATTATGATGCGTAAATGCCATTTAAATACTTGTCCGGTTGGCGTAGCAACACAAGATCCGGAATTAAGAAAATTATTTACCGGTGATGCTGACCACGTAGTGAACTTGTTTTATTTCCTTGCCGAAGAATTACGTGAGATTATGGCTGAATTAGGTTTCAGAACCATCCACGAAATGATCGGTCAGGCTGATATTTTAAAAGTACGCGAATTGCCTGCGGAAGACTGGAAATTGAAACACCTTGATTTATCAGCTATATTATATAAAGCTGAAGAAAATGGTTTGCCTCTATTTAATACTGAAGGCCAGGATCATGGTTTGGATCATGTTTTAGATCATAAATTAATTGCCGCTGCACAACCTGCTATTGATCATAACGAACCGGTTTTTGCCAGTTTCGATGTGAAAAATACCGACCGTGCGCTGGGTACCATGTTATCGAATGAAATTTCGAAAGTTCATTTAGGCGCTGGCTTACCTCCAGATACGATCAACTTTAAATTTGTTGGTTCGGCCGGACAGAGTTTCGGTGCTTTCAATACCCGTGGGGTAACGTTATCATTAGAAGGTGAAGCGAACGATTACGTAGGTAAAGGATTATCGGGCGCAAGATTGGCCATTTATCCTTTCTCAAACTCAACTTTTATCCCTGAGCAAAATATCATTATCGGTAACGTAGCCCTTTATGGTGCAACTTCTGGTGAGTTATTTGCCCGTGGTAAAGCAGGTGAGCGTTTCGCCGTACGTAACTCTGGTGCAACAGCTGTTGTTGAGGGGGTGGGCGATCATGGTTGCGAATACATGACAGGTGGTGAAGTGCTGATTCTTGGTGACACCGGAAGCAATTTCGCTGCTGGTATGAGTGGTGGTGTGGCCTGGATTTATGATGCCAACGGAACTTTTGCACGCAAATGCAATAAAGAAATGGTTGATCTTGATCCATTACAAGCTGAAGATGAGGAGCGTATTTTAGCTTTGCTTAAAACGCATATCCGCTTAACGGATAGTAGAGTAGCTGAGTTTATCTTGAGCGACTGGAAAACTCAATCTGCTCATTTCGTAAAAGTATTCCCTAAAGAATACAAAGCAGTTTTAAGCAAACGTAATCAACAAGTAAAAACACACTAGGCCATGGGAAAAGTAACAGGATTTCAAGAATACGATAGAGTTGCGCCCACTAGAGAAGAGGCTGCAACACGTGTAAAACACTATGGGGAATTTTTAAATGAATTACCCTCAAAAGAATTAAATAATCAAGCTGCCCGTTGTATGGATTGCGGTGTACCTTTCTGCCAATCAGGCTGCCCATTGGGTAACGTGATACCAGAATTTAACGACGCCGTTTATCAGGGTAAATGGGAATTAGCTACGAATATTTTATTAAGCACCAATAATTTCCCTGAATTTACAGGTAGAATTTGCCCTGCACCATGCGAATCTGCATGTGTATTAGGCATTAACCGCCCGCCGGTTTCTATCGAGGAAATTGAAAAACACATCATCGAAATTGCTTTCGAAAAAGGATTTATCAAAGCAAAAGCACCATTAATCAGAACTGGTAAAAAGGTTGCTGTAATCGGTTCAGGTCCTGCGGGCTTAGCTGCTGCTGTTCAATTAAATAAAGTTGGACATGAAGTTACCGTTTTCGAACGTGACGATGCTCCAGGTGGTTTATTGAGGTACGGTATTCCTGATTTTAAACTACAAAAAAATGTAGTGGATCGCCGTATTGATTTAATGAAAGAAGAAGGCATCATTTTTAAATGTAATGCCAATGTAGGCGAGAATGTTGAGATAGGTACTTTGTTACGCGATTTCAACTCGATTGTACTGGCTGGTGGTTCGACTATTCCACGCGATTTACCAATTGATGGCCGTTCTGCTAAAGGGGTTCACTTTGCAATGGATTTCTTGAAACAACAAAATAAACGTGTAGCTAACAGAGCCGTTGAAGCGGAAGATATTATGGCTACAGGTAAAAATGTAATTGTAATTGGTGGCGGCGATACGGGATCTGACTGTATTGGTACTTCAAACCGTCATGGTGCGAAATCAGTTACACAATTCGAGATTATGCCGATGCCGCCACAGGCACGTAACGAGCATATGCCTTGGCCAAATTACCCAATGTTGCTAAAAAATACTTCTTCTCACGAAGAAGGTGCACAAAGGGCTTGGTCGGTAAATACTAAAAACTTTATTGCTGATGAAAAAGGAAATCTTAAAGCATTAAAAGTAGTTGATGTAGAATGGGAAATTGATGCAAATGGCCGTCCGGTTACTTTTAAAGAAGTGGCTGGTACCGAAAGAGATCTTCCATGCGAACTGGTACTTTTAGCAATGGGTTTCTTACACCCTCAAAAAGAAGGTTTAATTGAGAAATTAGGCGTGGAACTGGATAACCGCGGAAACGTAAAAGCATCTGAACACACATACCAAACCAATATTGCTAAGATTTTTGCTGCAGGTGATGTTCGCCGTGGACAATCATTAGTAGTTTGGGCCATTTCAGAAGGTAGAGAGGCTGCCCGTAAGGTAGACGAATATTTGATGGGAACAACTAAGCTGGCATCGAAAGATGCGGTTGCATACGCATAGTAGGTTTTAAATTCTATATTTTTAAGGTCGTGGTGCAAACCACGACCTTTTTTATTTAGTCCTTCTCGTCATGCTGAACTTGTTTCAGTATCTATCATGCTGTGTAATCGTTGATTAATTTTTTGCCACCGAACTTCCCTTTCTATCCGTAGAGTTAAGTGCAGCGTCTCTACGGACCTGCGAATAAAGCTGAGTTTATAACTCGACAATAAAAAACGAGTCAGAGACTCTTATTCATTCTTTAATCCGTAGAGCCCGTTGGAACTCTACGGATAGCTCTAACACCTGCGAATAAACCGAGTTTATAACTGAATATTAAAGATTGACTCAGAGACTCTTATCCTTCATATAATCAGTAGCATCTTTTAAGAGGCTAAAAATATCTTAATCTTAAAGCTTATATTGGTATATGGGAGAAAATGGTTATCAAATAAAAGATCAGGAAGCTATATATTTTATAACATTTGCTACAGTACAATGGGTAGATGTATTCACCAGAAAGGAATATTCGGATATTATTGTAGAAAGCTTAATTTATTGCCAAAAGAATAAAGGTTTAAAAATTCATGCCTGGTGTATTATGGGCAATCATCTACATTTGATTTTGTCGGTAGCTGAAAACAATAATTTGTCTGGTGCATTGAGAGATTTTAAAAAGTTTACTTCAAGTAACGTTATTAAAGCAATCAAAAATAATAATCACGAAAGTAGACGAAGTTGGATGCTTTGGATATTTAAAAAAGCTGGTGAAGAAAATAGAAGAAACAAAGATTATCAGTTTTGGCAGCAGGAAAATCATCCGGTCGAACTTTCTACAAATGAAATGATGGATCAAAGACTTAATTATTTACACGAAAATCCAGTCAGATCTGGAGCAGTTAGAAATGCAGAAGAATACGTTTATTCTTCCGCAATTGATTATTACACGACAGAAAAAGGATTAATAGAAGTAGATTTCATAGTATAATTAGGGATAGGATTGCTGGTCAGAGAACCTTTTCATTCTGCAATCCGCAAGCTTTTTGGAATGTTAAGTATAAAAAACCAACTTAAAACAACTTCAATTGCTCATTCTTTGGTGGCTTTTCTTTCCCAAAAACTGTTCTGCCACCATATTTCCAGCTTTCAGCACGTTCTTTTTGAATTACCTTTTCAAAATCCATGTTCGGAACAAAGTCTTTTTCTGCATTTTGTGCAATTTGATGTAGAGATTTGATGGCTTGTTGTTTATCTGTATTTCCAATCTTCGCTTTTTCAATTGCTTTCTGCAAAACACTTATGGTCTCATCATAAACATTTACCGGAACAGGGAAGGGATGCCCATCTTTACCGCCATGTGCAAAAGAATAACGGGCAGGGTCGCTAAATCGTGAAGGTGTACCATAAATCACCTCACTCACTAAAGCCATCGATTGTAAGGTTCTTGGCCCCATGCCTTCGAGTAATAATAATTCTTCAAAATCTCTCGGTTGCTTTTCCTGTGCTAGCCACAAGATACTTCCTAAACGTTTTAAATCTACATCTTTTGATCTTAGCTCATGATGATCGGGCAATACCAATTTTTGTATTTCATTAAGCATTCTTACTGGCGATTCAGCTGTAATGCTCATCATACTCTGTCTGGTCTTATCAGCATCATTAGCCGTGAGGTTCAGGATCTTGCCTTGATTAATACCACAGATACCGGTATGCGGTTCTTCGACAAAAGATTTTAAGTTTTCAGAATGCCAGTGGTATCTTCTTGCTGTCGAGCTACTATCGCTCATGCCTTGTTGCACCACAGCCCAATCGCCTTCGCTGCTTAAAATAAAACTATGAAGATACAATTGAAAACCATCTTGAATGGCCGTATTGTCTACTTTTGCACTAAGTTTACTGGCCCGAACCAATGCTGTCCCATTTAAACCTGTTTTATCGGCAATTTTTAAAAGTTCATTTGGCGTTTCTCTGCTGTGTTTTCCTTTGCCTCCACAGATGTAAATGCCCAACTCTTTCGATAAGGGATTGATCGATTTCTTTAAAGCACCCATTACCGATGTCGTAATGCCAGATGAATGCCAGTCCATACCCATTACAGCGCCTAAACTCTGAAACCAAAAAGGATTGCTTAAACGGCGTATTACTTCTGCTTTACCATACTCTAATAGTATAGCTTCCGTTATAGCCAGACCAAGTGTTGCCATACGCTGCGCCAGCCATGGTGGTACATGGCCATAATGTAGGGGTAAATCTGCGCTTCCTGACCTTTTCATTACTAACAAATTTAGTAAAATATTTAAAAAAAAGCTTTATTTTATTAGGGATAGAAAGGACCTGACTTTAATAAAAGCGATTAACCGGTGTAAACTAAACTTGATTGGAGTGAGCATGTCGATTTTTCATCGACATAAAACGGAAAGCAAGGCCGAACCTAACCTAAGAGTTACAACTATTGCTTTTCAGAAAAAACGATTGATGATATTTTTTGTTATTTTGAGAAACTATTCAATAGCGAAGACTCATTCATAAATGCGGAAACTCTTACAACGTTTACTCAGTGCCTGGATTATTCGCATGTCGAATAAATTTGGTTCAAGGCCAAACCGTAAACGTATCCACACGGCTTTAAATAAACTATACAAAAACATCAATACAACACCTGGTAAACGGGGACCTATTTTTGAAGTTACAGAAACTGATAAATTTATCATTTTATCTGACCAGCATAAAGGTGCCCGCGATTATGCCGATGATTTTACTTTAGCTGAAAAGAATTATTTAAAGGCACTCGAATATTACAACCAGCAAGATTTCCATTACATAAATTTGGGCGACAGTGAGGAACTTTGGGAGAATTTGCTAGAATCTGTAATTAAACACAATAAGGATGCTTTCGAAGCAGAAAAAGCTTTTATTTCAAAAAACCATTTCACTAAAATATTTGGTAACCACGATTTATATTGGGATAATGATCCTTTAGCCGGCTTTAACCTCAATAGAATTTATGGAACCAAAATCCACATTTATGAAGGGGCTATCTTAAGAATGCCGATAGGCGAAAGTAAACTTGATATTTTCTTGACCCACGGTCATCAGGGCGATTTACAGAGTGATGGAAACTGGTTTAGCAAATGGTTTGTGAGTACAGTTTGGGCGCCACTGCAATCGTACCTTCAAATTAACCCCAATACACCAGCATACAGCAACCAACTTAAAACAGCACATAATGCACTAATGTACAGCTGGGTAACTACAAAAAAGAACCTAACTTTAATTACCGGACATACACATCAGCCGGTTTTCGCATCATTAACACACCTGGAGCGGATTTATATAAAACTTAAAAAAGCAAAAAAAGAAAAGAATGCTGATGATCTTGCTGTTTTAAATGCAGCGCTTCGTAAACTAATAAAAGAAGGAGATAAAACGCCACGTTTCGGCAAATACAAACCGGGTTACTTTAATAGCGGATGTTGTTGTTTTAGTGATGGCGATATAACTGGTATCGAAATCGAGAATGGCTTTATAAGATTAATAAAATGGTCGTACCATAGAAATGCTATTCCTGAAAGAATTTTACTCGAGGAAATGAAACTCAGCGATTTATTAGATTTAAATCTATTTAATGGGTAGTGCTACGTAAAAAGTCGTACCTAAATCTTTTCCTTCACTTTCCACCCACAACTTTCCCTTATGTATATCCACTAATGCATTTACGGTGATTAATCCCAAACCATAGGTATTTTCATGATCTGTAGCGATAGCCGTTAATGTTGCGAATTTTAAGAAAATTTTATCAAGATCTTCTTCTGTTAAGCCCACACCGTTATCTTTTATTGCAATGGTTACCTCATTTTCTGCAGTTTGATGTGATATTTTAATTTCCTTTCCTTTTGGAGAAAATTTAATGGCATTGTCCAGTAATTGGCTAAAAACAACCTTAAGTTTATCCGCATCACCAAAGATTTCTACCGGAGCTTCAATATCGATCAAAACGGTTTGTTTTTTCTGTTTAAGCGTTAAATTCAAATTAAACTTTACTTCGTCGAGCACTTCTTTAAGGTCAACTTTCGCTTTTTTGGGCTTAAATGAGTGTGCTTCTTTCCGTGCAACGCTTAAAATATCATTCAGATTATCAATTATTCTTTTCGATTGTGCATTAATCTTGCCGGCAATCAATGAAGCCTTGTCATCAATACCTAGAATACGTCCCAGCAATTCAGATTGAAGTGAAATGGTTGTCATCGGGTTTTTAAGATCATGAACAAGCACATGTAAACGATCATCGTAGGCCCTTAAAGCTCTTCTAGTTGCAATTCTAGATTCCAGTTTTTCCATTACCATACCAGCTAAATGCCTAAGCATTTTTAGCTGCCGCTCTTCGGCTGTTTTAAATTTAGTATCGGCGACGTAAATCAGGCCAAGATGATAACCCTCAGGCGAGCTGATCGGAGTAGAGGCAAAAAAAGTATATGCATCACTTTTTAAAGTTAAGCCGATTGATGATCCAACTTGAGCTTTCATAAAAATGTCGCCATCCATCTGAAAACCGATACCTGCGTTCGGAACATCAAATATTTCAGCAGCCAATTGTGCAATCTGATCAAAAGCACTTTCTGCAGGTGTACTTAAAATCTCGTAGTATCCTAATTTTCCTAAACGCAAGGTTTCATCTGACGGAATCATGTTATCTGCTTTTTAGTAATGCATTTAAGGTTTAATTAATATATAAGAGTGAATAACTAAAGGTAAAAATTATGTGCAAATACTGTAGATAATATAAACAATTAAGTCGTAAATTTCGTTAATATAAAGTTGGAATAAATAAGGACGAAGGCTTTAAATTACTACAAACAGCATAAATAATGAGATTATACATAGAACGTAAACCTGTTAAGGTTAACCCGGATACTAAAAGAGTTATTGCCCGTTTTTTTTTTAACGGAGAGGAGAGAGCATTAGAAGTAATCAGGAAGGTTTTAGAGTTTTCAGACGAAAAAGTTTTTTCGTTGATATCGCCCATCTTACAGGAATATTCTAAAAGGCATCGAAATATCACTAAAATATTAAGCCGCCACTGCAAAAAATTAAAAAAGCAATTTATTGCGCTAGGTACTGAAATAGAGGATTTGGATGAATATACCAAGCTGCTTATTGGCGCTTATTTTACCCACGAATACTCTATTGAATCTGCCGCCTTTTTCAATCCAAGTATTGTAGACGACCCTGATCAAACCGATTTAGTAGAAGGCGAAAAGCGGGTAATTATTAGTTTTAGGGCTGTTGGCGAAGGTCACATTTCTTCTATTGTTTTCCGTCGGGCTTTAATTGACAAAGACAATAATATCCAGGTTTTACCTGTTGGAAATTATGTGGATGAGGCTGAGGTGGTGAAGAATGCCATTTACGTAAAAAAACTATTCTTAAAAAAAGCAGCCTACGCGCAGATTGATCCTTCTGTATTAGAGGAAATTGAATCAAAACTGGATGATAAATTTGAATATACCAGTTTGAGCAATATCATTAAAGATTCTAAAAGTTTACATAAAGAAAACCCGGATCGTTTAATCGAGTACGATAAAATACTTTGGCTATCAGACACTTACCACACCATAACTTTTTCAAAAGATACAGATATTTCTGACCGTGTAATTTTCCCGATTTCTGAATTTGAGCGTAAAGGAATTGAAGACGCACGTTTTGTAAAATTTATTAAAGATGATGGCAAAGTACTGTACTACGCCACATACACTGCTTTCGACGGTTCTTTAATTATTCCCAAACTAGTACAAACTGAAGATTTTTATGAGTTTAAAGTGATCCCACTTTATGGCGATGGTGCACAAAATAAGAATCTGGCATTATTTCCACGAAAAATTAAAGGGAAATATGTGATGATGAGCCGGATAGACGGCTGGAACAATTACCTGATGTTTTCTGATAAAGTTAATGTATGGGAAAACCCGGTTCTTTTAAAACAACCACGGTACGATTGGGAGCTGGTACAGATCGGCAATTGTGGCTCTCCGATAGAAACAGAAAAAGGATGGATTGTAATTACACATGGGGTAGGGCCAATGCGGAGATACTGTATCGGGGTAAGTTTATTGGATCTTGAAAACCCAAGTATCGAAATAGGCCATTTAAAAGAACCGTTGATTATTCCGAATAATGATGAACGTGAAGGTTATGTGCCCAACGTGGTATATTCCTGCGGATCAATTATCAGTAATGGCGAATTAATTATTCCTTATGGTTTATCTGATTATAGTTCCTCGTTTGCTAGTGTAAATTTGGAGTTGCTGCTAGCTAAATTGCTGGAAAATAATTAATTTGAATCTAAATCATGAAGGACTAGATAGACCCTGAAATAAATTCAGGGTGACGTAACGATTAGTAAGATCCGCATGCAGAACTTATTTCAATATCTATCATTAAGGCCAGATATACCCTGAAATAGATTCAGGGCAACGATCGTCTTAACTTAATTCGTTTAAGCAAATACCACAAAAGGCTGATTCATTTCTGAATCAGCCTTTTTTTATCTTTTCGGGGTAACTTCTTCTAGCTACACTTATCTGCCTCCACCAAGGGAGACGACAGCGTTTCATATTCTGCTTCTGCAGCCTTTAATATGGCCAAATGGGAGATAAAATAGGCCAATGTACTCTCAGCACCTTGATTCCTGTTTACACTGTTAAACTGTAGTCCATCTGCACATCCATGTGTTTCAAAATCGTATAAAGGAATATGCAGGCTGTTTTTCCCTAAGAACCACTCGTAGCTGATATGCATTAAATTTAAATATTTATCATCTTTGGTTACCTCGAATGTTTTAGCATAGAGTAAAACCATTGCCATCGTTTCTATAGCCTGTTGGTCATATATAGGATTTTTCCCATGTTTTTTCATCCATCCCGCATTTCCAACCGGATTGAGATATCCATTTTCGAAAGAGAAACTATTCAAAAATTCAATACTCTCCATCGCAATTTTATAAGATGTTGTATTTCCGGTCACTTCGTAATGATGAAGCAAAGCCAAAGGAAGGATTGCATTATCATAGGTAAGAATATCTTCAAACCAATGCCAATCGCCATCCTTATTGTCTTGATAAGATGCCATTAATGAATTGGCCAGCATATTGATTTCTTTTGTAATTAACTCATCACCAGGATGGGCACAGAGATAATAGGATAGACCAATAATGGTATTGGCTTTTCCACGGAGATATTTTAATGCTTTAAAATGCGGAATAGAATGCGAAAATAATTCTCTACCAAATTCACGGTAAGAATTGTTGGGTGCACTGCAAACTAAATAACCCAATGACCAGATGGTACGGCCAAAAGAATCTTCTGAGCCTATTTCATCCAAATAATTGCGGTTAAAGCTCAAGAAATTCCTAAAATTCCCATCATCGGTTTGCATATATTGAATAAAGCTGAGATAAACAGGCATGAATTTTAAAGCTTTAGGATTTTTATCCTGCTCAATAGCCATTAATGCCATAATCAAAGCTCTGGCATTATCATCAATGCAATAACCTTCTTTCAGATTTGGAATGCCAAAACGGGCATGCTGAATAATTCCGGTATCATCTGTTAATAGCGAAATATGATCTAAGTTAAGCGCTGGCATACCTTCTATATCAATAATAGGAGGAGTAATTCTTTCTGGCTTTTTTCCTACAGCCATAGCTTCATTTAATACGTTAAGATAAACACTTCCAATGGCTGGCCATCGAAGATTTAAACCATATTCGTAGGCATTTTGCCTCAGCTTTTGATATCTATCCTGATCACTTAATAGTTCATTAACAATGGTTGCCAGTTGTGCATCATTTTTGAAATCAAATAATTTGCCTCTATTATCGGCTAAAAGCTCTTGTGCATGCCAATATGGAGTAGAAACTACTGCTGCACCTGCACCAATAGCATAAGATAAAGTGCCACTGGTTATCTGAGCTTCATTTAAATAGGGCGTGATGTATAAATAACAGGCTGTTAAATACTGGTGCAATTCTTCTTCAGATACAAATTTATTAACGAAAGCTATATTGTTTTCTACACCTAAATCTTTTGCCAATGCTTTCAAACTATCGCGATACTCTTCGCCATTATGCTTTACTACGCCAGGATGAGTATTGCCCAGAATCACATATAAAACATCTGGGTGTTGAGCAACAATTCCTGGAAGAGCTTTAATTACCGTTTCTAATCCTTTATTCCGGCTAATTAATCCAAATGTAAAAAGCACCTTTCGATCCGTAAAAAGCGCACTCTGCTTAATTTCGTTATTGGGTATAGGTTCCAGATCCGGAACGCCATGTTCAATTAATTTGATTGAAGTCTTAGGGATCTGGTAAATACTGGTTAAAAACATGACTGCTTTTTTGCTCATTACCACTATTTTAGATGATTTAACTGCAATCTCTTTAATAATGGTCTGTTGCATAAAATTCGGTTCTTTTAAAACCGTATGCAAAATGGTAATGAATGGCTTTTTTAATCTATTAATTAACGACAATAAGAATACGCCGCTGTTGCCACCATATATACCGAATTCATGTTCAATAATACAACTATCTACATCACTGTCATTGATAAAGTCTGCAGCATCAATATAATCTTTTTGATTTTGCTGACGGATAACGAATTTCACTTCGCTTGGGTAATCGTGTTCATTAACATCATCCGATTCATTTAATGCAACAACAAAGCTTTTCTGTGAATTATAAGCAGGATTTAAACTTAGGGCATTAACCAAATTTTGATTAAATGTAGCTAAACCGCATTCACGAGGAGGATAGGTTGAAATGTAGGCGATTTTCATATGTATTCAAATAGGGTTGATACTTAAATAACATTGTATTATCTAAATAGTTTGTGATTTCCTCAATTTACGCTTAATAAAGCCAAAACAATCTGATTTAGACACTTGTTAGTAAGTAAATATTTAACTATGAGATCAATATGGAAAGGTTCTATTGGATTTGGTTTGGTAAACATTCCAATTAAGTTGTTTTCTGCTGTCCAGAATAGTAATCTCGACTTAGATATGCTCGATGAGCGTGATCACGCAAAGATTAAATTTTTAAGGGTAAATGAAAATACCCATAAAGAAGTACCTTATGAGAAGATTGTTAGAGGCTATTTTTTAAAAGACAGGTATGTTGTGCTAGATAAGCACGATTTTGAAGAGGCTGCACCTGAGAAAACTAAAATTATTGAATTAGAGAATTTTGTTGATATAAAAGAGATTAATCCTATTTATTATGAAACTTCTTATTACACCGAGCCTGAAAAGCAGGGCAAAAAAGCTTATGGTTTATTGCTAAAGGCCTTAGAGAAATCGGGTAAGGCCGGAGTGGCCAGGTTCGTATTAAGGAACACAGAAAATCTTTGTGTGATCCATCCTATGGAGCATGTAATTGTAATTACTAAAATTAGGTTTGAGCAGGAAATAAGGAGTTTATCAGAAATTAACAAGGTTGATGATATTACCATCACCAAAAAAGAAATGGATGTAGGCTTGGCCTTGATTAAACAATACAGCTCCAAATTCGACTTGAGCGCCTTTAAAGATGATTACAGTAGTGAATTATTGAAGATTATAAAAGCAAAGTCTAAAGGCAAACGGGCAACGGTTAAAAAGATGAAACCACAAAAAGCCACAAGCGACGACCTTTATGATCAATTGATGCAGAGTTTGGGTTCGAAGAAAGGGGCATAATTAGTTTGGAGTCTGCAGTGGGCGTTTTGAGTCAATTATAGCCGTAAAATGAATTTAGGTAATGCCACAGCTTAGTTAGGTTTAGTGGTTAGCATAAAGGGGTTAGGGCTACAACCAGAAATGTATTTGGGGCTTGAGGCAATTGAGTAGTTAGACAAATCCGAGAAATAATTTAACAACAGATATGAAGGATCGGCACAGATACGGAAATCCGTGTTTACCTGTGTCCATCTGTGGCTAAAAACACTCAGCGCAAAACGCCATGCAAGAACAGCCCTGGAATAAATACCACTCCAGGGCTGTTTTTTATTTAAAAGCAGCTTTTAATTGATCAGCAGCATAGGCCTGAGCCGCTTTCGCTTCTGGTACAAGCAACGCCATACCAAAAAATTCATGTGTTACGCCTTCATAATTTTTACTGTTCACTTTTACCCCGGCAGCTTTCAGTTTATCAGCCAACATTACACCATCATCGTGCAAAGGATCTATTTCGGCCGTAATAATAGTTGTTGATGGAAGCCCATTTAAATTGGCATTAACCAATGATATTTTAGGGTCCTGTGCTTCAATCACTGTAGTTAGATATTTCTCTGTAAACCAGCCCATCATTGCTTTGTTCAGGGGTTTGGCTTTTTCATACATTTTATAAGATTCGGTGTTCATATCAGCCTGAGCAATGGGATAGATCAAAACCTGGTGCACGGGAAGCATAATGTGTTTGTCTCTGGCCACAATAGATACGTTTGCTGCTAAATTTCCGCCTGCACTTTCACCAACAACTGCGATCTTAGCTGGATCGGCTTTTAAATCTACCGCATTTTTAACTGCCCATTCGTAAGCTGTAAAAGCATCGTTATGTGCAGTGGGGAACTTATTTTCGGGTGCTAAGCGGTAAGCTACAGAAACCACAATAGCACCAACCTGCTCTGCCAAAGCCTGTGCAGATGCATTATAAATATCTAAATTGGCAATAACGAAACCACCACCATGATAATAAACAATTAATGGATAAGGCCCGCTGCCTGCTTTAGGCGTATAAATGCGAAGATGGATTTTACCTCCGCTAATATCAATATCTTTCCCCATGGTATCTACCTTAGCACCTGGCACGGTTATATTATTTTGTTTTGCCAAATCCATTACCGCATCGGTTGGTGTATGATTTTTGCGTGCATCGGTAGCACTTAAAGTTTCTAAAGGCTTATCTCCATAGCTATTTAATTTTTCTATTACAGCCTGCATTTCTGGCTTTATTGTTTTCCCCCACTCGGGGGCAGGACCTGCAGGTTTTAATGCTGCTGTTAGGGTAGAGTCGGTTATGGTCGAATCTGTAAGAGTAGTCGTTTTTGTTTCGCTTGTACAAGCAGAAATCCAAACGGCCACAGCACAAATAAATGAAGCAGGTTTTAACCAGTTAGTTTTCATAGGATTGATTTATTTTATAAATGTTGTTTGTATAACAGTATCAGTAAGATAGTGTTTTTGTTGCTACTCAACTTTTCCTAATTTATTTAAATGGCAAACATCTTCGCGAATTAGTGTGTTCTTAAATAAATGAAATTTTATGCTAACAGAAATAACAGGGTTACCAGATCATATTTTTGGTGTAAGAGCTACCGGAGAAGTGACAAGCGATGATGTAAAGAGCGTTTTATTAGCAGGTTTGAAAAGAACCGCTGAGCGTTTTAAAGAAATCAGATATTTACTGGTTTTAGAAACTGACGTGAAAAATTTCACTGCGGGTGCCTGGGTGCAGGATGTTAAAGCCGGTCTACAAAATTTTACCAAATGGAAAAAAATTGCAGTAGTAAGTGCCGAAAAAGGAGTAGAGTGGTTTACTGATGTTTTTACATTAGCTACACCAGGTAAATCTAAAGGCTTTAAACCGGAAGAGATAGAAGAAGCAAAAGCATGGCTGGATACTGAAGATTAAAGATTAAAAAAGATGAAAAATTCTAAAACATCGGCAGAAAGTAGCAAGGCTACCGCACCGAAAAATGCAAAAGCTAAAGGTGCTGATGATAAAGTAACATCAGCCAAAGATGCCAAGAAAGTAAATGTAACTAAAGACGCTCCCGTTAAACATAAAAAACCTTAATAATTAGAAGCAAAATCCTAGTTTATGAAGACTGATGCCAGTAATATCGAGCATTTTTATGATAAGGCCTACGATTGGATAATTGAAAAAGGACCATCTGTAATTTTAGGTATAGTTTTGCTTATTTTGGGCTTATGGCTAATTAAGCTACTAGGAAAATGGATGAAGAATGGTATGCACCGTAAAGACATAAACCCGTCGTTACGGCCATTTTTAACCAGTTTATTACTCATTACCTTAAGGGTTTTACTGGTACTTACCATAATGCAGATTATTGGCATTCAGCTTACTTTTTTAACGGTACTTATTGGTGGTATTGGAATTGCGGCAGGTTTAGCTTTATCGGGTACACTGCAAAATTTTGCCAGTGGTGTATTGATTTTACTGTTGAAACCTTTCGTTGTGGGCGATAATATTATTGCGCAAAGTCAGGAAGGGACGGTAACATCGATCCAGATATTTTATACCATCGTTAAAACATTCGATAATAGAACGGTAGTTATTCCAAATAGCAAATTATCAAACGAAGTCATTATCAATATCAGCAGGGAAGGCAGCAGGAGGTTGGATATTGAAATGAAGTTTAGCTATGCTATCGATTATGAGCAGATCGTAACTGTTTTCAATAAAACTGTTGATGAATTTAAAGCTTGTCTAAAAACACCGGAAAGAAGAATCGGTGTGTCTGCTTTAGAAGATAGTGGATTTAAAGTAAGTTTAAATGTTTGGGTTAAAGCACACGGTTTTACAGATACTAAACTTTCTTTTTTGGAAGTGCTGATGAAAAACCTAAAACTAGGAGGAATAAAATTACCCGGTATGCCCGAATAAAAGACTTACTTTCTCAATAATGCGTAAATCTTATCCATCAATTCATCTATATTAAATGGCTTTGCCATAAAATCATCTGCTTCTATTCCATCTAAGGTATAATTATTGGCATTATAACGGGCCGAAATCATTAAAACAGGAATATGCTGTGTAGCTGCGGTATCTTTAAGCTCTTTTAGAAGTACCCTTCCATCAGCGTCAGGAAGCATAATATCCATTATTATTACATCCGGATTAAATTTCTGAACATGGTTAATAAAATCTGCACCTTTGTTTAGTCCATCAACGTTAAAAGCTTCGCTTTCTAAAATAAGGGTTATAACATCAAGGATTGCATGATTATCTTCGATAACCAAAATATTCTTTTTTGCCAAAGTTGAGATGATTTTTAAATTTCAAACAAATATATAATAAAAAATAAATCTCAAAACCGAATTTTACCAAAATAGAGACATTCTAAAAAGAGGATTAATATTTGTTAATTCGTGAAATTAAATACGCTGCAATATTAAAAATATATGACTAAATTTTCTGTTGACCTAAACAACTGCGATAAAGAACCCATTCATATTCCTGGTAAAATTCAATCACATGGCTTTCTGGTAGCAGTTGATAAGTGCAGCCTATCCATTACCTACATTAGTGAAAATGTAGTAGTCTTTTTAGCGGAAGAAGCTAAAAGCCTATTAAACAAACAGCTTTCGGTGTTAAACCAGTTTATCAAGCAACAAGATCCAGCGTTTAATATCGAAGAATTACTTAAGCTAGGTATTATCCGTAAAAGCTTTGATGCAATTAGTCCACATCCTGTTGAAATTAATGGCCTTTCTTTTTATCTGATTATTTCTTCATCAGAAAGTGATTGGCTTTTAGAATTTGAACCAGTAACCTTACAATTTGATATTCAGAATTCTATAGGTCGCTCAGCTTCGTCTATGCTTCAGGGGAAAAGTATTTCAGCGCTGTTAAAAGGTGCTGCTCAAGAAGTAAAAAAACTGATCAATTACGATCGGATTATGATCTATAAATTTTTAGAGGACGGTCATGGCGAAGTTGTAGCAGAGGAAAAAGAGGCAGATTTAGAACCTTTTTTTGGATTGCATTACCCTGCATCTGATATTCCTAAACAGGCTCGTGCGCTTTATAAACTAAATTTAACCAGGTTAATTGCCGATGTAAACATAACTGATTCGCCAATTCTAACTTTTAAAGAAAACGAGGCACTCGATTTAACCAACGGTAGCTTACGCGCCGTATCGCCCATACATATTCAATATCTGAAGAATATGGGGGTTCATTCGAGTTTTAGTATATCCTTAATCTCTCATGGCGAATTATGGGGGTTAATTGCCTGCCATAACTATAGCCCTAAGTTTATAGACTATAAAGCCAGGGAAGGGGCTAAGTTAATCGGGCAGATCCTTTCCTCAGCGTTAGAATATCGCCAGGAAGAAGAAGATGCAGCCGTTATTGAGCAATTTAAAAGTACTGCCAATGTTCTTTTAGAACATTTAAACCGTGATAAATATTTAGTTGAGGCCGTAACCACCCACAAAAGAACTATTTTAGATGCAACCAAAGCTTCGGGAGTGGCCATTATTTTCGAAAATGAACTTAAAACTATCGGGAATGTACCATCAGAAGAAGAAATAAGAGAACTCGTTGAATGGTTAAAAACAACCAATGATGAATCGATATATTATACCCATCGATTGTCTGAAATCCATTCTCCAGCTAAAAAATACAAGTCAATAGCCTCTGGACTTCTTTCTTGTATGCTAAATAAAGAAATGGGCGAAATGATTATCTGGTTTAAACCCGAAATCATCACTACAGTGAATTGGGCAGGAAACCCTGAAAAACCTGTGGTTCCTTCAGAAAATGGCTTGTTAAACCTATCTCCCCGTAAATCTTTCGAAATCTGGTCGCAGGTTGTAAATAATACATCTGAAAAATGGATGGCTGAAGAAATTGCTTCGGTTTTAAGAATACGCGAAATAATTATTACCGACATCAATAAAAAAGCCAACGAAATTAGGCTGCTTAATGAAAAGCTACAGGCCGCTTACGAAGAATTAGATACTTTTAGCTATACGGTTTCGCACGATTTAAGAACACCATTAACCTCAATAAAAACTTATGCCGAGCTTATGCTTAAAAATAATAGCATTGATGAAAATGGCCAAAAAATGTTGAATAGGATTTTAATAGGTGCTGATAAAATGAATTTCTTAATTAAAGAGATCCTAAATTTAGCAAGAGTTGGCCGTTCTGAAATAAATTTTGAAACAGTTGATATAGCATCGCTGTTAAAAGAAATAAGAAGTGAGGTGTGGTCGGCCTTTAAAGCAGACCGTACCGAATTAGTTTTGGGGCAACTCCCAAATATAAAAGGAGATAAGACCATGATAGCGCAGGTTTTTACAAACTTGATTGGTAACGCAGTAAAATACTCGGCCATGGTGGACAAACCTAAAGTAGAGGTTTCTGCGTATATTGACGGAGGAGAGACTATCTATGCGGTTAAAGATAATGGTATAGGAATAGACAACCGTTATTACGACCGGGTTTTTGAGCTTTTTAAGCGCATGGATAATGTTAAGGAAATAGAAGGAACAGGAGTGGGGCTGGCCATTGTAAAAAGGATTGTAGAAAAACACAACAGTAGGGTTTGGTTTGAGAGTAAGTTAAATGTAGGATCTACCTTTTTTGTTGCTTTTAAAAACAGATAAAATGAAAATACCAGATATATTTTATGTTGAGGATGATATTGACTATGCATTTTTTATGCAAAGTGCTGTACAAGAGGTTAAGGATACCCTTAATTTAACTATAATTGAAGATGGGGCGGAAGCATTGCAAAAACTTCAGCATTTTGCTGAAAGTAAAATCAAACCTAAACTAATTTTGCTTGATTTGAATCTGCCTGGCTTATCGGGACTAGATCTGTTAAAATTTATACGGGATATTCCTTATCTCAAAACGATACCTGTAATCTTGTTTTCTACGTCTGATAATCCTGATGATATAAAAGCGTCAATAGAGTTTGGTGCTAATGCCTATCTTACCAAACCTGATGGTTACGAGAACCTACTTAAATGTGTACATTCTGTACACGATTTTTGGTTTAACCAACATTTGAGGTTAAATTAAATTTTATAAAACCATATGGAGAGATTCGGGTATTAAATCCGGATCTTTTCTTTTTAATAATTAAACTCCCAAATATGATTGCCAATTTATTGAGAACCGAAACAGCAGAAAACCATAAAACATTAGAATCCTTAATGTTTGTGAATGAGATTATGAACAATTCTTTAAGCATTGATCAGTATAAAAAGCTGTTAACCATTAATTATATTATTCACCAGAAATTAGAGAATACGCTCGCCAACATGTTGGATACAGTTATTGCCGAGCAATTGGAAATGAAAAGCAGATTGAAACTGACTGCTTTAGAAGAAGACTTAAAATATTGGAATATAGATAGTTTAACATTACCAGGTTTAGATTTTGAATTGTTTGTTCCAGAAAAAAATACAGCCGAAGTTTTAGGGGCGCTGTATGTGTTAGAAGGGGCTACATTGGGCGGAAACGTAATTAAAAGGCATATTTTAGCAAATCCAAATTTTAAAGACCAGGAAAGAGGCCTAAATTATTATGGCGTTTACGGCGATGAACTGAGTACGAAATGGAAAATATTTGTCTCTGTAATAAACCAGACGGTTGCTGAGGCAGATTATAAACGCTGTATAAATAGCGCCAATTTAACCTTCGATAACCTGATCAACTTATCGAAACAACTGAAATAAGTTGCCAGATTTTGATCACAAATTCCGAAAAAATACCTCTATAATAGTGCCAGGGCATTTTTTTGATTGTGTAAATGTGCAAAACTTCTTTCAAATAAATATTTGCTTTCTGTTGTTAATTCAAGGTAAATATGTATTATTGAAAAAATAAATTTTTTAAACCTTAAAAACATCAATTAGCGATGGAAAAATTCTCAAAAGTTAAAGCTGCTGTTGCTGCTATCGAAGCAGATGTAGAAAAATTTTATAATGCTGGCAATGCAGCTGCTGGTACTCGTGTGCGTAAAGCAATGCAAGATCTTAAAGTTTTAGCACAAGAAATCCGTGCAGAAGTAACTGACAAGAAAAACTCTGGAAAATAATATTTCGCGAGTAAGAAACAAAAAGGGTTCTGGTATGCCGGGGCCCTTTTTGCGTTTATAATGTTAGTTAGACTTACGAAGTCTAAATGCGATGCGTGTGTAAGACTTCGTAAGTCTTGCAGCTACTCGCCCCGTCACCCTGAACTTGTTTCAGGGTCTTCTTGTAGCATGATAGATGCTGACCGCGGAGTAGCTACAAAGCAATTGAAAATACTATTTCTGCTTGTAAAACAAATCCGATAGCTCCTAAAATCCGCATGTCTGTCGTAATCTGAATATTACTAAGTTCTAAAAATGAATATCACCTGATTTTATTCCGCGATAATTATATTTATAGGCGGAAGTTCATTTTTGATTGGCATTTCTGAACAGATTTGGGGTCGAAATTTTATTTTAGGCATAAAAATGAAATAGACATCCCCTCCTGGCTATATTTCAGGTAACATATTAGCGCTAAGTATTTCTTTTAGTGATCCTGATGCTATGGGTAGCTATGATCTATTGAGTAAATTCTTAATTTCAGCTGTCTGCCC
>NZ_SIXF01000041.1 GCF_004310665.1 Pedobacter kyonggii | reverse complement strand
CCAGAACAACCTGTCTTAAAGGTACACCTTTTTCTATAATGAGCCTTACAACTTCTTCTTTGAAATCAGAAGTAGACTTGATATTGGCTTGCTTGCGTAGCCCACTTTCACCATGGAGGTTATATTTCCGAACCCATTCCAATATCATGTCTTTGCTAATACGCCGTTCTCGGGATAGCCAAAGAATCGGCGTCCCTTTTATCACGTGAGAAACTATATCGAGCTTCTCCTCAAATGTGTGTTTGGTCATAAATGATAAACCCCAAAAGTTTTTGTCCAACTTTTGGGGTTCACTTCAAAATCGGAGCTTTTTTGTGCATTTGGTTTCTTTGTATTCTGTTTTCGTTAATTAATGAACAAACAATTCAAAAAATAAGCGGTTTAAGTTTAGAGCATCTCATCTTAAATAGTTTGTTTATGGCAAAGAATAAAATCACTTTAAAAGGAATATGGGGCATTTTAAAAGCATCGTTTACAGGATTTAACAATCATAAAGTGACGAAACTTAGTGGCTCATTAGCCTATTATACGGTGTTTTCTATGGCGCCGCTGCTCGTGGTTATTATTTCTTTGTGTGGTATATTTTTAGGGAGAGAAATAGCCGAAGGACAGGTTTATGCCCAGCTTGAAGGCTTTTTAGGCAGAGAATCGGCCGTTTCTTTACAGCAGTTAATCAAGAATGCTTATCTGGATGGAAAAAGCACCATCGCTTTAATTATTGGGATCATCACCCTATTAATTGGGGCAACTACCGTTTTTGGCGATATCCAGGATTCTATTAATACCATTTGGGGTTTAAAACCGAAGCCGAAAAGAGGGTGGGTAAAAATGCTCCAGAACCGGTTCTTGTCTTTTTCGGTAATTATCAGTTTAGGCTTTGTACTGCTGGTTTCGTTAGCGGTTACATCTGTACTCGATGCCTTTAGTAACCGCTTGCAGGCCCGCTTTGCCGAAATATCAGTTATCGTATTTTATATCCTTAATCAAATTGTAACCTTAGCTGTTATTTCATTAATATTCGGCGTAATATTTAAGGTATTACCTGATGCAATTATAAAATGGCGTGATGTAATTGCTGGTGCAATAGTTACCGCTCTACTATTTATGATCGGTAAATTTGCCATTTCACTTTATATAGGGCAAAGCAATGTTGGTAGCACTTATGGCGCAACAGGCTCATTAGTGGTTGTGCTTTTATGGACTTATTACTCCTCTATCATTTTATATTTTGGTGCTGAATTTACCAAGGCTTATGCGGTTGCTTTTGGATCTGAGATTTACCCTTCTCATTATGCGGTTACCACAAAAGAAATTGAGATAGAAACAGGGAGTAAATCCATTCAGGATAATCATCCCGAAATTAAAAAAGAGGTTAAGAAAGCTTAAAATTATTTATTCGCCCCAAGCTGTAATGATTAATCTTCTTTGGCCGCCATGGTTGCGATGTTCGCAAAGATAAATACCCTGCCAGGTACCAAGCGCCAATCTGCCGTTTCTAATCGGAATGGTAACAGAGCTGCCTAAAAGTGCCGATTTTAAGTGCGCAGGCATGTCGTCCGATCCTTCATAATCATGCTCATAATCGGGATCATTTTCCTTTACGGTTTTATTAAAGAACATTTCAAAATCAACCCGAACTGTAGGATCCGCATTTTCGTTGATGGTAAGTGAAGCAGAAGTATGCTGGATAAATACCTGGCAAATGCCAATGTTAATCTCATCAAGCTGCGGTAAGGCATCTTCAATTTCGTCGGTAATGATATGGAAGCCTCTTCTTCGTTCTCTCAGTGCTAAAGCTTGTTGGTATATTTTCATTTGAATTAATTCTCAATAATTTTAATGAAATCCTTTTCACTAGGTAAAACCGTTAAATACTTACTTGCGAAAATTTGTTCATTGTTTTCTGGAAGTGTATATCTTACTACGGATTCACTTTTGTCCTGCCAAAGGATAATACCGATGGTTTTGTTTTCATCCTCAAGTCTTACTTCTCTATTAAAATAGTTCACATACATCTGCATCTGGCCTATATCTTGATGTTTTAGTTCTCCAATTTTTAAATCGATAAGTACAAAACACTTTAAAATACGGTTATAGAAAACTAAATCTATTTTGAAATGTTTTTCTTCGAAAGTTATTCTTTTTTGACGGGCACAAAGGTAAAGCCATTGCCTAATTCTAATAAGAAATGTTCGAGTTTATCAATTAATTTTTGCTCTAATTCACTTTCTGAATAAAAACTTTGTTCTGGTAGGCCTAGGAATTCCAGTACGTAGGGGTCTTTTATTAAATCCTTGTTTTTTTCGATTATCTGTCCTTTTTGGCCAAGTGATCGTAATTCTTCCTTATTTTTGCTTATTGCTAAACGTGTATATAATGCTGAATCATATTGGCGCTGCAACTCGCGTAAACTCCAATTATTTTTTATTGCTTCTATTTCGTAAAAATTACGTTCGTTTACATCGGTTATTCTCATTAACTTAAGGTAGTGAGACCATGTAAGTTTGAATTGCGCAGACAGTGTCTGCTGAATTATAGATTTACGCGATACTGTGTCGGCAATTTCTTCATTTTTGAATTCGTCAGGGGCTGTCTGATCTTTTCCCAATTGCGCAGACACTGTCTGCTGAATTGAATAGAGTAAATAAAAATTGCGTATTTGCCTCAAATTTGTTTCAGAAAAGCCTTTGCCAAACTCTGCAACTAGTTTTTCCGAAAGTTCTTTTAAAACTCGTTTACCATATTCTGCTTTTTCTTTTCCCTGCTGCTCATCTTCAACGATTATTCTGCCGATTTCGAAGTAGGTCATAGCATTATATTATTAATGGTTTGCGATACCTTTTGTCGAGACTGGACTAGCAGTTCAACAACCCTACTATATAGATTTTGGTTGTTTATTTCCATTTTAAAAACCTTTAAAAATCGATGCCTAAATGCGAGCTTATAATCTTCCTCACTTCAAAAACTCTACATTCCATATCTTTTCTGCTTTTCTGCCAATCAACCAAAAAGATGCTGCCAGGACTGAAAAAAACAAAGCTTTATGCCAGCTGTCCCAGAAGTATTCGAAATAGCGTGTGTAGAGGTTAATAAAGAGAAAAGTAATGCCAAATTCGCGGGCAATGTCATCACGGTATTTTAAACCAAATAGAGTACTTGCTACACAGACAACTCCTGAAATTAATGCCCAATAAAACAAGCTTAGTTGCCTAACCTTGTACCATTCTTCTAAACTGGCAAAATTGCCAAATACTGATAAGGCCCAAAGTGAAACAAACAGATATACCATTCCAGCGATATAAGTAACCTGGAAAAAGTTTTGAGTTTTAGGAAAAGCTTTCATAATGAAAGATGACGCAGTTAATATCGCTCCGAAAACCACGAAACGTAAAGGGTAATTCATGCCAAGGAAATAATAATTCCAACGGCTTAAATAACCTGTTTCAGTACCAAACCAGGCACCTAATGATATCAAAGCAAAAATCCAGATTAAACGCGAATTGAATATATAACCTAAAGCACCATAAATGAACACTGATATTAGGATAAGGATGGAGAAATTGCCAGATCCATTGTCTAGTGCCTTCCCGAAATAAGCAATAGCATTCGCCGTGAGTAAAATTGCAGAAAAGACGATAGCCTCATTGCTAAACTTTAAATGCGCCAGTTTCTTCTTCCGCTTAAAACCTAAGATATAAAGCCATGCTGCCAATCCACCAGAAACAATGGCAATTACAATGTTTGGTGTATTGTAAACCCGTTTTAAATAGTTTAAGATCGAATTATCAATGAGGAGCGATCCAAGTGCAATAAAACCGCAAGCCAGGGCTACCCAAAAAGCATACTGGGCCAGGCGTAACCAATCGAAGTTTTTGGCTTCATAACTTTTACGGAGTTTATCGCCGGTTTCATTATTAATTAAGCCGTCACTTTGCCATTGCTCAATCATATCATCAAGAAACTCACTCTTTTCTCTATCAACTTTCATAGGTTAGCTTATATACGAAGATAGTTTTTTTGACCGGAAGTCAGAAGTCAGAGTTCCGAAAGTGAAAAAACATACTATCTATGCATCTCGACTCCCGACTTCGGACTTAATGACTCCGGACTATCTATATAACCTCTTTGATCTTCTTGTTATTGCCTACAATCCAAATTACATCGCCGTTATCGAATACAAAGTCTGAGGAAGGATTTAATATCCGGTCAGTACCCCTTTCTATGCCAACAACTAAAGCCTGTGCTTTTTCGCGAATACCGGCATTTCTAATACTTAGGCCATAAACTGGCGACTCTGCGTTGACAACAACCTTTTGCAAGGTCATTTCTTTGTTTGGGAAATTGCTTTCTTCAGCAGTTTCTGGACTGTCTATTTCTAAAAGTGCTTTTACAGCAGCCAGTTGATCATCAGCACCAATCACCAATAATTTATCATTGGGATAAAGCCGCTCATCCCTTCCAGGTGTTGGAATGTTATTTCTTCCTCGTTCTATTAAAGCAATGTTTACGCCATATTTTTCCCTGATCATTAATTCGGTAAGTGTTTTTCCAACAACTTCCGATTCAGGGGAAACAGTGAGTTCAGTTAAGTGTGTATCCCAAGGTAAAATATCAGGTTTTTGATGCTCACGTGCATTTAAATTCAACATGAAACGTCTTTCCAGTTTATCGTAAAAAGACTGTAGTTTCCTGGAGAAGATGACCATGCCTAAGATAATCAGGACTAATGCGATTACAGCGGCAATCCAGGTGTCAAAAAACTCATACATTAAAAAACCTACAAAGAAAATGCCTAAGGCAATTCTGAAAAATTCGATCGCAATTAGTGGCCCTCGGGTATACTTTTTGTTCAGCCAAAGGTGGGAATAGGCTGTTCGCTGGATCCTTCGGATAGATAATGCCCATAAAAATGGCGACATTAAAATGAACGACACCACTACGCTGATAATAATAGAAGTTAAACTATTGGCAATATTGCGCACAATAAAAGGCTGAACGTACCTGTAGGCTAAAAAGATGATTGCAATAATAATTACGGAGTGGATAATGGTATTAAAAATATAAGACCTTAATAAAACCTTCCAATCGCTTAATGTGGTAATTCCTTCGGTACTAGAGCTGTACCTTTCTATACCATCAAGCCATTTTTTTGGTAAAACTCGGTTTAGATACTGGTAAAAGGGCTCCGAGAGCTTAATTAAATAGGGCGAGGTAAATGTAGTGATCGCCGCTGCTGCTACCGCAATAGGATAAAGGAAATCGCTGGTTACTTTAAGGGTTAAGCCTAATGAGGCAATGATGAATGAAAACTCACCAATTTGCGCTAAACTCATGCCTGATTGTACCGAAGTTTTTAACGGCTGACCCGATAATAACGCACCTAAAATGGTAAATAAGATTTTTCCAAAAATAATCACTAATGTAGCAACAATAATGGGTACCGCATATTTAACCAGCATCGAAGGGTCGATCAGCATACCAACCGAAACAAAAAATACCGCTGCAAATAAATCCTTTACTGATTTGGTTAAATGTTCGATTCTTTCTGCCTGGGTGGTTTCTGCTAAAATGGAACCCATAATAAATGCACCCAGGGCAGGAGAGAAGCCCACCTTATCGGCCAGTAATACCATTACCAAACATAACGCTAGCGATACCACCAGCATGGTTTCATCATTCATTAATTTTTTAGTTGCTTTAAGGAATGAAGGAACCAGAAATATTCCGCCTAAAAACCAAAGTACTAAGAAGAAAGCTAGCTTTAGAATAGAATATAGCATTTCTGTACCAGCCGATTGTTGACTTACCGCCAGGGTAGAGAATAATACCAGTAACAAGATGGCCACCAGATCTTCAACAATTAAAATCCCGAAAACCAGACCAGCAAACTTTTTATGCTTTAAGCCAAGTTCTTCGAAGGCTTTAATGGTAATCATGGTTGATGATATGGACAAGATTCCACCTAAAAATAGACTGTCCATATCTTTCCAGCCCATGCCTTTACCAACGAGATAACCAGCCAAAATAATAAATAAGACTTTTACAATCGCGGTGATGGAGGCTGAACCACCAACTTTTACCAGTTTTTTAAAACTAAATTCTAAACCAAGGCTAAACAGAAGGAAAATTACACCAATTTCGCCCCAAATATTAATACTCTTGGTATCTGTAACAGATGGAAAAAAATCTAAATGTGAGCCAACCAATAGGCCAGCTAATATGTAGCCCAAAACCAGGGGCTGTTTAATTTTTTTAAATATGAGCGTGGTTATTCCTGCAGCAGCAAGAATTAATCCTAAATCGGCTATTAAATCGGGTAAATGCATCTATAAAAGAGGAATGATGTTTAAATAATTTATTTCCAGATATAATTTAATACCTGGCATTATTGAAAACCCCACATTGAGGTGGTTAAAAATGAAATTACTTACCAAAAAACATGTTTTGGGTAGAGCATCTTAAACAGGCACCAATAATTATGCTTTAATCTTTTGATTACAACTTTAGCATTAATGATCTTGTTCTTAAAAATAACGAACAGCAAAAAAGATAAGAGTATACAAACAACTGAAGATATTTTAACAATAGAACAGTTGTTAAAATCTTTTTGCAGGCTTTCATTGTTCTGATTGAAATCAGAATTGGATTTGATGATTTTTTTGCCTGTAATGAAACTTATTTTGATGTTTTTAAAGAGGGCATCATTTCTTTTATCCTGCGATGCGAAGGCCGCAAAATTAATAGAGATTGACAGAAAGAAGAAGATGTAAAAAAGCCTCATTGCCGCTAATATAACGAAAACGAGACTTTTTTGAAAGGAAAATCTGATTAAAATTGATTTCAACCTTTCGGTTATTGCGATTGTTGA
The DNA here is from genome assembly GCF_004310665.1 of Pedobacter kyonggii. Taxonomy (GTDB): domain Bacteria; phylum Bacteroidota; class Bacteroidia; order Sphingobacteriales; family Sphingobacteriaceae; genus Pedobacter; species Pedobacter kyonggii. Next base: position 32,048 of record NZ_SIXF01000041.1, on the reverse strand, counting down.
CCACCAATATCAAAAGTATTATTATAAGAAAATATTGATGAAATTTGTGTGTAGATGATTAACGAACATTGAATAAAGTTGAATCTAATGAAAGAAGTAACGATTAAATATAAAAGCAATAAAACCTTGGAAGCACTTAAGGAATTAGGCAAATATTTGAATTTCTCTGTTGCGGATGATAAAGCTAAAGTAAAGATTAAAAAAGAAGAAAGTATTAATGGTATTCCGGTAATTGTTGGAGATGCTTCGATTGATATTTCCGAATTACATGATGTTTTTACAGGAAAGGATTTTAATGCCGAACAATTAAGAAATACTGCATGGCAAAGGAAAAAATAATTTGTGATACGGATGTATCGATAGATTATTTTGATAAAAATAAAAGTCGGAATGTGTCAACAATTACGCTGTTAGAAACAGACATCGGTCTAGACAATGTTATCATTTCATCCATTACCAAAATGGAATTGTTATCTGGAGCCACTAATAAGTTAGATCTTAACATCATCAATAAAAAACTGAGTAGGTTTAGTATTGTATTGATTAACGAAAGGATAAATTTAACCGCAATTAATTTAATGCAGAATTTTAAATTAAGCCATGGGCTTCCAATACCTGATTCGTTAATTGCCGCAACAGCGATAGAAACTGAGCTAAAACTGTTTACATATAATCTAAAAGATTTTAGATTTATTAGTGATTTAACTTTGTATCCAGTGCAATAATTTAACAATTAAAATAAGCTAAAGTAGCCTCCTTGTCTTTTTGTAATTGAATGGTTAATGCTTCTAACCCCGTAAATTTTACATCATGACGAAGGAATTTTAAAAAGTTCATCTTAATATCTTGCCCATAAATTTCCTGGTTGAAATCGAAAATATTTACTTCAATATTTCTGGTCATTCCGTTAATGGTTGGACGTTGCCCGATGTAGGCCATTCCTTTGTATGGTTGAGGGTTTAAGGTTGAGGGCTTAGGGTTTAGGGCTTCGGACTCCATTTCTACGGTAACCGCATAAATGCCATCTCCCGGAATCAGTTTATAAGTTTCTTCTACAAAGATATTGGCTGTTGGGAAACCTATTGTTCTTCCGATTTTATCGCCTTTAATTACCCTTCCAAAAATAGAAAAAGGATAGCCCAGGTAATCGTTTGCCAAGCTTACATCGCCCGCTAAGAGTGCCTGGCGGATTTTGGTAGAGCTTACTGCAACATCGTGAATATCCTGCTCCATAATTTCTTCAACACTAAAACCATAATGTAAACCTGCAGCCTTTAAATCGCTTAAATTTCCAGAACGGTCTTTACCAAAGCGATGGTCGTAACCAATAATAATGTGCTTGGTGCCAATATTATTCACCAATGTGTTTTTTATATAATCTTCAGGCAGCTGATTAGAGAAATCTCTGGTAAATGGAGTAATGATTAAATGATCTACACCCAAGCCTGTTAAAATTTCGGCTTTTTCATTAATGGTATTAATCATTTTTAGCTCCTGATTTTCAGGATCGATAATCATTCTTGGGTGCGGAAAAAAAGTTAATATTACGCTTTCCCCATTGTCGGATTTTGCCTTTTCTACCAGTTGTTTAATGATTTTTTGGTGTCCAAAATGAACGCCATCAAAAGTGCCAATGGTTACAATGGCATTATCTAATTTTTTAAAATCCGAAAGGTTATTGTATATTTTCAATGGTAAAATCTATTTTATTGGTTTGGGGTTTGCATGAGGGATGGAAGCGGTATCCCCCGATATTTCATCGGGGATTTAGCGTACAGCCCGACCCTTTGCGTAGCTTAGGGGCATGCCCAAATTTCTATTATTATTAATGTAAAGCATGGCGTTTTACTACTCCGCCCTTTAAATCGGCAATTTGTTGTTGAATTACAAAAGCTTCCGAATCAATCTGTCTGATAGCGGTTTGTAGTTTGCTCATTTCTAGTTTGGTAACCACGGTAAAAATAATATCAATATCTTTCTTCTCTCCGTAACCGCCTTCGCCTTTATAAATGGTCACCCCGCGTTTCATATCGTTAATGATGAACCCCTTTATGGCTTCCTGATGTTCTGAAATAATGGTAACACCTGTGTATTGTTCTATACCGTTTACAATGAAATCGATAGTGCTTGATGCCGATAAATACGTAAGAATGGCATACAGTGCAGTTTCGATATTTAAGAAATAAGCTGCGAAGGCGAAAATAATGATATTTAAAATCAGGATGATATTTCCAACGGTTAAAATGCTGTTTTTACTGATGTAAAGTGCTAAAACCTCTGTTCCGTCGATTACACAGCCACCGCGCATGGCCAATCCAATTCCACCGCCTAAAAACAAACCACCAAAAAATGCAATGAGCAATTTATCGTGCGTGATGGGCTGAAAGGGCAGAAAAATTAAAGCCAGCGAAAGTGCAGCAATTGCAATGGCTGTTTTAATGGCAAAACCTTTACCAATTTGCCTGTAGCCTAAAATAACAAATGGAATGTTGATGATAGCAATAAGGTACGATAAATTCCAGCCTGTTAATGTGCTTAACAAAAGAGAAATACCTGTAACACCGCCATCAATAAAATGGCTTGGCATTAAAAAGCTTTTTAAGCCAAAACATGCCGAAGTTACACCTGCAATAATTAAAAGAATTTCTTTTATAAACCTGATGTTCCTGTTTTTGATGCGGTTCATGCTTCTGCTTCAGTTTTAGCTTCTTCTTTCTTGCTACGAATATAATTAACAAGTTCTAATACCTCAAACGCATCTTTAAGCAAAAAGTTTCCGCTACGGGTACGGGTAAGTTTGGAAAGATAAGCCCCGCTATTTAAAGTTTTGCCAAAATCGGATATTAGTGAACGGATGTAAGTGCCTTTACTGCACACAATCCTGAAATCGATCTCTGGTAGTTCGATACGTGTAATTTCAAATTCGGGTACACTAACAAAACGTTTGCGGAGTTCTACCTCTTCGCCTAATCTTGCTTTTACGTATAAACGTTCGCCATTTACTTTTACTGCTGAGTGTGCGGGTGGATATTGCTCTATATCGCCAATAAAAGGTTTACAAGCAGCAGATATATCTTCTTCGGAAATGTTACTGATGTCAAAGGTCTGATCTACCTCCGTTTCCATATCAAATGATGGGGTAGTAGCGCCCAGAATCATTGTTCCGGTATATTCTTTCTCTTCAGCCTGAAAGGTGTCTATTTGTTTGGTTAATTTGCCTGTACAGATGATTAACAAGCCTGTAGCAAGCGGATCTAAAGTGCCGGCGTGGCCAACCTTTAACTTTAGGGGTTTTAAAGAATTACGGATTTTGCCCACCACATCAAATGATGTCCATTTGTATGGTTTGTTGATTAAAAGCAATTCGCCTTCAGCAAAATTGAACTCTTTGAATTTTGAATTTTCGGTACTCACAAATCTTTTTTGCGCAAAGATACGGATTCGATGTGGTTTGCTTAAGTTTTTTTACCACAGATAAACACGGACGCTTATTATCTGTGTCTATCCTTTTTATCTGTGGTTAAGTTGTTTCTATATTAATAGAAATTATATTATTTGTAAGTTATGGCCGCTCAATAACAGGATGATAATAATTAAGCCTGCAGCAATTCTGTACCACCCAAAAACTTTAAAACCATTTTTGTTTAAGTAACCGATAAAACTTTTGATGGCCAAGAGTGCAACAACAAAAGCAACAACATTACCAATAATTAAAAGGTTAGTCTGCTCATGGGTAATGGTGTGCCCTTCTTTATAAAAATCGTAAAGTTTTTTTGCTGTTGCAGCAAACATGGTAGGTACAGCTAAAAAGAATGAAAATTCTGCAGCAACTTTTCTGCTTAATTTCTGACTCATACCGCCAACAATAGTGGCTCCCGAACGCGATACACCTGGTAACATGGCAATACACTGAAATAAACCTATTTTAAGCGCCGTTAAATAAGTTACTTCCTCCTCTTCATTAATGGTAGGTTTATTAAACCACTTATCTACAAATAATAAGATAACACCGCCAACTAATAGCGAAATACCAACAGCCATTGGGCTTTCTAATAATTCGTCGATTTTTTTGCTCAATAACAGACCAAATATGGCCGCTGGGATAAATGCAACCAATAATTTAATGTAGAAATTTATCGATTTGAAAAATCTTTTGAAATAGAGTACAACGACCGAAAGTATTGCACCCAATTGTATCACAATGGTGAAAAGCTTTACAAATGGTTCTGATGCAATGCCCATAAACGATGATGCAATAATCATGTGTCCGGTGCTCGATACAGGCAAAAATTCAGTTAATCCTTCAACAATAGCAAGGACAATGGCTTCAAAAGAGTTCATATGTTTTTATTAATGGGCTAGCCCCACTGTAATTTTACTTTATAGTTTTTTAATTTTTTATCTCTTGATATTAAAGTCAAATCTTCAGAAATTGCTTGTGATACAATAATCCGATCAAATGGATCATTGTTGATAAATTCGAGGTTTAATAATGCAGTGAGATGGGTTTCATTAATAGCAATTATTTCGATTTGATTTCTTTCTGCAAATCGAAATAATTCATCGAAACCAATTTTTAAATCGAGTTTCCCTATCTGCTTTTTGATGGCAATGTCCCAAAGTGAAACAATGCTTAAGAAACAAGATCCGTTAATATCAGATAGCTTTTTCTTAACTGATACAGGCAGTTGATCATCTCCTGCTACAAACCACAAAAAGGTATGAGTATCTAATAAATATGCCATTAAATGTAATCAGCAAACATTTCTAAAGGCTCATCAAAATCGTCAGATAATTTGATTTTACCTTTTGCATACCCAAATTCACGCGATTTTAATTTTAGTTTGTTTTTGTGTTTTGTTTTTAAGAATTCAACAAAATCTGCAACTTCCTGCCTAAGGTTTAGGGGAAGCGAATTTATTTCGATCTGCAAATTTGTAGTTGTCATATTATAAAGTTAAAAAAACACTTTAGCTAATACAAGAAATTATTTTTTTAGGATAGCATAAATGCCAAAAGCAAAACCTGCCAACACCACTATCGGTGCCAATAAAGTTCTTCTAAAGTCGTAAATATTGCCTTCAGTACCCATCATTAATATAAAGCCAACAGCTACAATTGCAATGCTGATTAACAATAACTGATAGTTTTTTTTGGTGAAAACCAATTCGCTTTTAACGTCCTTTACAACCGGACCTGTTTTTTTTTCTGCCATTATCTATAAAGATGATAAGATTTTAAACGTAAATATCTGCTTACTGCAAACCATGTACTAATGCCTGTTATAAAAATACCCACAATTAAAAGGCCTATAAATACGAAGCCAAATTCCTGGTAGTTATTTAAAATAATAATCTCAGGTACCTCTTTGCGGGCATAAATTAAAGTTGCCAATAAAATAATAATGGCAATAAATGCAGCAATTAATCCATGCAAAGCAGCAAATAATAAGAAAGGACGCCGAATAAAGTTTTTCGTTGCACCAACCAACTGCATACTTTTAATTAAAAAGCGCTGTGAGTAGATTGCTAGTCTTATGGTGTTGTTAATCAGTGCGATAGAAATAATTAATAGTAATGCGGCAAAGGCTAAAATAATTAGGCCAATGGTGCTGATATTCTTGTTTACCATATCAATTAAAGAACTTTGGTAAACCACTTCTTTAACAACAGGGTTTTTAGAAATACTTGCTTTTAAGGCATCGATGCTTTTATTGTTCGCATATTCTGCTTTTAAATACACATCGAAAGTAGATGTTAATGGATTGTATCCTAAAAAGTTAACAAAATCCTCACCTAAATCCTGCGTTAAGTTTCTTGCTGCAAGCTCTTTGTTTACATATTGAGTTTGTTTTACTGCAGGGTTGGCATTTAACTCTTTCTGAAACGCTAAAACATCGGCTTCTTTTGCACCTTCATCAACAATAATGTTTAAAACGATGTTCTCTTTAACGTAGTTAGATAGGTTTTTGGCATGTACAAGTACCAAACCAAGCAGCCCCAGCATCAATAAAACCAAAGCAATACTGATTATAGTAGAAATATAAACGGTTTTGGTTTTCTTAGATGCATCACTTACTTCGAATTCTTCCATGTATTTCATTTTTGTTTCTGCGAAAATATAAATTATACCTGATAAACACCAATTAATGATTGCTAAATGAATATTAACGGAAAGCTTTTGCTTTTAGTTTGAGTATTAATTCTTTAATTAAATTTACTTTTTCTGAAAACGCGGTACGAAATTTGTTGAAACGGCGTTAATTATGGATATCTTAAAACTAAATTTAACTATGAAAAGACAAATTACTCTTCTGAGCCTATTCTTACTTATCGCCTCTACAATTATTTCTTGCAAAAAAGATGATACTTCATTAAAAGCCCAGATGTTAGGCCGATGGACGTTAAATAAAATTGTAACTTCTGGTTATACTGCTGAAGAAACATTAAAAGATCCAAAAAAGATGAATGGGACTGTTACCTACGGTACAACAAGTGATTATGTTGACTTTAAGCCAAATAACGATGACCAGGTAGAGCTGAGTTTATCGGGTAACAGAACAATCGGAACTTATGTAATCATTTACTCTGATCAGTTCAGTATGGATATTAATGATGGATTGAATTATTGTAAAATAAACAGTATTACTGCAAATAAATTAGAGTTTACTGCTAAAATTGATAAAACAAACGTTACTAAAGTATATTCTTTATCGAGATAAGATCTTAATTCCCCGATTATTTGCTGCGCCATTGGTTTTTAACATCAATGGCGCATTTTTTTTGGTGATGCGGTGGCTAGTTGTGGTGCCAGCTATTTATTTGGCTTAAAATCTTAGGGCCGTCACCCTGAATTTATTTCAGGGTCTATTTTGCTGGAAAGATGCTGAAATGAATTCAGCAGGACGATCTCATTGGGTAATAGAGCTAAAATTGTTTATTATGATAAATATTTAGCGAAAGGTTTGGCGCAAAGCACTCAGATGACATCTGAATTCAGATAAAAACACCACATTTTTACCCTTAACCTCTTCTGATTCTGCATTTCTGCTGGCAAAATATTATCATGAATCTGCTTTTTTAAGCCCCTTAATTTCCGTATTTTCGCCCCTTTAAAAATTTAAAACTGGCAATGGATTACCAATTCAAAGAAATAGAACAAAAGTGGCAGAAATTTTGGGCAGATCATCAAACGTTTAAAGCCGAAAGCAATTCTGAAAAACCAAAATATTATGTGTTAGATATGTTTCCTTATCCATCAGGAGCAGGCCTGCACGTTGGTCACCCACTGGGTTACATTGCATCAGATATTTTTTCGAGATATAAACGCCTTAAAGGCTTCAATGTATTGCACCCCATGGGATACGATTCTTTCGGATTACCTGCAGAGCAGTACGCCATACAAACCGGACAGCATCCTGCAATTACCACTGAGGCAAACATTGCAACCTACCGCAGGCAGTTAGACCAAATTGGTTTTTCTTTCGATTGGAGCAGAGAAGTGCGCACCAGCGAGCCTTCCTATTACAAGTGGACGCAATGGATTTTCATGCAATTGTTCAACTCGTGGTATAATATCGAAAACGATAGGGCTGAAGATATTACCACGTTGATCGAAAAATTCAATGCTTCTGGTACAGCTGATGTTAAAGCAGTTTGTGATGAAGATACTAAAGAATTTATGCCGAGCGATTGGGCAACCTTTACCGATGAAGAGAAACAGATTGAATTATTAAAATACCGTTTAACTTATCTTCGCGAGAGTACTGTAAACTGGTGCCCGGCTTTAGGAACTGTTTTGGCGAATGATGAAGTGAAAGATGGTTTCTCTGAGCGCGGTGGTTTCCCAGTTGAGCAAAAGAAAATGATGCAATGGAGCATGAGAATCACAGCTTATTCTGACAGACTTTTGCAAGGTTTAGATACCATCGATTGGCCAGAACCGATTAAAGAAATGCAGCGCAACTGGATTGGTAAAAGTGTTGGAGCATCAGTTAAGTTCAAGATTGAGACTTCGGACTCCGGACCGCGGACTTTGGACTACATTGAAGTTTTTACCACCCGTGTAGATACCATTTTTGGGGTTTCTTACCTTGTATTGGCTCCAGAGCATGAATGGGTTGCAGAATTGACCACTCCTGAGCAAAAACAGGACATTGCAAACTACATTGCTCAAACTAAAAAGAAATCAGAGTTAGACCGTATGGCCGATACCAAAACAGTATCAGGTGCTTTTACGGGAACATATGTTATCAATCCGGTAAGCGGCGAACGTGTGCAATTGTGGATTGCCGATTATGTGCTGGCAGGTTACGGAACAGGTGCCGTAATGGGGGTTCCAAGTGGCGATCAACGCGATTGGTTATTTGCTACACACTTTAATTTACCAATTATCCAGATTCTGGATGGTCAAAAAGATATAGATGTTCAGGCAGATCCAACAAAAGAGGGGAAATACATTAATTCTGGTTTCATAAACGGAATGACTTATAAGGAAGCTGTTCCATTTTTAAATAACTGGTTGGAAGAAGAGAAAGTAGGGAAAGCGAAAGTAAACTTCCGCCAGCGTGATGCGATTTTTGGTCGTCAGCGTTATTGGGGCGAGCCGATTCCGGTTTACTTTAAGGATGGATTACCTTATTTGGTAAAAGAAGAGGAATTGCCATTGTTGCTCCCGGAAATTGATAAATATTTGCCTACCGAAACAGGTGAACCACCTTTGGCCAGGGCCGAAGACTGGGTTCCTAAAGATGGTGGACATTACGAATTAAGCACCATGCCAGGCTGGGCAGGAAGCAGCTGGTATTGGTACCGTTATATGGATGCCAATAACAATAATGATTTTGCTTCAAAAGAAGCAGTTGAATATTGGAAAGATGTGGATTTGTACATTGGTGGTTCTGAGCACGCTACAGGTCATTTATTGTACAGCCGTTTCTGGAATAAATTTTTGAAAGATTTAGGTTACACCAAAGAAGAAGAACCTTTCAAGAAGCTGATTAATCAGGGGATGATCCAGGGCAGAAGTAATTTTGTATATCGCATCAATGATGAGAACGGAAAACCTACTAATACCTACGTATCAGCTGGATTAAGAAAAGAATACAAGACTTCAGCGTTGCACGTTGATGTGAACATTGTTGAAAACGATACTTTAGATGTCGCTAAGTTCAAAGCCTGGAGAGAAGAATATGCTAATGCAGAATTTATTCTTGAAGGCGGGAAATACATCTGTGGTGTCGAAGTAGAAAAAATGTCTAAATCAAAATTCAACGTGGTTAATCCCGATGATCTGATTGAGCGTTACGGTGCTGATACTTTGCGGATGTACGAAATGTTCTTAGGTCCGTTGGAGCAGAGTAAACCCTGGAATACGAACGGTATTGAAGGCGTATTTAAGTTCTTGCGTAAATTCTGGCGTTTGTTCCACAACGAAGACTGGACTTTCCATGTAAATGATGCTGTGCCTACCAAAGCCGAATTGAAATCTTTGCATAAAATCATTAAAAAAGTACAGGATGATATCGAGCGTTTCTCGTTCAATACTTCTGTATCGAGTTTTATGATTGCGGTAAACGAATTAACCGATCTGAAATGCAAAAACCGTCAGATTTTGGAAGATATGGTGATTATCCTTTCACCTTATGCGCCGCATATCTGCGAAGAACTTTGGGTGTTGTTAGGTAACGATGCCGGAACTTTATCGTATACGGCTTTCCCGACATTTAAACCTGAGTATTTGGTAGAAGATGAGTTTGCTTATCCGGTTTCAATCAACGGCAAAATGAAAATGAACCTGAATTTGAGCTTAACTTTAGCTCAGCCAGAGGTAGAAAGCATTTTATTGGCTGATGAGCAATTCCAGAAATTTTTGGATGGAAAACCAACTAAAAAGATCATTTTCGTTAAAGGAAAGATTATTAATGTGGTGGTTTAAGAAGCTTAAAGCATAAAGACTAAAGCGGAAAGCTTTCCGGCAAAGTTTTATAAAAGGAACCCCCGAGTTGTACGATCAATTCGGGGGTTCTCGTTTTATCGTCGTTGCTCTGTTGGCTGAAAAGCCTTATCGCAATGACGACTGCTTTTACTTATTTTCCACCCTCAACTGTAGATAGGTATAAAAACAAAACCCAAGCTGTATTTTACAACTTGGGTTTTTATACGATAAGCAGGAAAACTTTAGTCTTTCAGCGTTCTATCTTTCTCCTCTTTTTCTATTCCCGCCAAATCTTCTGTTGTTGCTGGCGTTGCGTGGCTTGCCGCTCATATTGCCATCACCACCTTTTTTAGCACCGCCACCACCTTTAGATTGGGCCTGTGGTTTACGTTTAACCTGGTTTTTAGCAAGCATACTCTCCCAGCTTAATGGATAAGGGTGGTCATCAACCACTGGCAAAGTAATTTTAATTAGCTTTTGAATATCCAATAAGTATTCGTTTTCTTCTGCATCACAGAAAGAAATCGCAATACCGTTTGCACCAGCACGGCCTGTGCGGCCAATTCTGTGTACGTAAGATTCAGGAATATTTGGCAATTCGAAATTGAAAACGTGCGATAACTGATCAATATCAATACCACGCGCAGCAATATCTGTAGCTACCAGAACGCGGATTTTCCTGTCTTTAAAATCAGTTAATGCCCTTTGTCTGGCATTTTGCGATTTATTGCCGTGAATGGCGGCAGCTTTAATACCTGCATGGGCCAAATCCTTAACAATACGGTCTGCACCATGTTTGGTACGGGTAAAAACCAGTGCAGTTTGAATATTTTTATCTTCTAAAAGATGGATCAACAATTTCTTTTTATCAGGTTTGTCTACAAAATAAACCGACTGAACAATCGTTTCGGCCGTAGAAGAAATCGGGGTAACCTCTACTTTCGTCGGACTAGATAAAATCGTATTTGCCAACTTCTGGATTTCATCTGGCATGGTTGCCGAGAAAAATAAAGTCTGGCGTTTTGCAGGCAATTTAGCCACCACTCTTTTCACATCGTGAATAAAGCCCATATCTAGCATACGGTCGGCTTCATCCAATACGAACAATTCGATGGTATTTAAGCTGATAAAACCCTGATTCATTAAATCTAATAAACGGCCGGGTGTTGCAACTAAAATATCAACGCCTTTTCTTAAAGCTTCTACCTGCGAGTGTTGATTTACACCACCAAAAATTACTAAATGGCGTAAATTTAAATGACGGCCATAAGCCTTAAAACTCTCTTCAATCTGAATGGCAAGCTCGCGTGTTGGCGTTAAAATTAATGCCTTTATATTTTTTGTAGCCTTGGTATTAATGTGTTTCTCGTGCAATAACTGCAACATCGGGATGGCAAAGGCTGCTGTTTTTCCGGTTCCGGTTTGCGCGCAGCCTAATAAATCTTTACCTTTTAATATTGTTGGGATGGATTGCTCCTGTATTGGTGTAGGTTGTGTATAACCTTCGGTCTCAAGGGCCTTTAAAATTGGCTCAATGAGGTTTAATTCTTTGAATAACATGTATGTTTCTGTGTAATATTTATCGAAGAAGCTAGAACAATCAATTGTTGAAGGACTAACTTGCGGAGAGAATATGCCATTCAGAATGGCAAGCCCTTATTCCTGCTTCGGCGGCAAAGATACAAAAAATGTATTAGAATTTACTATTTGATAAATGTAACCTCAAATCGTTATTTATTACACATGTCTAAATGCATTAATCCTTTTAGTTAGTAGTTTATAGTCTGTTTTGTAAATGTATTTTGTATGATAATTATTTTTTATATGTATATTTATTTTTATTGAAGTGTACATTGTACACCAAAGCATTGTTTACTTAAAAAAATGTCACTCTATGTAAATCATAAATAAAAAATACCTAACAATCCTATCTAACCTACCTAATTATGAGAAAAAATCTACCCATTAACAGGAGAAATCCATTCTTCTTGTATGCCTGCCTTTTTAGGGGCATTGGAATAATCTGGCAAACTAAGTTACTTAAATACATCGCCGTAACTGATCGAAATAAACTGATGCTGTTAAGTTTATCAACCTAGAAACGCATCAGCAGTATAAGTACGCATTATTCACCTAATCAATATAAACTTTATGAAACAAAATCTATCTTGTATCAAGAGGAGTTTTCTTCTCTTGTGTTTGGGGATGTTATTTGCCCTCGGCGCAATGGCCCAATCAAAAATCTCTGGTAAAGTTATTGCCAGTGATGATAAACTGCCTGTGGTTGGTGCCACAATCAAAATTAAAAATGGTAGCGGTGGTACCTCTACTGATGCAAATGGTGCCTTCTCGCTGAGCGTAAAACCTACAGATGTGTTGGTTATCTCTTTTGTAGGTTATGGCAGTAAAGAAATCGCTGTAGGAAATCAAACCAATATCTCCGTTATTTTACAAGCCGACAATAATAACCTTACAGAGGTTGTAGTGACTGGTTATTCTTCTCAGCGGAAGAAAGACTTAACTGGTTCTGTGGCAGTGGTAAGTATGGAACTGTTAAAGGCCCAGCCTGCAGCAAGTGCTGTAGAAGCATTGCAAGGAAAAGCAACAGGGGTGCAGATTGTAAATGACGGGGCTCCTGGTTCAACACCACAGATCAGAATCCGGGGTTTTAGTACCATTAATAACAATGACCCACTCTACGTAATTGATGGGGTTCCGTTTGAGGGAAAACTATCATGGCTTAACCAGAATGATATCGAGAGCATGCAAGTATTGAAAGATGCTTCTTCAGCTTCTATCTATGGTTCAAGAGCAAATAATGGTGTGGTAATCATTACCACTAAAAAAGGCTCAGCCGGAGTACCAAAAATCACGCTTGATTCTTACTATGGTACACAGTCGCCAAGAAAAAATAGCTTCCCACAAATGATGAATCCTCAACAATATGCACAGTATGTATTTGATGGGTATACTAATGCCGGAAAGCCTGTTGCTGCTGGAGATAACTATGGTTCGGGCACAGTACCGGTATTGCCTGAATATTTGGTGGCAGGTTTAAAACTTGGTCAGAATGTTACTGCTGCAGATGTCGATCCTTCTAAGTACAACTATAGCCGTGATCCAAATTTGTTTTATCAGATTACCAAAGCAAATAAGCAAGGTACCAATTGGTTTGATGAGATAACCGAATCTGCACCAGTTCAGAATTACAATATTAGTGCGCTGGGCGGTTCAGACAATGCAACCTATTCTATTAGTGCCGGATACTTGAACCAAAAAGGAACGATAAAATACACAGGTTTTAAACGTTATAGTTTTAGATCGAATACTGCGATATCTGCTTTTAATAAAAGGGTGCGTTTCGGAGAAAATGCTCAATATAGTTACTCTGAAGGTGTAGGGTTTGGCGTTAACCCGAATACTCCAGGTGGTTATCAGGATCAGGGAAGTGCTTTGGGATGGGCATACCGAATCCCAACAATTATCCCTGTTTATGATATTGCCGGAAACTTTGCCGGTAGCCGCGGTAGTCAGTTGGGAAATGCAGAGAATCCACTCGCATTTCTATTCAGGGCAAAGGATAATGTTAATAAAAACAACTTCTTTTTTGGAAATATCTTCGGTGAAGGTGATATTATTCCGGGTTTAGTATTAAAAACCAATTTTGGAATACGTTACGAGAATTACAACAGCTTATCTATGCGTTATCCAAATTTGGAATTCTCTGAAGGCAATAATTCAAATAATTTAAGCGAAATCCAAGGATATAATACAGAATGGACCTGGACTAATACTTTAAATTATAACAAAAAATTTGCTGAAAAACACAGTTTAAATGCATTAATTGGTACAGAGGCAATCAGATCCAGAACCAGACAATTAACTGGAGGAAGAAATGATTTCTTTCTTTTGGGTAATCCGGATTATTATTATTTGAATACAGGTTCTTCAAATATCAGCAATGCCAGTACCGGAGCAATAGGGTCGCTATTCTCCGTGTTTGCAAAGCTAGATTATTCTTTTAATGATCGTTATCTCGCCAGTTTTACCATCCGTAGGGATGGTTCATCTAACTTCGGTTCTGCTAATAAGTATGGTAATTTTCCGGCAGCAAGTGCTGCATGGAGGTTATCGGAAGAGGAGTTTATGAAAAGTCTCAATTGGGTTAGTGATCTGAAACTTCGTGTTGGATACGGACAAACCGGAAACCAACGGATACCGGGCTATCAATATATCAATAGATTTCAAAGTTCTATTGTTAATTCAGCTTATGCTCTTGGTGGCGGTAATGGTCTTACAACTGGTGTGCGACAAAATGCCTATCAAAACCCTGATATAAAATGGGAAGCTGTAAATTCTTTAAATATTGGTCTTGATTTTACTTTGTTAGGTGGGGCTGTTGATGGATCAGTAGACTGGTATAACAAAAAAACGACTGATATGCTTTACCCGGTACCGCTACCAGCAAGCATTGTAGGAATGGGAAGTTCACCTTTTGTAAATATTGGCGATATGAGCAATAAAGGGATCGAATTTAATGTCGCTTACCATTATGGCAGAAGCGCTGATAGCCCTTTTAAATTTGATTTTGGCGTAAATTTCTCAAAAAATAACAATAAAATCGTAAGGTTGGCACCAGGTATTCTTAATCAGGTTTATGGCAATTATAGGAGCTTACAAACCAGTGTTTTACAAGAAGGTGCGCCACTGGGTTCATTTTTTGGATATAAAACTGCAGGAATTTATCAGAGTACTGCCGATATTCAGAATAACCCTTCTTATTCGGGCGCCAGGGTTGGTGGATTACGTTATCAGGATATTAATGGTGATGGTATTATTGATCCAAAAGATAGAACCATTATTGGAAGTCCACATCCTGATTTTACTTATGGTATAAATTTGAACGCATCTTACAAGAATTTTGATATTTCAGCTTTCTTATATGGTGTAAAAGGAAATGATATATTTGAAGCTACACGCTATTTTACGGATTTCCCTTCCTTTGATGGAGCAAAAAGTGTTAGATTACTTGATGCCTGGAGCCCAACCAATACATCAAGTCTAATTCCTTCTGCTTATGCCGGAGCCTCTGATCTGGAGTTTGCTTCTTCGAGTTATTACATCCAAAACGGAAGTTTTTTAAGGTTGAAAAATTTGCAAATCGGCTACTCCATCCCAACAGCTAAAGCTTTTGGGCCAAATTCTGGTATCAGTAAGATTAGGTTGTATGTTAGTGCAACCAATGTATTTACCATCACTAAATACACAGGATTGGATCCGGAAATAAGTCAAATTGTAGATGGCTTCTCTGCTCCAGGAGTAGATCAGGGTGTTTACCCTTCACCACGTCAGTTTTTAATCGGTATTAATGTTGGATTTTAATTAAAAGTTATCAAAATGAAACATATAAAATATATTCTTCTTTCCTTATTAATTTGCAGTACTTTTTCCTGCAAGAAGGAATTTTTAGCATTGCAACCGCAGGGCGAACTCACCGAGGAACAGTTAATGAGCCAGGAGGGGGTTGAAGGACTTTTAATAGGTTCCTATAGTTTACTTAATGGTAATTTAGACGGAACATGGGGTAATTATGGTGCAGCACCAAGCCAATGGTTATTTGGCGAGGTTGCATCTGATAATGCCCATAAAGGGAGCAGCACAGGAGATCAGCCGCCTATGAATGCCATTGAGCAACATGCACCAACCAGTACAAATGATAATTTATCGAATATTTGGAACAGATGTTTTGAAGGAATTCAACGCTGTAACCGTACTTTAAAAGTACTTGCTAGCTTACAGGCAGGTTCAGGATCGGCCAAATTTGATGATGCCCGTGCAAAAGAAATTCAAGGTGAAGCCAGGTTGTTACGTGGACATTATTATTTCTTTTTGGTTCGTGTATTTAAAATGGTACCATATGTTACTGAGGCCAATAGTGGTGCTTTTGTTCCTAATGATAAAGACATTTATCCTAATATTGTAGATGATCTTCAGTTCGCTGTTGCCAATTTGAGTACCACCAAACCTAAAAACCAAAAAGGTAGGGTAGATAAATATGCTGCTCAGGCTTATCTTGGAAAGGTACTTTTATATCAAAAGAAATATCCAGAAGCTTACGATTTGTTGAATGCCGTAATTTTGGCAAAACCAAGCTTGGTTGATATGCCTTATACCGATAATTTTGACATTACCAAAGAAGACGGACCAGAAACCATTATGTCTGTTCAACATTCAGTTGGAACCGATGGTACAGGCGGTGATAATGGTAATGTAGGCGATATGCTTAACTTCCCATACGGTAATGCACCGATTAACTGTTGCGGTTTCTTCCAGCCAACCATAGACCTGGCCAACTCCTTTAAGGTGGATGCCCTTGGTTTACCGCTACTGGATGGCAGCTTTCGGACTAACCCATATAAATCTGATTATGGATTAACCGGAACGGATAAAACAAATTATGCAGTAGATAAGACTTTACCTTTAGATCCACGAATCGAATCGACAATAGGAAGACGCGGTGTTCCGTATCGCGACTGGGGTTTAATGCCTGGTGATACCTGGATTCGCGACGCCAGCAACGGCGGCCCTTTCCTGGCTGTTAAGAATACCATTGATGCTGCGCAGATTTCGAGTGGAACAGCTCCGGGAAGCTCCAATGTAACCGGATTAAACGTAAACCTGATCCGCTTAGCTGATGTTTACCTGATGGCGGCAGAATGCGCCGTGGAAAAAGGCGATTTGGGCAGAGCTCTAATACTGGTTAATGCAGTTAGAGCGCGTGCTGCTAAAATAACCCCTCGCGATATAAATGGAACTCCGGCGGCGGCTTACAAAGTTAGCCAGTACACCTCATTTCCAAATGACACCTATGCAAGAAATGCGGTACGTTTCGAACGCAGATTGGAATTGGCATTAGAAGGGCATCGCTTCTTCGATCTGGTGCGCTGGGGCGTAGCAAAACAAACACTGGAAAGTTATTTTTCTTTTGAAGGTGGGTACTTTAACTACTTAAAAGGCATTACCATCGAAGCCAGGGATGATTATTTTCCTTTACCTCAAGATCAGATTGATAGAAGTAACGGTACCCTAAAACAAAGCCCGGGATATTAGTATTCAGTTATGAATAAGGTACATGAGTGGGGTAATGGTGGTAAATAGGCCATAACTCTACTCATGTATTTTTTGTACAAGTGATTCGTTCATATTTATTAGATTGTATTGACTACAAACTCTCAACGCCAAACTATTTCACCTCTTTAAACCTGCTAAAAAACAATAATGCAATTAAACAAAGCCCGAAACCTACAATTCCGTTCAATCTTAATCCAAAATCGTTACCAGGATCCTTGCCGTAGATGGTGAGCATGGCAAAAATAGCGATACCCAATGTTTGCCCGAGTTTTACAAAAAGGTATTTTACTGCGAAGAACATGCCTTCGTGGTTTTCGCCGGTTTCTAAGGTATCTCTTTGGGCAATGTCGGCCAAAATAGCCGTTGGTAAAATGCCAAGTGCCGCTAATGGAAACGAAGCGGATAGTACCAAAATGTAAATCTGTGTATGCGGTCCGAAGGGCAGTTTCCCTAAAAAGAAAATGGTGACGAAGATTAAGCACAACATGCCAAAGGCAAGTAATACAAAAGGTTTTTTGCCGATTTTAGCCGAACCAAAATTAACCAGTGGGTAAAATAGCAAGGAAGCAAAAACCATGGCACCCATAAATTTTCCACCTTCCGATTCTGGCAAGCCCAATAAAACCGTACAGAAAAACAATAAACCGCTCGAAATAATGCTCAATGCTGTATAAAAAGCGAAATCAGAGATCAGGTAATATTTAAAATTACTGTTTTTGAAGGTGCTCCTTATCGCAGGCCATAAAGGCACATGGGTAGGTTTGGCTACCGAAAATTCTTTTTCATTGATAAAAAAAATCGGCAATAACATCACCAGACCTGATAAAATGCACAAACCCCATATGGCAATCTGGATGGCCTCACTGCGGTTGGCCACATGGAAACTATCTTCAACCACATCAGCAAAGTTGTTGGTACAGGCCGATAAGATAATTCCGATGACAAAACCGACCTGCTGATAACTAGAGAGCTTAACTTTTTGCCTTGGTGTGTTGGTTACTTCGGCCAGCAGTGCGTTATAAGGAATAATATAAGTGGTAACCGATACAAAAAATAAACAAAGTGTGATGGTTAACCACCAGGCGTTATGTAGGCTCTCAGTTTTTTGGATCGGGTAGAAAACCAGTCCGCAAAAAAGCATGGCAGGAACAATTGCCAATTTCATAAAGGGCATTCTGCGACCGTTTTTATTGGTGCATGCATCACTTTTAGATGCAATAAACGGATCGTAAATGGCATCCACCAATCTTCCCGAAGCTGCAATAATAGAAAGGATATTAAACGCACCCAATAAAACGAGTTGTGGTACCAAAGGTGGCAGGCCAGCGTTGCTTGGGGGAAGATAGAAATAGGGAAGCATTACGATGATAATGTTTGTCATCGTGCTCCAACCAATCATACCAGCAGCGTAAGCAATTTCTTGTTTTAAGGAGAGTGTTTTGTTCATTAATTATTTTAAAGTTCTTTTATGTTTTGGTAAAGCAGGTTTCTGTGTTAATCGGTTAGATCAGTCCTGCTTTCCATTTTATTTCGCTGCGCTCATGCTCACTCCAATCAGGTTTATTTTAATCGGTCTGCCTTTCTATCTTAAACCCGACAGTAGCAGAAATACTTTTTGTAGCTCCTTCGACAAGCTCAGGATGACAATGACAAAAAGATTGTAGCGTATGGCGGGACTATCGAAACCGACCAGCACTGCAACTGCTTTTCAAATCAAAATATTAAAACTATTTTTTGTTAAACCATCTGCTCGCAAAATAGATTACCAGAAAGCCAACAAAAATATATAAACCATTAAGTGCCGCATTCGGATCGTCGGCATAGATGCTAAAGGCCACGAAAGTATAAGCAGCAATAAAAATAATAGGCAATATAGGATATAAAGGAACAGTATAGATGGTTTTTTTATCAAGATGTGCCGTTCTTTTCCGGAGAATGAAAATCGTAGCTGCCGAACTGGCCATGCTAATGCTTTCTAAGAAAATGGTATAGTTTAAAATCTTGTCGAAGGTTTTGGCATAGAAAATAATTACCACAGCAATTAATGTAAAAACGGTTAAGCTAATGGTAATTACCTCTGTTTTTTTGCTCATCCTGCTGAATATTTTTGGCAGCGCGCCTTCTTCGCCCATGGCAAACATGGCCCTTGGGTTACTCAACAGATTTACATTTACATAACCCATTACAGAGAAAAAGATGATTACAGAAAGTGCATTAAATCCTGCCGGACCAAATATTTTAGCCGCCAGTATTGCAGCTATGCTTTCTGCCGATTTTAGTTCTTCAAAACCGATCACCTTTACATACACATAGTTGATGGCCAGATAAAGAATTACAATAATAGTTAAGCCGATAATAATGGAACGTGGAATTACTTTTTTGGCTTCTTTAACCTCACCACCAAAGTTAATCGTCTGCGCGTAACCCGCATAAGAAAAAGAAACCGCAATTAAACAAAGGCCTAAGGCTTTTCCGTAATCAGACCAGGTTGGTAAAGCACCGGTTGCTGTTTTAAAAATCGGGGTAACAGTTTGTGTTTGTCCGCCGAAAAATACAGCGCAGATGAGTGTTAAAATCATTCCGATTTTAATTACCGTTAATACATTTTGCGTTTTAGAACTCGCTTTTAGGCCTAACAGATTAATGAAATAAAACACCAAAATGGTGGTAATGGCTATGGCTACCCGATAGGTTTCATTCTGTTTATCAACAGGTAAAATAATTTTACTCAGGTATTCTGCCCCGATAATCGAAATAGCCGCTACCGATGCCGCACTCGAAATGATTACAATACAATTAATGGCAAAGGCAATGGATGGGTGATAAGCCGCTGAGAATATTTTATAGTATCCGCCCGTTACCGGGAAGCGGGAACCAATTTCGGCATAAGTTAACGCACCACAAAAGGCTACAAAACCACCGATAAACCACGCTAAATAAAACAGTTCTGGAATCTGTGCCTTAGCCGCTACGTTTACAGGCGTACGGAATACACCCATGCCAATAACCAAACTTACCACAATCATGGATAAATCGAATAGCGAAAGTTGCTTCTTTTGTTGCATTAAATAGAATTATGAATATTGGGCTGAAGATAGGGAAATTTGAATGATTGAGTGAGAGAATGATTGAATGAGGGATGTAAGATGGAAAAGAGATGATGAACATAATCAGTTGGCAATTGCCAATTTGCAGTTCTCAAAGGCAATTAACCAGGTAAGCAAATGAACCAATGGCTAATGAAACTAATGAACCACTCGCCATCCATTGTTTACATGTGGAAATTTTCTTTTGCGAGCCTCACAGAATAAATCTATTATTGTATAATAATTCTGTAGAGCGTATTTGAAAATATTTTTATTTCAATCATCAGGGTTATTTCTACAAATTCTTCATCGCTTTGCAAACCAAAAAATGCAGGGTTTTTCATTGAAGAACAGATAAAAACAGTATGGCAGAAGTAATTTATAACGACGATAGTATCCGTTCATTAGATTGGAAAGAGCACATCAGGCTTCGTCCAGGGATGTACATTGGTAAACTTGGCGATGGGTCTGCGCAAGATGACGGTATTTACGTTTTGCTAAAGGAAATTGTAGATAACTCCATCGATGAGTTTGTAATGGGTACCGGAAAAACCATCGAAATTACTGTTTCCGAACAAAAGGTAAATATACGTGATTACGGTCGTGGCATTCCACTGGGCAAGGTAATCGATTGTGTGAGCAAGATCAATACGGGTGGTAAATACGATAGCAATGCTTTCCAGAAATCTGTTGGTTTAAACGGGGTAGGTACTAAGGCTGTAAATGCACTTTCGACTAGTTTTATGGTGCAATCATACCGTGATGGAAAAACGAAAAAAGTAGAATTTTCTAAAGGAGAAATTGTAAATGAGCAGCCAATTATCGATACCACTCAACGCAATGGTACGGCGATTACTTTTTATCCGGATGAAACCATTTTCAGGAACTACCATTACATCCCTGATTTTGTGGAGAGCATGGTTTGGAACTATGTTTTCTTGAACACAGGCTTAACCGTAAATTTTAATAATCAGAAATATTTTTCAGAGAGAGGTCTATACGATCTGCTTTCTAAATTTAATAAGCCAGAAGAAATCCGTTACCCAATTATCCACATGATTGGGCCGGATATCGAAATTGCAATGACCCACGGCCAGCAATACGGCGAAGATTACCACTCATTTGTAAACGGACAGCACACCACACAAGGTGGAACGCACCAGGCTGCTTTTAGGGCAGCTGTAGTGAAAACAGTTAGGGAGTTTTTCAAAAAAGAGTTTGATGCAGCCGATGTTCGTTCATCCATTATTGCAGCAATTTCTGTGCGTGTACAGGAGCCTGTTTTCGAATCGCAGACCAAAACAAAACTAGGTTCGCAGAATATGGGACCAGAAGGGCCATCAGTTGCTACTTTTATTAACGATTTTGTTAAAAAAGAGCTGGATGATTATCTGCATAAAAACCCAGATGTTGCTGATGCCTTGTTGAAAAGAATTATGCAATCGGAGCGTGAGCGTAAAGATATTGCAGGTATCAAGAAGCTGGCAAACGACAGGGCTAAAAAGGCATCGTTGCACAATAAAAAACTGCGCGATTGTAAGGTGCATTTTAATACTACACACGAGAAACGATATGAAACTACCTTGTTTATTACCGAGGGAGATTCGGCATCGGGTTCGATCACAAAATCGCGCGATGTAGATTGTCAGGCGGTGTTTAGTTTAAAAGGTAAGCCGCTTAACTGTTATGAGCTTACCAAGAAAGTGGTTTATGAAAATGAAGAATTTAACCTGCTACAACATGCTTTAAATATCGAAGATGGTTTAGAAGGACTTCATTATAACAATATTGTAATTGCAACAGATGCCGATGTGGATGGTATGCACATCCGTTTGTTGATGATGACCTTTTTTCTTCAGTTTTTTCCTGATCTGGTAAAAGCAGGCCATGTGTATATTTTACAAACGCCGCTTTTCAGGGTTCGGAATAAAAAGGAAACCATTTATTGCTATAGCGATGAAGAACGCAGAAATGCAATCGAAAAATTAGGAAATAAGCCAGAAATTACCCGATTTAAAGGTTTGGGAGAAATTTCTCCTGATGAATTCGGTTTGTTTATCGGGAAAGACATCAGGTTAGACCCCGTTATTTTAAAAGATCAAACGATTAAAAGTTTGCTGGAATATTATATGGGAAAAAATACGCCTGATAGGCAACAGCACATTATCCGTAACCTAAGGGTAGAGAAGGATGAGGTTACTGAGGAGCCTAAAGTGATTACTGAAGAAGTAGCATAGAAAAAGAAAGTCAAGTTTTTAAAAGAACTTGACTTTTTTGTTTAATGCGTTGCGTTGAAAAGATCCTTCGACTCCGCTCAGGGATGACAATCGCGTTCGTGGCCTCCTGCTGAACTTGCTTCAGCATCTATCTTGTTATGCCGTGGTTCGTGTCTTCACGAACCAGCTTTAAATCATCGTTTCGTGAAGACACGAACCGAGGCGGTGGAATTAATTCATTTCAGGGTCTATTTTGCTGGAAAGATGTTGATTGAAAAGATCCTGAAACAAGTTCAGGATGACGACTGTGTTATTCTTTAGGTACATTCACCGTATCTTCCGGGTGTTGTGGCGGCAATACGTCTACCTTTTTCTCTACGATGGTAATTTTTGTAAATACGGCATACTTACTAGGAGAGATTCCATTATCATACTTTTCGGCATAGGCTTGTGTAAATTCAGCGCCGAAGTAGAGTATAATTGACGTATAATAAATCCACAATAAAATAACGATGATCGAGCTGGCTGCACCAAAAGCCGAGCCCGGATTACCTTTTTCGATATAAATTCCGATCAGGTATTTACCTAAACTGAAGAGAACAGCAGTGAATAGCGCCCCGATTATGGCCGATTTCCATCGGATGATCACATCTGGCAATACCTTAAATATAACAGCAAATACGGCGGTAACCGCTGCAAGCGTTATTACATTGTTCAAAATATAAATTAGAATGGTCATTGTATCGTTTGCAACGGGGATTACTTCATCTATCTTACTTTGCGAAAGTAGGTGGCCTAATTTAGAACCCAAACCTACTACTACAGTGTTAACCACTAGTGAAACAAGCAATAGAAAGCCCATCGAAACAATTAATGAGAAAGACAATAATCTGTTAGAAAGCATTTTTATCCAGCCTTTTTTGGGCACAGCCTTTACTTTCCAGATCATGTTGATGCTATCTTGTATCTCAATAAAAATAGCAGTTGAACCAATAATCAATGTACCAATCCCAATGATTAAACCAATGGTAGATTGCCCTGATTTATTGGCATGTTCTACAAAACCCTGGATTTGTGTAGCGGCCTCTTTACCAACCATTTCGGTAACCTGCTCATAAAACTGACCTCTTGTTTTTTCGTTTCTTTCGTCGCCAAAAAATAGGGTAGCAGCGGATAGCATAATAATAATAAGTGGCGTTAGTGAAAAAATAGTGTAGTAAGCAAGTGAGGCACTTAATTTAGTTACCCTATCTTCCATAAAACCTTTTCCGGCCGCAACAAAAAGATGGTAAAGCGCAATAAAGAAATGTTTGATCTTATGGATAACTCTCATAGAAAAATTAAAACGGATATCCTATCCCTATGTTAAAAATTAAATTCTGTTTACGCCAGTCTTTGTTTCCAAAGGCGATATCATCAAACACCCATCTTTGCCCTTCTGGTAAGTATGGTTTACGTACGGGGAAGGCCACATCTAAACGGACTACAAAAATGCTGACATCTACACGTAAACCTGCACCAGTACCCACGGCCAGCTCGTTAAAAGCATTTTTTAGCTTAAATCCAGATCCAAGCCTTGCCGTCTCAGGTTTGCCAGGTTCTCCAAGATCTTCTTTCCTTAGCCAGATATTTCCGGCGTCTACAAACAATGCGCCATAGAGTACGCTCACTATTTTAAAACGTAGTTCTGAGTTGAGCATTAACTTAATATCGCCACCCTGATCGGCAAAAATAGCATCATCTGGAACTTTATAAGTACCCGGGCCCAAAGTTCTGGCCGGAAAAGCCCTGATGTCGTTACTGCCCCCAGCAAAAAACTGCTTAACAAATGGCATTGAGGTAGAGTTACCGTAAGCATAACCATAACCCAAATTTAACCTGTTTGCCCAGATTAAGTTTCTGGTAATTTTATAATAGTCTCTTAAATCGGCTTCTACCCTGATAAACTGCGTTAATGGTTTGTTAAAGATAGATCGTTGGCCATTTTCATCCTTTGGGGTAAATAGGCCCCAAACATTACCTCCGGTTTCTAATCCACCAAAGAAATAGGTGTTATTTCTCCGGCTATCTTCCATCTGGTTGGTATAGGTGAAATTATAGTTACTGCCAATAATAAATTGACTTTCTAGTGTAGTTCTTAATAGTGGATTCTGTTCGTATATGTTTTTTTCTGTGAGTGAATCAGGAAAACTTGTAGAAACATAACTAATGGATATTGGATTGAAATTATGCTCTTTGTACAAGTTTTCTTTAAAGTTGTAGCCATATTGCCCCTTAAATGCATGTAAAGTATATTCAGAACCACGGTTAAGCATCTGGTAAGAAAGCGAGGCAATGGTTTTCGGGATAAAAGCATTCGTGCTGTTCGGTTTATAAAATGGAACAATAAATCTAGGGAAGGTTAGTTTTCCTTCGGCAGTTAATGATAATGAGTTTTTGCCTAGCGAGGTTCCTTTAGTTTGGGTTTCAAAACCACCGCTAACACTCAAATCTAATTGTTCTGCATTTCTAAACAAGTTTCTGGTGGTTTGTGTTACTTTCACTTCCGAACCAACGAAATTGTTCGATTTACTCGTTCCAACAACCGAAAAGGTAAGTGAGTTTTTCTTTAATGGTGTTAAATAAATATTCAGGTCGAGCTGATTGTTTTTGAAACTATCAACTGGTAAAAATTCGGCCCTTACATCCTGGAAAGCACCCACATTTACCATTCGGTTTAACGATTGGTTATGATCTTTACGGTTATAAGGTTCGTCTTTATGAAAGAACACCAAACGATCGAAAAGTTTTGGTTTAAACGTATTCCGGTCATCGTATATATTGAAATCGTTATACTGTAGTGGTTTTAACTTTCTTAATGTGCTATCTCTCCTTAAGGAGTAATTAGGGTATATGTTGATGTTTTTAATGGTATACCGCTTTAATCCAGCATCAGGAGCAATGTCTTTTACTTTAACCGAAACATTAACGAGATTTTTACCTATGGTACTATCCACCTGCATAATTAAATAATCGGGACTGAAATAGAAATAACCATTTTCTTTTAAGTCGTTATCAATCCTGATCCGTTCATTTTTGTAGGTATCGATGTCATAATAATCGCCAACTTTTAACAAGGTTTTATCTTTGTTGGCATTAATAATTTTTGTTAGGACGCCGGTATCAGGAGGAAAATTAATCTTGTTGATTTTATACCGCTGCCCGGTAATTGCAGTATAAATGGCCTTACCTTTTTTCCCTTTTACAACGGTATCGCCGGTAACATTTGCCTGTAAATACCCTTCGCTAATGAGGTAGCTGGATAATACATCATTGTTGTATTTCAACTTTACATCGTTCAATAACACAGGTGCTTCTCCCTGTCTGCGAAGCCAGTTTCTAAAACCTTTTGGTTTTTTAGGTTCGCCGGCAAGATTGTAAATACCCAGTTTAAACTTTATGCCCAAAATAGATTTATTGGGGCGGGGCCTGGTTTTAGCTTCAAGATCGGTTTTAACCTGTTTTTCATTGTCAATTTTTCCTGATGAGTCTGGATTGATTTTTACTTCAGCACCGGTATACAAAATCTGTCCTTGTTTTAACGATTTGGTACTGCTGCAAGCCGCCCAAACTAAACAGGCCAATAAAAATAAAAGAGGTCTAGTTAGTTTTCTCATCTTGTGCTTTCTGTTCAATGTTTCTTATTCTTCTTATTCTTTTCTTTTGAAAAATCTCTCTGAATTTATTGTAATCTACTACCAGGGTAAAGCCCAAGCCAGTTTCGACAATTTGACCTTGTATAATCATATCGTTCTGGTTTCGGCGGTAAGCCCTTAAACGGTACCGTCCATCAGCAGAGAGGGCATATTCTACATTTACGTTTCCGGCAATATTGGTCGATTTTTCTCCCGGTGCCTGTGGTCCTTCTAAAGCAAAAGAGCTCCCTACACTAACGGTTAATCTATCGTTTAGCAGTTTTTTTGATAAGCCAACCTCCAGATCCGTTTTTTGCTGCATAGAACCTGTTGAATAATCTTCAGATGAATTTACGCCGAAGTTAAGGTCAACGCCCTGAATTAAATCGGAAGTTAAATTATTCAATTGCTCGGTTAACAGTTTGCTTACACTCGAACGGGCAAGGGTAGAAACACCACCTCCACCGCCGGCCAAACTTTGGAAAGGATTATTGGCAATGAACCGGTTTAGGGCAAGTAAAGAAAGAACCTGCTTGTTCAACTCACTTTCATCACGGTTTACATTAATTAATTTGGTATAAACCTGGCCATTTAATGCGCCACGCTCATTTTCTGGCAGATCGAGCTTAAATGAAATGGTTGGCTTTAATAATTCCCCTTTTATCATCAAATAAACCTGGAAAGGCAATTTTGTTCTCGCCTCGTAAAGATCTGGCTGGTTTAACAGATCGATAGGAGCTGCGTTAACTTCGTATAATGCCGTAATATTTGCAGTAGCAGAGGTAGGTTCACCTGTCCAGACGATGGTACTGCCTTTAACCAGTTTAAATTCTTTTTTTACAACAGCCAGCGTTAAATTGTATGAACCATCAACTATTTCATAGCGGCCAGTCATGCTGATTTTACCGCTTGGGTCCATCGTTACATTTAAGTCTGCGTCGCCCCTAACTCTTAAATTATCACCGGTAGATGGATCTACAACAACATTCAGTTCTGCCTCTGGATTTACTTTTACAGCCGCTACGAGATTTAAACCTTTAATTGGTGATTTACTGATACTATCAACCTTTAAAGCTTTCTGTCCATTAAAAGGTGGCGCATCGGCATCAATAAACTGCACTATACCTTCCTGATCAATAATCGCCGGATCACTTGACGGCAACGCGAAGAAAAATTTTGTGCCTTTATTCACATTAATGTTCATGTTTACATCAGGCTGGTTTAAATCTCCGCGTACTTTAATATTGCTGGTTAAAAATACCGTCCCGTAAATCATATCATTATCAGCTGCGGTAGAATTGATTGCCCTGAAATTGTTTGTTCGGATATCTAAACCGAAACGGTAATTTTTAAAATCGGTGGTATAAACTTTTCCATTTACGGTTGCCTTCTGATTTAAGGAATCAAGGAGTGTAAAATTGTTAAAGCTGATGCCTTCATCTGTAAACGATATTTTCTCATTCGGCATACGGAAATATGAATTTACATAAGCCACATTAAAGCCTGCATTATTGAAAGTTAAATCGCCCAGTATTTTCGGAGCAGTTAGTGCACCTTTAACTGTTAAAGCGCCTGTTAAGGTGCCAGTACCACGTTTAAGCTGACCTGCTGATAAACTCTCGATGTTTTTCATTTCAATCTTATCGATGTTTACCGTAAGATCTAAAGCGCTTTCTGGTGCAGTATAATAGAAGCCGTTAACCCTTAACTCGTGCACCCCAGTTAAAGCAACATTTACCTCAAAAGCATTTTCGGTATTGTTGTTTACGGCTAAGCGTAAGGTGCCCAGTTGATCTTTTTGATAACGCAACTGATCGATGGTTAAATTTGCCTCAAATTTTGGTGTGCTGGCCAAATCTTTAACATTCGCCGTTCCATTTAAACGGCCACCAACCAAAGTGGTATCGGTTTCTGCAAATTTGGTTAAGGTTTCTAACTGGAAATCTTTAAATTCTACTGCCAATGGCGCATTTGGTTCGGTAGGATTACTATTGATGGAAAGCGATTGACCGCTGTTACTGATCTGGAACTGGTTAACCAATATGCCTGATGCACCAAACTGGATGTAATTATCTTGCGAAACCACCCACTTTTGATAATCGAGCAATAGTTTTTGCGGATCTAAAGTGAATTTGAAATCCTTATTAATCGATTGGAAAGTACCACCAATTACATATTTATTCTTGAGCTGCCTATCGCGCAGGAAGATGTTAACACCTAAATTATTATCCGAAGCATCGCCACTTACTTCTGTATTAAAGAGTGCAATAGCTGGGCTTTGGAGACTTTTAACCGTTAAACTATAAGCCAGTTTACTGTTATCGTTATTGATGTTTAATACGGTGGTATCTACCTTAAAATCGCCATACACTACCTGTGGGAAATTACCTTTAATCTGAAGACTGTCTTTTTGCGTATCGATCAATCCATAAAACTGCGATTGCTTGAATACGGTTAACTCGGGTACAAACTCCTTTAACAATTTCGAATCGTAAACCTGTACAAAAAACCTTAACCTTTGGTCAGGAACTTTAGCAACGGTACCAAAGGCGTAGTATTTATTAATTTCGTTGATAATGGCATCGCCAACTTTGGTGAGCTGGTACTTGCCATCAATTTTTGCCGATAGTATTTCAGATTTTAAGGTCAGCTCGTTTTCTGTCGCAGTTGATTTAGCCCGGATGGAAATCGTATCTACATTGATTTTTTGTTTGTCTTTTACCAATTGTAAGCCCGTAATATCAACCGATCCATTTAAATAATCAGCATCGGCTGTAGCGAGGTCAACTTTAACTATACCGGCTGCACTTAATACCGTCGGACTAAAGTTTAATGCCTGCAGGTTTACCTGCTTTAAGTTTAAATCGGCTTTTACAGCAGGATATTTTCCTGCCAGATTCACTTTAGCATCTAAATTAAAGTTGGCATTGCTATCGGGCATGTTACTCTTGATGCTGATATGCTGATTGCTGTAATTCCCGGCAAGATTTAAATTGCGGTAAGTGTATTTGTTGTAATAAGCGCTAATCACTTTGGCGTTAAACTTTGCATTAATTTTTTTAGGATCGAGTCCTGTGCCTGCCACATTTGCCTTAACAGAAATCCTACCCAGTTTAGGTTGCATTTTTAATAACCTGCCCACATTAAAGTTGTTTAAGTTAATGTCGGCCTTATAACTTTCCTTACCTTTTGGTCCTTTCATACCTGCTACCAAAATCGCACCACCCATATCGGTGTTGATGTTCAGGTTAGTATTGAAATCGGTCATTGAACCCTTAAATGTGCCTTTCGCATCAACTACATTTGGCAATTCGATCGTTGGTGGAAGAGATTTTTTGGGTACTACCACCAAAATATCTCCTTTGGTTAGATGAAACTTTTTGATATTTAAATCGAGATAGGTTTTTTTGATATCAGGTAGACCTTTCGCTTTTCCACTGATATCTATCTGCGTATTTTTTAACCCACTGATCTGCAGTTTTGGGATATTCAGGTTATTCAGATAGCCATTAACATCGGCATTCAGTTTTATTTTTTCGTTGCGGTAATTGGCTGGAACGGCATCGCTGAAGAAGCCAGCATCTTTTAAGCCGATGGTTGTATTTTTAAAAGCCAAATTTAATTTAACACGCTCCGGATGTTTGGTTAAATCCTCCATTGAAGTAAAATTTAGCTCTGTAGCATTTTCGATTGAAGTATTTGGCGTTTTTAAAATAAAATTGCTCA
Organism: Pedobacter kyonggii; assembly: GCF_004310665.1. Lineage (GTDB taxonomy): Bacteria > Bacteroidota > Bacteroidia > Sphingobacteriales > Sphingobacteriaceae > Pedobacter > Pedobacter kyonggii. Next base: position 2,279 of record NZ_SIXF01000041.1, on the reverse strand, counting down.
GTTTGATCTGTTTGTCGTTATACACCGCATCGCCTCTCAGCTGATCCAGTACAAAACCACTTTTTTCCTTTAACGATCCATTTTTAACATTGGCTTTTATGCCGGCGGCGCTATAACTTACATCACTGGCGCCTAAGTTGAGCTGGTTAATTTTAAGGTGATTAAAGTCCATGCCTTTAGTGACAGGTTTTGCCCCAAGATTATCAAACTGTACATTGTTATCGGCCAAACTGATGTTTTTAATAATTAAACCCAAAGGTGATTTTTCAGGAACCACAGTATCCTTAACTTTCTTTAAATCGTTACTCGGTACAGGTTTAAAAGCAAAAAGAATATTCGATTTGTTTAAATGTGCATCATCAACCGAATATTTACTGTTGGTTAAATCTACTTTCAGGTTTACCAGGCCCAGATCGTTTACATCAGCAACGGCTTTGGTGGTGGATAGCTGATCGTCGTAATTTACCTTTACCTTACTAAAAATGAAGTTCTGCACTTCTATTAATGGCAGTTTGCCCTGTTCTTTCTCGCTGCTATCAACACTGTTTGTAATGTGCTGCACCAGGTGCACTAGCGGTTTTTGCTGCAGATAACGTAAAGAAGTATTCACTAAACTTAATTCTTTAATTACATAGTGCTGATTGGCCAAATCGAAATCTTTGATTTTGGTTTTAAACGCACCCAAATATAATTTTACATCATTACCCGCAACATCATCGCGATAGTTGATGCCTATATCTTCAAATGAAACTTTATCGACAGAAAATTTAAGGGTAGAGGTGGTATCTTTTTTTACTTTTTCTTCTGGTTTTTTCTGATCGTTTGCAAAGGCATCAACCAGGAATGAAAAATTAAATGTTGTATCGGGAGTGATGCGCTTCACATTGGCGCGTACATTTTTTAGTTCAATATTATTGATCTCGACGGTGTTTTTTAACAGTTTGAATAAGCTGATATCAACCGCAAGTTTTTCAGCATATAATAAGGTATCGCCTTTACGGTCTTCGATGTAAAATTTGTTCAAAACCACGTCTTTTGGCAGTGCAATTTTAATGCTTTCTAAACTTACCTCTGTTTTGGTTTTGTTTTTAAGGTAGTTTATGGCTTTGTTTTTAACAAAATTCTGAACTGCCGGAATATTTAAAGATAGCGCCAAACCAACAACCAGAATGATGATGGAAGCAATTACCCACAATAAAATTTTTAGACTTTTACGTACGTATTTATTCAAAGCTAAGTGTGTTTGGTGTTTGATAAATGCCAAAAGCATGCCATTAAAATTAATTTTAAGGCATGTTTTACTAAATAATACAAAAAATAACTTAAATTGTTCGCCCGCTATAAAAATTTAATATTGGCGGTTTCTTAATTAGTTACAAATGAATTCAATAAATCTAAATATAACTTTTGAACAATACGAAAGTATTACAGAATTAACATTGGCAGATAGAACGCTTTGCGAACTTGCAGCAAAGGCTTTAAATACTTCATATTCTCCTTATTCTAAATTTAGGGTTGGTACAGCAATCCGTTTGGCCTCTGGAGAAACGATATTAGGAAGTAACCAGGAAAATTTGGCCTATCCATCAGGACTTTGTGCAGAGCGTGTTGCCCTTTTTACCATTGGCGCTACCTATCCAAACGCAGTTATTGAAAGCATGGCCATTACTGCCCAAACTGATAATTTTGAGATTTTAAAACCCGTTACCTCTTGCGGAGGTTGTTTGCAGGTGATGGCAGAGTTTGAACGCAAGCAAAATACGCCGATTGAGGTGGTTTTTTACTGTTTGAATGGAGAAGTATTAAAAGTGCCCAGTGTAAAGAGTTTACTGCCTTTTGCTTTTGTAGAGGATCGGTTGGAGCGATAGGCGGGGAGGCATCTCTCGACAGGTCGCCATTGCGAGAAGGCTTTTTCAGCCGACGAAGCAATCTTAATGCGGTCGCTATAACCCATAGTTGTAAGATTGCTTTCCCGAAAAATCGCATTAGCGTCAAGTTAATGATATTGACAAAGGTTGAAAAGTCTGTGATTATTATTTAAAAAGGAAAAAGCAACTTGTAGTTCTAAACACATTTGACAATGTCTACAAGCCGCTTTTTCAACTCTAAAATAAAAAAAAGATTTGATATTTTTTTTAATGGATCAACCATTGATACTATAGCTCGGAGCAGTGGTTTTCTTCAGCGCAGTGCAAAGAAGATTTCTCCGATGGATTTTGTTATGGGCTTTGTGTTAAGCTGTTCTCAAATGCAAAACACATTCAGTCAATGGGCTTTCC
>NZ_SIXF01000040.1 GCF_004310665.1 Pedobacter kyonggii | reverse complement strand
CAGCAGTTGCTACATAATGGCTGTACCAATGAAAAACGGATTAGCACGAATATATACCTCCTGTTGATGTTTATATGCCTGTTTATGCAAAAAATATTTTTGCCAGTTGTCAGATATGCCAAAGGCTCCGTTAGCTTGATCAAATGTGTAAAGTTCTTTGTATTGAACATGAAAGAGGTAATCGCTACAGGTAGAAAGCAGTTCAGAGATATTATAGATAAGTACTGTAAATATGAAAAAAGAAACCACAGAATTAATTTAAGCCAACTATTTTCAGCTTAACTTGACGCTAATGCGAAGGTTCGGGATCAGGGGCTTTCCTGCCAATAAGATGCTGAAATAAATTCAGCATGACGCGACGCCTAGCCTATAAGGGATAAAAAGCAGATATCTACTGAAAATATTAATCGAACTCAGGTTAATCCCTTCATCTTATTTTACCGCCACTACAATCAATTGCAGCTACTTTACACCTTTACTCTGATCAATCTGCGTACTACTATCTAAATCATCTTTAGATGATCCATTTTCATCACGGTGTTTTGGTGGATTTTCCATTCTACTTTCTTCCAATTCAGAAAAATCACCGTCCTTTTGATTGGCCACTTCGCCATGTGAAGATGGAGTTTCTTTCAGTTTTTCTTTAGGATCCGCAAAATCCTGTCCTTCAACTGGTAATCCTTGGTGCGTTTTATCTTCCTTAGCCATATCAGTACAACCAGCCAGCGCTGCTTTTGTTTTAGAATTTGGATATGCATAAAAAAAGGTCTCGATTTGCATCGAGACCTTTTCTGTTCTTTTAAAATCAATTAAACTTTGATTTCAACTTCAACACCGCTAGGTAATTCAAGTTTCATTAAAGCATCAACTGTTTTAGAGTTAGAGCTATAAATATCCAATAAACGTTTGTAAGCGCATAATTGGAACTGCTCTCTAGCCTTTTTGTTTACGTGTGGAGAACGTAAAACAGTAAAGATTTTTTTCTCTGTAGGAAGTGGAATTGGTCCACTTACAACTGCACCCGTAGGCTTAACAGTTTTTACGATTTTCTCAGCAGATTTATCTACTAAGTTGTAATCGTAAGATTTTAATTTAATTCTGATTCTTTGGCTCATCTTATTTTTAATTGTGGTTTCCTGTTAGAGCTATTAACAACAGAAACCGGATTTATCTTTTTAGTAGCAAGTACTTAGTATTAAGTATCAAGACCGATAAGCCATCTTGATACTTGATACTTTTATCTTAATACTAATTAGTCTTCAGATTTTACTCTTCCTTTAGATTTAGCAACGACTTCATCCTGTACGTTTTTAGGCGCAGCTTCATAGTGGTCAAATTCCATTGTAGAAGTTGCACGGCCTGAAGTGATTGTACGTAACTGTGTTACATAACCAAACATTTCAGAAAGCGGCACAGTAGCTTTAATTACTTGAGATCCATTACGGGTATCCATACCTAATAATTGACCACGACGACGGTTCATATCACCGATAACATCACCCATGTTTTCTTCAGGGGTTAAGATTTCGATTTTCATGATTGGCTCCATCAAAGTAGGTTTACATTTAGGTAAAGCTTCACGATATGCCATACGGGCAGCAAGCTCGAATGATAAAGCATCTGAATCGACTGCGTGGAATGAACCATCAATCAAACGTACTTTCATATCAGGAAGCGGATAACCAGCTAATACACCGTTAGCCATTGCAGCAGCAAATCCTTTTTCTACTGAAGGAATAAATTCACGTGGAATTGAACCACCTGTAATTTCGTTTACGAACTGTAAACCACCTTTTTCGAAATCAGCATCAATTGGTGAAATAACAACTTGGATATCGGCAAATTTACCACGACCACCAGATTGTTTTTTATAAGTTTCACGGTGTTGAGTACTACCAAAAATCGCTTCTTTATAAGCTACCTGTGGTGCACCTTGGTTAACCTCTACTTTAAATTCGCGTTTTAAACGGTCAATTAAAATATCTAAGTGTAACTCACCCATACCAGAGATAACCGTTTGACCAGTTTCCTGATCAGTTTGAACTCTGAATGTAGGATCTTCTTCAGCTAATTTAGCTAAGCCCATACCTAATTTATCAACGTCAGCCTGAGTTTTAGGCTCAATAGCTAAACCGATAACCGGTTCAGGGAAGTTCATAGACTCAAGAACGATTGGGTTTTTCTCTTCACAAAGTGTATCACCAGTTTTGATATCTTTAAATCCTACTACCGCAGCAATATCACCAGCAGCCACATTAGGCACAGGGTTTTGCTTGTTAGCGTGCATTTGGAAGATACGGGAAATACGTTCTTTACTTTCTGAACGTGTGTTATACACGTAAGAACCAGCTTCTAAGTTACCCGAGTAAACACGGATAAAACATAAACGGCCTACGAACGGGTCAGTTGCAATTTTAAATGCTAAAGCTGCAAATGGTTCATTGATACTTGGTTTTAATAAAACTTCAGCACCTGTATCTGGGTTAGTACCTGTTACACCTTCTGAATCAAGAGGTGAAGGCAATAATTCCATTACGTAATCCAACATGGTTTGAACACCTTTGTTTTTGAAAGATGAACCACAAACCATAGGAACGATTTTAGCATCTAAAACAGCTGCACGTAAAGCATCTAAAATTTCGCGCTCAGTGATTGAGTTTGGATCTTCAAAGAATTTCTCCATTAAAGACTCATCATAATCAGCAACTGATTCTAGTAATTTCTCTCTCCACTCAGCAACCTCATCTAACATATCTTCTGGGATTGGCACTTCAGTAAAGGTCATACCTTTATCATGCTCATTCCAAACGATACCACGGTTGTTGATCAAATCAACCACACCTTTAAATCCGTCTTCAGCACCGATAGGTAATTGCAATGGAACTGCATTACTACCTAACATATCTTTAACTTGTTTAACAACTTTTAGGAAGTCAGCTCCAGAACGGTCCATTTTGTTAACGAAACCGATACGGGCAACATTATAGTTGTTAGCCAAACGCCAGTTGGTTTCTGATTGAGGCTCAACACCATCAACTGCAGAAAACAAGAACACTAAACCATCTAATACACGTAACGAACGGTTTACCTCTACGGTAAAATCCACGTGTCCTGGTGTATCGATAATGTTCATGTGGTAAGCCTGACCTCTGTATTTCCACTCAACCGTAGTTGCAGCAGAAGTGATCGTGATACCACGCTCTTGCTCTTGTGCCATCCAGTCCATTGTTGCAGCACCTTCGTGCACTTCACCAATTTTATGACTTACACCAGCATAATAAAGAATACGCTCAGTTGTTGTAGTTTTACCCGCATCAATGTGAGCCGCGATTCCAATATTTCTTGTAAATTTTAAATCTCTTGCCATGTTATGTTTTTGATTTATCTGATCTTAAATGATTACACCGATTATGTTAAAACAAATCGGTGTAATTTATCTAATCAGTATAATCTTCTAATTAAATCTGTGTAATCTTACTAATCTGTTAATCCTAAATTAGAATCTGAAGTGAGAGAACGCTTTGTTAGCCTCAGCCATTTTGTGCGTATCTTCTTTCTTCTTAACAGCAGCACCTTCACCTTTAGCAGCAGCTACGATTTCACCAGCTAATTTCTCTTTCATGGTTTTTTCGCCACGTTTACGAGCGTATAAAATTAACCATTTCATACCTAAAGCTGTTTTACGCTCTGGTCTAACCTCAGTTGGAACCTGGAAGTTAGCACCACCAACACGACGAGATTTAACCTCTACAGCTGGCATAATGTTAGTTAAAGCACGTTTAAAGATCTCTAAACCGTTTTCACCTGCTTTTTTCTCAGCAATTTCAACAGCATCGTAAAAAATTGAATAAGCGATAGATTTTTTTCCATCGTACATCATATTGTTTACAAAACGAGTTACCTGAACATCATTAAATTTTGGGTCAGGAAGAATAATTCTCTTTTTTGGTTTTGACTTTCTCATTTCTTATTTCCTCCCGATTATTTCTTTTTACCTTTTGTTGGTGCCGCAACTACCTGTCCTGGTTTAGGACGTTTAGTACCATATTTAGAACGACGTTGGTTACGACCAGCTACACCTGATGTATCTAATGCACCACGGATGATGTGGTAACGTACACCTGGTAAATCTTTAACACGACCACCACGGATCAATACGATTGAGTGCTCCTGTAAGTTGTGACCTTCCCCTGGAATGTAAGCATTCACCTCTTTACCGTTCGTTAAACGAACACGGGCTACTTTACGCATTGCTGAGTTTGGTTTTTTAGGGGTAGTGGTGTACACACGTGTACATACACCTCTTCGCTGTGGACAGCTGTCCAACGCTGGAGACTTACTCTTGAACTCCAGTGCTACTCTACCTTTTCTAACTAATTGTTGAATGGTTGGCATTGTGCTTTTTTATGTTTTTTTATTAAAAAATTTACCGCTCCCCCGGTATCCTTGCAGATAGCCCATAAAACGGACTGCAAAAGTAGAACAATTCTTTTTAAAAATCAAGGGGTTAGCGTAAAAAGTTTTGAGTTGGCAGTTTTAAGTTGGGAGTTGAGAATTAAGCAGTTGCGATTCGTCTTCTCGGTCATCATCATTGCGAACCGAAGCCAGGGAAATGGCGATAGCGTGAAGTAATCTTTTTCACCTTAAACGTTAAATCCATTACAGCATCTTTTTATGATTATAACCTGTGATTTGGGAAGCAATTTCAGCCACCCTTAGATTGGGTTCGGCCCCGTTCCAAAGGAACTCCTTCGGAGCTAAAGCTACAAGCTAGCGAAGGACTCAATTCCACGCATATAGGTTTTAGTTAGCAGAGCAGGTAGAACTATTAGTGTCTGATTTCAACATTTTATAAGAATATTATTTCCCTAGCCTTTTTACATACGCTTAAAAAAGACTTAAAATCATGCATGTCATAAATTCATAAAAGATTGTATTAAATACTTTATCTTTAATAAAAATCTAAATTATATGTTCTTAAGTATCATCGGAATTATTATCATTTTTGTTGGTTTTGCGTTATCAAACCAAAATAACGTTATTGGCCGCTACAGCAGTATTACCAAAATTATCGGGGTGGTGCTTGTCATTATTGGCCTATCCTTTTCCGTGTTTAAAGTTATTGATGCTGGTCAGGTTGGCGTTAAAACCGTTTTTGGAAAAGTAGATAAGGACGTTTTATATAGTGGTTTAAACGTAATTAACCCTATTGCGGTAATTACGCCTTTTGATGTTAAAACCCAAAACTACACCATGTCTGGCGTGCATGATGAAGGCAATAAACAGACGGATGATGCTTTACGTGTTTTATCTGCAGATGGCCTGGAGGTCATTATTGATCTTTCAGTACTATTCAGGGTAAAAGGAAGTGCCGCTCCAAATATTTTACGGGAAATAGGAACCGACTATCTGGAAAAGATTGTCCGTCCGGTTTCTCGTACCGCCATACGCGATAACGCAGTTGCTTACGATGCCGTTGCATTGTATTCAAGCAAGCGGGATGAATTTCAATCGAAAATATTTAGTACCATCGAAAAAAGCTTTGCCAAAAGAGGTTTAGAACTAGAACAACTTTTGGTGCGTAACATCACTTTACCTGCATCGGTAAAAGCAAGTATCGAATCAAAAATAAACGCAGAACAAGATGCACAAAAAATGACTTTTGTGCTCCAAAAAGAACGCCAGGAAGCTGAACGTAAAAGAGTGGAAGCGCAAGGAATTGCCGATTACCAACGCATTCTTTCTACAGGCTTAAGCGATCGCCAGCTCCAATACGAATCTATATTGGCTCAAAAAGAGATTGCAAAATCGGCCAATACCAAAGTTATTATTATGGGTAATGGCAAAAGTGCACCAATTATTTTAGGTGGAAATTAATATTCAAGTGTTCTAAAATGAAAACAAAAATCATCACCATCATATTCTGTAGCATCGCATACCTATGTAATGCACAAACCTCTTCAACTATTAAAAGAAAGGCCAATGTAGATTTTGATGCTTACGAAAAACTCATACCTGAGGTTAAAGCCCATCGTAAAGGTAGGCTCGTAGATTTACCAACATTCTTAAAAATAGCTGAAGAGAAAGGCACCATTATTTTAGATACACGTTCTGATAGTCTATTTAAACGCAAACATGTTAAGGGTGCTATTCATTTAAATTTTTCCGATTTCACACAACAAAACCTGTTAAGAATTATACCAAATGCAGATACCAAAATATTAATCTATTGCAATAATAATTTCATAGATGACCAGGCAAATTTTGCCAGTAAAATAGTTGTGCCTGTTTTAATAAAGAAAAAAATAGCCCCAATTTCATTGGCCTTAAATATTCCTACTTATATTAATCTATATGGCTATGGTTATAGAAATGTATATGAACTCTCCGAACTGGTAAGCACACGGGATAAAAGAATAACCTTTGAAGGAACAGAAACCAGAAGCACTATTGTTAAAGCACGATAAAAGCTAAAACTTAATTGCAATCCTTAAAGCTATCTCTAAGTACTTTTAACCGCGCAACTGCGGCTTCTAATTCTTTAGGTGCTTTACCATACTCGTAAGTAATTTTATATTGTTTGCCATCGGCATTAATAGTAATCCACTCTGCTCCTCCATCAGCACAATCAGGGCAGCCAATTACTTCTGGCAGGGCCGAAATCTTCTCCAAATCCAGTTCTTTTTTAATTGCATTTATATCAGCTTCAGAAATTGTTTTGCTACAAGTTTTAGTATCAGTTGTTTGCCCGTTTTTCGATTTAGAAAAAGTAAGTTTCAGGTCGCTAATGAGTAAATTATTGGAACAATAGCCTACACACATCCCAAATGATGATCCATAACCAATACTATTTAGGGTTTTAATATCTCCTTTTTTACAGGCAGAAAAAGACAGGGTTAGTAAAATTGCAAGAATAAATGGTAAAGTTTTCTTCATAAAGGTTTCAAATAAGGACTTAATTGATCCGAAGTTACAAATATCCACCTATATATAGAAAACACTTGGCAAAACCCAAAATGTTAGGCCAGCAGAACAATTAACGTCTTGTTCGATCCTTTATCTTCCTACTACTAAAATTACCCATTTACATAGGAATAAGACACTAAATGAAATTGTGGTAGAAAAAATATTTTGTTCAACAAACAAAACAAGCTGTATCATAAATATAGAGTTGTCATCCTGAGGGTTAATTTATTGTATAAATCAATATAGATGACAGCGGTTTTTTTTTGCAGTGATAGGTTGCGAGGAATCGTCATTGCGAGAAAGCCTTTTCAGCCGACTCGCAATGACGACCTTTCTATTGAAATCTATCAATAGTAGCCTGCGAAAGGGTCTGTTTAAATGTCTCACAAGACGTTTCGACTACTTATTCCCGATCGCAATCGGAAAGCTCAACATAACAAGTTCGAATGAAATTACAAATATGATAAAGCCTTTTTTTAAGCTTTAGCTACTTTTTTGTGTGCTTTTTATGATGGTGTTTTTTATGACCTTTTTTAGTCTGCGATTTTACTGTACCTGCTTTTGCCGGAGTTGTGGTTTGAGCGCTTACGGTATTAATGGTAAAAGCGGCTACTAATGTGATTACTAAAACTTTAATTGCTTTCATTTTCAAATTGATTAATGATGAATAAACCTTGTTATTTTGTCTATTAAATCTCGAAAATCAACATGAAGATTTTATGAACTAAGGCAAGTCGAAAGCGAAAGTATAATTTAGTTTTTTTCCGTTCAGCACATACTCAGAAACCACTTTCCCATCTACGAGGATTTTATACTCACCTCTTGATTCTGATTTAGCAGTTGCAAAAGTTTTAAGCTGAACGTGCGTTCCTGATCTTAAGCTTACGGTCTTTTCCCAGGCACTGTTAACTTCTTTTAGTTCTGTCTGTTTTCCACTTTCATTGGTGTAAGCCACATCGGCTGTTAAACCATCGCCAAATTTGGCTTGGTACACTACACTATAACTTTCTTTTTTAGGAACATCTATTTTGCCTTTCGACATGGAATAGAACGTTGTCATGGTTGAAATAGCACAGCTGCTCAGCACAAGCATCAGCAAAAAACAATAGAAAATATTTTTCATTTGATAGGGTTTAGATCAGGATGACGAGTGTGCTTTGATAAAGGTTGCAAGGAGCGTTAATTATTGAATGAACTAAGTTGGATTTGATCTCGAACTCATTCAAAATTCAATCATTTATGAAACGTATCAAGATATAATTCTTCTACCTTTTTACGGGCCCAGGGCATTCTTCTTAAAAATTTTAAGCTCGATTTTATAGTTTGATTATTATTAAAACAATCAATCCTGATCAATGATCCCAGTTTTTCCCAACCATAGTGTACCTGAAGATCGGTTACAATTTTTTCTAAAGTAATACCGTGTAAGGGATTGTTTTTTTGCTGTTCGGCCATGCTGCAAAGTTAAGGCAAATTTATCAGGGTTTATATTGCGCCATCCAAACATTTGCGCCGCCACAATCAGGATCGTTTATTATATGGCTAAGTACTTCAAAATGATTGGATTCAAGCAATGATCGATATTCATCTGTATCTAAAGAATCATGAAATAAGTTTTCACCACCATTCATCCCCCAAACCTCTCCTCTATCCGTTCCCGAGGTAAACAACAAAACACCATTTGGTTTAAGGTGATGCCTAAAAATACTGAACATACCAGGCTGATCGGCTGCTGGGAGATGAAAAAAGCTATGCCAGGCAACTATCGCATCGAATTTTTCAGCTAAATCAAGTTTACGCATATCCTTCAGCATAAACTGTGTGTCTGGAAAATTTAGTCTGGCCAATTCTAGCATCGTTGTACTGGCATCGATTCCGAGAACGTTTACCTTTTGGTTAATCAGATATTCCAATATAGGTTTTCCGTTGCCGCAGCCCAAATCTAAAATAATTGCATTTGAAGGCACCCGCTTAAGTAAATCGTCCAAATAGGTTTTCTCCTCTAAACCAGCATAGCGGTTTTCGGCAAACCATTTACCCATCTTATTGTAAGCCTTATAAACGTTTTTGCGTTCTCCTTTTTCCATCTTAAAGTCTTTGAATTAGCCAATGGCTGTGGCATCAATTTCAATCAGCATTCCACTTAAAGCCAGTCGCTGTACAGGAATGAGTGTATTCACTGGAAATTTTAGATCTGGCCATATTTTAGTAGACTCTTCTATTAAGATATGATGTTTCTCCTCATCATAATCTACCACCAATGTGGTGAGCTTTGCAATATTGGCCATAGTTAAGCCCTTACTTTTTAAAGCCAAAGCAATATTTTCGAATACAATACTTACCTGTGTCCTGAAATCATCACTCAGTATGCCATCGGTTCTGCTACCACCCTGGCCTGCAACAAATACAAGTGAGGAATTGGCTGAAACTGAAGCAACGTGAGAATATCCATGCGGACGGGGATCGTATATACCTGCGGGGTTAGTAATTTCTAAATTAGGTTTTTCCATTTGCTATAAATTAACAGGTGCTAAATTATTCGATAAGAAATAGTAAACCGTCGGTTGTTTGCAATAAAAAGCCTCCTGATCTTTAAAGTCAGGAGGCTATAATTAATTATTCAGGCTAAATTTAGTTACCTGTAGCTGTCCAGGTATTATTATCCATATTCGAATCTGGCAATACTTTATCAGGATCTAAAGTAACTGACTCGATCTCTTCAGTTGTTGGGTAACGTACCAACCAGGTTGCGTTTTTCATCCAAACATCAACCGGAACTTTTACAATATCCATTTTACCGCTTTTGGTTTTAACATGCAGAATAATTGGCATTGGCATTTTCTCCAGGTTTACAACTTTAATCGCATAACCTACCAATTTATCGTCCTGCTTAATGGCCTCAACACCAGCAATACCCTGATCCATTTTCCAGTTGTTTAACCACCAGCTTCTCCAGAACCAGGCTAAATCTTCGCCTGCACCATTCTCCATTGAACGAAAGAAATCAAATGGGGTTGGATGTTTAAATGCCCAGTTTTTAATATATTGACGGAAAGCATAATCAAAACGGTCTTCACCTAAAATCTGATTTCTCAAGATATCTAAGCCCCATCCAGGTTTGCTGTAAAGGTTAACTCCAATATTTCTTTCGGCCATACCATCTGGCATCTGCATAATGTTTTCGTAAATCGGATTACCAATAAGCGCTTTACCAATTCGGTTTAAATCAGCCGGAGGACCAGCGTATTCGCCATTGTTGAAGTTTTTCTTAGAAATGCCGTTGATAAAAGTATTAAAACCTTCATCCATCCAACCATATTTACGTTCGTTAGATCCTACAATCATTGGAAACCAGGTATGGCCGAATTCGTGGTCAATTACGCCCCATGCGCCTGCTTTTTTAGCTTTCCAACCACAAAACACAATACCAGGATATTCCATACCGCCAATATTAGTCGCTACATTAACCGCCATAGGATATGGATATTCGAACCATTTTGTAGAATAATGCTCAATGGAAGATTTCACATATTCTACCCCACGGCCATATGCATCAACACCGTTGCTTTCTACAGGTTGTGCAGAAACAGCCAGAGATTTTTTACCGCTTGGCAAATTGATTCTTGCTGCATCTAATACAAAAGATTTAGATGAAGCCCAGGCCGCATCGCGTGCATTTAAGATTTTAAATCTCCAGGTTAATTTGTCTTTCGCCGGACGTGATTTCGGATCGGTTACTTCTGCCTCGCTACGGATGTGTACAGTCGCATCGCTTAGTTTAGCCGCGTTCCATCTTTTTAACTGCTCAGGGGTAAAAACTTCAGCAGGGTTTAACAATTCGCCCGAGCCCATTACGATATGGCTTGCCGGTGCGGTAATGGCAAAATTAATATCGCCATACTCGCAATAAAACTCACCGCCGCCCCAATAAGGCAAAGTATTCCATCCAATTACATCATCATACACACACATCCGCGGAAACCACTGTGCAATGGCAAAAATTTCACCATTTTTTGTAGTTAAATGTCCTGTTCTGTCCGATCCTTCTTTTGGTACAATAAAAGAATAGTCCATTTTAATCGTTACAATATCGCCATTGGCTGCCATTGGTTGGTCTAAACGGATCTGCATGCGTGTATCTTCTACCAAAGAAGTAAATTTTACAGCAGCAGCTTTTTGCGAAACACTGATATTCTGGATTTTATATCCCCCATCAAATTTTTCACCTTGTGCACCATAACGGCTACGCGCTGGCGTAATGGCATAGCCACGTGAAGTTTCTTTAAAAGTATTCTGGTCTAATTGCAGCCATAAATAGGGCAATTTATCGGGACTATTATTTTTGTAGGTAATGTTAACGGTACCCGTAACCATGTTTTTTGTTTCATCGAGACTAGCGGTAATGTTGTAATCAACGCGGTTCTGCCAATATTTTGGCCCGGGCGCCCCAATTGCAGAGCGGAATTCATTCCCGTTTTGTGTATAAAATAGTGGGCCAAAGGCTTCAACAGGGTTATAATTGGTAACTGGCGCCGGTGTTGTAGCTTGTTGGGCCGATGCAGAAAAGGCAAAAACGCAACAAACTAAACAAAAAGTTATTAGTTTAGTCAATTTCATGATAATAATAAGATTGTAATCAGGCGGTAAATATAAAAAATAACCACGTATAGATTTATATGTGGTTATAATGTTACCAATGATGGTTTATAATGCTACCGAATATTAATTCGCTTTTAATTTGGGTAGATCCTGTAATTTTCTTTCTTGCGGGGTTAATTTTTTCCATGCTACAAAGGCACGAGAAATATAATAAGCATAACGGTATGGCCTTTCTGCCTTTACGGCCTCCACCGAAGGGCGATAAATAATCATGAAATTTTTAAGTTCTTCACCCTCTAGCTTGGTCATATCCGTAATGGCTTTTGCGGTAAAATTTTCATCAATCTCTTCGAGATACATCTCTTTTTCTTCTAGATCGGCTTCTTTGCGCTGCTGTCTTTTATATTTACCATAACCCAGATTTAGGTTTAAACCACCAACCTTATCTTTCATACGCTTGCGATTTAAATTTCCGCCCGTACTCAGTAGCGTATATTTTTCAGCCAACGGATCTTTTGCATCTGTAACCTGACTATTCATCCGCACTGCTGTAATATCTACATCTTTTAAGCTATTCGACTTAACCGGAAGGTATATCGTTCTATTTAATAGGTTGGTTAAGTACAGTGTATCGGTATGATATCCAACGGCAGAAAACTCTAAAAGATCGCCAATATTGGCACTAATGGTATACCTACCCTCTTTATTTGTACTGGTTGATTTTTTACTGTTCAGATTTCTGATACTGACACCAGGAAGAGAAAGCGTTTTTTTCGAATAATCGAAAACCGTACCTGTAGTTACCGTTTGAGCAAAAATGCCAATTGGCAAGGCAAGCAATAGAAAAATAATCAGTTTGTACATACTCAAAAGTAACTTAGTTCGACATTTAAAAGCTGCATTTAACAAACTTTAACATTAGAACAATTGAATTAGGTTAGTGTTTTTAAATAATTGTCATCATCAAATCCAATTAATATGGCTTTGTTGTTCTGCTCAATAATCGGACGTTTTATTGCGCTGGTATTTTCTTTTAAATAAGCTATCGCCAAATCTTGGTTATCAATTTTAGCCTGCTCTTCTTTAGTGAGTTTCTTCCAGGTTAAACCTTTGCGGTTTAATACCGTTTCCCAACCGAAGGTATTACACCATTCATTTAATTTTTCAGTTGTAACGCCTTTTTTCTTGAAATCGTGAAATTCAAAATCAACCTGATGTGCTTTTAACCAATCGAGCGATTTTTTAACTGTATTGCAATTTGGAATTCCGTAAACGGTCATATAAATTATTGAATTTTGAACGAGTGAAGGATAAATGGAAAAATGTAAAATGGATGATGGTAACCAAGCCAACAATCCGTCTCAAAGATAATAAAATTTGGATGTGGTGTCAGATATTTCTATTTGACGCTAATCTTAATTATTCAGTTGGGTATCAATCCAACTACCAGTCAGATGGTAACATCTGACTGCACGGCTACATGGAATTAGGATTCTTTTCGTGGTGTTGGATATTACTATCCGACACCAAATTCAACGTTTAATCAATTCCTGTATCCAATAACAGTTTGATGAGAACGCCTTCACACATCAATCAAGAGTTGTCAACTTTCTAGCGAGTGGGTCTATGAAAGTTGACAACTCTAAAGAAAGTCGATCTTAAAATCAAATAATCCTAAAAATCCTGTTCATTCATCACATTTTTTGGCCAATCCATCACATTTTAAATATTGATGCCGATACTCTTCGTAAAATTGTGGTATAAACTAAAACAAATGGTAATTCTTTCAGGCAACCCATCAACAATAAAAACCAAAAACATCAACCAGCTTGAGTTTTGGATTTCTACAACACTATATATTCTGGCGTTGATCAGCATCTGTTCATCCACTATTTACAGCAGAGGCAATTCTTATCGTTTTGAAGAAGGCCAGATTGATTATAGTGTAATGTCAAATTACTTTGTCCCCGAATTATTTAAGATCAGCATTTTGTACATCAGTTTTTTATTGTTCAATTTTTGCTTCATGCCACAACTGGCAAATAAAAAAAACGTAACGCTCAATCTCATTCTTAGTATTTTAGTCACATCGTTTTCCGTTGTTGCATGGATGGTTTTTAACACTTATTCTCAAGCTTACCGCCTGTTAGAATATGATAACATCGATAACGCTTATGGGATCTTTTTTGGCGAGGCATTTACCTATATTTTCTTTCTATATCTAATCTTTAATGCCTATGCATATTTTAACGAGCGTGGTCTTGAAATGTTAAATAGAATTCAATTTCTAAAAAGCTTTAATAAAAATATCATTTCAGAACTTTTTACCGCTACCAGGATCTGGCTGATTACACTGATGATTTTTGCAGCTATATTTTCTGTAAGGATAGACTATGAAATATTGATCGTTTGGCTAATTGTACCGCCAGTGAACATTTTCTTTGCTTTTTGCGCTATTTATTACATTATTCCAAATCTTAGAAAGAATTTTAAAGGTTTTGGCCGATATTTTTGGGGAAATGTAGGTTTAACCATTATCATTTCATTACTGCTGTTGATGGTTCTTATCCCTTTTATGCGCAATGGGGAAGTGGTACCAATTACTTTAATTTTGAACGCCATATGCTTAATCTGCGTTACGACTCCATCTGCCTGGTATATTTACAAGCATAAATTCGAAAAACTCAGTGAAATCCAAATGCTTAAAACAGAGTTGGGCAAATCGGATGCGAATCTTAATTTCTTAAAATCACAGATCAACCCACACTTTTTGTTCAACGCTTTAAATACACTATTTGGAACAGCTTTGCAGGAAAATGCAGAAAGAACGGGCGAAGGGATCCAGAAACTGGGCGATATGATGCGTTTTATGCTCCATGAAAATACCCAGGATAAAATCTCATTAACCCGAGAGGTAGAATACCTTAACAATTATATTGATTTACAAAAGCTGCGTACCTCTCGCTCTGCAGATATTAGGATCGACACGCATATTGAAGAGCAGTTAAATAACCTTCAGATTACCCCGATGCTGTTGATTCCATTTATCGAAAATGCATTTAAACATGGTATTAGTTTGCAACAGCCCTCGTACATTAAAATTACCTTGCAAACCAAAGAAAAAACTTTGTATTTTGATGTAAGTAATAGCATTTACATTAAGGCAGATAACGATCCGGAAAAATTAAAAAGTGGCATCGGACTTGAAAATGTTAAACAACGTTTATCATTACTTTATTATGGAAAACATGAATTAATCATCCGCGAAAGCGCCAATGAGTTTTTTGTTCATTTAACTTTGCAATTGGATTAGTTCCTTACATGCTATATGGTCAACCCCTATTTGTAAAATCCTAAGAATTTAAGAATAAATTATTTCATAAAAAACCATATTATTGATGTAAATATTAAAGCTTGGCTAATGTAAGGTTGGTTCTTAGCTTGGGATGAAAATATAGGCGGTTCGTCATTACCAGCTTGATTGGGAATCATAATGCCCTAGCTTTAAGATTCCCGCCTGCGCGGGAATGACGCCTGACTTTTAGAATTTATCATTTGTATTATAACGAAGAATCCTTATGGAAGGTTATTATATAACAAAAGGCCATAAATAAAAGAATAGACCAAAAATGATTGCCATTGCTATAGATGATGAACCGATTGCACTAGAGATTATAAAATCTCACGCCTCAAAAGTTCCATTTGTAACATTGCAACAAACTTTTACTGATGCCTTTGCAGCCATCAGCTATCTTCAGCAGAACAAGGTTGATTTAATTTTTTTGGATATCAAAATGCCAGATATTAGTGGTATCGATTTTTTAAAAAGTTTGAGCAAGCCTCCAATGGTTATTTTTACCACCGCCTACACGGAGCATGCAGTACAAAGTTTTGAACTCGACGCTGTAGATTATCTGCTAAAACCTTTTTCACTTTCCCGTTTCTTAAAGGCTTGCAATAAAGCCCAGGAACTCTTTAATCTCCGCAACCAGAAACAGGAAACGAAAACAGCATATATTTTCGTAAAAGATGGTTATGAGCAGATTAAGGTAGAATTAGACGAAATTCTTTATGTAGAGGCTTCGGGAAACTATACGCAGATACAACTTAAAGACAAACTTTTAAGTTCAAGGATTACCATCAACGATCTGGCCGAACTGCTACCAAAAGCAGATTTTATCCGCTGTCACCGGGCATTTATTGTAGCTAAAAATAAAGTATCCAAATTTGACCGCAGCCAGATCTGGATTGGAGAAAAAATTATTCCTATCGGGGCAACCTATACCAATATTAAACTTACTTAATGCAATTTAAACCTCACAGGTTTTAAAAACCTGCGAGGTTTGTGCTTCGTTAGTTAGACCCTGAAATAAATCCGATAGCTATCGGATCAGGGTGACGGTCAAAACACTAAGGCTTTACATTTACCCTAATTCCTGCTGAATGGGTAGTAAACTCTGGTGCATACATGCTTTGCAAGCTGGTAATTCCATTTGAAAAATTTCCGGCATGTGTAACCCGTAGTGGATATTCGAATACATAGGTCCCCTTTGGCATATAACTGATAAAAAAATTGGTTGAAGCATCTTTTGTACTTTCGTAATAACCTAAACCATCCTGATATTTATATCTGGAGATAACATTTACAGGCTCAAAACCCGATGAACGCATATCTTTCAAATGAATATATTCCATATCCCGATCGCAATAAATTTCAATACGCACTTTTAATAAATCGCCAGGCGCTAAAATATTTGTTTCAGTTAATGGGGTCAATATATCGCCTTTATTACTGGCTTTTTGAATAAACAATTGCTTTTTAATTTTAACACCAGTACTGGCAGTGGTTATTTTATCCAGTTGCTCAAAATATTGCCAGTACATTGCGCCCCAGGCTACCGTTTTGTTGTTGTTTTTAACCTGTACCCTACCCATTTCTGGTCTAACATCATTACCTGCAACAGTTAACTTTTGATAACCCGTTCCGGCTTCTTTTACGGCATTAGGCTGTTGCAAATATGCTATTTTTTGACCGCCAATAGTTATTTCAGGCTCATTGCTCTCTGTAAGAAGGTTGGCACCTTTCATTAGCAATGCATAACACGCCGCCGTTGTGGCCTTGGTTGTTTTCCAATCGTTGGTCTGTTTGTTTTTAAGCAACCAGATTTTCATTTCCTCTACCGATTTGGCGTCGTTAGCCACTTCGTCGAAAGCCTCTATTAATAATGCCTGTGTTTCTATCGGGCTTTGGTACCACCACCAGCCAGCTTTATTTGTAGCCCAGTACATACCGAGTTCATCATTTTGCTGAGCCCTTTGATTTAATAACGTAATGATTTTTTTGGCTTCTACCTCATTGCTGTTTCTATTTAAAACCAAGGCGGTTTGTGCCAACTGGTAAGTATCAAAGGTTTTCCATCCCGCTATTAATTTTTTCAGATAGAAATCTTTGGCCTTTAAAAAATCTGCATTGTTATTTTTTTTATTGGTGTAGCTTCTGGCGAATAGGTAGTGCAAGGGCAAATAGGCAAAACGTTTTCCTTTCACTTCATCCTTATAATCTTTAATCAGCTGTGCATCTAAATAAATAATGGCTTTGTTAAGCATTACATTAAAATTAGGATAATCTTTTTCATCAATCAGTTTTAGTTTTTTTAACTGGCCCATTCCTAAAACAATGTGCTGTGTAATGTACCGATCCTCTTGCATGCCATTAAACCAAGGAAAGGCTCCATTATTAAATTGCATTTTCTCTAACTTTTCGAAGTTGTTTTTCAACTCGTAAGTCATTCTATTTAAATCGAAAAGTATGGCCAAACGTTTTTTACGCTCGTTTTCATTATCGGCATTACGTACCCAAGGCGTTTCTTCTAACAAAATTGATTTGAGCTTCTGGTTTTTCTCCAGGTTAGATAAGAGGGCTTCGCCATTATTTGTGTTTTGCCATTGCTCGAAAACGGTTTTAATTTTTGGTGAGGAGTTAATAATCACTGTTGCAAAACTATTGGCATAAAACCGGCTAAAAGTTTGTTCAGCGCACTCATATGGATATTCCATTAAATATGGTAGTGCCTGTACCGCGTACCAAACAGGATTTGAGGTAAACTCGAAAGTTAAGCTCTGGTTGCGCAAGGTTTTTGATGCACCAGATTTCTCCAGCTTCTCAAAATCGAAAGTTTTACTGGTATTACCACGCACGTTTATGGGCATACTTTCAATAACCAACATGGCATTTGCCAAAACAGGAATGGTGTTTTCTTCACCATCGCTAAACCTACCGCTTTGGGCCAAAACTTTATAGGTAATGGCACTAATGCCGGATGGAATAATTAATGTCCATTTTAAAACTGTATTGCCTGCATCATCAACTTCAAAAGTTTTTTCGGTTCTTTCGTTTGTTCCAAAAATCTGGATCGGTTTAACTGTTAAGGCATCTGTAAGTTCTAAACGGGCATTACCGATAAGTTTTTTGCCTGCCAGGTTATTTAGTTTGGCGCTTAATAAAATGGTATCCCCTTCGCGGAAGAAACGTGGGGCATTAATGGAAATAGCCAATTGTTTCTGGGTAATCAATTCGTTGGTGATGGATGCGGTTTTTAAATCTTTGGTGTGTGCAAAACCCATCATTTTATAGCGTGTTAAACTTTGCGGAATAGTAAACTCGATCTTGATTTCGCCTTTAGCATCGGTTAACAATTGCGGATAAAAAAATGCGAGTTCGTTAAAGTTGGTACGAGGTGCAATGTTAGTTTTTTTGATGACAGGCTTGCCATTTACGATTTCTAAACCAGTTTTAGGGTCATAGCTGTTAATGCTTACGAAATCATATGTCCCAGCATCATCTACCGCAACTGCTTCCTCTCTTAACATTTCAACTGTTGGAGCTGCGGCACTTAATCCTGCGGCCTTCCCTTGCAAGGTAGCTGAACCTCTGATCTGTATCGCAGCAGTTGACATCTCCTTTTTCTGCGACCCATAGCCCACAACCACTACTTCATTTAAAGCTTGCCCATCCTCTTTCAATATTACATCGACCCGTTTTTTATTGCTAATTTTTACAGGATATGTCTTATACCCTATAAAAGCGAAATTCAGTGTCTCCCCTATTTTAGCATCAATAGTGTAAATGCCGAAAACATTAGTAGTAGTTACTGTTTTGCCTGATTTAACCTGTACGCCCGGCAATGGCTCACCCTGACTATCGAACACCACCCCATAAATTAATTTACCTTTTTCCAATTCAGCCAGTTTTTTAACGGCTTCGGGAGATAAACCCTTTCTTTTAGGCCTTTGTAAACTATTCATATAATTACGGTAACCATTGTTGTAACCGCCATAATAATTGTAACCGAATAAATTAAGATTCTCGTAACCACGTGTAATTACGCCATAGTTATTTTTAGGCCTTAAAAACCATAAATAACCTGCGTTTGCAACATCATTTACCTTGAAGTTCCAAGTGTAAAAATAATAGTTAAAGCCTGTTGGCAACTGCGTATTCCAATCCATTCTTTTCAGGTCGTCCAAACTTGCGTCATATAGCGTAGCCACCATTTCGGCCATCTGCTTTTCGCCATTTTTATTACTGATCTGTAATTTCCAGCTTTCTTTTTCACCAGGCTGAAGTTTATTTCTAAAGGTTAAAAACCTGATATCTAATTCTTTTTTCGGATCTATAATTTTAATCTGCTGCATGGAACTGTAAATCATACCTTGATGTACCATGGTAAACTGTACGGCAAAACCATCCTCGTAATTATCTTTTGGTTTAATTTTAACAAAAATTTGTTTTCGCGATAAATTAAGCCATACCTTTTCGGCTATACTATCACGATAATAAACTTCATAATAAGCCCTGCTGTTATCGGCTAAGCCTGCCAAGCGGAAAACAGCACTTTCAGTCGGCTTAATTACACTTACTTCAGGAGCAATCCATTCGACACTCGATTGTATTGTTACAGGCGCTTCATTATAGATAACTAAATACTTATCTACTTTAATGGTATCGTTCTGCTCGTTTATGGCTATTAAATTGATTTTATAATAACCCGCTTTTAGATTTTTTTGATTGAAGGTTAAACTTCCCCGACCATTTTTAGCAGTCGGGCTTTGTTTTAATTCTACCGATTTTATTGGCCATTTAGCTACTTCGAGTTCGTTGTTATAATCCTCATCAGGAAAACGCTTAATAAACTCCTCTTTACTTAATGCATAGTTTTCGGCATAAAACGGGCTCTTGTTCATTAACCTGGATGGCGCTTGCAACAAACTCCATTCTGCCTTAACATTCGCTTTAATGGGTTCGTTGTTTAAATTGGTTACCCAGAATGGGATACTATCGGTTTTGTTGCTTACATAAATAACCTGTTCGGCACTCACATTAAGGTTAATATCTTTTTGGCCCACATTTACCGTTGTGGTTTTCGTTCGGGTTTCACCATTTAAATCCGTTACCTCAGTTTCAATTTCGAAGCTATAATTCTGTTTGGTATTGGTGGCCTTTGCAAAAAAGGTAATATCGAATTTGCCACCTGATTTGGTATTTGTTTTGCCAATGGCAATCTGTTTTCTTTCACTATATATTTTTGAACCATAAATAGCGTTACGCTGTGTGTAGGTTAGGCGGTAATCGTACATCGCCCTGCGGAAAACTTTATAATTTACCTTTGCATTATTTACGGAATACCCTGAAAATGAGATGGCTTTACCTTGTACTTTAATGCTGTCGTTCAGTTTGTAGCGCTGATTAGGTTTATCAAAAAGTACTTCAAAGGTGGGACGTTTATATTCTTCTACCTGTACATTAATGCTGCCATAATCGGTTTCAATTTCCATCCTGCCATTTAATTTCCCCATCGGGATGCTAAAAGATCCTTGAAAAGTACCAAAATCATTGCTCGTTACATTGGTCGAGGTTATTTCCTTACCGTTGGCATCATTAAAAAAAACCTCAAGTGTTTTATTTACTTCTATTTTATTTTTACCATCTTTCGATTGCAAGCATATACCCTTGTAGTAAATGGTTTGCCCTGGCCGATAAATAGGTCTGTCAGTAAAAAGAATCACACGTTCTTTATCATCGTCGTCCCGATAGCTGTTATAATTATTGATGTTTACTTTCAATTCGTCTTTCCCAAAAGTAGCCACGGCAAAAGACATATTCCCATCGGTTTCATTTGTAGTTGCATAACCATTTTCATTAGTGGTAATTAAATCGCCATTAATATATTTCCGCTTGTTGTAATCATATCGCTGTTGCTGGATCTTAACATTCTTCAAGGGTGCACCGTTGCTAAGCTGGCTAACAAAATATTCATGTTTTTCAATATTGCGCCTGTTGATTACAGCCATTGCAGTAACCTTAAAATTAATATTGCTATAAACGGTATCTTTTTGTTCGCGGTTAACGGTTTGGGCAATCAAGGTATAATTACCAAAGGGTAAACCATCTATTTTATCAATTAAGGTATGACTTTGGTAATCGCTGGTTTTTGGTACTATGACAAACCATTTTTTGATTACTTTATTCTGATTAAAAAAAGCTAAAAAGCCATCTTTGTTTTTAAACTGTTCGTAATCATTTTGAGGTTCAGGTGCTTTAAACAGCCTAATATGTACTGTATCTGTATTTTTATATGATAAATACAACTGCGCAGGTTTATCCGGCTGGATATATCCTTTTATTTTAATTGATAATTCGCTGCTTTTAATCTGCTTGATTAAATTTTCTGCATTTTGCGCACCAATACTTTTAGGATAGGCCTCAACAGCTTTTTTGGCCAAAGCAAAGGATGTTAAAAGATTCTGTTTGTTGGTATCAACAGGCAATTGCGCATTTTTATGCATAAGGGCCTGTTCATATAAAATATCGGCATAAACTTCGGTTTGGGTGCTTTGTTCAGCTAAATTAATCAAAGCGTTATTATACAATTCCTGATTATCGCCACTAAAATTTCGTTGTATAAATTTTAAGCGTTTTAAATCAACATCGGCCAATGCCGAAAAGTTATTGCTGTTTTGATGAAACCTGATCAGGTTTTTAAACAACTGCAAAGCTTGCGGTTTAAACAATGTACTATCATTTGTGAGTTCCATCGCCAAAAAATTCCGGCTGCTGCCAAACCAAGCAGCATTGCTCATATCAATTAAGTCATCATCATATTGTGTAAGGTTAATTTGTGTATTGCTAAAAACATCTATGGCACGGTGTGCAAGCAAATCATATAATGTAGGCCTAAAGATTCTATTATTTTTATCACCCGCTAAAACAGCATCCAAAACACCAACTTTGGTTTGTTGCAAAAGCTGAACTTCTTTTAACGATAACAGGTAATATTTTACCGTTTCATCGCTAAGTTTTTTAATGCTCCAGGTTTTAATATCGTTACCAATATCGCCCTGCACTTGTGTGCGCTGACTAATCTGCCACCTATTTTGTTGCAAATAATTCCAATAGGTTTCTGCTAAAAGTGATTGTAAAATGCTTTTTTCGGGCTGTTTGGCATTGCTGATGTCTGTACGCAGACCAACCAAAATTTTATCAAAGGCATTCTCTTCCAAATAGCTTTGAAACATCATCCGGTAGATAACTGATTTGATCAGCAATGGTGCATTGTTCTCTTTTTGTGCCGCTTGATTTATTTTTTCAATCAAAGCCAGGGCATCCTTGGGTTTGGCTTGGTTAGCAAGAGAGTCAACCTGGTAAAAATCTGCCAGCGTATATTTATGCTGAGCAGAAACATCGAAGGAAAACAAAAAGGTAAAAAGAAATAAAGCGGAGATACGTAATGATATGTTCATAAGATGGCTTTGCGTTTTAATATAGATGGGCAGAACGTAAAAATTCCATAAGCGGTTAAAATTTTATCTGATTATTATACTAATCTAATAATAACTGAACTAAATGTTACAAGTAACAAACATTAAGGTTTTTAACATTCGAAGCATAACATTATCTTTGCCCCATGTCAACACAATTAAAAAATCTATCTGATTTCTCTCATACCACCGTTCCTAGTGGAGCTAACTATAAATTCGGAATTATTGTAGCCGAATGGAATGCCGAAATTACCGGCGCTTTGTACAATGGGGCATTAAAAACCTTGTTAGCCAATGGTGTTGTTGAAGAAAATATAATTTCTTTACCTGTACCGGGAAGTTTCGAATTAACAGGTGGTGCAGAAATTCTATTGAGCAAAAGAAGCAATATAGATGCTGTAATCTGTTTAGGATGCGTGATTCAGGGTGATACCAAACATTTCGATTTTATTTGCGATGCAGTAGCACAGGGTATAACCAATGTTGGCATTAAATACAGTAAACCAGTTATTTTTGGCGTTTTAACTACCAATAACTTAGAGCAGGCACAAGATCGTGCTGGCGGCAAACATGGCAACAAAGGCGATGAGGCTGCTATTACAGCGATTAAAATGGCCAATTTTTCTGCTCAAATTTAAACTTGTGTTCTAATAATTATTTGTAACTTAGAAGTTTAAAAATTAACAGATCCCGATGAAGCTATCATGACTAGTTCATGATAGCTTCATTACCATTGAAACAAACTTATACAGATGAAAAAAGTAGCCATTTTATTATTGGCGGTGTTTTGCACCATTACCATCTTAGAATCCTGTTCTTCTAAGCTTTGTCCTGCTTATGAATCTTATCCCGAAGGAAAACGCAGAAGGAATTAATCTACCTCATTTGTAATCTCATATTCAGGTCATTTACAGAACTTTATTTAACTGTAATTGTTGTCCTATAAAACAATACGTATAATATCATGACTTGGGTTAACTTAACTTCAATGGAACAGCTTGACGAAATCAGGAATGCAAGCGGTTTTAGCCTTATTTTTAAGCACAGCACGCGTTGCTCAATTAGTTTAATGGCTAAAAAGAACTTCGAATTTGATTGGGACATCATTCCGGCTGACACAAAACTTTACTTTTTAGATTTAATCAGCTATCGTGATATTTCCAACCGGATTGCCGAAATCTTTCAGGTAGCACATCAATCACCGCAGATTTTAGTGATTAAAGATGGCGATTGTGTATTGGAAGCATCCCATAGCGATATTTCTGCCGATGAAGTTGCAGAAGTAATTGCGGCTTAACTATAAAGTATTTTCACAAAAGAGGGTATTCAAGCAATTGGATACCCTCTTTTGCGTGGTAAGAATATATGCCATAATTTTTTGAAAAGCAAGGTCCCGTTTGCTTTTGGGTACTGTAGTCCTGCTGTACACTGTAGTCCCGATTTTTTCAATCAGGAGCTGCCGTTCCCATCAGGTTTATTGAGGTAAGGCCTGTAAACAAAACACCCAGCATTTCTACGGAACGAAAAAATCGTTCTCCCCTAAGTGTTACCTGTGAAACGTTCCTAATGGAACGAAAGAAAACCAATCTTACAATCTTACCAATGTTACTCATGAACCATCCATAAGATAAATCTAATAACAGATAGCGAATATAACGTATCGGCCGTCTTGGGGACGAATGGTTGGCAGCAAATAACATTTTGTTATTTGTGTTCGTTCCGTAGGAACGTTTGGTGATGCAAATGATAAATTACCTTCCCCATTATGGTCTGTGCGGACACAGACCACGGAAATATTTCAAACAAGAAGGTCCCGATTTACATCAGGACCTTTTAAAGATTTATTGTGTTATTGCCTAAGCACTCACCGTATTTTCTATTTTCAATACTTTCGATGTTCTTGTTCTGGTTTCTTTGCAAAGTGCTGGGTCCTGAGCTAAGGCTTTTCCATAGGTTGGGATCATTTCTCTGATTTTCGCCTGCCATTCGTCGGTAGCTAAATCTTCTGCAAAGCAACGGTTTAATAGATCGAGCATAATAGAAACTGCTGTTGATGCCCCTGGAGAAGCGCCCAGCAAAGCTGCAATAGAACCATCAGCAGTACTTACTACCTCGGTGCCAAACTCTAAAATACCACCTTGTTTTTCGTCTTTTTTAATTACCTGAACACGCTGCCCTGCATATTCCAGTTCCCAATCTTTAAGTTCGGCAGTTGGTAAATATTCTTTCAACGCTTCCAACCTGTCTTCTGGCGACTGCCTAACCTGCTCAATTAAATATTTTGTTAAATCGAGGTTATGCAATCCTGCAGAGAGCATCGGACGGATGTTATTAAATTTAATTGATTTTGGTAAATCCAGGAATGAACCATTTTTAAGGAATTTGGTAGAAAAACCAGCATAAGGGCCAAACAACAATGCTTGTTTGCCATTAATCATTCTGGTATCTAAATGTGGAACCGACATTGGTGGCGCACCAACCGCAGCTTTTCCGTACACTTTTGCATGGTGTTTTTTAATAATTTCTTCATTGGTACATTTTAGCCATTGCCCACTTACGGGGAAACCGCCAAAACCTTTTCCTTCAGGAATATCTGATTTTTCCAATAATGGCAAAGAACCACCACCGGCACCGATAAATACAAATTTAGCTACACGTTTACGTTTATCACCGGTTTCTAAATCTTTAACTTTTACAATCCAATTGCCGTCTTTATTTTTTTTCAGGTCGCGGATTTCGTGATTGAAATGCAGATTAACATTACTTTGCTCCTTTAAGTTGTTAAACATATCACGGGTTAAAGTTCCGAAATTAACATCGGTTCCTAAATCCATTTTTGTTGCTGCAACTTTTTCGCTTTTTTTACGACCATCCATAATTAAAGGTGCCCAGTTTTTTACGAGCTCAGTATCCTCCGTATATTGCATGTCGCTAAACAGATCACATTGGGTTAATGCGTCGTAGCGTTTTTTAAGGTACTCTACGTTCTTTTTCCCCCAAACAAAACTCATGTGAGGAATATTGCGGATAAAATTACAAGGGTCAGAAACCAATCCCTTGGTAACTAAGTATGACCAAAATTGCTTGGAAACTTCAAAATGTTCTGCAATCTGAACTGCCTTTTTTATTTCAACCGTACCATCCTTCTTTTCGGGTGTATAGTTTAATTCGCAAAAAGCAGAGTGTCCCGTTCCGGCGTTATTCCAGGCATCAGAACTTTCTGCCGCCGCAATATCTAAACGTTCGTAAATTTCTATGCTTAAATTGGGCTCTAATTGTTTTAACAAAACACCCAGGGTTGCACTCATGATGCCAGCCCCAATTAAAATTACATCAGCGTCAGTTTTACCAACTGTCTTTTTCTTTTTTGTCATCTTAGCTTAAAGGAGTTACAAATTTAGAATGATTTTAAACATCCCACGAATTTTAGGCCATTAATTCTGAAAAAATTGCCAAAAAATTAGAAATACCTCTCTCTTTTTGACAAGCTCTAATCAAATTTTAATCCAAAAATTAGTTTGATCAATAACAAAGCAAACAGAACATAAAACTAACCATAGAAACCTATTGTTAATTTGCTAATCGAACCATCTATTTCTTCTAAAAATTTATCATTTTACTTTTAAACGCTCGAAAAAATTTAAATTTCGATAATCAGGAAATGTTCAGAAAGGCTAAATTTAGCAAAATCTGCATTTTTAATTTTTTTTCCTTCCTAAAGTGTTAGTTTTATACATCTATTTGTTTAAAACATGCCTCATGAAGAATTTAATTTTATTTTGCTTTGTACTATTTTTAGCTGCCTGTTCTGGCGAAAAAACCGATCAGCTTTTACTCGAACTTGATAAAAAGAAACTGGCTGAAAACATCAATTATGATAAAATCATATTTTATAAATTTGCTAAAATAGCAGTCCGTTCAACTGCCGTTCAGGATACCACCCAGCCTGAGTATCAGAAATTCAGTAAACAGGCACAAAGTGTTGTTAGTACCCTCAACAAAGTAAATGCGCACAACAACGAAAATATTTCTGTAATTGATGCGCTGATGGTGTATAAAGAATATCGATCGGTTAAACAATTTGTAAAAGAAACCGATGAGGATGTTTTTCCATTGCTTACCGCTGGATTTATTGCAATGAAAACGGGCGTAAAAACGCCGCAACCATTTTTTAAGGATGCAAACAAGGCTTACTATCAAAATATAGAACATGCCATTTTAAGCATGGCGGTACTGGCCACCAGAGATTTAGGGCAACCTTTTGCATTATATGAATGTGCTAAAACTCAACCTGAACTGCTGGATGATTGCGAAATTAAAACACTTTTGGAATTTGTGCGCGGTTTCTTGTTTTTTAGCAACAACCTGTTTTATTTATCTGAAGATGGTCTTTCGAGAAACATTAAATGGCTCGATAAAAACGAGAAAATCCCACTCCCCTACACCAAAGCCTTTTTTGGCTGTAGCCGATTAAACGATGAGCAGACACACTTGGCTTTCCATAGCATGAACTATCTTTTTAGAGGCTTTGACCGAATGAGAATGGAACGGAAAATCGATGAAGAAAGATCGCTTGAAGATTTTGAGGCTTTCTTAAACGACATGAACAAACTCGGCATCCAAAACGAACTGGTTTGGGGAATAACCGCTTATCTGAATTTAAAAAAGGAAAGACCAGAGCAGTCGCTTCCAGCCTTGGAAAAGCTGAGCAAAAGCCCATTATTTTCTAATAGCGAACGCGAAGCCCTACAACAAACTATGATATATGTAAAAGACCGTAAATCAGACAAGGCATTAACTGGTGTGTACGACAAAGCGTTTATCGGTAAAATTGCTACCAAATACATGATTGCGGTACTCTCGAAAATAGATTGGGAAAAACTGATGAAACAACAGGGTGTTCCTTATACCGAAGAAGTATTTGCCGGCATAGGCAAGTTTAAAGCGCTTTCCAATTCGGTGAGTGAGTATACTCAGCCATCAACCATAGAAAAAGGAAAAAAAGAGATTGGCAAGAAAGGCAGCGAACTGCTCGAAAAAGCTAAAGGTTTTTTGAACTAATGGTAAGTTTTAACCACTGATAAAAAGGATACACACAGATAGATATTAGCATCTACTCAAGAGGACAAATTCATAAGCGGAAGGATTCGGGAATTAATCGAGATGGCTTAAAATATTAATCAATTTACCGAAAGGATCTCTGGTGTAAAACCGCCTAACACCCCATGGTTCATCAGCCGGGCCGTATTCGATCGAAAATCCAGCTGCCTTAACTTTTTCCAATATTTCATCAACATGTTCAACTTCGATGGATAGATCTGGTGTTGGGGTACCCGATCCACCTTCGGACGCAAAACTGATCTGTACATCCATTCTTTGTCCTGCCGCACCATAAGTTGCAATCCAACCAAGATCCATTAGCAGATCAAGCCCCAAAATATCTTTATAAAAACTGGCTGCATCAGCAATTTTTAGGGTATCGATATTCAGCACTATTCTTTTTACCATAAACAAAAGTTTAAATTCCTAAATTAACAAAAAGCCCTGCAATGTTTATTGCAGGGCTAGTCAAGCACGCTTATTAATTTTTAAGCTTCGCCTTAAATATTTTTTCCAGTTTCTCTATTTTAGGCTGGATCACCAATCTGCAATAAGGTTCACTTCCGTTTTTGTTGAAATAATTCTGGTGGTAATTTTCTGCAATATAAAATGGCTTGGCTGCTTCAATTGCTGTTACCACTTTTTTGCCATAGGCATTGGTTTTATTCAGTTCTGCCTTATATTTTTCTGCCAAAGATTTTTGCTCAGCCGAATGATAAAAAACTACGGAGCGATATTGGGTACCGCTATCAGCACCCTGACGGTTTAATGTTGTAGGATCGTGGCTTTTCCAAAAAACTTCCAATAAATCATCGTAAGAAATCACCATTGGGTTATAGGTAATCTCTAAAACCTCGGCATGCCCGGTAGCCCCTGTACACACTTCTTCATATGTTGGATTGCTTAAGGCACCACCTTCATATCCCGATTTAACCGATATTACGCCTTTTAAACGTTGAAAAATGGCTTCAGTACACCAAAAACAGCCCATTCCAAATGTAGCTTTCTCTGTCTTTTTCCCTTGTGCATCCGCCTGATTTAAGGCTAATACTGCTAATAGGATTAAAATTATTTTTTTCATTTGTGTTTTATTTTTTTAGTCGCAAATAACCATTTTACCTTACAGGCTACTAATGTTATTTCTACTTAATGATACGAAATTAAACAAAGTCTAGTTTGCGTTTAAATTATAATGGATTTAGTGTGACAATCGAATATTACCTAGCTTTTGCAATTTTGTTAATAACTTAAAAAACTGTATATTAATTTATTAAAGACTTAACTTCCAACCTAAATGCAGTTAATAACAATTCTTTTTAAATTCGTAAAACATTAAATATAAAATTATGTCTACACCGTATATTCCTTGTTTAGATTTAGGCTCTTACATCAATGGCTCTGCAGAAGACCGTAAAAAGTTTTCTGATGAATTGGGCAGGGCTTTTAACGATTCGGGTTTTGTTACCATTACCAACCATGGTTTAAGCCAGGAATTAATTGACAAGCTTTATGAAAATATTAAAGCTGCCTTTTCGCTTCCCGTTGAAACCAAAAGGAAATACGAGAAACCGGAATTAGCCGGTCAACGTGGTTACACCAGTGCAGGCAAAGAAACAGCTAAAGGGGCTAAAACTCCAGATTTGAAAGAATTCTGGCAGATTGGCCAGGAAGTAACTGATGGTGATCCGGTTAAAAATGAATATCCTGACAATGAAGTTTTAGAAGAACTACCAGAATTTAACCAAGTAACAGGCGATATTTATAAAAAACTGGAAGAAAACGGGACACATTTATTACGTGCCATTGCTACCTACCTGGAATTGCCGATCAATTATTTCGACAAACATGTTCATAACGGAAATTCTATTTTGAGGGGTATTCACTACTTCCCGATCGAAAATCCTGAAACCATTCCTGACGACGCGGTACGTGCTGGTGCGCATGAAGACATCAATTTGATTACCTTATTAATTGGTGCCAGTGCAGATGGCTTAGAAGTTTTAACCCGTAGCAATGAGTGGTTACCGATTAAAGCACACCACACTGATATAGTGGTGAACGTTGGCGATATGTTACAGCGTTTAACCAACAATAAATTAAAATCGACAACACATAGAGTGGTAAACCCACCTCGCGAGCTGATGAAAACCTCTCGTTTTTCTGTTCCGTTTTTCTTACATCCACGCAGCGATATGGATCTAACAAGTTTACCATCAACCATTGATGCGGAACACCCTAAAGCCTATAGTGACATGACTGCGGGTGAATATTTGGATGAAAGATTAAGAGAAATTGGATTGAAGAAATAGTTTGGAGTCGTGAGCCCTCAGTCATGAGTCCCTAGCGAATCGTAAACAAAAATAAAAGCATCGGCCAAAATAGACTGCCCCAAATAGTGTCTAACTTTTTGGGGGCAGTGCAAAACCGGTGCTCTTTTATTATTTTCAAACATGCATTCAACAACTTTAGAAGTTTACGCCGAAATTGATGGGATTGGTTCTGCTTCAGGGTTATTCTTGAGTGAAGATTTACTGTATATTATAGGCGATAACAGTGCTTATTTAAATGAATACAACATCAAAACCAAGCAGCTCCGCAAGATTCAGATATTATTTGAAGCGGAACTAAATCAGTTAGAAAACATACCTAAATCCTTAAAACCCGATTTCGAAATCCTTTGTCATAATAACAATAAGCTCTACATATTAGGTTCGGGCTCTACGCCCAAAAGAAACCTGATGATCGAATTCGACCTGAAAACTCAAAAAGTTATTCAGAAAGACCTGACCGATACCTACACCAAACTTAAAGCTATTGCTAAAATAGATGATCAGAACTTTAACCTTGAAGGTTCAATTTTTACAGGGAATGAGTGGCTACTTTTTAACCGTGGCAATGGGATCGATGCAAAGAATGGCATATTCGATATCCAGGAAGCAGATTTAGCTAAAGCTAAACAAGTTAAGTTCAACCCTTTTAAGCTTCCAAATATTGATCATGTAGAATCTTCTTTTACCGATGCTGTATTGGTGAAAAATGAAATATTTTTCATTGCTACCGCCGAAGATACCAAATCGACTTATGCTGATGGAGAAATTTTGGGCAGTTTTATCGGCAGTATTAACCTGCAGACTTTGAAGCTAACCTTCAGCAATAAAATCTCGGACAAACATAAATTTGAAGGCATTACTTTACTTAGCCAAAACGAGCATAGTACAACTTTTTTATTGTGTGAGGATCGTGATAGCGAAGAACTTAAAACGGTAATTTATAAGTTGGCAATCAATTTTTAGGCGGAAGAGTTGTCAACTTTCTGGCAAACTGGCTATTTAAGTTGACAACTCTGAATTTAAGCAAATATTTAATTCTTCAGCAAACTCCTTACAGAAACTTTTGGTGCTTCGCCTGCCGGTACAATAAAAATAGCATCATTTTCTATCACTTGTCCCTGATCGAAATAATAGCCCGCCGTAATCGGTAACACAGCGGTAATTGCTTTCCCATCTTTATCTTTTGTAGGATAAGTAACATTTATCAAATGGCTTTTCATAGCAATCTGAACCTTTTTTGAGGTTAGCCTAGCTCCCGTTGCGTTAATACAATCTAGCTCTACAATTTTTGAGCTACTTATTGCTGACAAATCCAGCGAACTGGCCAATCGGATATTAAAAGATTTACCAGTATTGTTTTTTACCGAAGCCAGCACTTTATAACGATCGACATTTTGATCTTTTATGGTTAATTTTTCTTTATTAACAATAGAATAGGTTACCGCAATTCCATCTACATTTACGGTTTCTCCATCTTTAATCTGTTGTGCATTTGCAATGCTTACCCCTCCAATAAAAAGCAACGAAAGCGCTAAAGTTTTGATTCGTTTCATATTTAGATATTTTACAAATTTATTTCTTCGATTCATCAATGGCTTTGTTCACCACATCCTGAATCCTTCCTCTAATTTTTAAGTTCGATAGCTTATCCGTAACGGTAGGGTTAACACGGTTAGACAAAAACACATACACCAAACCGCGCGATGGATCTACCCAAACACAAGTTCCGGTATAACCGGTATGGCCATAAGTTTGTGGCGAAGCCAGTTCAGACGGGTAACGTTTAGTCGTATCTGGATCCCAACGATCGAAACCCAAGCCTCTGCGGCTAACATTCGATTGTTTCGAAGTAAACATATCTACTGTCGAATTCTTGAAATATTCTACCCCGCCATAAGTACCGCGGTTTAAAAGCATCTGGTAAATAATAGCCAGATCGTTGGCGCTGGCAAATAAACCTGCGTGACCAGAAACACCACCAGCCAAAGCCGCACCCTGATCGTGAACGTAGCCAACTAAAAGGGTTTTCCTGAAATAGCTGTCCATTTCGGTTGGAATAATCTGTTCTGGTTTAAAACGGTTACGTGGCAAGAAACCCGCTGTTTGCATGCCTAATGGTTTGTAAAAGTTTTCATAAATATATTGATTTAAAGGCTCCTCACTAATATGTTCTACAATATCTTTCATTACATACATGCTGATATCGCTGTACACATATTTGCCACGTGTTCTTATTGGCGAATTGAGCATTTTAGGCCACATAAAATCTTTAAAAAAGCCTTTTTTGATGTAATAGTTATCGGCCACTTTGGTTGGATATGCTGCTGAAGAATCTCTGCTGTAATCGCCGATTTTAACATAATCGTGAAAAGGAATGTAAGGGATAAAACCTGCCTGGTGCAACATCACTTCGCGTACCTGAATGTTGTTCATTGGCGTAGTACGTGCCTTTGGGATATAAGCACCAATATTGGTATCTAATTTTAACTTTCCTTCTTCAAACAAACGCATTACGGCAGGTGTGGTTGCAGTTACCTTGGTTACTGAGGCCAGATCAAAAATATCGGTTACCTTATCGGGCACATTGGTATCATAAGTATGTGTGCCATATGCTTTGTTAAAGATTACCTTGCCATCTTTAGCCACCAAAACCACCAATCCTGGCGTTGCTTTCTGCGCTATGGCCTCAGCAGCAATGGCATCAATTTCTTTTAAGTTGTTCGAATTTAAACCTGCATCTTCGGGTACAGTATACTTTAAGCGCGTAGCCGTTGTAGTGAAACCAGAACCCATGGTATAGCGGGCAGAATATGCCGTGGTTAACTTATTCGTAGCAGCAATACCACCAAAAATATATTGTGGCACAATAGCAGCAGCATCAATATTGTTTTGACCGGACCATACAATCGGAGATTTTAACAGATCGAATGATTTCAAACCAGGTCCGTTGCCAAAAAAAGAAATAATTACCTGTTTATTTTTACTGATGCTGTTAATGAAGTTAATGTATTTGGCTTTGTTTACATTTTGATCATCAATGGAAATCAAAATCGTATTAAAATATTTAAGATCATCTTCTAAATCGTTCAGGTTTACGCTGTCCTTATACGAATCGGCAGAAAATGAAGTGATTTTATCATATTTATTGGCCAGACTATCGAAAACAGCGCTATAAGCAAAACTCAGGCTAACTGAAGCAATGTTCTTTTTCTCTAGCGATTTTAAAGGAACAATACCGTCCTGATTATTTAATAACACTGTTGCATTAGTTATCGCATTGGCAATAGCCAGTTTTTTCTCATTCGCTGTATGCTCCTGTGCGCAGGCCATTAAACATAAAACATTGCAGCAAGTTGCTATAGCCAGGATATACAATCTATTTCGCTTCATATACTTTTTCTCCGTTCAGGTAGGTTTTTAAAACTTTGGTTTTTAATATGTTTTGTGGTGTTGATTTCAAAATATCGTGATCGAGGATGACAAAATCGGCGAACTTGCCTTTTTCTAAACTTCCTTTTTCTTCTTCTTCAAAGTTGGCTTTTGCAGCCCATATGGTCATTCCGCGTAAAGCTTCTTCAGGTGTTAAGGCATTTTCCACCTGAAAGCCCCCTTTCGGAAAACCTTTTACATCTTCCCTCACTGTTGCTGCATAAAACGTTAATAATGGGTTAATGTTTTCGACCGGAAAATCGGTACCTAAAGGAATCCAACCATTTTGCTTTAACAATTGTTTGTAAGCATAAGCACTTTTTAATCTTTCGGCACCCAACCGCTGTCTGGCCCAGTACATATCAGAAGTAGCATGTGTAGGCTGTACTGATGGCACAATACTGGCGCTTCCAAATAAACCGAAATCGTTAGCATTTACTACCTGTGCATGCTCAATCCGCCAGCGCTGATCGTTTTTGCCTTTTAAAATTTTATTGTAAATATTCAGGATTACCCTATTGGCTGAATCGCCAATGGCATGGGTACACATCTGGAAATGATTGGCTGCAATTTTTTTGGCTACTTCTTCAAAGTGTTTTTGATCGCTCAACAGAAAACCTGTTTTATCGGGCATATCGCTATATGGGTGCAACAGGCAGGCTCCACGCGACCCCAAAGCACCATCGGCATAAACCTTAAAAGCCCGAACATTCAGCCTTTCGGTTTTGATCGGCCCGCGACTAAAAAGGTATTTATAATTATCAGGCTCATCAGAAAGCATTACATAAAGCCTCATTTTGAGTTTATTCTCTTTCTGCAGTTTTTCGATAAATTCTACTGCTAAATAACTCAGACCACAATCATCAATGGTAGTTAAACCAGCAGCAAAGCAGTTTTTCTGCGCATCAATAAATATTTTTTCAGCCAATTTAGCATCTGGTGATGGGATTTTACGCTCTACTAAAGCTACGGCATTATCGATTAAAACACCAGTTAACTTTCCGTTTTGGGTAAGCATATCGCCACCTACCAATTTCTGCTCGCCTTTAATGCCTGCATCATCTAAAGCTTTTTGATTAGCAATGGCCGCATGACCATCGATACGGTTTAAAAACACTGGTCGATCAGGGAAAAGTAGCGTTAGCTTTTCATTAGTAGGGAAAGCTTTATTATCCCAATCGTTTTGATCCCAACCATTACCAATTAGCCAACCATCAGGGTGCGTTTTGGCAAAATCAGTTAAACGAGTAAGCACTTCATTCCACGATTTTGTTTCTCTTAAATCGGCCGTTTGCAGACTTTGTCCGTAGCCATAAAAATGGGCATGAGCATCTATAAAACCAGGATAAACTGCTTTTCCATCGGCATCAATCTCTTCTCTGCCAGCGTATTTTGATTTGATATCATCACTTTTGCCAAGTTCCAGGATCTTACCATTCTTCACGGCAAAGGCCTCAACTGTTTCGAATTTGTTGTTTACGGTATAAACCTTAGCATTATAAATAACAACATCAACTGCCTCTTTCCTGGCACAAGAAGTCAAAAGTATAGCTAGAAAAAGGCTGTATAAAGTGGCTTTCATATCGATAAAGATAGAAAATTGAAATCATTTGGCTTTGTAAATTCGGTTTTACAGAGATCATTTGTAACATTGGTCTAAGCGCCAAGCTAAGACACTGCAACAATTAGTTTTTTGCCACAGATACATACCATAAACACGTTTTTTTTTACCCTAGGCCGGGGTCTGTGTCTTCACAGACCGCCGAAATAACAACTTTTTTTTATCCGTTAATAGATCCTGAAACAAGTTCAGGAGGACAACTCTTCGTAAAAATGGATATTTATTTCTTCACTATATTTGGATGAACAGCCCTTTGTAAAATAAACCTGATGGAAGCGGTATACTTTTTAGGCGGTCACCCTGAGCGGAGTCGAAGGGCAGCCAAAAAGATACAGCGGACAGCGGGACTACCAAAACCGATTGACGCAGGAGCCTGCTTTTCAAAAAAAACAAAAAAATTAAGCATAAAGAATTAATTCTTTCCAGCCATATCCTTCGACTCCGCTCAGGATGACAACTGGTGTAAATAAAATCAGTTGAAGCAATTAATCCTATTTACCAACAGTCATTTACATGTTGAGTTTTAAACAAATCGGGTTCTTTAAGCTTATTTTGCATAATTTAGCGAATTCACTTTGCCTTAATACATGACTGATATTATTCACTTATTGCCTGATGCTGTTGCCAATCAAATTGCTGCCGGAGAAGTTGTTCAACGACCTGCTTCTGCGGTAAAAGAATTGCTCGAAAATTCGATAGATGCCGGCGCAGATAAAATTCAACTGGTAGTAAAAGATGCCGGTAAGGCATTGATTCAGATTATAGATAACGGCTGTGGGATGAGCGTTACTGATGCCAGAATGTGTTTCGAACGCCATGCCACTTCGAAGGTAAAAAAAGCCGAAGATTTATTTGCCATCCGCACCATGGGTTTTAGAGGCGAAGCCATGGCTTCTATTGCGGCGATTTCGCAGGTAGAAATGAAAACCCGCAGGCATGAGGATGAAATCGGTACCTGTATCTCTATCGAAGGTGCACAGGTAACCAACCAGGAACCTGTAGCTACCTCACCTGGAACACAGATTTCGATTAAAAACCTATTTTTCAATACGCCTGCCAGAAGGAATTTCCTTAAAAGTAATCCAGTTGAAATGCGCCATATCCTGGATGAATTTCAACGTGTAGCATTGGCGCACCCCGCTGTATTTTTTAGTCTGCACCATGATGGCACCGAGATTTTTAACCTGCCAAAAGGCAATTTAAAACAACGTATTGTTCACCTTTTTGGCAACAACTATAATGAACGTTTGGTTCCTGTTGAGGAAGAAACGACCATTATTAACCTAAAAGGGTATATTGGTAAACCTGCTTTTGCAAAGAAAACCAGGGGCGAACAATTCTTTTTTGTAAATAACCGTTTTATTAAAGATCCCTATTTAAACCACGCGGTAAGCTCTGCTTTCGAAGATTTATTGCCGGATGACAGTTACCCGTTATATGTATTGTTTATAGAGATCGATCCATCAAAAATTGACGTAAACGTTCATCCCACTAAAACAGAAATTAAGTATCTGGATGAAAAATCCATTTATGCGATCATGAAATCGGCCGTAAAACGTTCTATTGGCCGCTATAACATTTCGCCGACTTTAGATTTCGATCAGGAAACAGGTTTTAGCAATATGATTACCCATAAAGCGGTTGAAGACATTGTTCCACCAAGTATTAATTTCAATCCTGATTTTAATCCATTTGCAAGCGATAGTACTTCTACATCAGGTTACGCTTCATCGCCAAGAAATTATGAAGCCAAACCGAGTGCTAAAAACTGGGGTTCGCTTTACGAAATAACAGAACAGCCAATTTTAGAACAAACTTCTATTTATGCTGATGAAACGGTTTTAGAAACCAAGCAAAAGCAGTACATGCAATTGCACAACCGCTATATTGTTTCGCAGATTAAGTCGGGATTGATGGTGATTGATCAACAAATGGCACATGAGCGGATCCTTTACGAGCGTTTTCTCGTACATCTGGATGACCGCAAAGGTGCATCGCAGCAGAGCTTATTTCCGCAAACCATTACGCTTAATGCCAATGATTTCGAACTGGCCAAAAGTTTATTGGATGATATAAAAAGTTTGGGCTTCGATGTACGGGAATTTGGAAAAAATACGTTGGTAGTAGAAGGTGTTCCGGTTGATCTGGGCAGCAGCAATATTAACGAAACACAATTATTTGAACAGTTGATTGAGGGCTTTAAAAACTCGCAGCAGGAACTAAAATTAAGCAAACGCGATAGCTTGGCCAGAAGTTTAGCAAAAAACAGCGCTATAAAAGCGGGAACAAGTCTTGGTCAGGAAGAAATGAATACTTTGATTGATGAGCTTTTTGCCTGTAAAACACCTAACTTTAGCGTGAGTGGCAAACCGATTATCCAAACCATTACTCTGGCAGAGCTGGATAAGAAGTTTGAGAAATAGGTTTAGGGTTTAGGGTTTAGGGTTTAGGGTAAACAAATAAAGATTAAACTTTGCCGCTTAAAAACAAGAAAAAATTAAATGAATAACATATATATTCCACCAGTAGTAAAAAACCTGCTGATTATTAACGTCTTATTTTTTGCAGCGGCAAACCTGCTTCCAAGCCTCAAGCTCGATAATTTACTCGCTGTATTTTATTTCGATTCACCAAATTTTAGACTCTGGCAGCCCATTACCTATATGTTTATGCATGGGGGTATTGCACATATTTTCTTCAACATGTTTGCATTGTATTCTTTTGGGAGCCTGCTCGAATCGAGGTGGGGGGCTAAAAAATTTCTGGCATTCTATTTCATAACAGGTTTAGGCGCATTATTTTTACAGTGGGCAGTACAAGCTTTTGAAGTTCAGCAGATTATTGGTCACATTACCCTATTTGATGGTTGGCAGAAGCACATTACCAGTCAGGCTCAAATGGATACTTTAGGCGGAATTTATTATGGTGGTATGGTTGGTGCCTCTGGTGCCATTTTCGGCTTATTGGTAGCTTTTGGCATGCTTTATCCAAATGCCGAATTATTGATTATGTTTATTCCGGTTCCTGTAAAAGCAAAATACATTATACCAATTTATATTTTAGTAGAGTTATCTTTAGGCATTGCATCAATACAAGGCGATTCTATTGCCCATTATGCCCATCTTGGGGGTGCCTTAATCGGCTTTATACTTGTTAAAATATGGAAAGACAAAAACGATACATTTTATACACTCTATGAATAATACTTTCAAAGATTTAAAATACAAGGTTTTTCAATCGAGCAATCCATTGTTCTTTTACATTGGGATTAATGTGATGCTGTTTTTAATCACCGCCATCATTGGTGTAATTGTTTTTTTAGGTCGTATCCCTATCGATTTTGATTTATGGCTTAGAGAATATGTTGGCTTACCAGCAAGTATTTCCAAATTGCCTGAACGTTTTTACGCCATATTTACTTACATGTTTTTTCATGACGGGATTCTTCATATCCTGTTCAACATGCTCGGCTTATTCTGGTTCGGCAACATATTCATGAATTTTCTAAAAAGCAGGCAATTTCATTTTGTTTACCTTGCTGGTGGTTTATTTGGCGGCTTATTTGCCGTAGCCATATTAAATATATTTCCAGTTTATTCAGGCGGATTAGCAGGCGTGACCATTGTAGGGGCATCTGCGGCAGTAATGGCCATTATTTTCGCCGCTGCAACTCTGGTACCGAATTATACCATCATGCTACTTTTCTTTGGCGAGGTTAAAATTAAATGGATTGCAATTATATATTTTGCACTCGATTTCATTGCCATCGGCTCCGTAAATGCAGGTGGAAGTTTAGCCCATATTGGTGGAGCACTTTTAGGTTTCACCTTTATAAAAAGTTTGCAGAGCGGAAGGGATTGGAGCAAAATTTTCGAACGCAAACCGAAATTAAAGGTAGTTCGGAATGAAAAACCGGTTAAAAAACCCGAATTTAAAGGCGGCGTTTCCCAGCAGGAAATAGATGCCATTTTAGATAAAATATCAACCTCAGGATACGATAAATTAACAGCGGTAGAAAAAGAAAAATTATTTAAGGCGAGTAAAGATTAATGGCCACAAAAAAAAAGAAGTATAGTTTAGTGGATAAACTCCTTTTGCCCATTGCCTTTGTATTGGCAATTGCTTTGCTATTGGGGGTTCTTGCCGGAAATATGGATCCAAGAAAACATGCTATTATTGCCTTTTTCGGTCTCGCCTACCCTTTCGTTTTATTCGTTAACATTATCTTGCTGGCTTGGTGGTTTTTAAGCAAAAAATGGATTTTTGCAATCGCTACCGTTTTGGTTATCGCACTTGGTGCTAAAGCTTTAAAAGCAACATTTGCCATTGGCGGCGATGAAGGTGGCACCGAAAAGGCAGAAAACAGCATCAGAATGATGACCTATAATGTGCATAGCTTTAAATTATACGGCGAAGACAATACCGAATCGGTAAAAGAAAAAATGCTTCAGGTGGTGAAAGATCAAAATCCTGATATCATCTGTTTTCAGGAATTTTTTACCCGTTATAAAGGTGCTTTCGATACTGTTGATAGCTTAAAGCTACTCTTAAATACAAAATATTATTACTTCGTACCAACCAATAAAAATGATTACGAAGCTACTGGCTTAGCTATATTTTCTAAATTCCCCATTAAAGATTCTGGCAAAATTCCATTTGTTGAAGGCTTTCCTGGCAACATGAGTATTTATACCGATTTAAACATTAAGGGAAAAACCCTGAGGGTTTATAATGTACATTTTCAATCTATTTCTTTCGAAAAACAAGATTACCAATACCTGGATAAGGTTAAGGAAATGAATACCGAAATCCAGCCATCGAAACGGATTTTAAGAATGCTGAAAAGTGCCTTTTTGAAGCGTAGCGGTCAGGTAGATAT
The DNA here is from genome assembly GCF_004310665.1 of Pedobacter kyonggii. GTDB lineage: Bacteria > Bacteroidota > Bacteroidia > Sphingobacteriales > Sphingobacteriaceae > Pedobacter > Pedobacter kyonggii. The sequence continues at coordinate 736 of NZ_SIXF01000040.1, read as the reverse complement.
TATGAAAAAGGAAATGGCAGCCTGTAAAACACCTTATCTTATTGCAGGCGATTTTAACGATACGCCAGCTTCTTACGTGGTTACCCAGATTACTGCCGGATTAAACAATAGCTTTATTAAAAAGGGAAATGGCTTTGGTAAAACTTATAATGGTAAGTTCCCCAATTTTCAGATCGATTACATTGCTACTTCTAAGGAACTTGAAGTGTTAAATTACAAAATTACCCAGGCCAAGTTATCCGACCACTTTCCGGTACGCAGCGACCTTAGGTTTATTCCCTAATGCTTAATTTCGATCTTATGGTGCATGAAGACACGAACCATAGCGATGGAAAAATCGCGCTTTCGATTGTAGTTTAATGATTTTTCATTTGGATCGCAATCCCTGTACAAACAATAAGTTTTTTTCCGTTTTTCACTTTTACGCTTTCCCGAAAGTTCGCATTAGCGTCAAGTTAATGATATTGACAAAGGTTGAAAAGTCTGTGATTATTATTTAAAAAGGAAAAAGCAACTTGTAGTTCTAAACACATTTGACAATGTCTACAAGCCGCTTTTTCAACTCTAAAATAAAAAAAAGATTTGATATTTTTTTTAATGGATCAACCATTGATACTATAGCTCGGAGCAGTGGTTTTCTTCAGCGCAGTGCAAAGAAGATTTCTCCGATGGATTTTGTTATGGGCTTTGTGTTAAGCTGTTCTCAAATGCAAAACACATTCAGTCAATGGGCTTT
>NZ_SIXF01000004.1 GCF_004310665.1 Pedobacter kyonggii | reverse complement strand
ACTAGCTATAAAGATATGATAGACTGCTTTCTAAACCTTGCTTGGGAAAACCTGCTTTAATCAGTGTGCGGCTATCTTTTAAACTGTTTATTAATAAATACTTGCGGCAAATTTAACGACCGCTAATAGGAGGATATAGCTAAGTTTTTATACTTTTATAAAAAAAAGCTTCTGAGAGGCGTTAATTTAACTAAATAGAAACCGCAAATTCTCAGGACAGGCAACTTCTTTTGCCCATAAAAAAAGAAAAAGCTTCCAAAGCCACTTGAAAAAGGGTTTTATTCATAGGAGGTTTATTTAACCCTGGTTCCTGTAAACACCAATTTCCTGTTCTGTGCTGCAATCCTCAGTTTTTAGCCCTGACAGAAGCGGGCATCCCGATTTTTTCATCGGGATAAAGCGGATGGCAGGAACCTCCTTTAAAAAAAAGCAAAAAGCCCTGCGCTCCAAAACAAAAAACTTCGGTTATTTTAAAAGATCTATATTCACTTTAATGGCTCTTTATTAATTGTTATGTTGTTATTATGGCAAAATATTAATTTGAAAAGCAGTTTCAGTTTTTCATAGGCTATGGTAGTCCTGCTATCCCTCCTGCTCCGATGAAGAATCGGCCGTTCTATCAGGTTTATTTAACCCTGGTTCTGTGCGTCTGCCCAAGGTCTCTAGCCCTGCATCCTTTAAAAAAATCGAAAAGCCCTGCGCTCAAAAAAACAACAGTTATTCCGAATAACCACCTTTGCTAATAAGCCCCACTTCTAATCGATTCGATTTCACCTGTGGTTAACGCCAAATGTTTACCCAACATCCGGCTTCCATTTTCAGTAACCAGAAAATCGTCTTCAACCCTGATGCCGCTAAAGTTTCTGAACTGCTCCAACTTATCGTAATTAATAAATTCGGCAAACTGGCTGGTGGCTTTCCAACGGTCTATTAGTTCTGGAATAATATAAACACCTGGCTCTACCGTTAACACATACCCTGCTTCGAGCGCTTTGCCTAACCTTAACGATTTTAACCCGAACTGAGTGGTATTTTTAGTCAGTTCATCTGTATAACCTACATATTGCTCGCCTAAATCCTCCATATCGTGCACATCTAAGCCCATCATATGGCCTGTTCCACATTGAAAGAACATCGCATGCGCACCAGCCTGAACCGCATCGTCTATATTACCTTTCATCAGGCCAATATCTTTTAAACCCTGTGCCAGCATTTTACACGAAGCCAAATGCACATCTAAATATCTTACACCCGGCGCTAACATGTTTTTGCCATGTGTGTAAGCATTCAATACAATATCATAAACATCTTTTTGCTCGGCACTAAACTTTTTGCCTACCGGAAAAGTACGCGTAAGATCGCCTGCATAACCTAAAGCTGTTTCTACACCGGAGTCGTTCAAAACCAGTTGACCTTCCTGTAGCTGATTACCATGATAATGGTTGTGCAAAATTTCGCCACGAACAGTTAAAATAACCGGATAAGCCAGATTACCGCCCGAAGCCAATGCAGCACCTTGAATTTTTGCTGCAAGTTCGCGTTCGTACATGCCGGGTTTTGCCTGTTGCATAACCATTAAATGAATATCGGCCGATATTGCTGCTGCACGGTCTAACTCTTCAATTTCTTCTACCGATTTAATCGATCGTTGTGCCACAACTGCTTTAATAAAGCTAAGTGATGCTTTTTCTTTAAGCTGATCGACAGGCAAATTAAGCCAGCTGGCCAATTTAATCTTATTCTCCGAGCGGTAAGGAGGCAGGAAATGAACCTGACGCTTTTTGTCTTGGTATTGCTTAAGATAAATGTCCAGTTGCGCTAAAGGCAAAACTTTGGTTAAGCCGGCATCCAAACTTTTTTCTTCAAGCGTTTTCTGTCTGCCCATCCACACGATATCGTCAATTCCCATTTCATCACCAAAAAGGGTTACCTGATCTTCATCAAGGTCGATGATAGCGCCCAATGCTGGCTCACTTATACCAAAATAGTATAAAAAGGTACTATCCTGCCTAAAATGGTAGGTATTGTCCTTATAATTCATCGGACTTTCTTCATTACCCAAAAAGAGTAATATTCCCGAATTTATCTTTGATTTTAGTGCTGCTCTTCTTTGAAGGTAAACTTTCTTTTCAAACATATTATTAATTGTTAGGCAAATATCCAAAAAGCTATATTCATTACATCAGAATTGAAATGAATGGCTAAAATATGGGAGGTATCTGCAAATTATAAGCTATGGTTATGGCACAAAAATCACAATAAATTTCAGGTTAGCGAAAAATAAGGGTAAAATCTGCACAATGTAGGGGTGATTAATGAAAGTTTATAATAGCAGTAACAATTTTTAGCTACAGAGATATAGATGGCACGGCGTATTTTTATTGCAGTGATAGCTGTGAGGAATCGTCATTGCGAGAAGGCTTTTTCAGCCGACGAAGCAATCTTAATGCGCACGCTGTTAGATCGTTGTAAGATTGCTTCGTACCTCGCAATGACGACCTTCTATAGGGATCTGTCAATGGCAAGCTTAATTTATTTCATAAAAAATCGACTTTCTCACACCACTATCGTTACAAATGAGGACGTTCTAAATAATTTAAATGGACTATATTATTGTTAAATTATATAACTTTTTGAAATACAAAATTTTGAATTGACTAATATGAAGTAACTCTATAGCTGTAAATAAAACAAAATCTATCGTTTTCGATCTATAAAACACTCACATTAAGTTCAATATTTAACTTTAATAATTTGAAATACAAGTAATATGAATATTTTATATTTATGCATAATATTGATAAGGCACATATCTAATTGATTATCAATACTAAATAACAACAAAAAGCCCCGTAAATTTTATTTCACGGGGCGGAGACAGTAGAAAAATTGATATTATCTTTGAAGAATAATTTCAGTTGTATGCGCTTTTGCAAGTGGAAACTCGTATGCTCCCCTCTCCTTCTTATCATTACCTTTTACCGAATAAGTTCCCACGCCATTAATTTTTGCAGGCTGTAACAACCTCAATACGGCATTAGGTGTATATTCATTTGCTTTGCTCAGTTTTAAACGAATTTCGCCATTTACACTATTATAATTTACCTCATCAATGGTTCCGGCATCAAGGTTAATCCAAAGCCCCGCAGGTGCAATATAAACCGATGATTTTGCTGCTGTAGTTAATTTAACATTGATGTTATTGCCTGTTTTGTTCAGATTACCGCCGAAAGCTAACCAACCAAATTCAGGATGCTGTAAGATATACGATGAAGTATTAACCGCATAGCCAAAAAAACCAGATCCGTAATCGCCGGTAATACCATCATTTTTTAAAGTTGATGGATAAGCATGAAATGCTGCAGGCGCAAAACCTTCTTGGGTGATATTGGAAATCGAACCCAATAACCCACCGTAACCGGCACGCAAAAGATAGAAATCGCCAGGATTTTTACGGTAATCCATCAATACAGGAATGGCATTGAGTGCTGAACCGTAATGATGGATCATCCTTTCGATACGCGAAAGTTTACCTCCATAAAGAAAATCCCAGTACCGGCGGGCATTACCATTGTAAGCCCAATGCGGCACCACAGGCATATAGGCTAATATGGCATCAAGTGTTACATTTGCTTTATCCTGATAACCAAAATAGCTGGACCATACGTAAACTTCTTCTTGACCTGTAGAGTCCCAAGGCATTTCACTACCAAAGGGATATTGAAGCGAACGCCAGTGGTTGGCTCGCTTTTTCATTTCATTTTCTAACCTGGTTGCTTCTTCTGTAAGTCCTTCGTTTTTAAGGTCATTTAGGATGAGATAGAAAACTGTACCTTCCATTTGACCGAACTGAGCGTAATAAGGCGCAATATTAACCATCGCCATACCTGTTTCAGCAGCATCGATAAGGTGTTGTTTCCAGCTCTGCTCTTCCACCAGGCCGCTATAATTACGCGCCAACCGATACATCACCCAATGGGCTGCTGCAACATGTGGGTAGTTATAAGACCGGCCCAAGTTATCAGCCTCTTTTTTGGGCCATGCAGACCATGTTTTAAAATTGATATTTGCGGCATAAGTATCTTTAGGGAGCGAATCTGGTGCATAGTAGAACAAGCTCTTTTTTACCCCATATTTCTGAGGACCATTTTTAAGCTGTATCCGTCCAAACATTACACTATCTACAAATTGTTTCAGTTTATCAACTTCTTCTTTCTTGGGTTGTACCAACTGCTTCATTATTGCCCCCAACCACGAACCTGCACCACCTTCATCGCTTAACCCCGCAATCCATGCCCTATTGTCTTGTGTTACCTGCTGTTGCTTTTCATTATCGTACGTAATAGCTGAAGGATTTCTTTTAAAAATAGGATCGGCCTGATTAAACCATTGCTTGGTTGTTAAAAAATTGCCATAACTAGCGATCACATCACTTTCGGCTTCAATTACCTTATAATTTATACTTTGCTCCAAGCCATCTTCGTAGGTGATAGACAATCTTGCTCTTCCCCAGGTATTCCCCTTTACGGAATAACTTTTCCAACCATTTTTGGTTGAGGCCAATGCACTTACTTGTAGCGCATTTTCGGGCTGAACTTGAATAGTTTTAATCTTTTTAGGGTAATTAATAAATAACTTCCCTTCTACATCTTTAGGCAGTACATAACCTGGAACTGATATCGCTACTGGCCGTTTATTTTCGATCAGTTTGTTTTCGATATCTTTTGCTGCTCCTGAAAGGATAAACTGAAGGGCATAACTCCGGCTTTCGCCAGGCTTTAAAGTGGTTGAAGTTGGTGTATTCCACTGCTCGGCATTTTTCCATTCATTTTCTGCATAGGCTTTACTATAAACCATCCATTCGTAAAAACCTTCAAAAGCTATCCCTCTCGGGGTCCGGTCATCATTAAGCGGATTATAAGCCTCAAATGGCGTATGCTCCAATGGCGTAACGAGTAAAGAAGGTGCATGGCCGCTTAATCGGGTAACTTGCAGATAACCAGCATCTTTTCCGATATATGGATCATAAAAAACATTTTTTGCATGGGTTTGCTCCAATGTTCTGCCTTCGAGAATATTATCGAAAATCATCGGGATACCTAGTGCCCCGATTTCTATGTTTTTATTGGTCTTGTTTTTCAGTTCGAAGCGGAGCACAAGTTTTCCGTTAAGCATTTCCCACATCCGTTTAACCTGCAACGGGATATCGACCGGAAGCGTTGCAGCAAGATCGGCAGCAGCAAGTACGTTTTTACCCGTAGCAATGCTTTTCACCGGGCTTCGTTTTGCGGCTGTGCTATAGCTTTTCCAGGCTTCTTCGCCAATGTAGCGTAACTTTAAGTTGATATCACCCAGATGATATAAACCATCTGAACTACGTACTTTTAAACTGTCGCTGGGTACAAAATCGAAATCTTTAACCGTTTTAGGCTGGAGACCTGCTACTGTTTGCGATGACTTAACAAGCTTTAGATTAAATGCTCCGGCATTGTAAGTCGAAAATCCATTTCCCAGGTCCAGCGTAGATGGCTTTTTGCCTAAAGCAATCCAAGGCGATTGGGCCAGAACTACCTCAATATTTAGAAAAGATAAAATACAGCAAAATATTGCTTTAAAAGTTATTATGAATAAGGTTCTCTTCTTTTTTAATTTGATAATCATGATGACAAAGTGGATTTAGGATGTAGTTAAATCAAAAATAAACTTTAAAAGATAAAGCGGGCATCGAAGTTAAAAATAGCGCAAAATCGGTAAAGAATTGGTGTATTTATGGGGAGTTTGGGCGTGAGGCGGTAAGTGGATGGCGGGATCGATGGTAAATAGCAGGAAGCATGATGAACAAAATAGGTTCCCGCAGATTACGCAAAGTACGCAGATTGTTAACACATGAAGGGGAACCTAACCCATTAGCACTACATTAGGTGCCTAAACGCGATTGCAGCGACAGCTCTCGACGTAAAGTCGGGACTACAGCGGAAAGCGCGACTGACGTGGATTGAAATGCAGGAATTACTTTCCTATATCAAATTATTAACCATATAAGAGATATAAGGAAATTTAAGCCGTTTATCACTAAATAGCAATAAAGGTCTTCGACAAGCTCAGACTGACAACGCCCACCTCTTTCTTTCCCGCAGATTACGCAAAGCACTCAGATTGTTCGCATTAAGATTAGTTACGCTGAGCACTTCGTGGTTCCCACCTGCGCCTATCGTATGGGCACAATTCCATTATCTTGCGTCATTCCCGTGAAAACGGGAATCTTAAAGCTTCAGATATTGATCATTAACCTTTGTTGCATTAAGATTGCCAGTCAAGCTGGCAATGACGGCCAATGCTAAGGATATTGCAAAAGATGTGTCCACACGATAGGCCTGCGTGGGAATGACGATCATTCTTTAGAATCATTGGTAGACAATGATTAAATAGGCTGACATTTCACTTTCAACCATTCTGCTTCTTCATCTGATAACATGGGTTGAAGCTTCTCAAACACCATTTGATTGTATTGGTTTAACCAGGTGATTTGATCTGGTGCCAAAAGTGTTTTATTGATAATCGTGGTATCGATAAAACATAAGGTTAAGGTTTCGAAAATGAGAAAATCGCCAAATTCACTACTGCCCTTAGGGATACATAAAACAAGATTTTCGATACGTACACCATGTTTTTCCGGACGATAAATCCCAGGCTCGATGGAGGTTACCATTCCTGGCTTAAAGACAACATCTACATTGGCTGGACTAATATTCTGAGGTCCTTCGTGTACATTAAGAAAAAAGCCAATACCATGACCCGTTCCATGACCAAAATTTATGGCATGTTCCCACAGCGGTTTTCTACAAATTGAATCGATTTGATAACCTTTGGTACCTTCTGGAAAAATCAGTTTAGAACCTTCAATCAGGCCTTTTAGTACCAAGGTATAATCATCGGCCTGGGTTGATGAGCAATTACCAACAGGCATTACCCTGGTAATATCGGTTGTACCATACAAATACTGACCTCCGGAATCGACAAGAAACAAACCATCACCTAAAATTTCCTGATTACTTTTTGCTGTTACGTTATAATGCGGCAATGCTCCATTTGCATTATAGCCAGCTATGGTATTAAAACTTAAACCAACGAAAGATGCTTGTTCGGCTCTAAACGTGGCCAATTTCTCTGCTGCAGACCATTCTGTAATCTTTTCTTTCCCTAAATGATCTTCCATCCATTTAAAGAACCTGGTTAAAGCCACCCCATCATTTAGCATTGCCTTACGGATGTGGTTAATCTCAGTATTATTCTTTAAACTTTTTAGGTGTGTGCTTGGATTAATGCCTGAAACGATTTTAGTACCAGAAGGCAAGCACTGATACAAGCCAAAACAAGTACGTTTAGGGTCGATAAAAACCTGTGCGTCTTTTGGCAGCATTTTTAATGCTTCTGCCACCTCAGCATAGGGATGCAAAGTTACGCCCTGTTGGTTTAAAGTATCGATATCTTTTTGCGACAACTTTTGTTTGTCGATAAAGAGTTTTACCGCTGAAGGAGCAATTAAAGCAAAACTTAAAGCTACAGGATTATAGTCTACATCTTTTCCCCTTAGGTTAAAAAGCCAAGCAATGTCATCAAGCGATGAAATAAAATGATAACCTGCCCCATTTATTTTTAAAGCAGCTCTTACCTCGTTTATTTTAGCCGAAATGGTAAGACCCGCAGCTTCTTCGCCTATTAAAAAGGCATTTTCTTCTGGCAACCCTACCCTATCAAGCCAAATCGCGCTGATAAAATCAACGTCAATTATTTCTATTTCACGCTGGGTCAAACTGTTCTGCATCTCGAGGGCTAAACCTACCGTAATAAGCTGATGGTTAAAACCTACTTTCGCACCCTTTGGCAAAACCTGGCACAACCAATCGATGTATTCGGGTGTATGTGGCACTTTCAACTTTACCAATTCGTAACCAGTATTGTTTAATTGTGTTTCTGCCTGCGTAAAATATCGAGAATCAGTCCACAGACCAGCAAAATCTTGAGTAATGACCAGCGTGCCGGCCGACCCTGTAAATCCACAAGCAAAAGGAATAGCTTTATAATGCGCAGGTAAATATTCACTGATATGAGGATCTGCCGCGGTAATCATATAAGCATCTACTTCTTGAGCAGCCATTAATTGGCGTAAGGCCTGCAATTTTTCTACAAAGGTCATGTTGAAGAAGAGTTTTTGTAAGGCCAAATTTAAATATTACATTGACATCAGCGCTTAAAACGGGCAAGAATTAATTCAAATTCTGAAAACACAACAGATTCGGTTGGGTTAGAACCTGTGTTTACCTTTAAAAATATTCAGGACAAATACTAAACGTACCGATCAATTGCAGGCGCTTTAACGACCTCATAACAATCTGATTTCTGAAAGCACCATACTTTAAAAACAAGAGCCGATTCTCTTTGTGCCAGCGCATGGATACCCAATGCAAAACGTTGTTTAAAACGTTTGGGGCAAGCCTCTTTATGGCAAATTATTTCGTAACAGTCTACATTTTCTACAACCACATCAAGCACATACTTTGGCCACTGTTTTTTAATCAGATTCGGCAACCAGCTAAACTGCTGCATGTTAATCAAATCCCCCATTCCTACAATTGCTTTTTGCGGAATATCTCCCCCTACAATCTGGCTCCAGTTCCCATCAACTTCATCAATAATACCTAGCACTTTACATCCAGAGAGCACCAACCATGGATCTTCCATGGTGGACCGCATTAACTGATAGGATACATCTTGTAAAAATTCCTGTTCAAAAAGGTAATTAAGTTCGATCATAAGCTATTTTCAATTGTTATCGGCAAATTATTAAGTCGTATCAGTTTATCAATGGTACCAGCAAAACGTTTCATTGAGATCGGTTTGCCAAGATAACATTCAAAGCTAGAATCTATTTTTCTCACCTCATTTTCAAGGTGGGCGGATGCATAGATCACAAACCTAGCTTTCGAGCGGAGATGCTGGGAAAGTTCAGTTCCCTTCATTCCATCCATATCTATATCTAAAAAAAGAAAATCAATTTTATCTCCATCACTAATTGTTTTTAAAGCATCAAATGGATTATTAAAGGCGCTAAACAGTTTTAAAAAACGAATACCTTCAATATAATCGTGGAGTACATCAATCGCGTGCTGTTCATCATCAACAATTGCACAGCTGTAATACATAGGCAAACTAAGATAGGCTGCACAAAGCTTAACAATGTACACCTCAATTCCTATAGCCAGGCATAAAAAGGGTAAAAGTACGGTAGTAATGGGCATATTAATGAGACAGTATATCTACTTTTACCACATTTCGTGATAAAGCAGTAACACAACTTCTGCGGTTATTTTCTTAAATCTGCGGGAAACCATCGTATCATGTTCCCCGCGGATATCGCTAATTTAAGCAGAATGGCATTTTTAACACTAAGTAATTAAGGACATTAAGACGCGATTGTAATCATCTGCGGCTATTTTCTTAAATCTGCGGGAAAGCAACAGCATAATATTTCCAGCGGATATCGCCGATCTACGCAGAAATAAAGCCAAAAAGCGGTACAAGTGATTATTCACAAGCACCGCTAACTGTTTTTTTTGAAGCATATTTATCAAGGCTTCGATAATTGGTAAGCCTTAATAATCTTATAAAAAATCTGATGATTAGGATATACCCCTATAAAGGCATCCGAACCAGGGCCATAGGCAAATACAGGCACCATGATATTGGTATGATCGTCTGTACTGAAATCGCCACGAACGGTTCCTTTTTTATAAGAGGCATCCAGGAGCGACAGTCCTCCGGTTTCATGATCGGCAGTTACGATTACCAACGTTTCGCCATCCTGATCGGCAAACTTTAAGGCTTCGCCCACCAGACGGTCGAAATCTTGTTGTTCGGTTACCGCGAAAGGCAAATCGTTTGCGTGCCCACCATGATCAATCTGTGCGCCTTCTGCCATAATGAAAAATCCTTTTTTATTTTTCGAGAGTAATTCAACCGTTTTTAAGAACGAAGTTTTCAGCATTTCTCCCCGGCCATCTAATACTTTACGCGTAGCAGAATCGTCTAAAAGCACCACTTGCTTATCTTCATTTGAGGCAACGAAACTTTTTAGGTCTTTCTGTAGTGTAAAACCTTTTGCCGAGATTTTATCCATCAATTTTTGATCTGGATTCTCGGTAAAACTTTTGCGTTTCGAACCAACTAGAATATCAACATGACTGTTCTGAAAATCAGCTGCAATTTCCTTCGTCATAGATCTTTCAAGCTGATGGGCATAAAATGCTGCAGGCGTAGCATCGGTAATATCACCACTGCTGATGATACCACTTGTAACACCATAAGGCGCTAAAACATCAGGGATAGACTGAAGTGCTTTACCCGTAGAATCAACGCTGATGTAACGGTTATTGGTTTTATGCCCTGTGGCCATAGCCGTTGCACCTGCAGCAGAATCAGTAAAATCTGAATTGGAAGCTTCGGTACGCGATAGGCCAAGATGTTTAATTGTGATGATGTTGGATTGACCAAAATTAGCACTCAAACCTGCCTGAATCTGTGCCAGCCCCATTCCATCCCCGATTAAAAGAATTACATTTTTGGCTTTGGTTTTTAATCCATCGCTTTTGTAAGTTGGCTGATAAGGTTTATAAGCCTTCGGGTTGCTGTACTCGAGCTTAGCCCTGTTCTGGTAAAAATCTTTTAGCAATACGGGATGATCCGTTCCGATCCAATCAACGCCCATATGTTCCAGCTCTTTCCAACTGTTCGGACTATCTTTAGTTGCCCAAAAACGGAAAGGTTTACCCATTGCATGTACTTTGGCAATCACCGCTTTCATCTTTTCTAAATCGGTTGGCGTTGGGGTGCCTTTCCCGTTCCATACCGTATAATGAGAAATATCATCGCTAATCATCCCAATGTGCTTTAACTGATCACTTGTGTACTGATTTACGGGACGTCCATCGAAACTGATGAGTGATGGATAATCCTTAAACTTTTCGGCAGGCGGAACAGCACCACTCATTACAATTTTAATGGCTGAAGGATTGATCTGCTGATCGAAAACAGATTCATTACCTTTTAAATCGGCCAATAATTTCGGGATTACGTGTTCATAATCCTCCTTTATATCGATTACCAGCTGAAGTTTTTTTTTCGGATCGGCATAAGGATGGTTGGCATGATCTTTAAAAAATGCCACCAATGGATCGATATATAATTTTTTCAATGTTCTGCCTGGGGTAATTTCGCTGCTTTCGTGGGCAACAAACAATTCTCCATTACGGTAAAACACATCTGCCTCGATAGACCCCATACCAGCATAATAAGCCTCCAATAAAGGAATCTGCTGCTTATAATCATTATGGCTGTGTCCATTACCGGCATTCAGTTTCTGCTGAGCAGAAACTGAATGTACGCCTAAACTCAATAATAAAAAGAGAGTCAGTTTATTCGATTTTACCATCCTGGATTTTGTTTAATTACACCTGCACTGTTATCAATTTCTCTTTGTGGTACGGCCCAAACATCGTGTACCTGTGGATTGAAAGTTCTTGCCGGCCAAATTACACTCCCATCAAAATCGTGTAATGGTTTTGCATAGGCTGCCTGAGCATCACCCCATCTTACCAAATCGCGGTGACGATCGGCCCATTCTCCTGCAAGTTCGTTACGTCGTTCGCGTTTAAGGTCGTCGATAGTCATTCCTGTTTTGGTGCCTAAACCTGCGCGTTGCCTGATTTTGTTCAGTTCGGTATCTCCTGCCCCTGCTCCGCTAAGGTTAATTGCAGCTTCTGCTTTGATCAGCAATACTTCAGCATAACGCATTAAGGGCACGTTTAAATCTGTTGTGCCATTGTCTCCATTCGGATTCACATGCGTTGGAATTGGATTAGGATATGAAAACGGCTCCATATATTTTTTAAACTGGTAATTTGAAGTCGCTCCTGCATCTTTGGTAAAGCTACGCTCGGCGCCAAAGAACATAAATTTATCGCCAGGTTTTAAAATGGTGGCTTCACGGCGCTGATCGCCAGTTTCGTAAGAATCGTAAAGCTCTTTAGTTGGCAGGTAATAACCCCATCCGTTATAAATCCCCCAGGCTTTATTGGTTAACATTACGCCTGGGAGCTTACTTCCCCAGCCGGTGCCACCACCACTTGGCGTACAAACCACAGACCAGATATATTCTTTAGACCAGTTGTTTGAAGCCTTAAAAACGTCGGCAAAACCCGTATTAATTAAATCATGCTGGCCTGACGTGATGACCATATCAGCATATTTAGCAGCATTGGCATAATCCTTTTTGTACAGATACACTTTAGATAGGTATGCCCAGGCAGCCGTTTTATGTGCTTTACCGTAATCAGTTGGTTTCATTGCCGAAAACAGGGGAAGGTTATCGGCTGCTTTTAATAAAAGTGAAATGATGTAATCATAGTTTTCGTTTACATTTTTTGCGCGGGCAATAGGCTGAGAGGGATCGCTTTCTGGTGTTACGATGGGTACTCCGGCTTTATCGTTACCGTAATTAGCAGCCAACTGGAAATAAACCAGTCCAGCATTAAAATAAGCATCGCCAATAATCTGTTTTTTCAAGGCTTCATCCATTGGGATGGCAGGTACGTTGATAATAATATCGTTAGCCCGTTTGATAATAGCATAACGCATGCTCCATTGGGTTTCGGTATAACCTCCGCCAACATAGGTACGGTTAAAATTTTTGATATTATCAGCCTCTGGCTTATTACGTCCAGTAACCATATCATCGCTGGCATTGATAAACCAGAACATCCCACGGCCGTAAAAGTCTTCTGCATTGTAATTTTCATACATCCCAGCTTCTGCTTTTATGGCATCTTCTTTGGTTTTCCAGAAATTTTGTGCCGATGGAGATCCTTCAGGCACAATATCAAGCTCTTTTGTACATGAAGAGAAAAAAGCAAGTGCGGCAAATGCCATATATTTTAAATTCGTTTTCATTGTTGTTTTATGATTAGAGATTTACACTTAAACCAAGGATAAAGCTGCGTGCCTGAGGGTAACGGCCAACATCCAATCCGTTGTTGTCCATTCCGATTTCTGGATCAAAGCCCGAATAATCAGTAATAGTAAAGAGATTGTTTGCAGTGGCATAAATCCTTACCGCTCCGGTTTTTAATTTATTGGCAATTGATTTTGGTAAACTGTAACCCAGGGTTACATTACGGATACGCAGGTAAGAACCATCTTCAATATAAAAATCTGAAGCATTAAAGTTACCATTAGCATCACTTGTTGAAATAATCGGCACTTTACCACCTGGGTTCTCTGGCGACCATGCATCTAGAATACCGACCAGTTTGTTGTAAGATGGCCCGCTAGCACTATAAGTAGTACGTTTTACCGCATTAAACAATTTATTTCCTTGTACGCCTTGAGCAAAAATATTGAAATCGAAATTTTTATAACTTGCATTAAAGCTCAATCCGTAAGAGAAATCAGGGTAAGCACTACCAGCGAAATAACGGTCTTTACCATCAATAGATCCATCACCATTGATATCAACAAATTTAAAATCGCCTGCTTTTGCATTCGGCTGGATTTTAGTTCCCTTAGCATTTTTGTAGTTATCAGCTTCTGCCTGGCTTTGGAAAATACCATCTGTTTTTAATACATAGTAGCTGTACAAAGGTTGACCAACCCTGATGGTAAGCGGCGCAAGTTCGTTACGGAAATTGGTACCCACAGCGATGTTTTCCAATCCCGGTGCCAGTTCCTGTACTTTGTTGTTAATTTTGGTTAAAGTAGCATTAATGCTATAGGTAAATGCTGTATTTTTATTGCTATTGTAAGTTAAACCAAGTTCTATACCTTTATCTTTTACAATACCCGCATTAATGGTCTGCGTATTTAAACCCGCTGTTCCTGGTAGCGACCTGGTTAAGATCATCTTATTGGTTTCTTTGATAAAATAATCAGCATTAAGGCTTAACCTGCCCAGAATTGTCATATCAAGACCAAAATTTGTTTGTTTTGATTCTGCCCATGTCAAATCTTTGTTGGCCAGAACGGTCTGTACATAACCATTCTGTAAAGTTGGTGTTTGCCCGAAATAACTTTGGGTAGCGCTTAACAATGGATTTACTGCAGAAGCATTAAGCGATCCCAAATTACCCAATATACCGTAACTACCTCTAAGTTTCAGTTCGTTTAACCAGGTTGCATTTTTAAGGAAATCTTCTTTACTCACAACCCAACCTATCGAGGCTGACCCGTAATTTTTCGTTCTGTTATTTTTATTAAGCAATGATGATCCATCACGACGGCCGATTAGGGACAATAAATATTTTTCTTTGTAATTATAATTGGCCCTTAAAAATAATGAAGAAAGTGCCTGCTCGTACATCCCGCTAATAGAGGGTTGAATAACTGTTGCGTTAACCAAGTATCTGTATTGAGGCGATTCGTCATCAAAACCTGCTCCTGAAGCCGATAAGCTATTGCTTTTAGTTTTCTGGAAAGAATAACCACCGGTAAGATCTAATTGGTGACTACCATAGGTTGCTTTATAACTTAAAACTTGCTCAGCAAGAAAGTCGTTGGCACGACTGCTACTTTCCTGTAAACTATTGCTTAATACCGGCTTTCCTACCTCAGGCCTTTTAGGTGTGAAGCTTTTAAATGCAGCATCGGTTTTAGTAATGCTTAAGTTAGATCTGAAAGTTAAACCTTTAGCCAGTTTAATATTGGCATAAGGATTAATCACAAGCACATTTACAGGATTGTTGATATCGATACGTTGCAGATCGGCAACCGGATTTACGATATCGCCATAATCGCCTGCATATTGTCCGCCAGGCAAACCTGCAAAACTGCCATCGGCATTGTACGGTGTTCCATTGGTTGGGTAATAAATAGCTGAAAGTAAAGCACCTGTATAATCACTGCTGGTATTGGCACCGTTTCCATTGGTACTGCTGTAAGAAAGGTTTTCGCCAACTTTTAACCAATTGGTTACCTCGTGCTCGGTATTGATCCTGAAATTGTAGCGTTTAGTTTTGGTATTTAGCACAATACCTTCTGCATTACGGTAATTAAAACTTAGGTAATAATTAGATTTCTCGCTACCACCGTTTATTGCGGCATTGTAATCCTGTAACATTCCATCTCTAAAAACTTCGTCCATCCAATTGGTACGGGTAATCTGTCCGTCAGGATATTTTGTAATATCGAAAGCTGGTAATATGGTTGTGCCACCATTTTTGGCTGCAGTTGCTGCCACCTGTGCACGTTGCTGAGCATTTAATGGTTCCAGTTTTCTCCATGCGCTTTGTTGTCCCAGTTTGGCATCGAAACTAATTTGCATTTTACCGCTCTTCCCTTTTTTAGTAGTGACCAATACCACACCGCCAGATGCCCTTGCACCGTAAATGGCCGCAGATGCATCTTTTAATACGGAAATAGATTCAATATCATTAGGATTAAGCTGTGGTGTACCCGAAAATATAGATCCATCGATTACGTAGAGTACATTTTCTCCGTTAATACCGCCCGCACCGCGGATATTGATGCGCGGTGGAGAAGTTGGATCGCCACCCTCGTTGCTTACAATTACACCTGGTGATTTTCCTGCTAGTACCTCTCCTACGCTATTTAATGAGCGCGAAGAAAGTTTATCCAGCCCAACAATGCTGATTGCACCTGTTAAGGTTTCTTTCTTTTGTGTTCCGTAACCTACTACCACTACATCAGCAAGCATCGAACGTTCTTCGCTCAACACCGTATTAATGACCTGATTTTCAGCTACTTTTATTTCTTTGGTACGGTAACCGATCATAGAGAACGATAATACCGCACCAGCACCTACCTCAATGCGATAAGCACCGTTGCCATCGGTTATGGTGCCGCTTTGCGTACCCAGTACCTTCACTGAAACACCAGGAAGCACTAAACCTGTTGAATCGCGCACAACCCCAGTGATAATCCGGTCTGGTTTATTCTGAACGACGTTGTTTAAAATTACATACTCGCCTTTTTCTAAAACTTGTAATCCAAGCTTATCCAATAGAGACCTTACAGGCTCTGTGGTAAAATCGCCACTTACGAACATGTTTTTTTGTTGCAGCTGATCAGGGTTGTAAACAAAGCTAAGTCCGGTGCGCGACTCTATTTCTTTGATAATTTCTGTCATTTTACGGCCTTTGTTTAGCGTAATGCTGACGGTAGTTCTCTCTAACTTTTGTGCCATACCAGCCGAGGCCAGGATAGAGCTGCAAAAAATGCAGAGGATTGTAAATGTTAAACATGAGTATTTCATGATCTTATAAAGAGCTGGTGTCCTCTTAGCGGAGGTTGTTTTCATTTGTTTGATTTTATTTTTGTAAAGCTTTAATTATACTGGCTTTTGTTGCCAGGAAGAAAGATTGCGGCGAACGATCTGATCGGTACCGCTAAGTATTTCTATATTACCTGCTCATCTCATCTGTATATATTAAATGTTTTATGATTTTTTGATGCATTGAACTTGAGGTGGTGCAGGCTGCAGATGATATCTAAAATCTCTTCTGGCGATTGCCTGCTATTGAAAACGGCTGTGCTTTTAAGTTTACTTAAAGCGCTATCGCTCAGCGAAATTTTGATACTGTACACATACTGGAGTTTGTTGATAATCTGGTCTAAGCTTGCACCGTCAAAAGCAAGTTCAATAAAGGCCATAGCTTTGGTTTTGCCAATGTCAGCTCGACCGACAGTTTTATCATAGATTAAAAACTCATCTTTAATTAACATGCCCAGATTTACATTTTTTTTGCTTACAGCAACCTTTCCGGTAATTACGGCAACTTCGACATGTTTACTGGCCTGATAAGACTTAACCTTGAAAGAGGTACCCAACACCCTGATGTCGACCCCAGATGCAGTATGTACCATAAATGGTCTTTTTTCCTGGTGGGCAATCTCAAAAAAAGCTTCTCCTTCTGTTAATGCGATCTGGCGGTTATTCGAAGCGAATGCTTTAGGATAGCAGAGTTTTGAAGACGGACTT
The DNA here is from genome assembly GCF_004310665.1 of Pedobacter kyonggii. Taxonomy (GTDB): domain Bacteria; phylum Bacteroidota; class Bacteroidia; order Sphingobacteriales; family Sphingobacteriaceae; genus Pedobacter; species Pedobacter kyonggii. The sequence continues at coordinate 307,097 of NZ_SIXF01000004.1, read as the reverse complement.
AACAAAACCACCGAACCATCTGATAAGGTAATGTTCTTCCGTTCTGTACTTCCGGTAACTACCGTAACCTGATTTTCAAGCTTCATTGGGGTATTGAGTTTCCAAATGCCTATTCCCAGTGTAATGATGATCAGTACGGCGGCAGCAATCCTGATAAAAGGCTGTAATTTGAATACTTTGCCATGTTTTGGATTTTGGCGCATAGCGGCCTGAAGGTGAACAAGCATTTGCTCCCCTATCGCTACTTTCCGGTCGGCTGCCAATTCAATGTTTTCCTGATTGAGCTTAGCATACCATGCTTCAACTTTTTTTTGCTCTTGCGGACTTGCCTGCTTATTGAGATATTTCTGCAGCAGTTCCTTTGCCTGTACTTCTGTCATTTAAATACATGTCAGTTGAAAAGCAGATTGGTACTAACCAAGAATGTTATCTATAAATTAACTTTATGTTAAGCCGATTAAAGCTGCAATGAGCAGGATATAGGAAAGGCTTTTTTTAAGCAATTTTAGCGCTGCAGAAATCTGGTTTTTTACTGTTTGTACTGAAACATCAAGTTCTGAAGCTATTTCTTTGATGGATTTTTCCTGTTTTCGGCTCATCGAGAACACCAATTGCATTTTTTCGGGTAAAAGTGCAATGGCGGCATCAACTTCTAAATGAAGTTCTTTTAAAATCAGTTTATCATCAGCTGCTGCAATATACTGCTCATCCATTAGTACTTTAAGTGCTGTTTGGTGATATTCTTTAATGCTGCCCGACCTGAAATAATTAATCACCTTGTATTTCACCGCACCATATAGATAGGCACTGAGGCTTCCTGTTAGGTTAATTGCTGTTCGGTTCTCCCAGAGAGATATGAAAATTTCCTGTGTAATATCCTTCGCCAGCGCCTCATCGTTCATTTTTTTCAGCGCAACATCAAAAACATCCTCCCAGTAGATCCGGTAGATCGCTTCCATAGCTTGATGATCTCCAAGCTGTAAAGATAAAAATAATGAATTGTCCAAGGAATGCCGCTTTATAATGGGCAAAGCTAAAGGCCCAATATTCCCTTAACATTAACAAATCTTAAAGAGTAGATGACGAATGATGGGAAATATAAGATGGAAAATGAATAGCATTCTGCACGCATCAGCGATATCAGCGGGAAACTTGACGCGAATGGTTTCCCGCAGATTTAAGACGATTGCCGCAGATGATTTACAATGGAATCTTAATGTCCTTAACTGCTTAATGTAGGACAGACTAAGCTAAAAGACTAAAGCTGAAAGCAAAAAGGATAAATTTAATTCCGTGCAAATCTGTGCTTCCGTGGCAAAAAATAGCCCAAGCTGGATAGATCCTGAAACAAGTTCAGGAGGACGATCGCAGGACCTGAGCTACGAAAATCTCAATGTCCTTAACTGCTTAATGGTAAAAATGCCATTCTGCTTAAATCAGCGATATCAGCGGGAACATGACGCGATTGATATGACTTGCAATTACCCAAACAACCCTGCAAAAACTCTATTCGAATGCAATTTTGCCTGATGATCGTAAATATGCGAGGTGCTCATGATCTCGTTTACGCCATATTTTGCGACAAAAGCTTCTAAATTTCCGCTAATGGTTTCGGCACTGCCAATAAAAGAATAATACAACATTTGTTCTACAGCTTCTTTTTCCAACTGATCCCAATATTGGTTGATATCATCCACCGCAGGCTTTAACAATTCTCTTTTACCTGTAATTACCCCCAAGAACATCCGCTTTACCGAGCTTGATAAGCGTTCAGCTTCTGCATCGGTATCGGCAGCAACCACATTTACACAGGCCATTACATAGGGTTCCTGTAAAAATGGAGAGGGCTTAAAGTTATTTCTATAAATGGCGATGGCTTGTTCGAAATAAGCTGGTGCAAAGTGACTTGCAAAAGCATAAGGAAGACCTTTTTCTGCCGCTAAGCGTGCACTATCGGTGCTCGAACCTAAAATCCAGATCGGGATATCCAGTCCTTCTCCCGGAATAGCCCTTACACTTGCCCGGTTATTACTGACAGAGAAAAACTGTTGGAGTTTCTCAATATCCCTTGGAAAACTATGAACAGCACTAAAATTTTCACCACGGATAGCCATTGCCGTAACCTGATCGGTTCCAGGTGCCCTGCCCAGGCCCAGATCGATACGGTTGGGATAAAGAGAAGCCAAAGTACCAAATTGTTCGGCAACAATTAAGGGTGCGTGATTGGGTAACATAATGCCGCCAGAGCCTACGCGGATGCTATTGGTGCCGCCAGCAATATAACCAATAAGCACAGCTGTTGCCGAACTGGCAACACCAGCCATGTTATGGTGTTCGGCAAACCAGTAACGTGTATAACCTAAAGTTTCAGACTGTTTAGCTAAATCGAGGCTTGTTTTAAAGGTATCTGCAGCAGTAAAACCATCTAGCACGGTTGCAAGATCGAGAACGGAATAAGGAATGTTTTTCAATAAGTGATCAGCCATAAATTAATAGGAATAAAATCTATGCTGCAAAAATATCCTTAATAAAACCAAGTCTGGTTTATCTGAACATATATGACGTTTAACCAACACTAATCAGTATAGCGGGTATTATTCTAGTAATCTATGCAAAATAAAAACACGATCAGACAACCGGGACTACACAGATGTAAGAGTATATATATTCATTTCTACGTATATCTGAGCGAAGAAATTGCAAAATGCGAAAACCTGATTGATTTGCACCGCACTACACAAGGTGCAATTTATATCGAACTTGCTAACGGCCCTGATCTTGGTGAAATCAAATTAATTCCACTGGTTTTGCTTACTATTTTGGAACATATTTAAACACGGGATCTTAATGACATGGAAAATAAGGCCTAGATGTTTACACCTTTGATGACAAGTTGTGCATCGAAAGCCGAAATTTACCCAGATTAGTAAAAAGCAGAGTAGGCTTTGGCTCAAGAATGGACAATATCCGTAACCGATTAAAATACGCTTATCAACAAAATGCCGAAATAACTGCAGGAATTGACGAAGAAGGTTCTATATTTTAAGCATAAGTATTTCCTTAAATGCATTGCAAATAGCATCTGAAGATAAAAAAACTGAGCAAACTATCCCTCTTTAACAATTAGATTGGTCCAATAATAAAACTTCCCTTAAACAAATTTTTACGATCAAGAAATATTATCGATTTTCTCAACTCAATGTAACAAAATTACTACTATATTAAACCGTCCTAATTGACGTTCTAATATTTAGATAAATCTTCATTGAAAAATTAAGTTTAAATCTTAACAAAACAGATTAAAAAAATGAGAAAGGGTACAATATGCTATGTAGATCAAAATAGTGGACATGGCGTTATTAAAGATGAAAATGAACAGAAAATTCAATTCTTTTTAATGGAACTCCAGGAAGAAATCAGGCTCAATGATGAAATTTCTTTTGAAATAGAGCTTACGGCAAGAGGACTTGCTGCAACAAAAATACATTTAGTTAGCACTGCAGAATTAACATCATAATAGCGCCTCAATGAAACTTTGAGGTCAACACTAAATCAAATAAAGGAAATTAATGCTGATTTAAACCTAATTGGCTATCGTTTGTACTAATAACCTGAACTCGATTACTAACTAACATGCCTTTAAATATCTTCTGTAGATATTTTCAACTCACTGTCGTCACCCTGAACCGAGCCTTAGCGAGCTCACCGAAGGTAATTATTTCAGGGTCTGTTTAGCAGGAAGGATGCTGACCACGTAGTAGCTACAAGGCAATTTAAAACACCTATTTCTACTTGTAAAACAAGTTCAGCATGACGGTCTCGTTAGGGAGATGAAGCTAAAAATTGATCACAACGTGTAATATTAATCGAACTAAGGTAATAATACGTTCAACAAACCGAAAAGCTACTGTAGCAAAATAGGTTTACCAGGGATTTATATGTGATATTTTAAATACTGGAAATTAAATATGAAGTAAAATCCCTGTTTCCAATGCAAGATTACCATTTCTGAATAGGTTGATAACTGAATTTTTCTTCCTTACGGCTAAGTTTCTTTATAAAATCTTGGCCAAAATCATGGCTGTAAACTTTAAAATTGATTGCCCACTCATCCTTTATCATGGCAGGTACAAATTTTTCAAGCATTTTTTCAAATGATCTGAAATTTACAAAGGGCTTGCAGACTACCATATATTCAGAATCTGAATTCACTACAATTTCCTCAATAAGTTTTGGCCATCTCAATTTAATCTCGATAGGCAATTTTTGATATTGCTGCCCATCAATAAACAGCCCTATATTTTGTATAAGTTCTTCAGATAAGAAACTACCTATCAATGCTTTCCATTTTCCATTTTCTTTTACTATTCGCTCCAATACCTGTTCATGGTCAAGAACAGTCCATAACTCACCTCTCGAAAGCTGAATAAGCTGAAAATGCATGATATCTCCATTAGGCAGATTAAAGAAAAAGTCGAGTTCGATCATCAATTATGGGGCGATACCAGATATCGCAAAATCAAAAGTATTGAACTATTTCCAAAGCACAAAAAAGCACAGAATTAAAAAATTAATTGCGAATTCTTCTCCATAAAAATCAATCTGCCAAACCAAAGAATTGCGTATGTTTTTTAATTATTAAATACCTGTTAAATAAAAAATTGATTTTTATCATCAAAAAAAAACAAAAACACCCCAAAAAACGTAATATTAAACATACAAAAAGTTTAATTTTAACAATTATGCATGTATCTTTGTCGCATGAAAAGTGCAAAATCATCCGCTCTGGTATTTCTTATAATTACCTCTTTATCTTGCTTATCTATACATGCTCTTGCTCAGAACAAGCTGACAAAACTAGCTGATGTTTTCGAGAATACAGATAGATTGAACGGAAACGATATGATTGAACGTTTAGCTGCTCAGCGCAGTGCATTTAATAAAAACCGTTCGAAAAATAGCCTTCCAAAGTCAGAATATATTATCAACAGGAATAACTTAACCCTCATTAGCTTTAATGGCTTAAATTATTATGTAAAAAACAATAGGGTAACAGGCATACAAGGACTAAATCTTTCGGATGAAGTATTGAACCAGATTACAGACAAATTGGTTCTTTTAGACAATATCCAGTTTAATCAAAGTGAGCGGTCGAATACCGAACATTTTAATAAAAATGTTGATTTTCAAAAGATCAGAAATATCGACCGTCAATTTATGCTTACACTTAAAATGTTGTCGAGCACAGTAAGAGACATAGCCGCGCTTACTAAAAGTGAAAATCCGTCTTTAACCGTTGAGACCAACGTTGCAAAAATGCGTTTACCAAATATTGATAAGGATGCAGAAAAATCAAATATGCAATCGCTGGTGTTATTATCGAAATAGCAACAGGTTATCTTTCTTATTTCACTAAAGAATAATATTTAATCTGCTTTCTTTTCCGAATACACTTCGGCAATCTGAGCAGAAAGATATTTGAAGGCAAGCGGCATTTCGATAGCTGCATTTTTGATGCTTCCTTCCATAAAGATGAAACCTTTATAGTTTATTTTGTGCAATGCTCTTAAATAAGGCTTAAAATCGTCACCCATAACACCCGGCAACGACCTGTTTTGTTTTTCAGCAACTTCAGAAAAGGCAATCAATGTTCCGGCCTCAATAATTTCATTTGGAGACTCCCCTTCACGCATCATGTGAAATATATCAGCATTAAGCCTAAAATTTGGATGATCAATTTCCCTTACAATTTCTGCAGCTGACTTTAACGAGGTGATGAAGTTAGTTTCTGTGGTTTCGAGGTTTTCTAACAAAATTGTAACCTTATATTTTCCGGCAATCTGTGCTAGTTTTTTGCCCAGGCTAATAAAATCTGATTTTGCCTTAACGACATTATAATCTGCCGGGATGCTCCTTGCACCCGAGCTGCCCAAAACAATAAACTTGACCCCCGCTTGCTGAGCTCTTGAAAGAACTGTTTCGGTATAAGTTAAAACCTTTGCTTCATCTACCTCTGGGCCAGCTATTTTTATACTGGCCGGATAAAAAAGATTACAGGTTAACACTTTACATTTTGCAGCTTTAATCTTTTTCAAATTGGCACGAAACTGATCATCTGTTAATACAGGTGAAAGCATCTTCGGAACAGATTCGCCAATCATCTTAAAACCAGAGGCATAAGCTATGCTATCCTGTGTTAAACCAGATACAATACCTAAACGCGGATATACCTGTTTATCAGAAATAAAACCACAAAAACCGAGATAAACCAGGCAGATAAAAAAAGCTAAATAGTTAGATTTTGTACTTCTCATATTGTTATTTAAACGATTTGGTAAAAAAAATGAAGTCTCAAGCTCCCCTTCTTCTAATTAACTGAACAACTTGCTGGTGAATGTCTAAGAATTCTCCCTTAAAGATAATATAAAATCTAATCATTAAGTTTTGTATCAGCAAAATCACAGATTCCGAAGAAAACGGAATAAATGGAAGCTCCTTCGATCAATACAAAAATAACTTCTGCCATTGGGCAGTTTAAAACCCAGTTCGTCGACAATCTAGCTGTGTTGGTATAATAGCGGCATTTCTACTGCAACGTTTTTGGAGTAAAGGCGTCTTGCGTATTAAGATTATTCATTTTTGCATATGTTTTAAGGCATTCATGAGCTCAATCGTTCGGTTATCTTCGTTCATCGCAATGACGACCTTCCTATTAGGAATCTGTGAATGATAGCGTAAAACCCAATTCCTCACCTATTTAAAATCAGGTATAGGGAATAGATATCCGCCAAATAAAATATAAGACCATAAGAGGGTCCAGAATATGTTAAATATTTGTGCTGTAACAAATGTAAATGCGGGTTTACCACCCTGAAGTTTTACCAGTGATGAAAATTTAGCTTCCATACCGATCGAAATAAATGCAATTGCAAACCACACGGTACGTAAGCCGTTTAAGGTTGGTCCAACACTTTTTGCAATTGTGGGAGATAACAGAAAAGAAAACACTAAAGAAGCTGCAACAAAACCCAATACAAATTTCGGAAATCGCTCCCACACAATTTTCAACCCTGGGCGTTCTGCTTTGAAGGGTACACCATCTTCACCTTTAGGTTTTTTATAGGCCCACCATATAGCAATAAAAAAAGCAGCAACACCAATAAAAACATTTTGCGAAAACTTGGCAATAACGCCCGCTTTAACGGCTATTGGCCCAACCAAATCGCCTGCAGCAGTAACGGTTGCTGTTGTATCTAAGGTACCGCCCAGCCATGCCCCACCAATTACCTCGGGTATATGAAAATACTTTACCGCCCAAGGCAGAATAATCATCATCGGAATAGCCATAATCAATACCAAAGTGGTTACATAAGATAGTTTACGTTTATCACCATTAATAGCTCCTGCAGCAACAATTGCTGCTGAAACACCACAAATAGATACTGCTGAGGCCAATATTACACCAAATTCATCATCTACTTTTAACTTGCGGCTTAACCACATCGAAAAAAACCAAACTACAGTAACAACAATAACGGCCTGTATTATACCGGGTAAACCAGCTTTGATCAGATCGGCCGATAAAATAGTGGTTCCTAATATCACCAAACCTGTTTTAATATAAAACTCTGACCGTACTGCTTCTTTCAGCCAAGATGGCAACTTAATTAGATTACCTAATGTTATACCAATAAGCAATGCAAATACCACATATTCTAACCCAAAATAGGATACACTTTTATTGCCTCCGATAATAAAAGAAACGATAGCTAAAAAGTAGATGAGTGCAAAACCACCAGCAAACCGCGCAATACTGCCCCCTGATAAACCTATTGCTATTGAAGCTAAAGCCAGAAAAACTGCACCCATTTCAACAATCAATAATAAATTAGATGCTGATAATATTTTACCCAAAAGATCTTCGCTATTCGCCCATTTAAATGCAGGTAAACTTATTACAGTACCATTATTGGTTAAATAAAGTACAGTGGCAATAATAATTGTTCCCAATATAACCGCCCACCAATCTTCGGTGAGTGATTGTAAAAATGTTTTCTTATTAGGGCTTATCCCAGCATCTGTTAAAGCTCCAGTAGTATCGGCTGTGTTGTTTCGATTCGACATAGTTGATTAATTATGGTGTTAATCTGATTTCAATTCTAAAAATATTGTTGGATACGATCAATAAGCAGTCAACGGATACCCAATATCGAACTAAAGTAATTATTCAGGAGGATTTTATCCGTAACAAATATCTGACTTCCCCCACACATCTTTAATAATAAGCCATTTAAGTTAAAGTGCACCGCAAACCAATGACTTAAAACAAATTCATTCAATTGTCTAACTCAGGATTTAATTTGTCTGGTTTAGGTCCATTTAACTGGTTTTTGGAATGTTTATGCAACATTTTTGAGCAACATTTAAAAAAATATTATGACACTTAAAACAACAAAAACCATTTATTGGATCGGTACCTCACTAACTTCTTTATGGTTTGGCACCAGCGGAGTTTGTGAACTCACAAAAAATCCTATTGTTTGGGACATTACATTACAACTGGGATATCCTGCGTACTTTATTTATGTACTTGGTGTTGCTAAATTAGCCGCAATCGCAGTTCTACTAATCCCCAACAAATTGTTAAGGTTAAAAGAATGGGTATTTGCAGGGATATTCTTTGATATCATTTTTGCCTTCTGCTCAAAACTAATTGTGATCGGTCCGCTAGCCACTACCGATGCCATTATAGCCTTTGCTATCGTTACAATAACCTACCAGATGTTCCAAAAACTTTATCCCACTCACTATTCAGATTTAACTGCTGTTTAGGTTTGAATAAATTCTAATTAAATCAGTTTTCACATAAAAAGGGCGCTAGTAGCGCTTTTTTTTATTGGTGAGAAATTTACCTGGTACAGCATCTGTAATCTATACAACAGCTAAACATCCAAGGCTGTGAATGCGTTGCTAATCTCTTTGTTTGATGCTAAGGCACAGCGCAAATTATTTTAAATAGAAAAGTCGCCAAATATATGGCGACCTCTTAACTAATAAACGTTGCTTATAAATCTGCAACTAGATTTATGTTATACAACTGGCTCATTCTCCAGTCCTTTCTGTTTTTTCTTTCCGATGCTTTGCACCATTTCACATTGCTGTGGATTTTTTTCAAATGGAGGGCTAACCAGAAAAAGTGTCGACATTAAGCTTGCCAATCCAACTAATAAACTGTTGGTTGTGGTATTTTGGTGATTTTCCATGATGATAAGTATGATTAAAAAGTTGTTGATGCATTTACTGCTGAAATTGCGCCTGTTGTTTTATGCTGAACCATTCCGATCACTTCCCATTTTTCGGCACTACTATCTTTAGGGATATTTAATACTGCAGTTCCAGATTTTGCATCCTTAAGAGATAGTGTTAAGGTTTTACGTACAATTTGGACATGAGATAATTTAAGTCCTGCATTCTCCCCACGCTGTACATCCGTGTTGCCGCTCTTTTGCACCAGAGCAAAAAGAAGATCGTCGCTAGCCTGAGTATCTTTGGTTTCGTAATTTATTTCCAGTACATCCCCATCCCTTTTCGTATCGAAGGCTAAACTAGCTGTATACTTTTTATTCAGAAGCTGTTTATTAATGGCATTTCTCACGTCATTTTCATTAGATCCTATAAATTCCTGAGCGCCGTTAATAACCAATTGAGGGGTATAAACCTGTGCGTTTAACCAAGCACTATATTTTTTTTGCCTTTTTGTATTTTCCGGACTTCCAAAAACATCCTTCCAACCTAAATTATCAAAATAATCGACATGATATCCAAGCACATACACCGGTTTCCCATTAGATTCTTTCTCTATTTTGGCCAACAGTTCTTCTGCTGGCGGACAGCTCGAACACCCTTCAGACGTAAATAATTCCAAAACGGCAAAGCCTTTTCCATTAATGGGCTGTTCTACTTTTTTTTCTTGTGCAGAACCTACCCAAATAAAAGCGCTAAGTGCTATTACCGCTACAATGACCGCATTTACGATCGCTATTCTTTTTAGTGTTTTCATAATTTCTATTCTTTTTTTATCAAAAATAAGCGGGTAGTATGCCTGAAATTAGGTGGAAATAGCTGAACCGGACAAATTGGTGGAGGAGGTAGACAGGAAGCCGATAAGTAAGACAAATTAGCAACGAGCGTGCGCTAAAGCAAAAAGGTCAGAAATAGATATGCGTTTCTGACCAAGGTGATTATCTTATAGTAGATAAATAGGGATTTTTCTCACCTATCTTCCATCCAAGAAAGAAAAGCTGGCGTTTTTTCCTTATTGATCAGCAATTTATCTGGAGTTTCAATTACAAGCTTTACAAATAACTTCCTTAAGAAATAATGTTCTATTTCTTTAATTGCTTTAAAATTCACTAAATATTGTCGGTTAACCCTAAAAAACTGTTTGGAAGATACCTGTGCCGTAATCTGATCAAGAGATTGACTTAATGCAAACTCTTGTTTATCGAAGCACATAATGGTTGATGCATCGTTTCTGATGTAAAAGAAAGCAATATTCTCAGTTTGAACAGTGGTATATTTCTGGTTTTTAAACACTAAAAAGCTCTCTTTTCCAGCTGGACTGCTCAATTTTGTCAATAAATTACTTAAATCGGGAATTACCTTTTGCTGAAAAAAATTCTGAAGGCCGTCTACCTTTTGAAAGGCTTCCTGAATATCTGTTTTGGAAAATGGTTTTAACACATAATCTACTCCATTACGTTTAAAGGCTTCTAAGGAGTACTCATCGAAGGCCGTGCAGAACACAATAGGACTGTTTACTTTAACTTGTTTAAATATCTCAAAACATAATCCATCTGCCAATTGAATATCCATAAATATCAAATCGGGCTGTGGCTGTTCTGACAACGCTTTTACCGATCCTTCGATGCTCTGGTACTGCCCTACTATTTTCACGTCGGGCCTCAGGTTCAAAATTATATTTTCGAGTGATTTAGCTGTTTTCAGCTCATCCTCAATGATGATGATGTTCATGAATTAATGGGAGTTTAACTTTAAAAATCTGGCCATCGTTAATAATTTCGATTGGCTTTTCGAGAAGATGCTGGTAGCGCAATATGATATTTTTTAGTCCAACCCCCAACGAGTTGTTATCGGAGGTTTTTAAACGGATAGGATTTTCCAAAACAATTTGCCCATCTTCGGCATACAAGCTGATGTGCAAAGGTTTAGCCAACGAAACTACATTATGTTTGATACAGTTTTCGATTAATAGCTGCAGCGTAAAGGGAGGAATTAAGGTGTGCAATATTTCTTCATTTAAAGTAGAAGTAAAACTAAAACCACCATCAAATCTTGCCTGTTGTAAAAACAGATACGCATTCAGTATTTCCATTTCTTCCGAAACGTGAATCAGATCTAATTTACGGCTCTCGAGGGTATATCGATAAAAATTAGAAAGCTTAAGGATAAAATCGACAGCCTCTTCGTCGCCAATTTCTACCATAGCCTTTAGTGTATTGAGGCTGTTAAAAAGGAAATGAGGATTAACCTGCTGTTTAAGCAATTCGTACTGAGCGCCCAAGCTATCACTTTTGATTTTCTCCAATTCCATATTCACCTGCTGATTTTCGTAATTTTGCTGTAACAGATGGAGAAACATATAAAAAATTAAATTGATCAATATTCCCCTTACTTCAACCATCAACATCACCGGACCGAAATTAATGTGCGAAAGGATCAATTGCTGAATCCATGCGAGGCAAAGCATAACGCCAATACCAATTAAAAGACTTTTAAATAACCTTGAGTAGGAAATCCCTTGTTTGTTAGGCCTACTGCTCTTTCGCGACAGCATATAGATGTTTAAGTACCACATCAACAAAGCAAATACCGAGGTAATAACCGCATTAACTGCCGCTTCGGCCGCATTAAAATGATGCTCTGCTATTTGTGGAACAGAAGATAAAAGTCCAAGAAAAATAGAACTTACCCAGATAATAGTAGGCGAAATCTTTAGAGGGTTTTTGGTCATATCAGTTTTTAGCCAGGCTAATTAGATGGGTTGGGGGTAATCAAAAATAATATTTTTTTTAAATATGATGACTGCACCACACGTATCTCTTATTTTTTCGCCTAAAGTAACCATGCAAATCTTATAGTTAAACAATTTTAAACCTGAACCAGACAGATTCGGCGCTTAAGTAGACAATGCAAGGTTTAAATCAGCACAAGAATTGTGTTTTTTATTTCGGTAAGATCCTTGTTTCATTAAAGCAATTAGCAAAAAGCAAAAAAATGTATCCACATAGAATGGGCGACCATTCCTTAGGATTCAATTCCAGTCCTGCCCAGGCTTAAAAATGTATAAGTCAAAACCTAATTTGTCTATTTCATCCCGAAAAGGCTAATCTCCTCTGTCCATTCGAATTAATTTTGACATACCTAACGGAGTAAAACATTAATTTATCAACAAATTTTAGCAAATGGAAAATCAAAATAATTATAGCCGCCGACGCTTTTTAAGTGTAGCCGCTTTAACCGTGGCTGTTGCAGAACTTGGAGGGTTAAACCTTTTGAACGCCAAAGAAACTACAAAAAACAAAACCTACAATAATAAAACGCACAGCAATATATCTTTCGATACGATAAAACAGATTCATGCAGGCGTGCTAAATATGGGTTATGCAGAAAGCGGTCCAGCAGATGGCAAGCCTGTTATATTGTTACACGGATGGCCCTATACAATTCATAGTTATGCTAATGTAGCAACCTTGCTTTCTGCAGAAGGATACCGGGTAATTGTTCCACACCTTCGCGGCCATGGCAGTACGCAGTTTCTTTCGGCAAAAACACCGAGAAATGGACAACAATCGGCCATTGCTGCAGATATTATAGCCTTAATGGATGCCTTAAAAATAGATAAAGCAGTAATTGGCGGCTTTGATTGGGGAGCAAGAACGGCAAATATTATGGCCGCATTATGGCCTGAGCGCTGTAAAGCAATGGTTTCGGTAAGCGGATACCTTATTGGAAACCAGGAGGTAAACCAAAAACCATTATCGCCAAAAGCTGAGTTATCATGGTGGTATCAATTCTATTTTGCAACTGAACGCGGCCGTTTAGGATATGAAGCTAACCGAAAAGATTTTGCAAAACTGATCTGGCAAACCGCTTCTCCAGAATGGAAATTCACTGATGCCGTTTTCGAAAAATCTGCAGTTGAACTGGATAATCCAGATCATGTAGCCATTGTAATTCATAACTACAGGTGGAGATTGGGGCTGGCAGAAGGGGAAGCACAATATGATAAATATGAAAAAATATTAGCCACATTTCCGGTAATAACGGTTCCTAGCATTACACTCGAAGGCGATGCAAATGGCGCACCACATGGCAACCCAGATAATTATGCAGCTAAGTTTAAAGGCAAATATGTGCACTATAATCATAGTGGCGGCATTGGCCATAATCTTCCTCAAGAAGCACCAAAGGCATTTGCAGATGCCATTATGCAGGCAGCAATGATGGTATAAAAAAAGCTAAAATATTCATCTAATAATTTAACAATCATAATAAATTTTAAAAAAAATGGAAAATCAAAATGTAATCGAATCAGCGAATATTTTAAATATAGTAATCAACAAAGTGCTTTATACTGGAAAAGTTCATGTAAGTGGTGGCCGTGAGGGCTTTGCAAAAAGTAGCGATGGAGCGCTTGACACCGCCCTATCATCTCCTGGAAGTACAGGAAAAGGAACCAATCCTGAGCAATTATTTGCTGCAGGCTGGGCTGCATGTTTTATTGGTGCAATGAAGCACAATGCTCCCCAACTTAAAATTGTACTTCCTGCTGATTCTGCAATTGATGCAGAAGTTGATCTCGCTTTTGCGGATAGTGTTTTTAGCCTTCAGGCTAGATTAAATGTAGTTTTACCCGGACTTACTTACGAAGAAGCAAAAACAGTGGTTGAAGCTGCTCACCAAACCTGTCCGTACTCTAAAGCTACACGTGGTAATATCAATGTACAGATCAATGTGGCCATATAACTACTATAAATCAAAAAAGATACTCCAGATTAAAATTAGGGGGTGCTTTTTTGATTTATAACTTAATGATCTTGCTATACAGGTAAAGCAGTTTCGCGTTTAGCCTGCGTAATTACAAGCGAGCTATTAAGGGTACCTATATTATCTAAACGGCCGAATTTATTAATTAGAAAATCGTTGTAAGCAATCATATTTCTTGCAACAACTTTTAACATAAAATCAAAGCCTCCTGTTGTATGGTAACATTCCAATACTTCATTGAGTTTACTTACCTCCTGTTGAAATAACCGGAAAGCATTAACAGAATGATTGGTAAGCTGGACCTGTAAATAGGATATCATACAGTTCTCGAATTTATTAGGATCGATTAATGCTACTACGGAAGAAATAAATCCTAAACGTTCTAAGCGTTTTACACGTTCCTGAATGGGCGATTTTGACAAGTGTAGCATAGCAGCCAGTTCCTTATAGGTTAGCCTTGCATCTTTTTGTAATAGTGTTAAAATATCTCTGTCTGTTTGGTCAGGGGTGTATAATTCCATTATAGTGGTTAGTCTATTTATTTCTTTTCTAGGCTTAGTTTATAATGAATACCCAAATATATAAATACTCTCTGTTAAACCCTTAAGCGGAACATAAAAAAAAGAACAAAATTTTGACAAAAAGCATAATCAAAACCATCAACAGAATTAAATTCTGCAAAAACCTACTCAACAGGACATTTTCCGTATTTATCATTCACCTTCGTTTTAATTGTCAATGCGACAGATATTTGTTTAACGAATGAAACAGCTGCCAGAAGCAGTGCGTTGATTTAGTTTAGTTAATGATAACAAGAGCGCCAGCGCGATGCTGGCTCTTTTGCTTTTTAAATTACACCATTATCTGATATAAACCTACGCTAACGCCTCCACAATCTTTAGGCACCACCGATCTTCAATTTCAAATCTCAATACAAGAAGATAGATTCATCATATCGAAAATATTTAATATTTTTTGGAATATTCAAATTTTAGCTTTTACTTTGAAATACAAAGCACTTTACAAAGCATAGAAATATGAGACAATTTATTCATCAGGCTTATAATCACTTGCAAATCAACGTTATTTAACCAAAAAGCTATGAATACCGAGGAACAAAAATTAAGGTTAAATTCAAAAATATACGTCTATACAATCATTTTCGGATTGGCAACAAGCGGATTAACTGCCTTTCCGTTAGAAACCGAAATGGCCTATCTGGTTAAACACAGTGCAATTTTACCAAGCAGTCTTCAAATCTGGGTTGAAGTGGTTTATCAGGCCCTTAAAGCGACCAACTTACGTTATTCATTTTTAAGTTATGGCACCGATTGGTTAGCTTTTGCACATATCATGTTGGCCGTTCTTTTTATCGGCCCATTAAAAGATCCTATAAAAAATAAATGGGTAATCGAATTTGGGATCATCTGTTGTATCTCGATCATTCCACTGGTCTTAATTGCCGGAAATATTCGTCACATCCCAGTATTTTGGCAAATGATAGACTGTTCTTTTGGAATCATTGGCATTATCCCACTGATACTATGCCGTATCAACATCAAAATTGAAATATTAGAAGCGCATTATGGATTATGGACTTTGTAAACAAACATTCTATTGTAAGGAAAATATGGGGCAACACAGATGTTGTTCTTTTTATTTTTGCTGGCGCCGCAGCAGAGTTTAGCCTTAATAAAGCTGTTGATTGGTTATATTTTACCGGCAAACTTCCTAAAGATCCGTTGGGAAGGTTATTTTCTACTGTTGCCTATGCGCAAAAAATCGTATTTTCTTCTTTAACCGAAGCAAACGCTGCTATAGATCAGATTACCATGATCCATCAGCATGTTGAAGCTGGAAGAAATACTAAAATTCCGGATTGGGCCTATAGAGATGTATTATTTATGCTGATTAACTACTCTATCCGTGCTTTCGAGGTGTTGGAAAGAACACTCACTTTAACAGAAAAAGAGGAAATATTTACTACTTTCTACCAAGTTGGCTATCGCATGAAAATAAATGGACTTCCTGGTAATTTTGCGGCCTGGCAAGTGATGCATGAACAACAGCTCCAGGAAAATTTAATTTATAGCTGCTTTTCCCATGATCTTTATGATCAGTACAAAAAACACCTGGGTGCGCTGAGGTATTTATTAATGCGAAAAATACAGGCACTCATCGTTCCCCATAAAGTGAATGAATTACTTAAACTGGGGGAAGGAAAACCTATTAAACCAATACTTACTTTATACAAAATAAGCAGGAAACTGAAGGTGAACAAACCGTTAAGAAACTTAATTCTTCCTGCAGCGTACAAGGCACAGATTTTGGGCCTAGAAGCTTTTTAATAATAAAACAGGTTGCATCCATAAATATAGTTTTGTCATCCTTAGGGATAATTTATTTTATAAAAATCAATATAAATGACAAGAGGTTTTTATCCTATTGTTAGCTCGAGGAATCGTCATTGCGAGAAGGCTTTTTCAGCCGACGAAGCAATCTTACAACGATCGCTACTAGCGTGCGCATTGAGATTGCTTCGTTCCTCGCAATGACGACCTTTCTTAAGAGATCCGTCAATGGGTAGCCTGTCGAAGGGCCTGTTTAGTACTCTTTGAGGTATTTCGACAAGCTCTCCACAGAAGTCCTTTGGACAATATGACAGCATTTGAGGTGAAATCGCCATTATGATACAACCTCTTATTATATTTTTCTATTTCCAATCAAACGGCAAATACCAGTTGGCCGGATCCATTAATTTTTGTCTGGCAAGGCTTGCATTAGGGTTGCCTGCTTTTAACAGTTTTTGGTAAATGCGATCTGCTAAAAAGGCCGGGTTATTCTGTCTGCGGGCAATACGTACCAAATCAGGCCAGCGGTTACCTTCAAAAGCAAGCTCCAATGCGGCCTCATCAATTAATTTACCTTCTAAGCCTATCATATCCGTCTGGTAACTCACATCAATTGCATTTACAACTGCCCTACCTCTAATACCGCAGTTGCGGTACCAGGTACCTGAAACATCGTTATTTTTTCTGGCATCGAAATAATAAGGTGAGGTTTGCGGATAAGGTGTAATCATGGTATTTAACTCCGCTACCGAAACCGGTGCCTGTGCTCCGGCAGTAATGGTACCTACGTAATAGGTATTCCTGATCCCCGTGTTTAGCAATGCCCAGCCCAATTTGGTCTGTCCATCTCTATTGGCAGCTTCCGAAAAACGCAGGTGTAATAGTGGTGCACGATAAATGCCCCACTTACCGCCATTATCTGTTAGTTTGGTGATTTCATCGCCCATGGCCGAAGCATTGAAAGATAATTTACTTCTTGGATCGAAGGGAACACCACCGTAGGTAATTTGACTGTTCCAAAGATCTTTTATGGCTTGTGATGGCTTAATCTGATAACTTTTTAGCGGTGAACACAAATCAATCATTGGGTTTACAGGTTTAAAGGCGGTATTATAAGGCATGGCCCACAACCACTCGGTACTCCATGGACTCGAGGTGGTTGGCAAGGCAAAAATAGCACGCCAGCCTGCATCCAAGCTATTTATCAAACTACTGGCATCTTGCCCACTTCTACTAAATAGAATGGCTAAATTGGCGTAAGCCACATCACCAGAGTTATTGATTTTATAAAAGTTAAACCTAAAGTTATCATTCGCATTGCCATTTTCGGCATTCATCAGCTTGGCATAATTTTCGGCTGCTTTAATATAATTGCCTTTCCACAGGTAAAGATCGCCCAACAGGAAAGCCTTTGATGCAAACAGCTTTTGGGTATAATTCCCATCAATGGTTACCAATAATGATGTGCCTGTTGGGTAAGCATAAGCTTCTTTATAAGGCAGGTTTTCGTTAAAGGCAATTAATTTATCCAACAGCTGATCAAACGGTGTTTTCGGATAATTGGCCAAGTTTTTTAAATCATCTACCGTTTCTATCGCATCAGTAATATAAGGTATGCTACCATATTGAATACCTAAATGCAGATAAATCCAGCTCCTTAATGTGGCAATATCTGAATAGCGTTTGTTGTAATCATCAACACTCATCCGGCGATCATCGACCATCATTTTAAAGTTTTTGAGCACATCATTACAATTCACAATCACCTGATAATATGGTCTTGGATCAACATATTGATTGTTTTTGGTTTCGGTATGTGATGATAACTCCTGCAGATCGGTACTTGATCTGGAGGTAACATCTACCAAATCTCCACGCAGTTCGTTCTGCAGGATATACAGTTTTTCCAGGCCCAAAAATTGGCCGTAAATACCGATAACCGCAGCATCTGCATCAGATACTGTTTTAAAAGCATTTACACTATCCAATTTATCTTCGGTTGGTACGTCGAGCATTTTTTTGCAAGACCACGAGCCTGCCGATAAAATACCCAACACTAAAAGGGATGCAATTTTTTTATTTAATTTCATTTTCATGAGTATATCTTTCTTAATTATAATCCAACTCTAACACCTAGTTGAAACGACCTGAACTGAGGCTCAAGTGTGGTATCTACGCCCTGGCTAAATAAACTTCCGGAGTTACTAAATTCCGGATCATAACCTAAATAATTGGTAACAGTAAACAGGTTATTAGCTGTAGCATAAATTTTTGCGTACTTAATAGCTTTTAGTTTTAAGGGTACATTATAGGTTACATTAACGGTTCTCAAACGTAAATAGGAACCATCCTCTATCCAGCGGTCAGAAAAACGGGCATTCCCTACCGGATCGCCATAAGTGGCTTTTGGTACCGACGTAACTTGTCCATCACCTTTCCACCTGTTGCTAATATTTGGTGTTTGGTTGTAATAAGTACTTCCAGATTCTAGCTGTGCCCTGGTATAATTGTAAACATCGTTACCGCTAACAAAAGTGATTAAAGCATCTAAACTCCAGTTTTTGTAAGTGAAGGTGTTGCTAAAGCTTCCAAATATATTCGGATTAGGATTGCCAATAACGGTGCGGTCGGCGTTGTCAATTATCTTATCGCCATTGCTATCGGTAAACCTTACATCACCTCCTGTAAATGGCACAAGTGCTCCCAAACTGTTGCGACTAGATAAACCTGAGGCAGCTGCCTCGGCATTGGTCGCAAAAACGCCATTGGTTTTATAACCGTAAAACTGATTGGCCGCCTGACCAACCTGACTGATGTAAGCACCACCTGCATAACTGGTTATAACTGAATTTCCATCAGGTAAACTGGTAATTTTATTGGTTGATGTACCGATGGTTAAACCCGCATCCCATTTTAATTTTTCATTTAGAATTCGACCGTTTAAGGCTAAATCTAAACCATTTGTCTGCATGCCACCGTTATTGTTGATAAAAGAAGCTGTCCCCGTAACAACACTCAGCAATTGATAGCTTAGCATATTTTTAGTGCTGTTTCTCCAATAATCTAAGCTGATGCTTAGGCGCTCACTAAAAAAGGAGCCATCTATACCAGTATTAAACTTGCGTACGGTTTCCCATTGTAGATTCGGATTGGCAAAATTTCCTGTTACGATACCCCTGATGCCCAATACATTTTGAGAGGTATAATATTTTCTGGCGGTATAATTACCCACATCGTCATTTCCAACTAAACCATAGCTCATTCTTAATTTCAGCAGGTCAACGCGGTGTAAATTGCGCATAAATTTCTCTGAAGAAATTACCCAGGCAGCACCAACAGCGGGTAAAACGGCATAACGGCTTCCGTTAATTCTCAAACCATCGACGAAATTCAAGAAACCCTGATCGGCCTTTGCACCAAAGCGCGAAGAGCCATCAACAGCCATTGAGAAATTAACGAGGTATTTATCGGCGTAACTATAATTGGCAGACAGGTAATTGTTCAGTGTACGCCATTTCCCAATATCACCACCAAAAGTTCTAAAAGCGGCATTACTGTTTCCAATGCTGATCAACTCATCTGTTGCAGAGTTAAAACCCAAAGCATAATCCTGCTCGCTTTCGCTCTGCGAATATCGGGCACCCACAATTGCATGTAATTTACTGTAGGAGCCAAAAGACTGATCGTAAGTTAAACGAAGATCGTTAAACACATTAAAAAACCTTCCTACCTGTGTACCCAAACGGCTATCGCCTACATAATTGGAAAGCGTATCGTTGGTTACCCCTTTTCTTGGAATAAAAAGCGTTTCCTGTGTTTTATCGTAAGTTACACCACTAAGGTTAGATAGTTTAAAGTTTTTGTTGAAAGTAAAATCGAAATTGATGTTTCCATAAAATCGATAAGCCTTTTTTAAATTTTGACCTTTCTCGATTAAAGCTCTTGGATTACTCACCTGTAAAGTATCGTAATCCGCTAAATTTGGTGAAACTGCCCCAGTCGAATTTATTTCATTCCTGGCCATAAAAGGCGATTTAACCAAAGCTAAAAACAGTGGGTTGGTTACAGGAGCAATTCCCTGGTCTTTTAAACGTTGCTCAGTATAGGTAAATGATAAACTGGTGCTTCCCTGCAGTTTTTTGGTCAGGTTTAAATCACTGTTAAAACGCGTGCTGTATTTTAAATTATCAGTGCTATCAATTACGCCCCTATCTCTGGCATAAGCTGCAGAAAGTGCATACTTCGCAATATTATCGCCACCGGTTACCTTTAAAAAATAGTTCTGATCGAAACTGCTTTTTAATACTTCATTCTGCCAATTCGTTTCGTTGTGGTATTTAAAATAATCGGGATTGGCTGGACTGTCGTTCATATAAGGTTTTGCAGCAATGGCACTATTGCTTAACCCCTGACTTTTTAAAATATCAGAAAGATATAACCTATAATCTGAAGCGCCCATTACAGGTAAGTTTTTAGGCTTGAAATTGAAACCTGCATAGCCAGAAAAATCGATATTGGTAGCCAGATCGTGTGCACGGTTAGTGGTAATTAATACTACTCCATTTGCCGCTTTTACCCCATAAGTAGCTGCCAAAGCTGCATCTTTAATGATGCTGATGTTTTCGACATCCCGAACATCGATAAATTGAAGCGGGTTGTTAACATGGCCTTTAATTAGTGAAGTACCGTAATTATTGGCATCGAAAATCATCCCATCAACCACATATAAAGGCTGATTTGTGGCATATAAAGAGTTGAATCCTCTGATAAGCACATCGGCACCAACTCCTGGTGTTCCGGAGCGCCTGGTAACGTTAACCCCTGCGGCCCTGCCCTGAACGTAACTCATTACACTTTCAGAATTATTGGCCCAGTTGCCTTGTAAACCCACATTACTGATGGCGGGTATTGCCCTTGCCTGAGAAACCGTACCTATCGGCGTAACTACCTCGTTGTAAACCGAAGTAAATGATAACGGGTATAGTTTAGTTTTGATTTCTTTATCTTTGTAAACCGGCAGCACCTTGGTTTGGAAACCATTACCCGAAATAATAATGCTGGCCTTATAATCGGGTACAATTACAGTAAACCTTCCTTTTTCGTCGGTAATGGCGGCGTTAAAACCAGTAATTGTGATGTTAATGCCCACTAAAGGCTTATTGGTATTTCCATCGAGCACAACTCCTCTTATTTTTTCGCCTTTAACTGCACGCGCCTTTACTTTTACGGTAGTGGTATCTGTTTCGGTTTTCACCGAATCTACTTCCTGTGCCTGCGCAGCTAAGCCAAACACCAGTAAGCAAAGCAATATGCCCCAAACTTTTTTTATCGTTGTAAAATTATACATAGTATTTTTTTTGAAAGCAAGATTCATAATTAAGGTAAAACTGGTTCGAAGCGTAGATAATCTAATATGAGTGTACTTACATTTATACTCGTACTATTTGCAGCGGTTAACCTCACCTGAAAATTACCAAACTGTGCTGGCGTATATTCTCCTAAATAGGTTTCATTATAAGTTAAGGGGTTTACCAAATGGGTATAAAACAAAGTATAACTTACTGTGACAGGGTTAAAAAAGAAATAACGCTGCGTAAATGCCGCCACCTGCGGATCGCCAGGCAAACCAGAAATCGCTCTTGCGTAAACTTTATATTTTACCACCGGTAAATTGGTTTTGGTGTAGAATACACCAAACTCGGCATACTTATGGTCGTAAACCTCAATATCATTAAAAGTTTTTCCTAAATTATCGATTTTTGTACGGTATAAAAGCGTTCTTGCAGCACTAACGGCCTGTGGTTTCTCGCCCTCGATTCTAAATTCAGGTATTTTATCCTTTAAGCGGAAAGGCAAAGCATTTACCACATGCACCATACCATTACTGGCACGGTACGAACGGATAATATTGACCTTATTAACTGGCACTTTTACACCTTTTAAAGAAATAAGCGTATCTGGCAATTTTTCAATCGGATAAACACCTTTTATGGTTAAATCTTTAACAAGAAAGAAAGAAGCATTTAAATTTGGATCTATACTTGGATAATAGCTTGAAAGTTTTGATGATTCGGCTGTAAAGGCGGCATCCTGTAGTATAAAATAGGTGTATTGCTGACTTTCGTCCCTCAGATCGGCTACATTTACCCAATAAGTATTTCTGGCTATCATTGGTGGATTAGGTGCAAAAATTGGATTACCCAATGCGTTATAACCAATAACCGTAGCGTTTGCGGTATCGATAACGGTAATGGATAGATTATTGATGTAGTTTTTTTGCAAAGCACCATCGGTACTGGTCAGCATATAATCCCAAATATTCTGTTTGCCTGGAACAGCCTGATCTATGGTATACAATACCCCATTTTTAACAAACTGGCCAGCAGCCGAAACAGTGCCTTCTTCAAATTTAGTGCTGGTAAAAACACCAAACTTGTTATTAAGCAGTTTCAACCTTGTTGTGTCGCCCTCTTTGTTTAATGGAAAAGTAGATAGTGCAATATGGTTGGCTACAAAATCTTTTAATTTTGCAGGATCAGAAACAATTGCTGCATCTAAACTGGCTAAAGCCTGATTGGTAGGAGCCCAAACCGTATAGTTTTGTGCACCTGCAAGCACCTTATCATAACCCGTAGTTTTAACATAACCGTTAAAAATACTGAGGTTCGCTTGGGCATCAAGCTTTTGCGAAAGGTCTAGGCTATTATCTACATTAGTAAGCTCATTATGCAGTTCCAGGTTATCTTTACAGGAATATAAAACTGTACTGATACTGAGCAGGACAACGTATATTATATATTTTCTAGTCATTATTTATATTTTTTAGTTCTATGGCTCAATTAGTTATGGACGTTTATAAATCAGACCCGACGGACTAAATCTTGGATAGTTCTGATCATCATCAATCGGAATAAAGTGAATCATATCCATATTCATAATTCCGGACCCATTACCACGCAGCGTAGTAAACCTAACCCAGTGTTTATCAGTTGTTTTAATATCTACCACACCAGCCAATTTCCCGACCATAACCGACCATTGGTTATTAACTGATATGGGCTGTATGCCTCTTACACCATCCTGATTAACGTCTGCAGTGGTAGCCATATAGCGTTTAAAGCCGTTGGTTAACATTAATCCATCTGCAGAAGGCAAAGCAGCATTGGCGGTAGGCACACCAGAACTGGTTAAAGTTTGGGCAAAATCGACTAAGTTTGGCAATAATTGTTCTTGTGTTGTGCCCACATCTACCCCAACCTGTGTAAGTGGTCCGGAGCCATTGTAGGTATAACAGATCCAAACTTTGTATTTACCTTTTACCAGCATAGGGGTTCTGATTTCCATCCAGATAGAACGTGCGGCATTACTGGTAGTGGGGTTAAACTGAATTACATCTCTGTTGGCATAACTGCGGCCATCAGATGCGCCGATTGGCGTTGACGACACGGCATATACAGGGCCAATTGTGTTTGACCGGTAAGCATCAAGCCTGATACCTGCTGTAATCAATTTTCCATTTTGTAAAAGCGGAATGGTTTGTCCGGGTGCCCGCCAGGCCGCCAATAATTTTAATTCTGGCTGATCGCCAATATCGAAGAAAACACCCGTAGGTACCCTTGGTTTAATTTTGTAAAAACCTTTCGATTCGTGTAAAACCCCGTTAGAAGTAGTAACATTGCTAAAAGTCCTATTTACTTCTACTCCAGGCTCAATTACACCATTAAACTCATCATCATTTAATAAGATTTTCGTTCCAACTAATTTTGTGGTTACAATTTCACTAGGTACCAAAGTAGATAACGAAGGTGAAGAAACAATATCAGGCGTATAACTTGCCCCTGTTGAAATATGGTAAGCTACATACATCCACAAACTATCGCTATGACTTTTCGGGTTGCCTGTTTTTGAAAGTTTGGCTTTTAAAGCAGCGTAATTATTAAAACCTGCAGCTTGCAATGCCGAATCAGATTCGAGAATTACCGTCTGGAAACGACGTGTAGTATCAGGAATTACAGATTGTACATAGTTTAACGAATCGTAAAAACCAGTTTCTTTTAAGGCCTGGGTGAAGATGCTATACCTGGTATTGCCTTCGATAGTTGAAGCCAGCGTTTTAGTTGAAGGAATTAACACATGATCGATAACATGGATGATTCCATTCCCAACCCGAACATTCGACTGGGTAATGAGTGCCTGTTTGTTGATGATAAAACTACTTACACCATCTTTAAAGGTAACACCAGTTTGCAGATACTGACCGTAAAGGGTAATCTGGGTTAATTTACCGTCGGTAAATTTGCCCGTAGCAACTGTATCTGGCAAAACGTGAAAACGAACAACATCTTTCAGTTCTGCAGCTGATAATTGGTCGACTGCTGTTTTACTTAAACTTTTTAACCAATCGTTAACTGCATTATTATCAGGAGTAAACATGGTGTATTTACCATATGCTGCCAAATAACCTTTTGTACCCGATCTCTCTAAGATTTGGGTAAACAAAGAAAATTTTTCTGGATTTTTCTCCAAAAATCCGGTAATGTTAACATCATCAGTAGTACTTATTGTTAAACTTTCTCTTTTACAGGCATTGATCACTAAGATTATAAATGCGCTGAATATAACCAAACAGGTAATGTTACGGATGTCTAATTTCATTTTCATATCACTTATTCTATTTAGTGTAAAATGGATTTTGTACAAGATTAGGATCTGTAAATAACTCACTCTGATAAATCGGCAAGTAATGGCTGTTGGGATCTCTAAATTTGGTAATGGCTGATTGTTGAAGTGTAGGCGATACTGTTTTGGCGGCAATATCTAACAGAATATCAATGCGGCTATAGTTATTGCGTTTGGCATGGCGCAGAAGGTCGAACCATCTTTTGCCTTCAAAAGCAAATTCTCTGGCACGTTCGGCCAAAATATAATCGCACAAAGCTTCAGTTTCTGAAGGGTCTACAGTAACTTTCGTAGCATTTACAGCATTACGTCTTAATCTCAGTTCATCAACCAATGCCAAAGCTTCTACACCGCCACCGGTTAAGGCCAAAGCTTCGGCTTTAATCATCATGATATCTGAATAACGGTATGCTTGCCATTTTACGTAAGAAGGATTTTCTGTGCCATATTTCTGGATGGTAAAAGCCGAATTATAGTAAGAATCAGGCCTGATATCATAGTTATTATCCGGATCAACATCATCAGGAATAAAGATTTCAGTACTCAAAAAAGGAGAACCGATAAAACGTCGTCTTGTATTTACCAATAAATTATAAAACGGGTTTTCTATAGCCTGGTCAAATTCAAATATGGTTTCGATGGATGAACCTCTGAAGAATACATTATTGTACCAGCCAGAACCTGCACCAACCAGGGCAAATCTTTGCGAACTGATGATTTTATTACACTCGGTAATACAGTTCGGATAATCTTCCATCCACAGGTACACATCGGCTAACAAAGCATTTACGGTAAATTTGGTTACCCTACCCTTATCAAACCTTGTGCTACCATAAGTGGTAACCGCGCCTTGTTCAGCTTTTTTTAAGTCGGTAATAATCTGTTTTAAAATATCGGCCTGTTTGGTTTTCGGCAGATCCTGCAAATCGGTATCTTTTACGGTGGCAGTTAATTTTAATGGTACATCTCTAAATGTGCGCAGCAGGTAAAAATACATGAGGCTTCTTAAGGTAAGCGCTTCTGCCACATAACCGTTCAATGCTGCATCTGTAAAAGTGGGATCGGTAGCTTTAACGCCAGGCGCAAAATCGAGCACGGTATTGCAATAATTAATGGTACGGTAAAATGCTGCCCATCTTGCTATTGTATTATCCTGGGTAATATTTACATTGATAATGTCCGTTTCCTCTGTTGTAATACTAGGCCCACCTGTAATCATATCGGCCCTAAGCTCGCCATATATAAACATGTACTCCAATAAAGATTTATCACCAATACCGGGAGGAGGCGCCAGCAAAGAGGTGTAACAACCAGAAACTGCTGCTAAAACATCCTCTTTCGTTTTCCAGAATTCCTGTCTGGTAATTCCATCTCTGGGTTGAAGATCGAGCCACTTGTTGCAAGAGCTGCTCATCACCAGCATCATTAGTAAACAAGTGCTATATAAAATATTTTTCATCAGTTTTGAATTAAAAGTTAGCAGTTAAACCGAAAGTGATTGTTTTAATTGGCGGCGTGGTAGAATTATCTATCACTGTGTTCGCCCCATTTAACTTAATTGGCACCTCAGGGTCCTGACCAGTATATTTAGTAAATGTTAAGATATTCTGAACGGTAAGATTGGTGGTAAGCGATTTCATACCCAATCTCTTCATAAAGGTTTTGCCAAAGTCGTACTTTAACACTACCGAGCTCAATCTTAAAAATGATCCGTCTTCAATGTATCGGTCGGAGCCTAAAAAGTTATAGCCCGTACCATACATGGCTCTTGGTATATCAGTAACATCGCCCTCTTTTTTCCACCGGCGCAATACAGCTGTACTTTGGTTATTAAAACCATACATATTGGTGGTGTTAATTTTAGTACCGTTAATAATATCGTAACCGGTACGGAAAGTGAAGTTAAAACCTAAACGAAGGTTTCCATTGATGGTTAGGTTAGATCCAAATCCTCCTGTTAGTTTAGGGTTACCATTACCCAGGTACACGATATCTTTATAATCAATGTTTCCATCATGGTTGATATCTTCATACATGGCATCGCCCGGTTGAAAAACATAATCGATAGATGGATAAGCAAAACGCATATAAATTTTATCGCCGTTCGGCCCAACAATCTGGTTTCCATTCTCATCCAATGCAACCGTTGCATTTTTATCAGGATATACACCTTTAAATTTGAAGCCATAAAACGATCCGAAAGGATTGTTTTCCTGAACAAATACTTTGTACACATTGTTGCTGGTTACCCTACCTTTGTTTTCTCTGGGGTATAGCGGTGAAACCTCACGGATTACGTTTTCGTTGTGCGCGATATTGAAAGAAAGATCTAATCTTATCTTTTTCTTTTTGATCACGGTAGCATTCAGGTTTACTTCCCAGCCCTGATTATCCATGGTACCCACATTCATATCAACCCCTCCATAACCATTATAACTTGCTACCTGTAAGCCTGGATAAAACAGATCGGTTGTACGTTTACGGTATAAATCGAAATCGATATTTAAATTTTTAAAGAGGTTTAAAGTAATACCGAGGTTGGATTGAGTAACAGTTTCCCACCTTAAATCAGTTAATTCCATATTGGTAGAATATACCCCGGCATTATCCAAATAGCTAAAACCGTAATTTTGGTAAATATTAAAGTAAGAATAATCGTTACGCGGCACATTACCACTTTTACCGTAACTGGCCCTTAAACTAAAATCATCTACATATTTATTGGTCTTTTTCATAAAAGGTTCGCCAGATATCCGCCAACGGCCAGAAACTGAAGGAAAAATACCATATCGGTTAGCCGCACCGAACCTGGAGTTACCATCTCCCCTAATGCTACCATTAATAATGTAACGGTCTAAAAATTTGTATTGAACATTAGCCAATAAACCAACTGACCTGGTTTGTCCTAATGATGAGGTGGCAGAACCTGTGTAATTGGTACGGCTATCAACAGAAGGGTCGGATAAATACGATGATGCCGTATTGGTAGAAAACAAGTACTGCCCGGTTCTGCGACTATCTTCACTATCGAAGCGTAAAAAACCTATAATATCGTGTCTATCGTTC
Source organism: Pedobacter kyonggii (assembly GCF_004310665.1). Lineage (GTDB taxonomy): Bacteria > Bacteroidota > Bacteroidia > Sphingobacteriales > Sphingobacteriaceae > Pedobacter > Pedobacter kyonggii. The sequence continues at coordinate 278,931 of NZ_SIXF01000004.1, read as the reverse complement.
AATTTCGGTGTATAGGCCAATGTCATACTAGTGTTCATGGTGAATGAATCGCCATCAGCATCTGAAGCTGTATTGACTACCGATTCGGTATAAGGGCGGCCTGTTGCAACCTGTGGAAGGAAGGTTTTTACTTTGGTGTTATTAATATTTACCATAAAACTCCCGTTTAGGCGTAACACACTTGGCAAAATTTCGTACTGCAAACTAAATTTTGGTGTTATACGCTCGCCCAATTGGTGATTACTACCTGCTGTAGCCATGGCCAAAGGATTAAAGGTTCCGGTTACTCTTCTGTTATCGAAATTATAAAAGAATGCACCTTGGGCTGTTGCTGCAGGACTAAAGAAATTATCCGTTAAATTACCATACTCATCGTACTCATAAATACTCTGGTTAGGCATCTTTGTGTAGGCTACATCTCTAACATTTTGTGTAAAAAGTCCGTTCTGATCGATATGCGTATAAGAAATGTCAGAACTAAACCTGATTTTGTTCGACACCATATAATCTAAATTTACCCTTGCCGAAACACGGTTTAAATCGGTGCCAATGGTAGTACCTGTTTGGTTAAAATAATTTACCGAAGCACGGTATCTGGCTTTTTCACCACCACCAGAAATAGATAGGTTATGATCCTGCAGGTAACCTATCTTGGTAATTGCCGATAGCCAATCGGTATTGTTGCTGTAATTATAGTAATTATAAGGATCGTTCGGATCATATTGAAATTGCTTTGCAAATTCTGAAGTAGAAAACTGACGCCCCGCATTATAATATTCTTCCAAAACGAGTGATGAATACTGGTTACCATCCAACATCGGGATCGGACTTGGCTGTTTAGAATACGAACCTTTAAAGTTATAGGAAATAGCTGGCGGACCAATTGATCCTCTTTTTGTGGTAATAATTAATACACCGTTTGCTGCTCTCGATCCCCAAACCGCTGTTGCCGCTGCATCTTTTAGTACGCTAATTTCTTTAATATCAGATGGGGCAATATTTAATAACTGACCATAATTGTTCTCATCAGAGGTGGCAAAGTTAAAATCAGAAGGGATGGTAATATCGTAAGGCATACCATCCAATACAATTAATGGATCGGTTGCACCATTAATGGAAGATGTACCGCGGATACGGATCTGCATCGGCGCACCCGGATCGCCTGTACTGGCGGTAATATCAACCCCTGCCATGCGGCCTTGCAGGGCCTGATCGATTGATGCCGATTGGAGGTCTTCGAGTTCTTTGGCATCAATGGTAACTGTAGCCGAAGTTTGATCGCGTTTATCGATCGTCATTCCACTTCCATTGTTCGTTTTTGCCCTCGAAACAACCTGAACTTCATCCATTTGATTTTCAGAAGGTTCCAATTGAAAATTAATAACTACCTTATCGATATTAACAGGCGCTGAAGACTTATAACCGATATATGAAACCGATATCCTATAGGTCTTATCTGCTACCGGCAAAGAGTAATTTCCATCAATATCTGTCGAAACGCCTTTAATTACCCTTTTATCTTTATCAACAATTACAACAGATGCACCAATAATGGGCTGCTTATCTTTTTTATCAATAACCCTACCCTTTACGTAATTAATTTGTTGTGCATAGCTTAGTGATGATACCAACAAACAGCATAGTAAAATAAAAAAACTATAATTATATCTTTTAGTCATCTCGGTTTAGAATTGATATTTTAAATAAGAATTGATTTGATGAATCACCGTTCTGTTAGATAACACGTTGCTTCTATCGGTTGTACCCAGCAAAACATTCACAGAATTATTGGTTACATCTCTTAGCATGAGTGTATTGGTGGTGTTGGTAAATACAGTAACCTTGGCTGCATCTCCCGAATCGTTTTTAAGCAAGCTTTCAAAAGAACCTGTTTTCTGTCCATCGCTTGCTACTGTGCTTTTAATAATATGGTATTGGATAAATTTGGCCACCTTGCTAATATCTCCGGCATCTGTTGGCGCATAATTTGGTGCTCCGTTGGGTAACTCTGGCAATAACCCGGCCGTTACCGCAGCTTGTATAGCCGCATTTGTAGGAATGAAAACGGTGTAAGAGCTTCCATCGGTAACCCCTTGAATTGCACCTGTAGCAGCAGTATAAAGCGTAACGTTATTTTTAAGGTACTGAAAGAAAGAATAATAAGGATCGGTTGTTAGCGTACCATATTTTTCGATATGTTTGCTTACCGGAAGTACAGTATACATGAGTACTTTGGCAGCATAAGCATCAGCTCCATTAACAGCTGTGGCTACTGAATCGATTTTGATGCTTTTATCTGCAACTGTGGGCAGATCTTCTGTACCTGCTGAAGAGAAAAAACCATTATTGTACTTAATATATTCGCCACCAGAAGTTTTTAAAATACCAGCTGTTGTGGCAAAATTTGGCACGTCACGGTCGCCCAGCGGGATAATATGCGTTTGTAACAATCGCCTTAAAACATTCAGATCGCCCCTAATTGGCGACGAAGGATAAAAGGGATCGTATGAGAACCCTAAACTTACCAAGGTGGCATCGGGAATAGGAATAACAATGTATTTTAATGAGGCTGTTTTAATTGGAATAGCATAACCCAATACATCAAGCGCCTGTTTCATAATGTAATAGGTAGGATCTAAATTTACTTTCCCGTAAACCGTCGAAAATACATTGGCATTTTGAGCAGCGTTTACGCCATAAAACAATCCATTACTTAAAAACTGTTTGTCTACCACGTTCGCAGGTGCAAGTTTAGTGGGTTCGCCTAAAAAGCTGTTAACTGAATTAAACTTGCTCGGCCATACTGTAGTTCTGTATAAGTGGGAATTGATAAAATCTCTAATAATATCGGATCTTAAAGAAAACAGTTCGTTCAGCTGTGCTTTATAATTTCCTGGCTGTAACCTGTTTTTGGCATAATATTTTAACAGCACCTTTGCATAGGCCTCAACCGCATCATCAGTTGGTGCAAAAATGGTGTACATACCAATCTGCGCATCGTTGGCATCTTCTTTTAGGTAATTTTCGTTGTTAGGCGAAAAACCAAGCAATACACTATAGTTTTTAGCGTAAACATTATCGCTTTTACCTGTTAACACCTGGTAGCGGTGGGTAATGTCAGTATTTAAATTGTAGCTTACATATTTATCCAAAAGGGATTTGAAGGCGCCATATTGCGCTTTAGCACCTATATACTGATCGATACTTTGTGGCGGTGTAAGCACCTTATCTACGATGTGGATTACGCCATTTTCGGCTACAATATCTTGCTCGATAATTTTTCCAGGACCTACATTTTTTCCGGCATACTCGGTATTTGGATAAAAATAATTATAATCTAAAGCACTAATGCCTGCAAAAGTGACAAAGGGGCTAAGAAAAAAGGTCAGGTTTTTATTATTAAAATCGGTTGGCAAATAAGTTCCGTTTCGGTTACCTGCAATTACCTTTATTGCTTTACCATCATTATCTACGCCATCGTAAACAAAATCGTAATAAACGGTACGTCGCCTAAAACCAACATTTTTAACGAAACCTTTTGCTGTTAAATTATCGCTTAAACGTTCTACTTTCTCTCCGTCATAAGTCATTGAATAACGTACGATTGCCGAAGCGAGCGTTGCATTTATCTCGGTTAAGTTGTTCTCAGACATGTAGGTGGTAAAAGCCGCATCTGTTGGTGCAAAAACCGTCCACGATCCTGCTTTGCTTAAGGTTTCTTTATAGCCCGATTTATCTATACAATCTAAAAATCTGGTAAAATTCCCTTTGGCCTGAAGTTGTTGATAAATTGGATCGGCTAATGTTTCAGGACGACCATAGAACTCATCAAATTCTTTTTTCCGGCAAGCGCTGAGAATGAATATAACCGCCAAATTAACGATTAAAAATTTTTGTAAAATTTTACTCATAGCAATTTCATTGGATAAACGGCCATTAAATACTGGGCAATAAAAAGCTATGGATCTAAATCAATTAGAAATTAAAAAATGCAAAAACTGACTTAAAGGGTGAGTAGATTTTTACTGCATAGAATCGTATTAACGTTCGTTAATTAAATAGTTGGTTAAAAAGTTATTTGGTTAGTGAATTATTTCTTAAATATAAAAAGGTGGAACAAAATTCCCATCCTGTACTATCCTGTCTTCTTACTATAAAATATTATCATAAAAACATAACATCCATCTTCAGCACACCTAAATCGTTTTAAGCAAGCTCTAATGCCTTTAAAAAAAACAAATAACAATATGCCGATCAAAAAAAACATTAACAGTACAAGAAATAAGACAAAATGCGAGGGCTATCTGCAATTAGCAGTAGCATGTAATGTTGTTTGGTTTAAAGCTATTTGATACTCATCCATCCTTCTGGGATAGAAATTACAAAGATATTCATGGTTCGGTTATCTTCAGACAACATCGCTGATTGGATTTCGATTTTTTTACCATCAGGGCTCACGGTAGGATGCGGATGATCTGCAGCTGTTTGCTTATGTCCTGCCGAGAGCAGTTTCATTTCATGTGTTTTCCTATCTGTGCTAGCCAGTGTGATGGTTAAATACTAAAGTGCAGGTAAAAACGGCAATAAGAAATGAACAGGATATATATTTCATCTTTATTTTGGTTAAATGCGGTGTTGATTATTTATACATCTGTACCGAACTATCGTTTATTACAAAAGGATGCTTTTGTAATAAACGATAAGTTTCTGCTCCTGCCAAAAGCACAGGGCCATAACTATGTGCGGCAAAAACATTTACAGGTCTGTAATAGTAAAACGCAGGATCGAAACCCATGCCCGTACCCACACATGTACCTTCTACCTGACCGTTTGCATTTATTTTAGTACTTACGGCATTCCAGGCCAACAATACCATAGGGCCATAAGCTTTGGCATCTAGCCAGCCTTTGTTAACTGCACGGGCAATGCAATAGCTATAAATGGCGGTAGCAGAGGTTTCCGAATAAGAATCATTCCGATCTAAAAGCTGATGCCAAAAACCTGTCCCATCCTGCAGCGCTGCCAACCCTTTTACATGTGCTTTTAGCATTTGCAAGATATAGGGCCTACCAGGATGGTTTACAGGTAAGGCATCCAGCAGTTCTATTTTGGTCATAAGTGCCCAACCATTTGCCCTCGCCCAATGAAACTGGGGATGGGGATCCATATCCTGAACCCAGCCATGCATATACAATCCTTTTTCTGGGTTAAACATCCGCTTGGCGAACAATCTGTATTGTTTCTCCGCCTCGTCAAAATATTTAGTATCGCCAGTTAACACCCCCATCTGGGCAATTGCCGGCAGGCTCATGTAGAGATCATCAAGCCATAGCGTATTGGGCTGTGGCCGGTTCCTGGCCAATGTACCGTCTTTCAAGCGGAACTCTTTGGTCATGATGTAATTTAAATAATGATCAATAACCGGGCGGAGATCGGCTTTCACTTCTCCTGTTCGCTGTGCCTTAATCATTGCAGCAGCAATAGAACCTGCATCATCCAGTGCACGTGGATCTATCACTGAACGAACGGGCGTTGCAGCCCCCTTATTTGTTTTTAAATATTTTTGGTAAGCAGAAACAAGCTCTGCCAAAAAATTCACCCGTTTAACCGTATAATCTTTAAATTTTGATCACCAGTGGCAATAGCAGCCTCTAACATACCTGTATAGGTAACACCCCATTCGTAACTCGTTAAACGATAGTCTCCTGGTTTAAATATCGAACTGGAATCTGCTTTCTTTAAATCCGAAACCACTTTTCCCGAAACCTTATCTATCAGTTCGAAAGGGGTCGTTTTATCCAGATAATTATAAACCCGATCTAATGATACTTTAACATCTGCCATTTTTGTTTCTCCATAAGGTGTAACATAGGCCGGTTTTAGCAAATGTAGCGGCGAGGTAACATCATTACCTTTATGTTCTACATATTGGGCAAAAGCAGGTACAGCAGCGCACATCGCAGTACAAAGGAACAATATTTTAGATCCAGAAGTTTTAATCGGATTGGTAAAAACAAACATAACAGATGGCTTAAACTATGTCATTGCTCCTAAATGGAAACAAAACATATATGGGTTTATAAATGGTTAATCAATCCAATCTATCATAATTACAAAAAAGAAGCGACCTGCTCTGTCCTGCTTCTTCCGTAAAGAAATTATTACAGTATATATAGAGCCTGTTTAATTTGATACAATTATTTTACTTATCCTAATATTTTTGTCACACTGAGGGGAGTCGATTGCTTTTAATATATCTAAAAACGGGTCTTCGACTCCGCTCTCCATAGGAGTCCTTTGGACAGACTGACATACTAATAATTTATAATAAAATTAAACAGGCTCATAGAATACAGTATGTTTTGCGCAGATTTTTTATGCATTGGATGTATTAAACAGGCTTTACAGCTACGAGCTGCATTTCTTTTTCCTTTCCGCGGAGCTTAATTGCACCTAACATTTGCGTGGTATAATGGTCTGTTAACTGGAGCTCTTCAATTAGCGCTATCGAAACCAGCATCTCCTGGTTAAACTCCTTACACATATTCTGGATTCTTGAAGTGGTATTGAGTACATCTCCAGAGTAGGTAATATCGCGTTTTATAATCCCAACTTCGCCTGCTATAATCTTTCCGCAATGAATACCTGCTTTAAAAGCAGGCAGTAAACCATACTTTCCAATGTACTTATCCCTCAGAAGTAACAGATGCGTTTTGATATCAAAAAAACAATTGATGCATTTATTGTTCCTTAATCCTTCATCATATCGCCAGGCAATTACCACTTCGTCGCCCACATATTGGTATATTTCTCCCCTATTTTCTAGAATAGGATTTGTAATATCGATAAAGATATCTTTTAATAATTCGTGGTATTTTTTATCTCCGAGGCTTTCGGCAATGGAGGTTGATGAATTTAAGTCAAGAAACATAAAGATCCGTGATTCTTCTTTAGGTGTATTGTATTTTCCCCTAATAATATCCCAGAAAATCCCTTGTCCAAACTTACTGTTTATCTGCAGTAACAACTGCGTTATCGAAACCACGATGGCCCACACCAATCCGTTTTTCAAAAATCTTTTCGAATCGCCCAGCTCATAGAGGCTCAGTATCTCGTTTACAATTAAAATAACGCCTAAAAACGATCCGGCTACAATTAAAAGGGTATAACCATAAGGCTTATCGTTATATTTTACATTTACAAAGAATACGAGCAAACTTCCGCCTAACAGTGCCCCAAAAAGGCCAATAACTGCATTTAATATGATTGAAGAAATTAATGTATAACCAGGCACTGGTCCTAAAGAATTCCGGGTATGCAGTACAAGATCTTCAAAAACAGCGATTACAACCCCAGTCAACATCCATGCAAGGATAATGATTAATAATTGCTGGAGTTTCTGCTGTGTTTGCCGATTAATTTTTACTGACATCTTGATTCTTATTCAAAACTACTGATTCAATATACCTTAACTTTTCACTAAAATAATGAATATAATCTCATATGTATTGTGTTTAACATCGAATAAATAAGTTTAAGATAGTCTCAGTTTTCATTCAGATTCTCGACAGCTAAAAACTGTTCGCTGCCGCACAACCACTGTTCGGAAATGAACATGCCTCAACGAGCAATAAGCAAAAACAACTATTACAGAGCAATTAAGGTAACATTTACTTTTTGGCACCAGCTTAGTTAACCATGAAACTGAATAATATTGTTACAAGCTGGTTTTAACTAGCGCAACACCATAAGCTTATTATTTTAACATTTAAATAAAAACACGATGAAAACTTCAATTAAAACGCTAGTCATTATTACATCCGCAGTAATAACCCTAACGGCTGCTCTTCCAAACAACTTGAGGGCTACAGAAAAAAACGCGAAGATACTTTACAAGATCCCAAACTTTAGAAAAATTGTGATAAAGGGAAATGTAGAAGTGATGTTGGTACAGCGGCCCGCTAATGGAATATCTTACGCAGATGACAACATTGGAAGCGCAAAAATTACCCAGCAGGGTGAAGTGCTACGCATTACCGGCCTCAATAAAGAAAAGTGTAAACTTGTTATTTATGTAAACGATATCTACCGCATTGAGGCTGATCAAAATGCTGTAGTAAAAACAGAAGCAAAGCTCAGCACTAAATTTCTCCAGATCATTCTTAAGGGGAATGCCTTTGCCGATATCGACACCAGTAGCGAAGGTTTATATACTGAAATTCTCGACAATAGTACATTAAAACTCAAAGGCAATACCAATCACCATACGCTGGTGATAGGCAAAGCACCAAATTTAACCATCGACCGTTTTGCTGCCATCCAAACAGATGTTAGCCAGGCGGGAGCCACCGAGGAAGAAATTGCCGCCCTTGTCCCATCCTCAGTTCAATAAATGATAACGGCTTTAAAAGTAAATCATCCTGACCAATAATTTTGCTTATTACACAAACAACCAATAGAGACAGTTATTTTTTCTATTTTGCATTCAAAACAAAGTTTACCTCTAGACTAAATAACATCATTAGCAAATGAAACTCTCTGAAAACTTACAAAAGCTATTGCCATATGGTTACCTGTTCCTTGTGGTGATGGGTATACTAAAAGAAAGCATTTTTTACTATCAGATTGGTATAAACATTTTAAAATATACCACAATTATGGATGTCTTGATCAGTCCGGTGGCAACACTAACATCTCATCCGTCGGTATTAATCGTTACTACAGGTTTTATTATCCTCGCTTATGCTTACCCGACCTACCTGGCAAAGCGAAAGGATAAAAAGTGGGCACAAAATCTTTCTGGCCTAAAAAATCCTGAAACACTTAGTGAAGAGGAAGTAGGAAATCATTTTTCGAAACTTTTCACTATTGTTTTTGCCATTGGGCTACTATCACTGTTTTTGGGAATTGGACTTGGCCAAGGGAAAAACTTATCAAAACACATCAGCAATAACGAGCTCACATACGACCGCAAACTGAATTATTCGAACGGCGAATCTGAAGAAATTTATTTGATCGGCACAAATAGCATTTATTATTTCTACCTCTCTAAAGAAAACAGATCAATTAAGATCGCCCCAATTGGTGCTATAAAAAATTTAGAAATTCCACTAAAAGCTTCGATTAGCGCTAAATAGTAGTCTAGTTTCTGAATAAAATGTTCAGGTATTTTATGTTAGGTTGCGAGGGATCGTCATTCCCAACCCGATTGGGGATCGTAATGCAGGCGCTTTAAGATTCCCGCCTGCGCGAGAATGACGATCATTCTATTGAAGTCTGTCAATGATAGAGATAATCAATCTCAAGAAGTCTTCGACTACGCTCTCCATAGGAGTCATTTGGACAGACTGACGACTGCGGTGCTTATTTAACTCTGCTCAATTTCCTTCAGGCTATTCATTTTTTTATAAGCTAAGAATCCTTTTATATCTTCAAAGTGTTCACGAACACGCTTATTGCCAAATTCGAATACTTTTTGTACCAATCCATCTAAGAAATCGCGATCATGCGATACCAAAATCAAAGTGCCATCAAAATCTTTCAACGCGTCTTTAATAATATCTTTGGTTTTCATATCCAAATGGTTGGTTGGCTCATCCAGGATCAATACATTTACAGGCTCTAACAACAGTTTGATCATGGCTAAACGGGTTTTTTCGCCGCCAGAAAGTACCTTAACCTTTTTTGTGGTATCATCGCCACTGAACATAAAGGCACCTAAAAGATCTTTAATTTTTATTGAGCCGTCGCTTAACGGAATTTGATCAATGGTTTCGAATACCGTTAGGTTTTCATCAAGTAATGCAGCCTGATTTTGCGCAAAATAGCCAATCTTAGCATTGTGCCCTACTTTTAAACCGCCTTCAAAATCAATCTCACCCATAATGGCTTTAATCATAGTCGATTTACCTTCGCCGTTTTTACCAACAAAAGCTACTTTTTCGCCTCGTTCAATCACCATGGATGCTTTTTCAAAAACAACATGATCGCCGTAAGTTTTGGTAAGCTCTTCTACCATTACCGGGTATTGACCAGAACGTGGTGATGGAGGAAATTTCAATCGTAATGCTGATGTATCCACTTCATCAATTTCGATTACTTCGAGTTTTTCGAGCATTTTTACACGCGATTGCACCTGTAAGGTTTTAGAATAGGTTCCTCTAAAGCGATCGATAAATTCCTGGTTATCGGCAATAAAACGTTGTTGTTCTTCGTAAGCTTTCAATTGGTGTACACGGCGCTCGGCACGCAATTGGAGATAATGGGTGTATTTGGCTTTATAATCGTATATCCTACCCATCGTTACCTCAATAGTACGATTGGTAATGTTATCTACAAAGGTACGGTCGTGCGAGATTACCATCACCGCCTTTGCCGAATTGATCAGGAAATCTTCCAACCATTGAATACTTTCGATATCCATGTGGTTGGTAGGCTCATCCAGTAAGATGAGATCAGGTTTCTTTAATAAAATTTTGGCCAACTCGATACGCATACGCCATCCGCCCGAAAACTCAGAAGTTTGGCGGGTAAAGTCTTTACGCTCAAAACCCAAACCTTTTAATACTTTTTCTACCTCTGCATCGTAATTGGTTTCTTCAATCGAATAAAATTTCTCACTTAGCTCCGATACACGTTCAATAAGCTTCATATAATCGTCACTTTCGTAATCGGTACGAATAGTAAGTTGCTCATTCAGCTCGTCAAGCTCTTTTTGCATCTGGTTTACCTCTGCAAAAGCTTTCATGGTTTCTTCAAAAACAGTAACATTATCATGAGCGAGCAAATGTTGCGGCAAATACGCAATCACAGCTTCTTTCGGACCTGTTACACTACCAGAAGTAGGTTTAGCTACATCGGCAATGATTTTAAGTATGGTCGACTTGCCTGCACCATTTTTACCCATTAAGGCGATTTTATCGTTCTCGTTTATCGAAAAGGTTACATCGCTAAAAAGGGTGGTTCCGCCAAATGAAACGGAGATGTTATTTACATTAATCACGATTGGGAATATTAAATTAGCGGCAAAGATAAAGGAAAGCAGTTAAATTTTAGCTAGAAGATGAGACATAAAAGAAGGATCTCCTGAACAATTATCCAAGAGATCCTTTTTACATTATTAGGCCGCAGCGTAGCGGCAAATAAGTTTACTATTTCAGCTCAACCTCGGCCAATACCGGAAAATGATCTGAAGGAAATTTACCAAAATAGGTATCAGTTAAAATACCCCACCTGGTTGCTGTAAATTGTTTGCTCATAAAAACATGATCAATTACAGTTTGCCCACGTGGTGTACGGAAGCCATTTGAAGATGAGTTATTGGCATACGGAAACTTAACTTTTGAATGCGTATCTGATAAAACACCTGAAGTTGCGATTCTTTGATACCATTCGCTGTCTCTTCCTCCATTTAAATCGCCAGTTAACAATGCTGGTGCAGTGCCAGCAATTTCAGCAATCTTTTTTAATATCAGTTTACTGCTCTCTTTGCGGGCAATAACCCCTTGGTGATCGTAATGCACATTAAAGGTGTAAAACTTCTTTTTGGTTTTCACATCTTCGAGGAACACCCATGAGCAAATTCTATTGCAACAAGTAGCGTCCCATCCTTTCCCTGGTTGATCAGGAGTTTCAGATAACCAAAAGTCACCACTTTTAAGCAGCTTAAAACGGTCTTTACGATAAAAAATAGCAGAATGCTCCCCACCATCCTTGCCATCGTCTCGTCCCTTGCCATATCGGGCATATTCTGGCAAGGCATTAGAAATATCATCTAACTGATTTTTTAAACCTTCCTGAATTCCAAGCACATCGAAACTGTGAAAGCGGATTAGGTTAGAAACAATAGGTGCTCTGTTTACCCATAAATTACCTGAATCGGCAGGATTATCGTAACGGATATTAAAGGTACCAATGGTAATTTGTTGTGCCTTTACCATCAATGTGGTAAAGGATAACAAGGTTGCAGCTAATATTAATTTTATTTTCATCTTTATTTATTTATAAAATCAATCATTATTCCCAGCCTGGGTTTTGTTTCAGGTTGGGGTTTCGTTGAAGATCGCTTAAAGGAATTGGATAATAATAATTTCGCTCATTCCATTTCCGCGGAATTTCTTTCATCCAGATAAGTTCGCCATTACTGCCATTCTTTAACAATTGCGAATTGGTAGCACCACCAATAGTTGCAGAAACATCAACATAAGTTACTCCAGCCACACCAGGTGTTGGGCGTGTGCCCTGATAAAATGCAACGTCCAGAATGCCATCCTCATTTAAATCCATAGGGGTATTTAAAGCTGGCACGTAGAAACCTTTCCATTCTTGCTCCATTAAGGGGCCTCTTTTCCACCTCAGTAAATCAGCATAACGTAATCCTTCCAGGCTTAGCTCAATACCACGCTCTCTCCTGATTTCCAATAAGGTGGCATCAGTAATCCCAGGAAAATAATTGGTAGTTAAATAAGGGTCGGCAATGGTTGGCTTGACACTTAAACCTCCGCTAATTCCCGCTCTCGATCGTAACGCACCGATAGTTAAAGCCCATTCCGCATCCGTTAGCGTACCTAACTCAGCTTTTGCTTCAGCATAATTTAGCAATACTTCTGCATAACGAAATAATGGAATTGCATTGGTGTTTAGTGCACCCGCATCAAAATAAGTATCATCAAGTGTATATTTGATCGGCTGGTAACCCGTAAAGGTATAAGAGAATACCGGTGGCGCAGGTACCTGCTGTCCACTACTTATTCTTTTATAATCGCCTGAGCGGATGGTCTGCTTCAATCTTAAATCACGGTTTTTTACCTCATCCTTAAAAAGCATAGTACTGTATGCCGGATCATTGGTATACGGCGTACCATCCAGTTTCAGAAAGGTATTAATAAAGGTTCGGGTAAAACTTGCTTTTGCACCGTAGGTACCACTAGTCCACCACCAATTCGCCTCATTTAATACGCCAAGGTTAACATCTGCAACAGCGGCTTGGAGCACTTCGTTTATCAATGGTGTATTGCTCGTAAATACCTGGCGATAAGATGCCCCTGCACCTCCTGCCGTATTGAGTGAATAACCACCCTTTTTGATAATCTCATCGGCAGCTGAGGCAGCATCTTCCAGCCATTTGTTTGCAGTTGCACCCAAACTTAACTCGGTATGATATTTCCTATACGTACCCTCAAAAAGACAGATCCGCGATTTGTAAGCATAGGCTACCCATTTAGTGATCGTGGTGCGACTGGCATCATTGGTAGCGAGAATGTTTGCACAGGCAAAATTGATATCGGCCAGTACCGAATCCATCACCAGCTCTCTTTTATTTCTACCTGCATTTAATGCCGGATCATCAATATCTAAGGGCTTGTTAATCCAGGGTACATCGCCAAAACGCTTTACCTTTTCCATATAAAAATAAGCACGGAAATAACGTGCTATTCCTAAATAGTTGTTGCGAACTGTTGGCGATACGGCAGGGTCGTTACAGTTTTCTATAAAATAATTAATGTTCCTTAAATCTCTCCAGGTCCAGCCAGAGCTATTATTGGCGGCAAAACCACCCTGCCGGATAAAATCGGGTACAGATTTAACCGCAAGATAATCGGACATGGCATCCTGGCTGGTAGAATTTTTGGGAAGAAAATCCATACCATAAAAGGAATTGGTATATAATTTAAGTCCGTTCTCTGTACCGAATACCGCTTTTTTAGTTGCTGTGGATTCTGGTTGCTGATCTAACTTTTTGCAAGCCGCCAAAGCCAGGCAGGCCAAAAGAATCCAGGTATATTGTTTTTTCATCATTTCTATTATTTAGTAATCGATAGCCTAAAAACCAATGTTTAATCCAAAAGAGTAAGACTTCATTAAAGGATAATTGTAGCCATCACCATTTTTACTGTTTGGATTCAGGTCCTGATCCGAAGGCACTGCGTTTTCTACATCGATGGTATGTTTTACAATTTTGTACATCGGCGAATAGGTAAATAGGTTTTCGCCTGAGAAAAACACCTTTACACTGCGTGCACCGATCTTATTTATCCATTTAGTTGGCAGGTTATATCCCACCTGAAGATTTTTCATCCTGAGGTAAGCCACATTCTGTAGGTACTTTGTTTGCGCCACGCCAAGTGTGCGATTGGTATTGCTCGATGCAGCCCTCGACATTGTTCTTGGGAAATAGGCATCAGTGTGCTGTGGTGTCCACATATTACCCAAATGAAAAGTGGGTATGTTGTTATATGGTCTGTTATACTGTCCCCAGAACATTTCTGTTTCTGTGCTTGGATACCATTGTTGTTTGCCTACGCCCTGAAAGAACACAGAGAATGAGATATTGTACCAATCTGCGCCCAGATTAATCCCATAAAGGTATCGCGGCGCCGAGTTACCGATGATCTTCCGATCACCTGATTTGCCCACTTTATTCTCACCTACATTGATAAAACCATCTCCATTCAGGTCTTTAAGTTTGATATCTCCAGCGAACCATTTACCCGTTGGAGATGCTCTCATCTGTGGATCCTGTTTGGCGTGAGCTGCTATATCGGCATCATCAATAAAAAAACCTTCGGTTTCATAGCCCCAAATTTCTCCCAAAGTCTGTCCTTCGTAGTAATCGCTCAGTAACTTATCTGGATTGTTGTATTTATCGATCTTAGTCTTGTTATCAGAAAGGGTTAGCCTCACATTATATCTAAAAGGTTTGTCTGATCTCCCAATTCGGTCATTCCAGCCTAATGAAACTTCCCAGCCCCTAGTTGTTAAATCTGCGTAATTACCCTTAGGAACATCAGCCCCAAATACCGCAGGTGGAGTAAGGCCAAAAGTAAACATGTCGGTAGTTTTCCGGATATAAGCGTCACCAGTGAAAGTTAAACGTCCTGAAAGCATGGTGAGATCTAAACCAAAGTTCGTTGTTGTAGAAGTTTCCCAGGTTAAGCCATCTGGCAATACAGCCGGAATTCTGGTTGTTTGTGGTTTAACACCATTCAGAATGACATTAGATTGGCTGATGTTGAAGATTTCCTGAAATGCGTAGGAAGCAATATTACCATTTCCAAGAGATCCATAAGAAGCTCTTAATTTTAAATCGGAAATAAACTTATCGGATACTTTCCAGAAAGGCTCTTTATTGATCCTCCATCCTGCTGAAACTGATGGAAAAAATCCATAACGCTGATTTGAAGGGAATTTCGAGGATCCATCATAGCGTGCATTTACCTCTACAAGGTAGCGATCTTTAAAAGCGTAGTTTAACCTGGAGAAACCACCAAGAATTGCCCATTGTTCGTATCCTCCCTCCGTACTGATTGACTGCCCCAAAGCCAGGTTAAGATCTGTGGCATCTTCAAAAATAATCCCATTACGCTGAATGGCAACTCGGTTATAAGTAGATTGCTCATAGTTGTAACCTGCCATTACTTTTAAATAATGATCAGCCCCGAAACGGTTCTCGAACTCAGCATAAACATTAGTGGCAAGGTAATTGGTTTCACGCTTATCGAACAACAGATCGTTAGTGGTTGTCCCCACATAGGCAGTTACCCCGCGTGTATTGCTGTATGGAACCTGTACCCTTTTCTGTTCGATATCATTGTTTGTATTGCGAAAGGTAAAATCGGCATTTATCCTCAATTTATTATTTAAGAAATTACTCCTTATTCCCGTAATATTCCTAAAAACCTGGCGTCGGGTATCAATCCCATTCTTCCCATAGATAAAATCACCTACGGTATATGCAGATGCAAACGTTAATGATCCATCAGGATTAAATAAAGGCATTGTTGGTTTTCCTTCATCGGCAATGTTCCGCCAGATACCACCACCTTCACCCACATTAATTGGATTGTGGTAATTCATTACTGAGTAATCGGCATTGTTTTCGATGCTCAGCCAGGGAAAAACCTGAACAGAACCTCTTGCCCGGATATTTTTCATGTCGTAATCATCGCTATTGTATCTAAACAACCCACCTTGATTTAAGAAACGGCCTGAAACCAGAAACGAAGCTTTATCGCCACCGCCGCTTACCGACAAATTATTTTCAAAGGCAGCAGTATTTCTTTTATACAGCTCGGCATAATAATCGGTGCTACCGTAATAAATGTATTCTCCGGTAGTTGGATTAACCTCGATCTGATTGTAAGGCTGACCAGATTCTGCTCTTTTCTTAAATTCGTCAAGATATGCCTGCGAGAATTTCTGGGTTTTGTTCGCATTTTGAGGAAAAGCACCATCACCATTTACAAAAGCTTCGGCAAACATTTTTGCCCAGGTGTAACCATCAGTTACATAATCGGGAACCTGCAATGGACTTTTTATAGCATAGTTGGAAGAATATGAAACATTAGTGCGCCCTTTTTCAGCTTTTTTAGTCGTGATCAGCACAACCCCAAAAACACCCCTTGCACCATAAATGGCCGCAGAAGCAGCGTCCTTTAAGATAGATACACTTTCAACGTCGTTAGGATTAAGCAAACTCGGATCTCCCTCAAAACCATCGATAAGGATCAGTGCATTACCACCTTGGCCAATAGAAGTTGTACCTCTGATATTGTAGCTTGGTGACTGTGTGGGCTTACCGTCCATCATTTTCAGATTTAGATTGGGAAGAAGTCCCTGAAGCCCCTGTGTAAGGTTGGTAATCGGCCTGTTCTCAATGCTCTTAGCCGTAATCTGATCAACCGCACCCGTTGCATTTTCTCTCTTTTGTGTGCCATAGCCCACAACAAGTACCTCGTTTAAACTTCCAGTCTCTCCTTTAAGGGTTACATTCAGCGCTGTTGTTTCGTTGCTTTTTACCACAACTTTGTTCAGGGTTACTGCAGTATAGGAAATGAAACTTACCTGGATATTGTAAGTTCCATCAGGAACGTTTATACTAAAGCTACCATCGGGTTTGCTCTGCACAACTTTGTTTAATTCTTTAATCAGTATGCTTGCGCCTGGAAGCGGGTCGCCCTTTTCATCAACGACCCTACCGCTGATGCTTCCTGTGCCTTGCTTTTTTATGGAATGGACTGCATTATCCCAATAAATCGCCGCATTCGCAGGTATTGAGATTACACCGGATAATAGACTTGCCAATGACGCGCATAGCAAAAACTTCCGCTTAAGCAGTAAAGGTTTTTTCATGTTAATTAAAAATTAGTAATCGGCCCTAAACCGTTTTAGTTTATATTCTTGGTCCCTTAGAATGCAGGCAAAGCTACTCGCTCCATGTAAACACTATATTAACTTACTTTAATTTTTAAAGCCTAAACGAATTAGCTGAGGACGGAAAAATTGAGTTATAACAATTTCTAAAAAAATTGCGAGATACTCCTTTATACCAAAAGTAGGTTAAAGTTGAGCCTACAAATAGCGTAGAATAAAAGGATAAATAGTAAATCAATCGATAATACCATTTTTTGAGATGATGTTCCCAGAAATTTCTTCACCGTTCAATTCCATCAAAGTGGTTTCGATCGTCAGGCACATTGCATTTAGGGCGAGGTCGTTCGATGCCGCGCCGAAAGGCTGCTCGATCTCGTTTACAATGGCCTCAAAAGCTACAAAAGTATAAGCAATAAAAACTACGATAACGGGATAAGCCATTGGAGGCTATCAACCCAGCCCGAAGGGCAACAAAAAACAGTACAAATAGACAGTACAGCGCAACAACACCCGATAGCTATAAGGAATGGGTGTGGAAATAATACGTTCACACCCACCAACAATCTCTGCCGGTTTATTAAGTTTTCATCGAATCTCATCTACTGTATAGTATCAATGCGGCCGGTCTAAATCAAAATCGCTATTCCCTATCGATAATATGCATCAGCTAATCGTTGATGGTTTGGAAATTCCCAAAAGCATCTTTGCACATTTCTCACTCTTTAAATTTTGAATATTGTCCTCTTTCCATTTTTATATTTAATCGTTTGTAAAATTCAACAGGATTAAATGCTATTCGCTTATATTCTGTTTGTACAGTTGTTTTCGCTTGATTTAGTTTATCCTGGTTTTCCCAAACGGCAATTGTTATAATGACCAAATTGCCTTCATTGTCTTTTTGTTCGAAAACCTGATCACTTATAAAGCCTGGCAAAGTTTTTATAAACACCCTGTTATAATTCATTCTCTCTACAAACTCTTCAACTGATGCTTTGGGAACTGAAAACTTATCTATGAAGTGGATCTCATCACCATTTTCTTTTTTATTGGATAAATTTGCGAGGTCGATGGGTAAAACACCCAGCTGTTGTAAAAAGCCTAATCGGTCTGTTTGTATCTGACTTCCAGTTATTTTGCCATTTTTAAATTCATAGGTTACTATTCCGTCAACAGAAACAGCTCTATTGGTTGGCGGAATATTCTGAAATTGATTTTTATGAGTTCCACTAAATTTCTGTTTTACTACTACTTTATTCCCATCAGCAATTATCTCATTTACTTCCCATTGAGCATCTGGAAATGCTTTTGTTAACTCAAATATTGTTTCTTGAAAACCAGCGGCGCCCTTGGCTCCAAACTGGTTTATATAATCCGGTGAAATTAGCTCTGATAACTTCTCATACCGTTTTTTTAAAAATACCGTATCGTAGAGGAAATAAATGAGCTCCTTTTGTTTAGTGTTATCCATCTTGTTTGATTTTTCTAATGACCTGTTAGTAACTTGGGAAAAGCTATTTTGCTTGCACATTATTACTGTGCATAATGCGAAGGTTATTCTGAGTATTGAAGTCATCGGTTATATTTTTATACTTCAAATTTCAGAACAACTCAAGCCAAATCATTGTAAAAAATCATTGAATTACCAAAAGTTAGGCGATTTATAGAACGCTGATGGCGTTTGCCCCGTAAACAGTTTAAAGTCTTTATTAAAATGAGGTTGGTCGTAATATCCTGCGTTAAAAGCTATGCCTGCCAGGCTTTCTGCTTGTTGTTTCTGCCTCACAATTGCCTCCATCCTTATAATAGAGGAGAATTGTTTTGGCGATGTACCTACTATTTTTCTAAACCTCTTTTCAAAAGCGTCATTGCTGATATAAAGCGTGTCTGCTAATTCTTTTATTCTGATTGCACCTTTTGTTGAATGAATTATTTCTACCGCTGCTGAGATTAATCTGTCAGGTGTATGGCTATCTAATCTCGATAATAAAAACTGCTCAATGATGGCAATCCTTTGAATATTGTTTTGAGCTTCGGCTAATTGTTCTTCAATAATTTCAATTGTATTTCTCTTAATGAAAGCATCAAGAGAAATACTTTCTTCAAAGAGTTCATAGAGCGGTTCGTTAAAAAATGCTTTAGCCCCTGTCTCTTTAAACTGAACAACTATGGTAGCAGAATCTTGTAAATAATGGATGAGTCTTACCGATTTTCTTAAACCAGAAATAGTTGAAGCAGGCAAAAGTTCTTCTCTATCGCCTGATACGTAACTGACCTGTCCCTTGTAACGAAAAGCAACAACAAACGAGCTGCCCGGTAAAATTCTATTCGTCATTTCCACTTCACTTTCAACAATTCTGTATGCTTTAATGAAATGTCTTAGTAATTCGGTCGGTATGTACTCTTCGATTCTCATTTTTTCTGTTGGTACTGATAAAAATACAGCTTCTATTTATTCTGTTCAAATTTTCTCGGATATTTATCCCTCCAATAACCTGGCAGGATACCAAGATTGACTTCAATTTTTCTTCCTGTTGCAGGAATTCCCATGGCATCTAACCCGGTAATGCAGAATTCGCAGCATCCGCAAGCACTAAAAAGCCATGCCCCCCACAACATCACCTTCCTTCATATTCTTTTACACCATGCCCTAAGGCTGCTACGACTCCGATGGCCTCATGCCCGGGAATAAGCGGCATCTTAGCCTTTAAGGAGCCAGTCGCCGCTACAGGCATGGAGATCGGTATGGCAAATCCCGCAGGCAAGCACTTTCACCAATATCTGATATTCTTTGACCTTAACCTGCTCAATTTGCAGGGCTGTTCCGAAACTGTGGCTCACGGCTCTCATTGTTTTAGGAATCATTTTAAATATATTTATCTAGAGATTTTTAACAGACAACGGCCTTATGGCCCTGGGGAAATACGAGCAACGGAAGTTCGGTAAGCCTGGCCATTTTTTGGCTATGGCTACCCTTTAACACCCCGTCGAGAAAATCATGCGGACGATGAATCATGGCCAAACAGTCCACATGTCCGTATCCGCTGAGCCATTCCAGTCCTTCCTCTACCTCCTTGTTATATACATTTTTATAATAGATCTTATCGTAATTGATATCGGTCTTAAGCTGGGCGATAAAGTCATTGATCTTTCCTGTTTTTTCGGGGCCTGACCCATTCTTGATGACATGGACGATAAGCAGCTCTGCATTGAATGCCGCCGCCAGCCCCACAAGGGACTGAATGGCCTCGAAGTCTGTTGTGCTCAAATCGGTTGCGAACGCGATCTTGGTAAGGGGGCTGAATTTTATATTTTTGGGTATGAGCATCAGGGGTAGCTGCGCAGCATCTATCATGTCTCTGGTACTGCTGCCTAGAAAAAACCTCCGCATATCCCCTGCACCGGAAAGCCCCATCACTGCCAGATTAACCCTGGCGGTCAGAACTGCTTCGCGGACAAGATCCGAGAGGTCACCCACCTCTGCTTTTACAGAAACTTTGGGAAACCCTTTACCGGGAAGACTGTTGGCATCTACGATCAGATTAGCAAAGTCTTTCAGCGCTCTTTTGCTCTGGCTAATGACCGAATCATAGTCCATTGGCCATACCATTCCACCTGGGATGGGCTGCGAGAGTGGAACGGTAACGGCATTGCAAAGTACCAGGTTAGCCTTAACCCTTTTTGCAAGTTCAAATGCATAGCGTGATGCATTTTCAGCAGATTCCGAAAAATCGGTCAAAGCAAGTATTGTTTTCATGGTCTGGATATTTATCAATTTTTAGCTGCTGGGCAACTGCCCGGCCATGCAATATGCGCCCAAGTTCAGAATTTGTCCTTTTTCCGGCGATGATATTTATCATACCTGAATATGTTTTTGATCAGTGGAGCAGATTCAAAACCGATATATCTTGATGATAGGAGTTCCCAGCAGACTAAACCTGGGCTTTATTTTTATTACTTAGATGCCCTACTTCTCCATTTGACAAGTTCAAACCATACAACAGAAACAAACCCTAAGACAATGCTAATCAAGAGTCTGGATAAACTAAGAGACTGAAATCCGAAAAACGATGCCAAGGGCGGTAAGTAAATCAACGCACCTGAAATAGCAATGGTAATGGCTATAATAATGGGTACAAGGTTATTCTTATACCGTATGGTAGTAAAAAGCGAGTAGAAAAACGAGCGGTTGACCAGCGTGAGCGATATATTTGCGGATATCAGGCAGCTGAACACCATGGTGCGGGTGATGGATTCATCAGCACTGTCATTTATCGCATACTGATATGCCGCAAGGGTTCCCGCAGTAATGAATAACCCCTGAATGATGCTTATGGATAGTTCTTTCCAGTCAAAGAAGGTAGAAGTCAGGGGTCTGGGTTTTTGCAGCATTGTATTTTTCTCGATCGGCTCATTCTCATAGATTATAGAACAGGTGGGGCCCATAATGAGCTCTAAAAAGATGATATGAACAGGCGAGAAAATATTGGGATAAATCCAGCCCATTGCCAACGGTATAAACACGGTTAATATAATGGGAATATGAATGGATATAATATACTGTATAGCCTTTTTTAGATTTGCATAAATGCGCCTGCCCATCGCCACCGCATCCACCATCTTGGATAAATCGTCCTCGAGCAATATCAATGAGGCCGCCTGCTTGGCAATTTCAGTTCCTTTTTTACCCATGGCGATACCAATATGTGCAGCTTTCAATGCAGGTCCGTCATTCACCCCGTCCCCGGTCATGGCTACTATTTCTTTATTGGCTTTAATGGCATTGATGATTTTTAGCTTGGCCTCAGGAAACATTCGGGTAAAAATATTTACGGATTTAACTTTTTCACCAAGCTGTGCTAAGGAGAGCGACATCAGCTCATCGCCGCCTATACAATCTTCAGCACCCCTGAAACCAATTTGCTTTGCAATGGCGCCTGTGGTTTGTGCATTATCGCCTGTGATAATCTTAACAGAAATACCCGCAGCGTAAAAGGCATCCAGTACAGCGCTGATGTTTTTCTTTGGCGGATCATAGAAAGCAAGGAGACCTTTAAATGAAAATTCATATTCCTGCTGGTTTTTTGGAAAATTATTCCCTTCAAAGCTCGCCTCTCCTACCGCCAAAACGCGGTAACCTTCTTTAGCTAAAGAAAAAATCGCTTCATTGACGTTCTGTTTTTGGATCCCGCTGAGGTGACTTACCACTATAAGCGCTTCCGGAGCCCCTTTAGCTGAGATAATCCGCTGCCCATAGGAGTTTTCAAACAGGTGGGTCATCATCGGGGGTTTCCCTCCCAGCGGATACTCATGAATCAAATGGAATTCTGCGCGCTCATCTTTTGCTGAATTTTTCAGATAGGCATCATGTAGGGCGACTTCCATCGGATCGAAAGGTATGGGTTCACTGGCCCACATGCCCAGGGTTAAGATTTCCTGGCTGGCCGAATCGAATAGATGATCTTCTACATCACAGATTTGATTGGTCTGCAGGGCATATATTTTTGTCAGGCTCATCCTGTTCTCGGTCAGGGTTCCGGTTTTATCGGTACAAATAATTGAGGCACTGCCAAGGGTCTCAACGGTTTTCATTTGCTTGACGATGATCCCCATGTTCATCATACGCCAGGCACCCAATGCCATAAAGGTTGTAAATGCCACCGGAATTTCTTCCGGCAAAATGCTCATTGCCAGTGTCAGGGCTTTGATCAGGCTGTCCAAAATATGCGGAAAGCGGAGGTAGTTTATTAACCACACGGCGAGGAATATAATCCCACCAACCATTACCATTTTTTTAACAAAACTGTTTATCTGCAGCTCAAGTGGTGTTTTTTCTTCTTTTATAGACTCCAGGCTTTTCCCGATCCTGCCCAGTTGGGTTTTATTTCCGATAGCCTGTACCGTGGCAATAGCAAGGCCGCTTGCAACGGTGGTTCCGTGAAAGATTAAATTCTCGTCTGAAGAGCTGTCTTTATAAACAGCCAGAGATTCACCGGTGAGTACGCTTTCATTAACAGAGAAATCATTAGCATGAACAATCACTGCGTCAGCCGTTATTGATTTCCCTTCTTCAACCATCAGGTAATCCCCGATAACGAGATCCGCTGAGCTTATCTCCTTCACCTCCCCGTTTCTAATCACACTGCATTTGGGCTGCGAAAAATCCTGTAATTTTTTCAGGGCGTTTCGGCTCCGCGAATCCTGAAAGAGTGAGATGGTTGCAACAATTACTACTGCAAGGAAAAGAAAAATACCATCACCAGGTTTTCCGGTGAGAAAATAAATCAGGGAAGCGGCCAACAACAAGATAACCATTGGCTCCTTTATGATTCTTTTCAGGGCATCCAGGAAGGCGTTTTCCTTTTTATAGGACAAGACATTTGTGCCGTACTTTTCCCGGGAGGCTTTTACCTGAATATCGCTCAAACCGCTAAGCCCAAAAGTATTGATCTTCATTATCAGTGAATTATTTTTGCAACGTTTTATAACACTATTTTAGTTCAATCAAAAAAAATCCATGATCGATTTTACCCACTGCTCTTCAGATATTAAAGAAGCGGAAGAAGAAATATTAACCTAAAAGCAGAATAAGCATGATGAGATTGAAAAGAAGGGCATTCAGGGGATATTCACCAAACCTTGACACATTTTTTTTGTATTTTTTTATTTATTAATACCCCATTATATTTTTCCAATAATCTGATGTAGCGCGCTATCCAGTATCTGACTTCCGCATCTTCTGCGATTGACGAAACGGATATATCTAATTCGGGCTCAATAGATTGAACCGAGAACCCGTAAATTTCCTCTAAAGCCATAACAGAGTTTACTCCAATGGTATTTTCAATCTTTACAATGGTCAAAGCATCAAGATTTTCTTCCTTGAACCATTGATATACCGTTGGACGCGATACTTTTAATTTACGCGCCAGTTTTGATATTCCAAAACCACTCCGGCGTACACTCCGTTCCAGCAGAGCCCCGTAATTTTTGATCATCATTTTTACTGATTTTGATTTAGCTGCCTTAGCCCATAACAAAAGGTATGTCATTTCAAATTTATCACTTGAGTAAAAAAGAAAATATGACCTAAGTCATTATAATAGATGATTTTGATACAAAGAGCTTTACCCAGCAGTTATAAGCTCCGCAAAACCGGAGATTATCTCAGCAGGCTATTTTTCAGATACATTTTAAATCGGCAATTTGCTTCAGATTTAACAAAATTAGCTAAGCGCATTTGCAGACTTGAATAACCTAAGCGAAAAAAAGATTCTCAACAGGCCTGAGGTAATAAATAAAAGGGCCATCCAGGAGACAATGTTGATCATGCCCATAAGCGGATTATCAAGGATTAAAAAAGAAAAAATGAGGATAACCAGGCCAGGTATTAGAAAGATAATCCAATGCCGACCTGAATATGCTGCAGTACCTAACGACCTTCCTATTTCCATAAAACCCCTTAACAGTAACCAAATTCCAATCAAAACAGGTAAAAGGATCATGGTGAGCATAGGGAAATAAAACAGGTAAGCTGCTAATGCTATATCTATGATTGCCCCGCTCAATAGCCATAACCAACCTGAAATCCTTCTGCGAAATGTAAATGCCAGATATAAATGAAAAAAACCGGATAAACATAAGCCCGTGGCCAAGATTAGGCTTAATGAGAAGTATGCCTCTGATGGGCTTATGAGTACATAAATCCCTATAAGTATCATCATTATTCCTGAAATCAACATCATCGGAAGAATTGGCCTTATACCCTTTATTGAATGTTCCTTTTTCATAATTTATAGATTTTAAGCCCCTGGTATCGAAGAAATATGCATAACGAAGCTGGAGTATATACTTTAAGTCTTCCAAAAATTGAATACTGAAAAAATCCAGAATGGCGGTCACAATATTTACAGCGCAAATAACCCTTTGACAGGTCATGATGAATTACCGAGGTTTTCGAAAAATCTTGAACCGTATACAAAATTACAGCATCTGCCCGGAACAGTTATGATTCCAATCAACCTGCGGGATGATACTGGTCAGCATTTGCAGCATTATTTTTAGCCATATTTATTTTATAAACAGGAAAATCATGAACACCAAGAAAAAAACATCTGCAAAGATGATCCTAATGCTTACAGAATTCAGCAACAGGGATAAAAACGCTACAGATGCAGCGCTAAAACTCGCTGCAAAACTTGGGCTGAACCTGATGCTTTTGCACGCTTACCCCTTAACAGGTAATGAGCACTCAAATGCCCAGATAGAGAATACTAAATACCTATCCGAGATTGACAGGCATTTTGAAAATGAGAAGAAAAGGCTGCTGGAGCTATTAAAAATAAATCACGAGAGCAGTTTTCAGCCCATCATCAAAAGCTGTTCGGGTGAGGGCAGTTTATCTGACAACGTCTGCGTAATACTTGAAAAAGAAGATATCGTTATGATCGTTATGGGGGGACGTCCGGCAAGGAACAATGACTACCTGTTTTGCACAGAAATCGACGAGATACTCTATAAAACACATCGTCCGGTGCTCATTATTCCGGAAAAGATAGGCCTGGAGATTTAATTTTTGGGGTAATAAGAAATTTAAGTCATTCTTTTAACAGCGAAGTCCCGGAAGAATCTGCTGTCCACCCAGAACATAAAGATTCCAAACTAATGCTTCCCGCTGCGATTTGCAGGGATTTGAGAACTGTTGGCAACAGTTGTGCCTACAGCTCCTGCTTCAGCCTTTAAGCAATGGGAAGATGCCAGAATCCGGTTTTCTTTAACGGGAATGGCCTAAACTTTTTATCAAGCAGTTCAATCTTATCATAAAACAGGCCCATTTTGTTTATGCTTGTTTCTTTTCTGGGGCTGTTATCTATTTCTGTCAGAGGCAGATATCAGGGGGAAGCCCGTTCATCCGCTTCCGCTATTTTTTGATTTCTGCAAGCTGAACCTTTGAAGGAAACATCATTTGTTCCAGCGCAGCATCTCTTTTATAGATGTCAGGGTAAGACCTGAACATGCCATCATCGATCTCGCAGGTAAAATAGGTAATCTTTATAGGTACGGGATGAGTTAAAGTGAAATTTCTTCTTTGCATTTTTTCAAGTGATTCATTCATTTTCGGTACCCTGTTTACCGCTCCATCATATTCCAGAAGTAACTTGGCCAGGCGGTCTGCATTTTCCACCCGGACACAGCCGTGGCTGAAAGATCTTGACTCTTTTTTGAAAAGTTTTTGTTCCGGTGTATCATGCAGGTAAATATCAAAACGGTTCGGAAATCTAAAGACAATTTTTCCCAGTGCATTATCACATCCCGGTGACTGCCTTGCAAGGTAAAGACCGGGCTGTGCAGATATTTCCTGCAGTTTATTCCGGGTAATGACTATATAATTACCTTTTAAATCGTAAATCCCATAGTGGTTATTCTTCAAATAATTGGAGTCCTTTAACGCTTTAGGCAACAGTTCTTTTGCAAAAATCTTTTGGGGAACTTTCCATTCAGGTGCCGTGGTCATGTAATTAACCTGGCTTTCAAGCTCCGGTGTCGGGGTAGAAGGTTTTCCTACTACGGTCTTGAAAAGTATGATGCTATCCCCACGCAGAAGTTTAAGTGAATAAGACGGGATATTAATATGGATATAATACTCCTCACCGGAATTTATCCAGCGCATCCTTTCCATGTTGATCGCCATTTTCCTGGCATCGCCTTCGGGAAATTCGTAGCAATCGTCGATGTACTGTCCTTTTACCAGATGCAGATAATCCTGCAGGAGCCTGTACATCTGCATTTTTGGTTGTGCCGAGACTACCGCTTCCATGAAGTCCCTTGCATGAAGGGCACCAGTTAAATGCGCCACTGGATCAAAGCCGCTCTGCTTGCCCTCTTCCAGAACCTCAGAGATATAGACAGGATTAAACTTACCATAGTGCAGGTGGTTAACCAGGGTAATGAGCGCATCGGTTAAATAAACATCAAAATTACTCTTCTCCTGTGGATTGGACTGTGCCTGCACCAGTGGCTTTAAAAGATTATAGGTCAGTTTACCGGGATGAAAATCATCTCTGTTCAATCCAAACTGAAGTACACAGTCCATTAAAAGCATCGATTTATAAATCTCCGACTTCACCGTGTCCGGTTTCACCCAGATCATGGAGAATCTTTGATTTTTGTAGAACCGCTCAACCAGTTTGGGATAGTTCAGCCGGGGCGATATTTGAGAAATCGCAATTTTGATATACGTGGAATCAGCCAGGGCTATTTTATGTTTTGAGTGATTAGTATCCCTTTCCGATGGCGCGCATGCAGGCACTGAAGCCGAAAAGCCGCATAAAAGTGTACAGGAGATAATTGTTCTCCTTAACAGGTTTTTCAGGAAATAAAAGTTCTGAGTTTTCATAATGAACTGTCTTATGTGGTAAAACTCCCAAGAATCTGCATTATAAATAATGATCTGGATCATTACGTGTGCTGATTATCAACACTATAATACAAAATCGATCACTAACGCTCAAATAGCCAGCTAAAGGGACGGATTTTTCTTGCTTTTTGCAGGCCGAATTTTTTGATGCTATGCAGCTTGATGAACTCCTCGGCCTGAGAAATATCGTCGGTGATCAGAAAAAGACTGAGGTCAGTTTCGCTTATTGTCCCATTCTCCCTCATTTCAGCAATATGGCTCAATAGATTTTTGTGAAACTCTTTTCCAAATATGATTACCGGGAAATCATGGATTTTGCGGGTCTGGATCAGCGTGAGGGCCTCAAAGCACTCATCAAGCGTCCCATATCCGCCAGGAAGGACAACGAAAGCAAAAGAATACTTTACAAGGAGCACTTTACGGGTAAAAAAATGATTCATGTTGACCCACCTATCCAGATAAATATTGGGTTTCTGTTCCCTGGAAAGCGAGATATTGCAACCCACCGAACGCCCACCTACATCTTTTGCCCCCCGGTTCGCGGCCTCCATCAGCCCCGGTCCGCCTCCGGTCATGATGGTAAATCCAAGCTTTGCAAAAACAGTGGCTGCTTTTCTAGCAAATTGGTAGTGCGGATGATCCTGGGAAAAACGCGCCGAACCGAAGAATGTAATACAGGGACCAACAAAATGGAGGCCCCTAAACCCTCTTATCAGATCGACCATTGTTCTGATGACAAAAACGAATTCCTTTATTCTGGAATGCGGACCTTCCAGAAATTCAATCTCTGATTTACTATTCATGTTTTTGGTTAAATGATATGTTGTCAATTCTATTAAAAACGGTGCAAATTATCTTCTGAACTGCCTGAAATCATGGATATTAGTGTAGAAAGAAAATTTTAGAACAAGCGGTATATATTTTTGTGGTTAATTCCCACAATCAGAATCATTTAACTGCCTACGATTTTAATAAAAGTATCTTTGTCCGAAATTTTCTACCTGTGCCTATTGGTCCGGACGTCAAGGGCCATGTACAAGGGGCAAAACCCGAAGATTCCGGTCCACAAAAGAATACCTGCAATACTGATCAGCGCCAACTCGGCACTTGCATTAAAAACACCAAGGATGTATGCGGGCAATATGGCAAGCGCCAGCAGCGTCCTTATTGCCCTATCCAATAAACCTATATTTGTTTTCATTTCCATCGTCCTAATTTTTACAAAACAATTTCGATTACTGCAGGCATTTTATTGCCTAACGCATAAGCAAAATCAGGGTCTGCAGCAGATTTCAATAAATAATATGAAACCCTATTCGCCTGACCGCCAAATTCGCTGAAAATACTTAAAGCTTAAATGAGCGAGGTCATGGGTGATGATGATTGTTGATCTATCAAAGAAAGGTTATGGATAGAACTGAATACTTCAGGTAACGTTAATCATTAACACCAATGATCTTAATCAGCCGAGCAACTGGCCAGTATTGCTAATTTTAGAAGTATACTCAAATTAAGCCAATGCAACATAGATTCAAATCTGACCAGGGCGGTTCAACAGAAAATGCTACTGGCGTTTACCTAGCATCCTTCGGTGCGGCACAGACCGTGACCGGGTCAAAACATATCCTTTATACCCCAGATGTGGATATTCTCATTGATTGTGGACTTTTCCAGGGGATCAAGTCGCTAAGAATAAAAAACTGGGAAGCGCCAGGTTTTGAAATTGAACGCATTGGTGCCTTATGCCTTACCCACGCCCACCTGGATCATTGCGGTTATATCCCAAGACTGGTAGGGGCAGGATATAGGGGGAAGATATACATGACCGCTCCCACCCGGGAGCTCACCGAACTTATTTTAAGGGATAGTGCAAAAATCCAGGAAGAAGATGCGTGGAAGGCTAACCGTTATGGCTATTCAAAACACCATCCTGCAAAGCCGCTATACACGCTGACCGATGTAGAACGTTGCCTGCATCAGTTTGTAACTATTGAGCCCGGGGTAGAGATCAATATTGCAAAACAGGTGAGTATGAAATACATGCTATCGGGCCATATTCCCGGGGCATGTTCCATAACGTTTACCGTATCTGACAAAAAAGTGCTCTTTTCAGGAGATATTGGGCGCACGCACTCAGCTTTTTTGGATGCTCCTCAGCACGGAGCGCCCGCGGATGTGATTATTATGGAATCTACTTATGGGGACAGGCTCCATGGAACGCAGGAGGCTGAAAGCGAACTGGAGGATGCCATCAACAGCACCCTTGAAATAGGCGGAAATGTGATGATACCTTGCTTTGCAGTAGGCAGAGCGCAGGAAATCATCAGGATTCTATATTTGCTCAAACAGGCGGGCAAAATCCCGCTGTCCCTGCCGGTTTATCTGGACAGTCCTATGGCTGCTGCTGCATCCGAAATCTTATTGCGTTATCCCGAGTGGAGTACCTTGAGTGAAAATGAGTGCAGGATGATGATGAAAGGGCTTATCATTAATGAGAAACATGAAAACACGATCGGCATCA
Organism: Pedobacter kyonggii; assembly: GCF_004310665.1. Classification (GTDB taxonomy): domain Bacteria; phylum Bacteroidota; class Bacteroidia; order Sphingobacteriales; family Sphingobacteriaceae; genus Pedobacter; species Pedobacter kyonggii. The sequence goes on along the minus strand of NZ_SIXF01000004.1, from coordinate 248,845 downwards.
TCAAAAACAAAAAAAGCAAGATAATCATTGCAGGCAGTGGGATGCTCTCCGGTGGCAGGATCCTGGAGTACCTAAAACATTATGCCGGAGACAAGCGTAACTGCCTTATACTTTCCGGTTTTCAGGCTGAGGGTACCCGTGGGCGGGCACTGCTGGAAAAAACCCATGAGATACGCATAGACGGGCAATATTTTCCGGTACGGGCAAGGACGGTTTCGCTGAACAACCTTTCAGCTCATGCCGATCAGCATGAACTTATTGAATGGCTGAAATCATCGTCAAAAAAAGAAACCCAGGTCTTTCTGGTACACGGAGAACCCGGGGCCCAGGAATCCCTAAGGGTTAAGATAAGGGTTACGCTGGGCTTTGAGGCCCGAATTATCCGGGAGGACGAAAAAATGAAGTTATTCGATATCCTAAACGCGCTGGCTAAAAAAAAGACCAGTAAACTAGCTAAATAAGCAGCATGCTAAGTAAATACTGCTAAATGGAAAAACAGTACACTAATAAGAAAAACAAAATGGAAATACTGACCAGCCAAAGCACTTTTGTGCTCAGTGATGAACTCTTAGAGAAAATGGATGCGTACTGGCGCGCAGCGAATTACCTCTCTGTCGGACAAATCTATCTTTATGATAATCCGCTACTCAAAGCACCTTTGCAGTTGTCTCACGTAAAACCGATGGTGGTGGGACACTGGGGAACCTCCCCCGGGCAGAACTTTATCTACGTGCACCTAAATAGGGTGATCAAGAAACATCATTTAAACATGATCTACATATCTGGTCCCGGACATGGCGGACCTGCACTTGTTGCCAACACCTATCTGGAGGGAAGTTATAGTGAAGTTTATCCGGACATCAGTGAGGATGAACAGGGAATGAAAAAGCTTTTTACCCAATTCTCCTTTCCCGGAGGCATCTCCAGCCATGTTGCGCCAAGTACGCCGGGATCAATACACGAGGGCGGAGAGCTTGGCTATTCACTGAGCCATGCCTTCGGAGCAGTTTTCGATAATCCGGACCTAATCGCCGCATGTGTTGTCGGGGATGGAGAAGCGGAGACCGGGCCGCTGGCAACAGCCTGGCATTCCAATAAGTTTCTTAATGCGAAAAGTGACGGAGCGGTATTGCCCATCCTGCATTTAAACGGTTATAAGATCAGCAATCCAACCCTACTTGCACGCATTCCGCATGAAGAGCTCGAACAGTTCTTCCGCGGTTGTGGATGGAAACCCTATTTTGTTGAAGGATTTGAAGCTGGGGATATGCACCGCAAAATGGCATTGGCTATGGAACAGGCCATCAACGAGATCAGGACATTTCAGAAAAATGCCAGAGAAAAAGGAGATGATAAAAGGCCTTTGTGGCCAATGATCATCCTTCGCTCGCCAAAAGGATGGACGGGACCAAAATCAGTAGGGGGATTAAAAAACGAGGGGACTTTCCGCTCCCATCAGGTCCCCATACCCGTTGACCAGGCACACGCCAGCAATGTAGAACTTTTAGAACAGTGGATGAAAAGCTACCGTGCGGAAGAACTTTTTGATCAAAACGGAAGGCTTATTTCTGAACTGGCAGAACTCTGTCCAACAGGCGATAAACGCATGGGTGCCAATCCCCATGCCAACGGAGGGCTGCTGCTCAGGGAAATCAGGTTACCGGATTTTAGGAATTTTGCATTGCAAATCTCTTCCCCGGGCAGCGTTCAGGGACAGGGTACTGTAACATTGGGCAATTATTTATCAGGCGTTATCAAACTTAATGGAAAGAATTTCAGGATATTCGGCCCTGATGAGACCTTATCAAATCTATTGGGTGCGGTATTCGAGGTAAGCGACCGCCAGTGGGATGCACAGGTTATGGAGGAGGATGAATTTCTCTCCCCTTCCGGGCGCATTCTGGATGCCCAGCTCAGTGAGCACCAGTGCCAGGGCTGGCTTGAAGGATATTTGCTCACGGGCAGGCATGGCATGTTCAACAGTTATGAAGCCTTTATCAGGATTGTGGATTCGATGTTCAGCCAGCACGCCAAATGGCTGAAGGTAACCCGGGAACTTCCGTGGCGAAGAGATATCGCCTCACTAAATTACCTTCTGGCCTCGCATGTATGGCAGCAGGACCACAACGGCTTTACCCACCAGGACCCCGGATTTTTGGACCATGTGGCCAGTAAGAAAGCAGACGTAGTGAGACTGTATCTTCCACCTGATGCAAACTGCCTGCTGAGTGTAATGCACCATTGCCTTGGCAGCAAAAACTACGTAAATGTCGTTGTTGCGGGTAAGCATCCCCTGCCCCAGTGGCTGGGAATAAAGGAGGCAGAAATACATTGTGCACAAGGCATTGGTATATGGCAGTGGGCCAGCAATGATCAGCAATCAGGCCCCGATATTGTAATGGCGAGTTGCGGGGATACGGTAACACTGGAGCTGCTTGCAGCAGTATCCATTCTTAGAAAACACTTTCCGGAATTGAAGGTCCGAGTGGTAAATGTAGTAGATTTGATGAAAATGCAGTCTGAGCTTGAGCATCCGCACGGACTTAGCGATGCTGACTATGATTCCATATTTACCTTAGATAAACACATTATATTCAACTTTCACGGTTATCCATGGCTGGTACACCGCCTGAGTTACAAAAGGGCAAACAGGAACCTACACGTTAGGGGCTACATTGAAGAGGGTACCATAACAACCCCCTTTGATCTCAGGGTACAGAACAAGATTGACCGCTTCCATCTGGTCATCGAGGTAATTGACAGGTTGGGAAATCTCGGAAGCAAAGGCGATTACCTTAAGCAACAGCTTCAGGATAAACTCCTTGAGCATAAGCATTACGTACAAAGATACGGAAAAGATATGCCCGAAATCGCTGGTTGGCTTTGGGGTGAATAGCACTTATAAAAAAGCGGCAGGCAGTTGTAGAAATCATCAACTGTCTGCCGTTGTTATTATGAATAATCCCTATCAGGTTTTCAAAGAATATTTTAAGCTGCAGAAAGAAAAGGTTGATTTTAATTTTATCACGCTTCTTTTTCAATATAACCCGGAGGAAATACCAATAAGGGTGTGGTGGTATATCTGGCAAAACGTTTGGTTCTGCTTCCGCTGAATATTTTATCGAGTAGATTATGCTTCCTATGAAGCATCGAGACAATGTCAATATCTTCCTGTTCGGCTATCCATTCGAGCCCCTGATCGATATTGCTGTTCCAGACCGGTTCATAGCAGATTTTATTGTAACCTGTAAGTATTCTTATCTGGTCGATAAAATCCTCACCGATAGATTGTATATCAGTGTTGAGGTCCTTTCTCATTTCAATGATATGCAGCACGCAGACTTCAGCTTTAAACCATAATGCAAGCTTACAGAGGTATTCCAATGGCTTTATATCTTGCGGCGTGAGTGAGCCGGCATAGACTATTTTCTTTATCCCGTGGTATCGGGCACCGAAAGGAATAAGAAGTACGGGGCGATCACCTTTTTCTATGATGGCCATACTGTTACTGCCCAAGATGAAGTTCACAAGTCCGCCCGCTCCAGACAGCCCCATTAAGATAAGGTCAGTATCAATCTGTCCGGAAATCTGCTTTATGACAGAAATTACCGGGCCTTCAGCGCAACGGTAATCTATCGTAGGACAGCTGCCCGGGTCATCTGAGCAGGAGTCATCGAGTAGTTTTTTGACCATGAGGTCGAGTTCACCTCCGATATTCCCTTCAAGATCAGCAGTATCTATAACCGGCCATAAACCGTTTTCAGAAACAGGTACGGGAAGGACAAAAGCATTGACGATAGTTACCCGTGCATCTAACACCTTCGCCATGGAAATGGCATATTTTGCCGCATTTTCAGCGGGGGCCGAAAAATCGGTCGGAACAAGGATTTTTTTCATTTTTTCTTATTGTTTTAGCTTCGGTGAAAACCGCATTTAAGTTCAGCTGCGATGGTTAAGTTATTTTCCATTGCTTGATTGACTATCTTGCAGGGCTTTTCCAAAGTTAATACCTGAAGAGCATGCAGGAAGATGATCCGGATTGGTCAAAACAATGATTTAAGACATCCAGGAAAGAAAAAATAAGCGCTGATCCCTTTATCACACAGATTACTTTTTTAGGAAGACGAGAAAATTAAAAATATTGTTGCCCGAGCCATTAGAGGTGATTTTGATCAGTACTCCCCCTGATTGTGCTCATTGGGCGGGCATCCCCGCCAGGATATCTTTATGAATATGGTTATAGCCTGTATAGAGAGATGAATAAACCAAAAAAGAGTAAAAACCTGATAACTTCTTTTAAGCATTCGATTGCAGACTTTTTTGAGGCTACCGGCCAGCTCTCTGCTTTTATCGGCAAGTTCTTCCGCGTAGGCTTCCGTCCGCGTTATGAGCATAAGGAGCTGCTCAACCAGTGTTATCTCATTGGCTACAACATTCCGGTGAGTACTTTTATCGAGCGGGGAAGGCCTGCATCGGTCATTATCGAACTTTCCCGCTCCTGGAATGCAGACATGATTGTTTTGGGTACCCACGGCAGAAAAGGGCTTTCTCATCTTTTGATGGGAAGCGTAGCAGAAGAGGTGATGCGGAATTCGAGCAAACCACTCGTCATCATTCCCATATCTGAAAAACGATGATCGAAATCCAAAAGGAAGGGGTTCTGCTCTACCCTACAGATAAGCCCTTTGAATCCAGGGCGGTACTTAACCCTGCAGTTCTTCAGGAAGGAGAAAACATCGTGATGCTGTACCGGGCCGTTAATGCATCCGGCATCTCAACGATTGGCAAATGTATATTTAAAGGCCCGCTCGAAATCATCCAAAGAGATAAAACACCACTTCTAATTCCTTTAGGCGAAGAAGAAAGTGCGGGAATAGAAGATCCCAGGCTGGTAAAAATTGATGACACATATCTTTTAAGTTATACCGCTTTTGACGGAATGAATGCACTTGGTGCAGTTGCGGTATCTTCAGACCTGGAGACTTTTGAACGTTATGGCGTTATTGTCCCCAAAATTGTTTTTCCAGCTTTCAGAATGCTTGCGGAACAATCAGGGGTATTGAATCCAAAATATGCCAGGTATGCTCATGACAAGACCCTTGCCAAGGACAACAAGCCTCTTCTGGTCTGGGATAAAGACCTGGTTTTCTTTCCAAGAAGGATAAATGGCAAACTATATCTCATGCACAGGATAAAACCGGATATACAGCTGGCCAGTGGGGATAATCTGTCGGATTTTGATAAGCCTTTTTGGGAAGATAACCTGAAACACTTTCAAACGCATATCCTGCTGCGTCCGAAGTTCGCTCACGAGGTAAGCTATATTGGTGGCGGATGCCCACCGATCGAGACCGAATGGGGCTGGCTGGTGATCTATCATGGGGTATGTGATACGCCCGATGGCTATCGATATAGCGCCTGCGCTGCACTGCTCGAGCTTGACAACCCCGAGCGGGAAATCTCCCGTCTGCCCTATCCGCTGTTTTATCCTGAAAAGAACTGGGAACGTGATGGCGAGGTCAACGATGTCTGTTTCCCTTCAGGCGCAGCGGTATTTTCGGGAAGACTCTACATTTATTACGGGGCTGCAGACTCCTGCATCGCCTGTGCCTCGATTGACCTCAAAGGTCTTTGCGTGGAGCTCAGGCGTTTCCGTGATCTATAAAGGAGTATGATGATTGTCATCTTGAGCCTCTGGATAAAAATCCTATCGTGTGGACACACATCTTTGTTAAGATAGATTTGTGTTTGTAACCTCTTTTCCTAAAGCGATCGTCATGCTGACCTGTAGCGCAGCGGAAAGCTACGCAGTAAATTTATTTCAGCATCTTTCCTGCTATTAAAAGATCGTGCTATAAAGATTGCTTCGTCTGCTGAAAAAGCCTTCTCGCAAAGACGATACCTCGCAACCTATCACTGCAAAAAAACTCTGTCATCCCTGATCAGCCGACAAGAAAGCATTTGCCGGTAATTGATTAAAATTCCCGGAAAGTTTAATTATGCAACTTTTCGTCTAACCTTGCGGGATAGAGGCTAGTAGCGAAACCCTGGGGAAAGATCATTAGGGGTAGCCTGGTTCTGGAAATCATTCTTAAGGTTTTATCTCCCCCGAAGAGCTCTCCTATCATACTGTGCTTTTTGTGTACCATTGCCAGCATATCCGCTTCACTGTTTTTTTCCAAAACCTCCAGCGCCTCCTCAAGGGTATCCTTTTGTTTGTGCCTATAAAAAATCTTAGGGTAATCAATTGCCTGGGCTACCTTGTCCAGAAATTTTTTCTCTTTCTGCAAAAACTTTCGTCCCTTCTCAGCGGATAGCCTGTTATGAAAAATAAGCAGATCTGAATGATAAGCAGATGCAATTTCAGCTAAAAAATTGAGCGCTGTGATTTCACTATCCCCAAAGTCAGTAGCGAAAACAATCTGCCGGAGTGGTACAGGGGGAAAATCCATGGGAACAAGCAGCACAGGCACACTGGCCCATTTGATCAGCTTACGGATCGTACTTCCGGGCAAAGTTCCCAAATATCTTTCCTCAGGCTTGATGCCCATAACAATCATACCCATATCCTTCTGGTTGAAAAAGGATTTTATCCCGGCGGCAGGAACACCGATTGTTGAGAAAACCTCGATGGACGGCTTGAAGCCATCAGCGCACAACTGGTTTGCCTCCAGGTTAAGTTTTGCCGCGAGTGCAGACAATCTCCCCAATGAATCCTTTTCGGCAAGGTCATATAAGCTGTCCTGCGAAATCATAGTCCCGTCTGCTACCATTGGTAAAGCGACGGAGTAGATGTGTACTATGGCCAGGTTCATTCCGCATGAGCAGCCCATCCGTAGGGCATAATCTGCAGCAGAAGCTGCTGCCCTGGAAAAATCTGTCGCAATCAATATTTTATACCTCATAACCAGATCTATTTTGAAGATATAAATCTGATAAAACCAAGGCTGGAAGCAGGTGAGGGAAATCAGCGGTACCGATGATACTGAAAATAAATCAACAAAAGTCAATGGACAGGATTATTACCGGAGATGACCATTATCATCAATAAATCAAATTTCGCCCCCTAGCTTAGCAAGATGAAAACAATACTGGTCATGACCGATTTTTCCAGGGCCGCTAAAAATGCAGCTCAAACCGCTCTAGGCATTGCTGAACATTTCGGGGCTGAGCTCCTGCTGCTGCACAGCTATCACCTGCCCCAGATTATTCTCGCTGAACCTTTAAAAATGGACTATAAGGAAATGGAGGAGAAGGCTAAAATTTCGCTTGAAAAAGAAAAGGAAAGGCTTTTAAAACAAATGAAAACTCGTCAACAGTACATCAGAATTCACACGATAAACACCATAGGCCCGATATCTGAGGTACTTTACGACATTCAGCAGGGCGAAAAACTAATACTGGCGGTGATGGGCAGGCACAAAAGGCATAAAAGTAATTTTCTTTTTGCAAACCATATCCATATTGCCATGCGAAACAGCGATTGCCCACTGCTTATATTATCTTCCAGTGAATTCCTTCCAGATAAGTGCAGGATAAACTTCGCTTCCGACCTCAATGAAAAGGACATCGCTCTGCTTGAATCCATTGAGAAGATCCGCAAAGCGTTCAAGGCCAGCCTTTCACTCAGTTACGTAATGGAAAGCCGCGGGCTAGTTGCTGATTTTGATGAAGAGGACCGTATAACATCTTTTCAGCGCGTTTTGCAGAAAGATAAATTCAGCGATATCCCCTTTCATCTTCTAAAATCCAATGCCATCGCCAGTGAAATCAACCGGATGTTTCCTCCATCGAAAGATAATCTTTTACTCCTTGTCAACAGGACCCATGGGTTGCTTCATGAGATTTTCCATTCTTCTCAATGCCGTGCAATTATTAAAAAGCACCACGGAGCCATACTGGTCTTACCCGAGCTTTGGAAGCCTGCATGCCAGCAGTAGCCAGGTGCAGGAGTATCGGAACAGTTTTAAACCCGCTAGCTTGATCCAGCCCTTGCAATTTCGAAGCCGATAAAATCATTGCTTCATCCGTGCCGGGAAAAACAAACAAAGAGCTAGTAGTAGTCTGATTAAATCAAATTCCTTTTAAAAATAATGTGACTACCATCATTGCCCCATATGACACCGGTCATTAATAAGTGTAAAAAAAGATACAATTTTAGCTATCTGTACTCCTCAGTTGAATAAAAGCTGCTCATGAGCGGGCAATGTACACCTCAGGAAAATACCGATGATTAATTGTTGTATATTTATGAAGTAGGCTAATATGTCTTTCAACCAAAAGATGAACAAAACCACGGGAATTGGTTTCGATCCCTTGTTTGATAATGCCTCTATGGGTATTATCGTTGCTGATGACAGGGGCCAAATTGTGATAACCAATCCATTTTTAGAAAAACAATTTGGTTATAGCCCGTTGGAACTTAGCGGAAAGCCGATTGAAGATCTTATTCCAAGCAGGTTTGCAGATAAACACCAGCAGCATGTTAATGGCTATATCAAACACCCGCGGTCGCGGCCGATGGGGCTGGGACTTGATCTTTTTGGACTTAGAAAAGATGGAACGGAATTTCCTGTAGAGGTTAGCCTGAGCAGTTATCAAACAGATCAGGGAAAATTTGTCATCGGTTTTATAAGTGATATCTCGGCAAGAAAAAAAGCGGAGCTGGAGCTTAAAGTCTTAAACGAGCAGCTGGAGGCCAAGGTTTTAAGCAGGACACGCTCACTGACAAGCACGATAAAACAATTGGCAGAGCTTATCACCGAAACCGAGCTAAAGGATGTAGAGCTCAATAGGGCAAACACTTTTTTGCGGAGTATTTGGGGTCATGCAGAGGTTATCCTATATGTTACCGATTCGGGCGGAACGATAAAGATGTTCAATCCTGCTGCCGAACGAGAGCTGGGCTATGTTGCCGAAGAAATCATCGATAAGCTTAGCCCCTCAGTTTTTCATCCTGCTGAAACACTTAAGCAAAGCGCGGTCGAACTTAAAAAATCACTTAAGTTAACTGTTGCTGCCAACTTTGAGGCACTAAAAATAAAAACTGATCTCGGATTGGCGAATGAACGGGAAATTGAATGCCTGAGAAAGGACGGAAGCCGTTTTCCGGCATCACTTACCATTACAGCGATGCATACACCAACCGGGGATACCGAAGGCTATCTGGGGATTGCGATGAACATTTCTGAACGGAAGAAAGTTGAGGAAAAAATTCTCCAGAGCCTGAAAAAGGAAAGAGAGATGAGTGAGTTCAAGTCGAGGTTTGTCTCAATGGCCTCCCATGAATTCCGGACCCCTTTGAGTACTATACTCTCTTCTGCCTATCTGATATCAAAATATACCACAGAAAATCAGCAGGAAAAGCGGCAAAGCCACGTGAACCGGATAGCCGCTACAGTACAGTCTTTAACCGATATATTAAACGATTTCCTATCCCTTGAGAAAATTGAGGAAAACAAAGCCGAACCGCATTACAGCACTTTTGAGCTAACGGATCATATCAAAAACGTTATTACAGAAATAGAAACACTGAAAAAGAAAGGTCATATTATCCAGTTTTCTCATCAGGGAGAAACCCGCGTGTATTTAGATCAGGTCATGCTCAAGCACATTATCATCAATCTGCTTTCCAATGCCATCAAGTTTTCCCCTGAAAACAGCCACATTCATATATGCAGTTCAGTTGACCAAAATCAGGTAACGATAAAAATCAGTGACAAAGGATTGGGCATTCCTACGCAGGATATGCATCATCTCTTTGAAAGGTTTTTTCGTGCAAGCAATGCCAACAATATCCAGGGAACAGGACTGGGCCTGCATATTGTCTCCAGATATGTGGGGTTAATGGGCGGAAAAATTTCCTGTAAAAGTGAACTTGGATCGGGAACGGAATTTACTATTGAATTTGTAAAAACAAAACAAACTGAATTATGAAACGGATTTTAGTTATCGAGGACAACCGGGACATCAGGGAGAACCTTTCAGAGATCCTTGAGCTGGCCAACTATAAAGTCGATCAGGCCGAAAACGGAAAGCAAGGTGTAGAAATCGCCCTTCAGCAACGGCCGGACCTGGTACTTTGCGATATCATGATGCCCGTTCTGGATGGCTATGGTGTGCTGCTTATGCTTCAAAAAAACCAGGCAACTGCCAACATCCCCTTTATCTTCCTTACAGCCAAGTCTGAACGTACTGAGGTGAGAAAGGGCATGGAAATGGGCGCAGATGATTATATCATAAAACCTTTCGACGGGACCGATGTAATCAATGCCATAGACGGGCGGTTGCGCAAAGCGGCTTCCCTAAAGGAAGAAATTGCCCCGGGGATAAACGGCATGGACAGGCTTATCATGCTTAACGATGGAAAAGACCATCTTGATTTACTCAAAGAAAACCGCAGCCAGAACCAGTACAAGAAAAAACAGATTATTTATACTGAAGGAAACCTCCCTTCCAAGTTATTTTACCTGAGCAAAGGAAAAGTCAAGACTTACAAACGAAACCAGGAAGGAAAAGAACTCATCATGGGGCTTTATAACCAAGGCGATTTTTTTGGATATCTGCCTTTGCTTGAAGGCAGAAATTACCGCGAATCTGCGGAGGCTTTAGAAGATACCGAGCTTGCTGTGATTCCCCGTGCGGAGTTTGAGCAACTGATGGGCAGTAACCCACAGGTGATGAAAAAATTCATTTCCGTTCTTGCAAAAAATCTGATTGAACGTGAAGAACACTTACTGGCTACGGCATATAACTCCCTCCGCAAAAAGGTTGCAGATACACTCGTCACCCTTTACGAAAAATACAATCCTCAACAGCAGCAAACCTTTGAAATTGACCTGACAAGGGAAAATCTGGCCGCTATTGCAGGGGTTGCCAAAGAGTCCATGATCAGAATGCTTGGCGAGTTCAAGGATGAACGGCTCATCCGCATTACCGATAGTGTCATCCATATAGAACAGATCGATAAATTAAGAAACATGCACAACTGATCTTCGGTTCCACGATAAATCTAGGCCAAACCGGCCTAAATATCTTCAGCTATTGCCTTAACACCGGAAATCCTTTTTGCTGCAGCAATTTTTTTAGAATAGCAATCTACCTCCCCCTGATAATGTCACGATACCATCTTTCACCGAAACACCAATTTCGGCTGAATTAACAGAGGTTCTCACTTGAGTTCACCGAGAACATCTTTTTGAATCTAATTGTCTGTTTTCATAACTTTTAATATAAAGTGTACTATTTAGTTTGAATAACCAAAGAGCGCAATTACATCCCAAGCCTTCAAGAACCCTGCTCAGTGAAGCGGATGATACTCATCAGGGAGATGAAAGGACAGGGAATCAAAATCCGCGGGTCTACAAATTCAATGGGCGGTGGGGGAAAATTTCTTTCCAAGAACCAGGCGTGCGGTTCTGATCCTGGTTTTTACCGTTCCGATGGGCTGGGCAGTTGCCTGGGAAATTTCACGGTATTTATAACCTTCATTATACATCGTTATCGCCTGCCTGATGGGATAAGGAAAACTGTTGATCACCCGATGAACATCATCGGAGATCAATTTTGAGAAGACAGTGCTTACCGAACAGCTATTTCTGGAGGCTATTTCAATCTGCGTATGGTGTTCCATCACTCTTGAAGTTCTGTTGACCCTGTTAATAAAGGTGTTCCTCATGATGGTATACAGCCATTTGCGAATATCGGTGTCCATACTAAACTTCTCATAGAAACGCAATGCCTTGAGCAGGGTATCCTGAACCAGATCCTCCATTTCGTCTTTCTCATTGACAAAATGACTGGCCATACTTTTTAAGATTTTGACTTCTGCCAGCAGCAGTTCTTCAAAGGATTTACGTTCGGTAAAAGAATTAATCGGCTTTTCCATGTTTTACATTTTAATGCCAAAATCAAAAAAACAATTTGTTTCCTCGATGATTTCACTCATGCGCTTCAATGATGTGAATGATTAAATATAAGCCGGCGTCAAGGGATTACCCTATCCTAAAACCCGGCTTAAATTCATCGTCTGTTCAGGAAATCTTCACCTGCTTTTTTTCCGAAGAGAGCTTACCAGTCTTTCTAAGTGTCAACGAGAGAATACCATCCCTGTATTTGGCGCTTATATGTTCTGGAGAAACATTTTCAGGAAGGCTGAACGCCCCGCAGAACGAAGTGCGTGAGAATTCTCTTCTCAAATAATTTTCCTCATTGCCCGTTTCATGCTCGGCAAGGATATTGAGTACTCCATCTTCAACCTTTACAGAGAAATCTTTTTTTCGAAACCCGGGCGCGAGCACCTCAATTTTGAATTTGGTATCCCTTTCTATAACATTTACGGCCTTCTTTGGCTCATTAGGCTCATCAAAGAATTCAGGATCCCAAAAATCCTGTACCATGGAGCTTATCTCTTTTTTGTTTAAATTTTCTGTAACTGACATAACTTTTTTTTATAAAGTTAACCTGTCTTAAACAGGGTTTAATTGATACCCGTCATTATCTGCTATGAGTTTGCTCACCGGTTATTATGCTGCCTGTGGGCATTTTTCAACAACGGCAATTAAAAGGATGCCCATCCTATAATCCGATGAAAAACCCATTATCTTATCTACTGCAAAACATCATCTCTTTTAAGCCTTCAGATCAAGATCATTGCCAGAGGTGATAAAAATCATAAAAATATAGGGATAAACTACTGAAATTGATAGTGATCTGGGATAGCTTTAGAGAAGAGAAAAAAGCTGCGTTAAAAACCAGGGGAAAAAGATGAAAAAAATTATGGTAACCACCGATTTATCTGATAATTCAAAATCAGCTGTACGCATGGCACTGCGATTGGCCAAACTTAAAGGCTGTGCCTTAAGTGTGGTGCAGGTAAATCATATACCCAAACCTTTTAGCTGGACACAGGAGGCTTACAGCAAGTTTTTAAAAAAGAGCATGGATAAGCTCACCGGAGAACTCAGCGCCTTTGTTTCTGCAATCTGCCGTTCCATCGATCTCGAACCTTTCAGGTTCAAATCTGTGGTGCTTAATTCAACGGAGGTGGTTGATGCCTTAATTGATTATGCCCAGGCAGAGAAATTCGAGTATATTCTGATTGCTACCCGCGGAGCAGGCATGGTAAAAAAACTTTTCGGAACCCATACCAGCAGACTATTGGCCAGTTCCAAAATCCCGGTGATCGTAGTGCCCAGTAAATACCGCCACAGGAAGATAAAAAATATCATCTATGCAACAGACCTTCAGAATATTGAGCGTGAGCTTCCACATTTGGTTGATTTTGCATCTCCCCTTGGTGCAGAAATCCAGATGATGTATATGAGTCTACCGTTTGAAGGCATGAGCAACCCTGAAGAGCTTGAGTTAAGGATGAGAGAAAAATATAGTTATCCAATAACATTCATCCCGGTTAAACGCAACATAGAAAGGTCGGTAATAGCAGATATCCATCAGACCATAAACAAAGGGCATAACTCCATTCTTGCACTTTTCTCTCATCACGACCGCTCTGGATTTGACAAACTCCTGTTTCCCTCCAATGCAGAACAGTATTCATTCTATGCAAAGGTGCCTTTATTGGTTTTTGCCAAACATGAATAATGTTGGCTGTATACTGAAAACCTTATTGAGAAGATGTTATTTACCTAGAAAGTCAAAACACGATGTTAGGAGAACTAAACGATCGACAGATCGAAAACCTTTTGAGCAGTCAGATTACGGGCAGAATTGCATGCAGTAATGACGGCGTTCCGTATATTGTTCCGATAAACTATTATTTAGATGGAGAGAAAATCTTACACATAATGTAGATGTAAAAAAGATTTCCATCATGTACAAAAACCCCTGAGGTATGCTTTCAGGTTCACCAGATCACAAACATTTTCAATTGGCAACGCGTGATTACATGGGGACTTTTTGAGGAGATTTCGGACATGGAGGAAAAGAGCAATTGCATGGAAGCATTAAAAGTGCGTACTCAGCCTTTTTCAGCCCCGGTAAAAAATAAGTATCCTGAGTTTTTCATATTAAAGTGTCTTACCATGTGGCAGATCTTCCGAATCATTGAGGCATCATCTCCCTTTAACGGTTGTGCGCAACCAGCAGCGAACATTTGCATTGGGTAATCAGACCGTCTGCTATACTTGGAATAAACCAACGGGATGTACTTCCCCTGCCATACGCGCCGGCCACAGTCAACGCCCCCGGCCCAAGTCCCTGCACGTAATCAATGGCTGACTGCTTCTCGGGCCCGGATATGCAGGTATAGATTGCACCCGGGCGATGGCATTCCACCAGGGCTTTTATTTTTTCAAAATCTGGAATTTCCGACTTCGAATCGGAACTTGTAACATACAGAACTTCTGTGGATGTATCCTCCTCTGCGTCGAAAAGCGAAAAAAACAATTTGATGGCATATACCGACCCGGGTTTGCCGTCGTAGAGAAGTACAACGTGGCTGGGACTTTCGGTGCGTTCATTAAGGAGGAGTACGGGGCACCTGGAATCTGAAAGCAATTGTCTGGTAAAAGTTGAGGGCAACTGTGTCCCTATGGTGCTGAACCTTTCGCCTTTAGCGATGAGGATCAGATCGGCGAAAGTACTTTCCTTTAGCACCTCATCAATAGTAATACCCTCGGGGTGGCTAATGGAATAACTTATCTTTGCCTTTTTGCATCCATCGGCAAACAGCTTTCGTGACCTGGCCCTTTTTTCGGCCTCCTTAGCAACGGCATGTCTGATCTTTACAGCAGAAATGCCGTTTTTTCCAAGCAGCTCAGCAAAATCATACTCGTGATAAAGAAAAGATTCCGGAAAAATACCCACCAGATGTGCGTCCGATTTCTTACAGTACCCGATAGCGAAGTCCATAGTCGATCTTGCAAAGTCCAAACCATCAAAAACAGCAGTAATTCTTTTCATTGTTTTTATATTTTTAATTAAAGATAGACTCCGCAAAAATGAAAAGTAATGACCGCTGTCATGCCTGGTAATGATACTTTACGATAAAAAACGGAACATATTAGCCTTCTTTTAGCACAAGCCTTTGACAATGCCCAAAATAAAAAAGCGTAATTTTAAACAGTCATTTACTGTTTAAAAGAAATGTTCATCTTTTTGAAATTTTTCCGGAAAAATCAATAGCGGCTTTTTTTGTGCTGAGATGGCGGTCTTTAAAGTATTCTTTTTAAAAATGGAAACAAATATAGGTCTATGGTGCTCGGAAAGGGCAATCCAGCCCGCTTCTAGAATTTCGCTCCATTGCTCCAGCATACCAAATATCTTACCCCCCATTAAATGCCTGTAGGTCAGGTTTTTTTTACCCAAAAGCTTCATCTCATCAACAAACCTTTGTTCACGCG
This sequence comes from Pedobacter kyonggii, assembly GCF_004310665.1. Taxonomy (GTDB): domain Bacteria; phylum Bacteroidota; class Bacteroidia; order Sphingobacteriales; family Sphingobacteriaceae; genus Pedobacter; species Pedobacter kyonggii. The sequence goes on along the minus strand of NZ_SIXF01000004.1, from coordinate 233,483 downwards.
CTATTTCTTCAGGGTGGATGCCGCGCTCGCTTTTCACGTGTACAACTTCTATGGAAAATCCAAGCCGTTCCCCAAGAAAGGAAAGATAACTGCAGGCAGCAAGATCATTCTCATTAAAATCGGTTGCGAATATAACTTTCGTATTTACTTTTATGCTCTGGCTACCCGGGTTTAGAATCAGCACCGGAACGCTTGAAGCTTGAATAACTGCACGCACTGCATCCCCAAAGAGAATGTGCGAAAGTACTCCGGACTGCCCTGCTCCCATCATCACAAGAGCAATATCTTTACCGATGGTGTATTCTTCTACCAGAATTCCAAGATCCCCTTCAGTTAACACCGAACTGATTTGAGGACGGCGGGCGTTTCCCGGTAGCGATGCGGAAACCTGTTCGATTTTTTCAATCAACTCTTTAAAGGCCTCTCGGTGATCATCATACGCATCGCTATACCATTTGGCTTGATAAGATCCGGCATCAAGTGAGGGAACATAAGGTACGCCATTGTATAGGTTTAATACCTGTAAATTGCAGCCGGTCTGGCTGCACATATTTACCGCCATGGTGTAAATATGTGTATCATCTTTGCTGAGATCAGTGAGAAAAAGAATATCTTTCATTGGGATTATATTAATTTACTTTTTTTACGAGTAAAACTACCTGCATCGGAGTATTAAAGAAATGAGCAATATCATTCCTGATAATGATCTTGGGGAGTATGTTTGGTTCAGCTCCGTGGGCTAAGGTCTCAAGCGCGCATGACCGGGCTCATATTCAACAAGGGTGCGGGTCATGGTGTTCCGCCCAGGAGTGAAAAAGTCCACCAGATTACAGCTTACTCTTGGAGAGCTCATGACATCCAGGCACAACACGGTTTCATCTGTTTTTTACAGCCTTTTCGATCTCCACTGCGAGAAAAACGACAGTGGACAACACCCCGACAGTTAAAAATTCCATCAGGCTTAGCGACTGGGTATGAAAAACGGTCTGCAGAAATGGTAAATAGGTTATAAGGAACTGAAAGAGTAAAACGGCCACTACTGATGATATAAGGGGTTTATTCGAAAAAAAAACCTATCTTAAAGAAGGATTGATATTCTGAGCGGATGGCAAGTACGTGTCCCATCTGGCTCAGGCATAAAACGTTGAATACGATTGTTTGCCAATGAAGGCCCTGACTTATCGCCCATCGTTGTGCTGCTAAGGAGATGGCGGCCATAAGTACTCCAACCCATATCATGTGCAAACCTCTCCCATTGCCAAAAACACTTTCCTGGGCAGGCCTGGGCGGTCTTTTCATAATATTTTTTTCAGCTTTTTCAAAAGAAAGCGAAACTGCGGGCAAACCATCTGAGACCAGATTTATCCATAGAATATGTATGGGCAACAAGGCAATGGGCATGCCCAAAAGGGGGCCTAATAACAGAACCAATAGCTCGCTAGAGTTTGTGGTCATCAGGTATTTGATAAACTTAAGAATGTTGTCATAAATTTTCCTGCCCTCACGTATGGCCTTGATGATTGTTGAAAAGTTATCGTCCAGCAAGATCATATGGGCTGCCTCTTTAGAGACATCGGTACCTGTAATGCCCATAGCGATACCTATGTTTGCTCTTTTCAAAGAAGGGGCATCATTTACCCCATCGCCCGTCATTGCTACATAATGTCCTTTTTGCTGAAGGGTTTTTACTATCCTTAATTTTTGTTCGGGGGAAACCCGTGCATAAACCTTGATCGTTTCTATTTTTTCAAGCAACTGTTCATTGTTCATTGCCGAGAGCTGCTGACCGGTAATGGTAATATCCTTACTGGAATCGAGAATACCGATGCGCTCAGCAATGGTACTTGCTGTAAGCGGATGGTCACCAGTGATCATGATCGGCACGATACCTGCAGCCTTACATTCCCTTACCGCTTCAAATACCTCCTCCCGCGGCGGATCTATAATACCTGTCAAACCTAAAAAATGCAGGTCTCTTTCATGTACCGCACTACCGGGCTTTTCGGGCAATGCATTCCAGTAACGGTAAGCAAATCCCATGATACGGTCACCCTTTCTTGCCATAAGATCGACCTGCTCCTGCAACCTTAACTGATCGATACCTCTACATAGCGGCAATAAAACATCAGGCGCACCTTTGGTGAAAGAAACAATTCTTTCACCATCATGATGAAAGGTGGTCATCAGTTTACGGTCCGCATCAAAAGCGATTTCCGCTAAGCGTGGCCAAATGCTGCCTTTGATATTATACCCTGTTGCTACCGCCATTAAGGCAACTTCTGTACTATCGCCTATAATACTATTATCATCAGCCAACAGGGCATCATTGTTGAGCGCAAATGCTTGTAACAATAAACCGATATTGTCGTTCTCCCTGATAGCGGGCAGGGCACCAGGAGGATAAGACTGCCCGTTTATAAAAATCTCCTCTACATACATTTTATTTTTGGTGAGCGTACCGGTTTTGTCTGTGCAGATAAAGCTAACGGCGCCCAGGGTCTCTACGGCCGGTAATTTTTTGATAAGACAGTTAAATCGTATCATTCTTTTTGCAGCGAGAGCGAGAGAAATAGTGATCACCGCAGGCAATGCCTCAGGAATAGCAGCAACAGCGAGGGAGATACTGGTGAGTACCATCTTAACGGTATTTTCACCCCTGAACCATCCAGCAAGAAAGAAGGCTACGCATAAAAACAACACCAGCAGAGAGAGTTTTTTGCCGAAAGCGGCCATTCGCTGCTGTAAGGGAGTTGGGGGTTCGTCTTGCTGCAGCATGGCTGCGATACGGCCAAGTTCAGTTTCCATGCCGGTTGCAACCACCACAGCCTTTGCGCGGCCGTATGCAACAAAAGTCCCTTTGAATGCCATATTAATCTGATCACCCAAGGCCAATCCATCCTGAATCAAAGGATGGCTGACCTTGTCCACAGCATCGGATTCGCCGGTCAGGGCGGCCTCCTCAACCCTGATGTTTACCGAGGAGACGATGCGCACATCTGCCGGAACAGCACAGCCCGCCTCCAGCAGCACAAGGTCGCCGGGAACCAACAGCGTTGCAGGGAGCCAAACCGGCTTTCCATCCCTTAGCACCTTGGCCTGAGTAAGGGCCATATGCTTTAATGCCAGCATTGCTTTTTCTGCCCGGTATTCCTGAAAAAACCCTATCAGGGCATTGAGGATCACAATTACCAGGATAACAATGGTATCGGTGAGGTCTCCGATAATTCCGGAAATAATAGCTGCCGCAAGTAAGACCAATATCATTACATCTTTGAACTGAGCGAGCAAAATTCTCCAGGCACCGTTCTTTTTGCCTGCTGAAAGTTCATTTAACCCAAGAAGGGATAATTTTTCTTCAGCGTTAACTGAACTTAGTCCCTTTTTACCTGTTTCCAATAATTCAAATATTTCTTCTATGCCCAATCGGTACCAGTTCATATTTTCTGTTTAATTTTCAGTATTTAAATCTGTTGAAGCATTTGCCTGGATGACACAGGGATTTTAAAAAATCTTGCACTTAATTTCCCCATATCAGGGAGCTGATTATTGATTTACCCATTCCTTATGAGGCGGTATATTACAAGAAAGCCGAATAATTTCATGGCTATAAAACTCATTTTCCATATTTTAACACCATTGCCAGCTGCCCGGAATGATAGGCAGTATGTGATGCGATTCGCCCTAAAGCCTCTGCCCTGGTTTTTATTCCAAATTCTACTGTCGTAACGGATTGTTCCCAATAGTCCTCAGTCTGAAGTTCGATTATTTCTTTTAGGCTTTCAAAAGCATAGCCAAGAAAGTCCTTTAATGCGGTAAGGTTATTCCATTCACCAGTATCATGTTTGGCGATCAGGGTCGCAGCGTGTACGGTTATCCCTGGGGCTTTAAATACATTCTTTGCAAACAAAAGTTCTACCTCAGCAATGTGGCGCAATAAGAAACCCACAGAATTTGGTGATGGGGACAATGTTTTTTTTAGATCTTCGGTGGTAAGCTCCGTCAACTGATTGGTTAACCTGGTCCTGGCCTCCTGCCAGAGCTCAAGGAGTAATTGCGAGTGGGTTTTCAAATTATCTGTTTTTTTTTGGTTTTCATCCTTGCTGACTTTCAATCAAATTTAAGTCCTGCGAGGCTGATAAGCCATGATTGCTGTCACCGCTGGAGATGATCCGGGTTAATACCTTTGGCAAACCTGTTTTAAGTTTAAGCAGCGGGGAAGCAAAAAACCCTGCCAGGGCCTGAGATGAATTCGCAATTAGGCTTTATCAAAAAAAAAGTAAGAGCCTGTTTAAAAATTAAATAAAATTATTTCGTATGTCAGTCTGTCCAAAGGACTCCTGTGGAGAGCGTAGTTAAAGACCATTTCAGCGCATTAATAAAGCACTTCGACTCCGCTACCATTGACGTTATTTTGCAATTGCTTACTAATAAGATATTTGCGGCACTATGCATTTCCACCATGCTAGGCCATAGCACCGTATCCCCCGTTCCATTTAAATCCGGCCTAACAAATTTTTCGGGCTGCACTGTTCTGGCCGCACAACTGCTTTCAAAAGAAAACGGCGAAGCCCTCATGAATGCAGCTGAAAACAATAACACAAATGAATAAATTTTCAGCCGGCATTTTTTTGTTTTTTCATGGATCTTTATGTTTTCAATGGCATTCAAGCTAGCTGCGCTGGTCTTTTTGATACCAAAAAGAAAGAGCCCTTCGGCGGCGGTGAGCCGAGGCAAGACCGCGCCGTAGGATAAGAGAAAACAATTGTACGTCACTCATATTGATTTTAAACAATTAATTAACCCTCAGTGTGACAGCAAAAGGCAATTTATATTTATAATAAAAATTTAAACTGGCTCTAAAACATTTAAATCATAAACGCTGATGATGTAAATCATTCTTCCTTTCTAAATCTGTTTCGATATTGTCAACATGAAACAGATCAGCATTAAGCATATTTCTAATGTACACAGTGATGCACTACGGGCACTTGCATTATACAGTGAAGAACTAAATATTTTCCAGGAACGCCTTGAAGAAATCAGATCGGCAAATACAGGTTTAGAGGTCTCTATTCAGGTAGAGCACTTTCAAAACCTGATTATTATCCATAAGGAGCAAATCAGCGAGATCAGAAGTTTACTTAAGGATAACCTGCATGCCATTTCAGGTAAGGTCAGTGCAAATTCAGGTTTTTTAGATGATTCACTGATGTTGGAAAACTATCGTTTGAATGAACAGTTCCTGAATGAGGAAAGGCTGTTCAGGGAGATGAAGATTGAATTTTATCAGTTTGCAGCTAAATGGATGTAATGCACTTTAAACAGGCTGAACTCAAGAACATTTCAAAACTAAATGATAATGAAAACAGATACCGATGAAGATCAATTAAAACCTTGGGGGATAAAGCATGAGCGAAATACGCCGGGCAACAGCGGAAATAAAAGGATCGATTTTCAAAGGAAGGATACCCATCGGAAAAAAATCCAGGATAATGCTCAAATAAGAGCCTTGGTGGTGAAAGCGCTTGAGGAACGAATAATCCTGAATGGAAAAAAAGTCGTAGTGAAGGTTGACAATGATACGGTATACCTTTTAGGAGAGCTTGATAATATCCAGCAAAACCTGCAGATAAAAAGTGCTTTAGCCCTGCTGAAACTCAACAGGAGAATCAGTAATAAATTGACTATAAAACCTGCCGAAAGAACTTACCACTACCAGAAGAACCTTCTTTAATATATTTGCAAAATCCGGCATCAAGCGGCAAATTTAACTTGAATATCGCTATGCCGATCCGACCTTAAAAAACATTTGAAAAAATCTATATGCGCATTACAAAAACTATATTCTTGTCAAAATAAAGCTTATGATTGGTTTATAATATTGCAAAGAACAAGCATATTGTCTCCCTACCAAAGCAGAACGGCTATATCTTCCTGATCCTTCAGCGAAGCGGTCACGGCTCCTTAACGGTAGGCAGTAAAAAAATCACCACTTGGATTACCTGTGAAAATGAACTGGCCGGAGAGCAAGAAACTTATGGAAAGATAAGGCTTCGGAAGAATATATCGAACCGGTACTGGCCAGCACAATGCCCCATGAGATGCCAAAATTATTATACGCAGAGTTTAAGATCCTTGATTACATGGGCAGAAATTTTGGTGCGAGACATTAGTATAACTATATTTAAAATCCAAAATAGCAAAAATGAATCACGCGATAATATCTGAATATATCGAGCGACTCTTCCCTCAATTCGAGCCGGCACTTAAGCGCAAACTTATAGAAAGTGCTAAGCTAAGGGATTTCGAGGGAGGAGAAATGCTGATGCAGACCGGGCAGAATATGCGCTCGACGGTGCTTATCGTAGAGGGAATGGTAAAGCTGTACAGGGAGGGAGAAGACGGGCAGGAATTTTTCATGTACTATCTTCAACCTGGAAATGCATGCGCCCTTTCCATGATCTGTGCTACCAAACAGGAAACCAGTCAGGTAATGGCCAAAGCCATTGAACAAACCAAAGTATTAATGATTCCCATCTCACTGATGGATCAGCTGATGCGAGATTATAAAACCTGGTATTACTTCGTGATCGAAACCTACCGCATGCGCTTTGAAGAACTCCTTTTTGTAATCGACAACATTGCCTTTAAGGCAATGGATGAGCGGCTGGCTTTCTACCTAAAAAAACAAGCTACCGATTTAAATACGAAGGAACTGCAGCTTACCCATAGCGAGATTGCATCCGATTTGAATACCTCAAGAGAGGTAATCTCCAGGCTGCTCAAAAAAATGGAGCAGGCCGGGGCAATCAAAATGCACCGGAATTACATTGCATATCTATCTTAAAAAACCTTTATTTAATGTTCTACTAGGATACCTACAATCCACTTCATAATTTTTTAAAAAAACATGCAGTGTGACAAAAGTCACCGACATCAACGCATGAGAATCCGAATTTTGTTAAAAAAATAACAAAAAATGGAAATCATTGCCTATGTTGCCTCTGCCCTGATCGGCATCTCCCTTGGCCTGATCGGCGGTGGGGGATCTATATTAACGATGCCTGTATTGGTTTACCTTTTTGGTGTTAACCCCCTACTGGCAACCTCCTACTCATTGTTTATTGTCGGTTCTACCAGTTTGGCCGGTACAGTTGGAAATTTTAAACGGGGCCTTGTCAATATCAAAACAGCGTTATTGTTCGGCAGCGCATCAATCTCAACTGTCTTTTTAACCCGAAAGCTAATTATACCCCTCATCCCCAAGACTATCTTGAAGATCGGAAATTTTGAGCTTAGTGAGAACATGCTGATGATGGCGCTCTTTGCAGTCCTTATGGTGGCAGCAGCTATTGCAATGATCAGGGGCGCAAAGGATGAAACTTCTGCGGAAAGAGAAAGGCCAAAGCTTAAGCTCGCAAAACTATTGTTTTATGGTATTGCCATCGGCCTGGCAACTGGATTTTTAGGTGCTGGGGGTGGTTTTCTGCTCATTCCTACCTTGGTTATTCTAGTAGGCTTATCCATGAAGGAGGCCGTTGGAACATCACTTTTCATTATAGCCCTCAACTCACTTATTGGATTTACCGGCGATCTCGGACATTTCCCCATCGATTGGCTTTTTTTGGCCAAAATTACCACAGTAGCCATTGCCGGCATTATTTTGGGCGGCATGATCAGTAAAAAAATAGATGGAGGAAAGCTGAAGAAAGGCTTTGGATGGTTTGTACTCGTAATGGGTTGCTACATCATTCTCAAAGAGATTGTGCTGAAATAAAATCCAAAACAAAAAACTGAGCTGTGTGACAAAAGTCACCGATGACAATACCGTAAAGCGCTAATTTTGAAATATTAATTTGATCATCATGATTATAGAACAGATTTATACCGGATGTCTGGCACAGGGTGCCTATTACATCGAAAGTAATGGAGAGGCCGCTATAGTAGATCCACTCCGTGAGGTAAGACCATACCTTCAGCGTGCCGAAAAGAGCGGTGCAAAAATCAAATATGTACTCGAAACACATTTCCATGCAGACTTTGTATCCGGGCACCTGGATCTTGCCAAAGAAAGCGGTGCAAAAATTGTGTATGGGCCAGATGCAAAACCAGATTTCGAGTTTTATGCCGCAGAAGACGGAGAGATCCTACAGCTTGGTGGCGCAAAGATCAAAGTGCTGCACACACCAGGGCACACGATGGAGAGCACCTGTTTTTTGGTAAGCGACGAACAAGGCAAAGAAACTGCGCTTTTCTCTGGAGATACACTTTTTATAGGCGATGTCGGCAGGCCCGATCTGGCACAGAAACTTGTTAGCGAGCTAACAAGCGAAATGCTTGCAGGATATCTATTTGATTCTCTGCGCAATAAAATCATGCCTTTGAGCGATGACATTATCATTTATCCTGCTCATGGAGCAGGGAGTGCCTGCGGAAAGAACATGAGCAAAGAAACAACAGATCTTTTGGGAAATCAAAAAAAGAACAATTATGCTTTACGGGCAGATATGTCCAAAGATGAGTTTATCAAAGAGGTAACCGATGGTCTGCTCCCGCCTCCTGCTTATTTCCCCAAAAACGTGATGATGAACATTCATGGCTATGATAGTTTGGACAAGGTGATGGAAAGAGGCATGCATGCCCTGAATCCAGATGCTTTTGAGCACCTAGCAAATGAAACCGGAGCCGTCATTTTAGATACCAGAGATCCTCAGGTTTTTGTAAAAGGCTTTATCCCAAATTCGATCAATATCGGCATAGATGGAAACTTTGCGCCATGGGTAGGAACATTAATCCCTGATATCAACCAGCCTATTTTACTCGTAACTGATGAAGGCAGAAATGAGGAAGTGCTGACCAGGTTATCCAGAGTAGGATTTGATGGCGCAGTTGGTTATTTAGAAGGTGGCTTTACCGCTTGGAAAAACGCAGGTAAAGAAACCGACGAGATAAAATCCATTTCTGCAGAAAAAATGGCCGAAATGATGGAAACAGCACAGATAACCATCCTGGATGTTAGAAAAGCAAATGAGTTTTTGAGCGAACATGTAGAAGAAGCCATTAATCTTCCACTGGATTACATTAACGAGAATTTTAACCGCATTGATAAGAACAAAACCTACTTCGTTCACTGTGCCGGCGGTTATCGTTCTGTAATATTCAACTCCATTATGCGTTCTCGCGGATACAACAAACTGATAGATGTAGCTGGAGGTTTTAAGGCAATCAAAGAAAATGGAAATATTCCCATTACAGCATTTGTTTGTCCCAGTACCATAAAATAATACGGATATGACGAATGATAAAAAATTACACTGGGAAAAGGCACATTAGCCCAATGCAGCACACGCAGGATTTTCTGTTTTGCAGTTTAAAAAAATTAGGACCGATAAGATCCGAGAAAAAAATGGATAAAACAGTAAAGATGTTGGGCAGTTTTTTTTCAAAAAGTGAATATGACCTTGATGGTTATCACTTTAAAACGAATTTAAAAAAAACAGGGATAATATATTATTGGATGTAAGGACGACAGCAGAACATAATAGTGGCTCATTGGGGGCAGCTTTGCATGCTGATTTTTTAAGTCCTTCGTTTTTATCATCCGAAGGGAACCTTGAAAAAAAACAAAACCTATTGTATTTTGCAGAAGTGACCAAGAAAACACTTTTCTTTGAGCACACAGATATATTTTTTTATTAAAAACAAAAATAGCCATACTTACATTTCATTTAAAACACCATGATTGATTTCATCAAACAGCCCTGGCCCTGGTATTTTTCGGGTACAATGATCGCAATGATCATGCTTATCCTGCTTTTTTTTGGCAAGTCGTTTGGCTTTTCGTCTAACCTGCGCACCATGTGCAGCTTGGCGGGAGCAGGAAAAAGAGTAAAATTTTTCGATTTTAGGTGGAAAGATCAGATCTGGAACCTGATGTTCCTGCTAGGTTCAGTTTTGGGCGGGTTTATCGCTACCAATTTCCTGAACGAACCGGCCCCACTGCAACTTTCGGCAGCAACAATAGCGGACCTTAAACAACTAGGCGTCAAGTTTGACGGTGGCCTGAACCCATCTGATCTATTCTCGCTTGAGGCCATGAAAGATTTCAAGACTCTGGTTATCCTGCTTTTCGGAGGACTGCTTGTAGGCTTTGGCTCCCGCTATGCCGGTGGCTGTACCTCAGGCCACGCCATATCAGGGCTTTCAAATTTACAGATACCATCACTGATTGCCGTAATCGGTTTTTTTATAGGAGGCCTCATCATGACCTTCCTGCTTATGCCGTTCATCTTCTAAACAAAAAATATGAAATTCATCAAATATATAATAGCCGGGACATTTTTTGGGATCATTATGACTAAATCTGAAGCGGTTTCCTGGTACAGGATACAGGAAATGTTCCGTTTCCAGTCTTTCCACATGTACGGCATTATCGGTACTGCAGTCCTGCTTGGCGTTATCGCTGTATACTCAATTAAAAAATTCAAGATTAAGGATATTGCCGGAAACCCAATCGTGTTTCTCAATAAGGATAAGGCATATCGCAAATACCTGATCGGAGGCGCCATTTTCGGCCTGGGCTGGGCACTCACCGGCGCCTGTCCGGGGCCTATGTTTGTTAATCTGGGAAGCGGTTATGCCGGCATGGCGGTGGTCATCCTGGGCGCGCTTCTGGGAACGTATTTGTACGGAGTGGCGAAAAACAAGTTGCCTCATTAATATATTAACTAGCCTATGACAAAACTTACTACGGTAATGGATCACAAACGTCCAGAGAATTGCAAAGGGAATAATACAACATTTCCCTATAGTTCGTTAACTTATTGAATGGCAAAAGCAAACATAAAATCTTTTGAGCCAAAAAAATATTCTCCTTTGTCCAAGTTTCTTACAATGAGATAATAGTACCCATCTTTAATTTTTTTTACTTCATAAGTGATTTTTGCAAAGGAAGTTGAGTGCTGGTTGCTTTTGCTACGGTGGTAATTAAAAGTCGTTGATCTTTTCTCACTTCAAATTGAGCTAAATCAAAAATAGATGTTGGGTCTTCACCAGGGGTGATTTTTACTATAAATTTTAATTCATCCTGTTTAGGAAGTTTAACTGAAGAAGAAATTCCGTTTAATGAAAAACCACCCTCAGCCTTAAATATTCCTTTTGCCTTTGCCATGGTATTATCTTGTGATTTTTCCAACTCTATTAATTGCTTCGTTTTAGGATCTGAATAAGCAGGTTTGTTATTGAATTCTGGTAAGTTTTGCGCTTGTGCCGTTATAGAAATGCACGCGATAAATAATAAACTTAATAAATTTTTCATTTTAATTGGCTAATGTAAGTACTTGACAAAAATAGAAATGACAAGAAGCAAAATCAATTAACTTAAGTTAAGAAATGAGAATGTTAGGTAATTCTAAAGATGGCGGTTTCAGTTTTTTTGTATTAAATTTAGATAACGTTTCTCAGCAATAGATTTAGGTGATTCCTTTGTTCAATTTTCAGATTGGTTTTCTACCTTTTGACAATATACTACGAGTGAGATGACAATCAAATAAAGCATCAAAACAATAATTTATTAACTAAAGTTAACTTCTAAAGCAATCTATTCTGATAATTTTGATCATGTAATTATCCCCACTACAACAAAAGGAAATTTACAATTTCAACATTTCACATTCAAAAAATTAATTACCATAACGCTAAATTTTTATAAAATGATAAACAAAATGAAACTACCGATAGCACTTGTATTGCTTCTATCATCATCTTCCCTCTCTATGGCTAAAAGCAAAGCGGCTTTTAGCTCAGAAAAAATATTTAGTATAATTAGTATTAATGAGATTGAACAGACTGCAGTATTAGATTTGGCAGAAAAACCAAAATTTGTTTATGCCGAAATGTTGTACCAGGTTATTACTGGCAAAGCTACACTAAGCGTGAATGGGAAAACAGTATCAGATCTATTAAAAAAATCTGTTTCACAATCTAAATATAGAGATGAGGGATTGGAATTAATGGGCGAAGATGGTTGGGAACTCGCAGGTACATTGGCACGTGAAATTAATTACGGTTTTGAATTTTTTTACTATTTCAAAAAGCAGATTAATTAATACAATCACTTTAACAGCCTAAATAAAGATAGTACCTTTTCGCTTAAAAAATCTTAAGTCGCTATTAGTCCTAAGTCATTTTTATTAGTATTTTCCGCTATTTTCAACACTACATTCCCAAGTTTCTGCTTAGATTCTACATAAGTGTAAGCCTCTACTATTTGTGGCATTTTGTATACCCTATCTATCAGGGGAATAAACTTTCCGTGTTCAACCAGGTTACTTAAAAGTTGTATAATTTCTTTATTCATCACTGGTAATGGAAACAGTACTTTTTTTTTCTTAAAAATTGGCGTTATCAGTGCTAAAAAAATATTTGCAGAATACTTTCCCAATTCGGTTGAGATATAGACGCCTTTTTTGCAAAGCAATGGTTTGCATTTTTGAAATGAACTTTTTCCCACTGCATCAAAGATGAAATCGAACTTCTTATCAGTTTTCGTAAAATCTGAGGTTTCATAGCCTATTATAAAATCTGCACCTAAAGATTTTACCAATTCTTTGTTTTTTGAATTACAAACTGCAGTTACTGTTGCACCGTAATATTTTAATAACTGAACTGCCGCAGACCCTATGGCACCTGTTGCACCATTTACCAATACATTTTGTCCCTCTTTTACCGTTGCTGCCCTGATATTATTAAGTGCATAATGAGCTCCCTCGGTTATTGGTGCCCCCTCCAGGTAACTTAATTCCTTGGGGATTGTCCCAATGGCATCTGTTTCTTTAATGGTCAGAAATTCAGCATGACCGCCAGCGCCGTTATCCTTAAACCCGAAAACCCTATCTCCAATTTTGAACAAGGTGACCTTATCACCAATTTGTTCTATACAACCTGCAAACTCACATCCTAAAATCTGATTTTTTGGCCTCATCAATCCAGTAAAAAAACGTGAAATAAAATATTGAGCACTTCTAAGTCCGGCATCTGTCCGGTTTACTGTTGAGGCATAGACTCTGACCAACACTTCGTTTTCTTTAGGTATAGGTTTTACTACATCTGTTAGTTCTGCAACATTTGGTGGACCATATTTTTTGTAAACTATTGCTTTCATTCTTATGTGTCTTTAATCTGGAGATCCAATTTTGTTTAGACAAAAATAAGGTTGTTGAAATTATTAGTTTGTTCACTTAAGTTAATAAATGAATTTTTAAAATTGATGTCATTGCTTTTATGATACTTTTTTTACCAACCTATTTCGCATTCTGCTTAATGATTGTGGCGTAATCCCTAAATAACTTGCCAAATAATATTGAGGTATTCTCTGAACCAAATCTGGCCTTGTTTCCAATAGATGTGAGTAGCGTTGCTCCGGGCTGGATATCTTGAAATTGTCAAAAGCAATTTGACTTTTTGAATGAAGGTCTTCTGATAAAATGCGGCAAAGTTTTTCCAATTTCGGAAATTTCTTGAAAAGTTCTTCATCTGGCTCAGCATCACCTGTTGAAAGTACAGAATCTTCTAAACAAGAAATATAATATTCAGAAGGTTTGTTGGTTAGGGCGCATGGAGGGGTAAGGGATTCGGCCTCGCTGTAAAAGGCAGTAGTTTTTTCTTCCCCATCAACTATGTAATAACATCTAATACATCCTTTAACTACGAAATAACTGTCTTTTGATAGCTGGCCCTCTTTTAATAAAATTGTTCCTTTTTTAAAACTTGTAAAAAAAGCCAAATCAATTATGATATTTTTTTCCTCTTCAGAAAGTAGTATGTACTTTGCTAAAAAATTGAGGAGAATTTGGTCCATATCTCTATTTTTAAATTTCATGCTTTTATTATTAAAATTAGTTCAAGATGAAAATTTAATACGCTCTGATTGCTGATGATATATTACTAAAGATTAATATTATAAACAAATTGTAAATAATGTAGAAGAAGGACTGGCGGAAATTGCAGGCATTTCTAAAATAAGTTGATATTGACAAAGGTTGTTTAGTTATTAAATTGTAATAATATTAAATTCTTACAATTTAGACACTATAAATTCTAAAAGGTTACATAGGATATAGGCATTTTGTTCCCTCAAATCGGCATCCATTTGTGCTTTTGAAAGATCTAAAAATCTTCTAAAAAAGTCCTTTAACACATCATAAAGGGCAAAGGTGCCGTTGCAGTGCGTAATTCAAACTATCTTGTGGAAAAATTAATTGAAATAGGCGGATTTTCTAAAATTTCCGAAGAGTAATTGCCCTAAAGGTTTTATTTTCTGTCATTTTGGTAACTTGATCGAGTTTTTACTTAGACCTCGCTCTTATTCTCGTTTCCTGAATATATCACCCCCCAAGAATAGCAACAAAAAGTTATGGCATTATGAAAATAAACGTTTTATAGCAGAGCTCAGAAATTGGAAATTTACTAAATATGAAGCAATTCAATTTTGCTATAGGAATTTCGTATTCACTTATCTATGAGTTTGTCGAACGAGCAATTTATCGACCTCAGTTTTTGGAAATCTTTATAACCTTATTCGCAACCTCAAGCAGATAGCTTTTAAAATCATCTGAAACAGATGCGGGTTTAAATCCTATTTTTTTCGGGGAATCTTTAAAAAGTATCCCGTACCAAATCAAACCGCCTAAATATTTACCCGCATCATTCGCATGGTTTGGATCAAAGGCTAATTCTTGTTTGTTCCAAAAATAGCCCACATTGATAGAATGAGTTTGATCAGGCAAATTGGATGCAACAGGATGTTCAAAATCGAAAGCTGTATCCTTTTTATAGCCATATTTTTTATTGGTCGCCACTTCTTCAAACGCATCGCCAACAGGTAAAAGCCTGGCATTAAACTGTTTTGCCAGTTTGCGGTATGCTTCACAAGATTTTTGCCACATTTCCAACTGGTTTTTAGCCAATTGCCCTGGCCCAACCTTCCCAAATTTCTTTGCATCAGCACGGTAAGCCCAAGTTTGGTGAATCACGATTTCTGCATTTGGTTGAAGCTTTTTAATATAATCTACAAGTTTTTTCGCGTATGGATTGTAGCTTGATGAATCGCCGGAAAGGTATGAATATTGCTGAATGGTTACTACATCCCAGGTACCTTGCGACAATAACATTTTCAACGATTTGCCTCCGTATGGCTTTCCTTTAACATCGGTTGAATCCTTTTCAAATTTTTCTACATAACCCCAATGTTGCTCCAAAGAATGACCACCAAGTTCTGCCCTACCAATAATTAAATTTTTACCCGTTTCTTTGGCCATTTGAGGCAGAAAAGTGGTCGCATTTTGCGAAAAACTATTTCCAATTACAAATAAGTGTAATGTATTGTTATTGCTTTGACTGAAAGCATTAAGACTAAAAACAAGCAAAAAAATGAATAATCTACTGCCTTTGTACTTTAAAAAGAATTGTATCATCGTAATATGTTTTTGTTTTTACCTCGCCTTTGGATGGGCTTTCATGTATTTATAGGGTTTTACTCTTGATCGTAAAAAAGCACCCACTCCATAAATTTCTGTACTGTTTGCATTAAACAACCAACTTTTTACTGGCTACCCGCCATATTAACCCTGCCGATATGAGGATTAGGCCGCCAACAGCCATAACGGTGATTGAAAAATCCTTTGCGATATATCCAAGTATTCCGATGCCTATCCCCACAATACCCATTGAAAGTGCAATAACACCTATCCCGAATTTATTTTGTTTTGCAGCCTCAATATGAAGGGCGGGATCCACAACCCGCTCCGCGCTAAGCTCTTTTTCCTGCTCCATTTCTTCTACCTTAATGGAAATATGCCCCTTGACAGTATAATATATTTCAAAAAACAAAAGAACCGCTATTGGAATGCCCATCCCCATGCAGGTTTCCATGGTACGGTCGAGCTTTAAGCCCCAGACACTCGGCATAATCACCTTAAAGAACAGGTTGATCAGCAATGATGCTACGGTAGCGGTAACGACTGAAAATCCGGTTTGACGTTTAGAAAAAAGCGTCCAGATGATCGGCGCAAACAATGCTCCCCCTGCAATAGAGGCTGTACTTAAAACCACTTCAACAATTCCCCCGGCACTTGGTATCCAAATGGCAACAACGATTGTTAGTACGCCAAAAACCAAGGTAAAGAACCGGGCCATCCAGATCACTTCTTTTTCTGAAGCTTTCGGCCTGAGCAGGTTTTTATAAATATCCTGCGCAAAAACGGTCGAGGCCATATTAATCGTTGTATTGGCCTTACTTGATGTAGCAGAAACCATTCCGGCCAGCACAAGCCCTATCAAACCTGCCGGCATTACTTTTTGGATCAACATCATGTATGCATCCTCACTTTCCAGTCCCTGGAGATTTGGATTGATCACCCGGTAAATCATCGGTGGGATCATCCAGATAAAAGGGCTTACAAAATACAGTATCGTAAATATGCCTGCTACCTTTTTTGAGTTTTTTTGGTTAGACACACTGGTATAACGTTGCACGTATGACCAGTTACCGCCGATATAAAACGTCTGATATACAATAAAAGCCAGCATAAACCCAAAGGTATAGTCCTGGTTAAAAGGCTCAAAAAAATGCGGCGGCGCTTTTGCCACAAGGTTTGCCGGTCCGCCGATCTGGGAAAAGGCAATAGGGATTACAATCAGTACCGCGGCTGTAAGTATTACAAACTGAACTACGTCAGTCACTAAAACCGCCCATAATCCGCCAGCAGCGGTATATACCACAATGATCAACCCGATCACAATAATGCAGGTTTCCAGTGAGTATGGGGTAGTTACATGCACCATTTTACCAACCGGATACAGTACAGCTGCAGTGGTAAAAAGGCTCAGCAGCAAGGTCATATAGGTATAAAACTGTTTTTCGGCCGCGCCAAACCGTTTGCCAATGTATTCAGCCGCAGTTGCAACACCTGTTTTTTTCCATCTTCCGGCAATAAAAAGGGTAACAATTAAGCCACTGATGGCCATTGTTAACTGTATTGCATTGGCAACCAGCCCGTGTTTATAAGCGATAGATCCCCAAACCACAAAGGTTCCGGCCGAAAAATAGCTGATAAACAAGGATAAGCCATTGATCCACCAGGGTGTTTCTCCTCCGGCTTCGAAGAAGGCCTGTCCGCTTTTACTTCCCACGCGGGTAAATGTAAGTCCGATACCGAATATAAGTAAGGCAAAAACAGCCATTACCACAAAATCTAATTTTCCCATTTAATTTATCTGCTATTTAATATTATTGATAACAACGCACGGAGAACAAAGCCGCAGGCACCTCGTCTGAAGGATGTTCCAAATATATTGTTAGGCTCCTGGTATTTAAAGGCTCAGTTAGCTCAATGATGTTCCTGCTTTGATAATTACCCGTTTTAGTAAAAACAATAGCACCTTTATCGTCTTTGATTACATAATTCCCAACGCAAAACGGCATCACATTTTCAGGATGGCCCATCAGGACAGATTCCATCGGATGATCAAAATCAGTATCAAATAACAACTCGATCCGTTTAACAGTCTTGATTTCTTTCCAGCTGATGGTTAATGCCGGATTCTTATCTTTCCAGTCGGCCACCCAAGCATTTGGCGCAGAAACTGGTCTATCTATACCATTGTTAACATTTGCAGCACCAAAAGCATTGATACCCGATTCGTAGTTAAATGCAATATTTTGCCCTTCAGGCCTGCGCTTAGGGCACCAGAATTCAAACTCATCTACTCCTATATCCGCTGGCGGACTTTGTTTTCCATAATTGGATACATCTTTATTAATGGCGTTGAACACGGATAATAGTCCCGTAACTCGCTTCGCTGAGAACTGCAGTTTAACATCAGGATTTTTCATAAAAGTAAGAAATGCATAACTTTCTTCGGGCATTTCCGCATCAAAGCTGATCTGCAGGCAATTGCGCCCGACATTTATTGGCAGTGAAACTTTATCTATGGTCAAATCTGGCGTATGGTTGCTCTTTTTACTGCTGATCCTAAGCTCTACTTCCAACTTCGTTGCCGCATCCCCTTCTGCATGTACAACAAAAGCCCCGATTGCACCTGCTTTTAAGGGGATCATCTGTGCAACAGAAAACTCGAGTGGTTTAAACAGTTCACTTTCGGGAAGACCTGTCAGCAACAGTTCGGAGGATGCAGTAACCTGCGCACTGCGCACAAGGTCGAGCGCATCATGGAGTACAAGATCTGGAATGTGATGCCCACTCCGTAGCAGCTCAGTCTGCAGTTCGGGTATAAATCCTTTATGATAGATGTCAGCTGGCAGCAGATTTTTGTCTTTACAGATCTTCGCTGCCATGGCAACTGCCTGTGCCGCATGGGCAGCAGTAGCCATAACCCTGGTAGAGCCAAAGGCAACATGTGTTGCACTGATAATCCTACCAGCCAGAAAAAGATTCCGGATGTTGCGGCTGTACAAAGCGCGGTAGGGAATCTGATAAATGCCCTTGCTATGCCATTGATTGCAACCAGGTTTCTCGCTGAACACCCCATCTGCAGGGTGCAGATCTATGCTCCAGCCACCGAATGCAACAGCGTCATTATGCAGTTGCTGATTAACGATATCCTGTTGTTTGATGATGTATTCGCCTTCGAAACGGCGGCTCTCTCTTTTACCCGGTATGGTACCTACCCATTCTAATGCAAGGTTTTCGGCCTCGGGAAAATTGCCTGAGTTTTTTACATAGTTCCATGCGCCGTAGGCTACTTTCCAGAGCTCCCACTTTATTTTTTCGGTATCATGTACCGTATCCAATCTTCCTCCATACTCCAGCCACCAAAGTTTACATCCGTACTCCCTGGCATTAAAATTCTTAAACCTGGGGATTTTTGTAATATCATCCAGTGCATAGGAAGGGGCCACAAATTTTACGGATTTGCCGGTATCCTTACTGTAAAAGTACAGGCTATGGCCAAGCAGTTCGCCATATTCTTTTGTAGGCGCAAACTGTTCTCCAAATTCTTCTTTGGCCTCTGCTCCCATCCTAAAGGCCGCACCTGCCAGGAAGGCCACAATGCCATCTCCTGATGCATCGCAAAAAAGTGGTGCGTGTATGATATATTCGGTAGAATTCTGACTGCAAAAGGCTTTTACGGCGCTCAGTTGATCTGCGGCTGATTTCTCTACATCATATACCCCGGTATTGAGCAATAAGGTAATATTTGGCTCTATAACAACTTTATCAAGCAAAACAGTATCAAAAATCAACGGATTTCCTTCGGGGTTCCTGTACATATTTTCAACCATCAGCTCATCCACAACACCACCTTCCCTGGCCCAGCGGTTATTATTTCCCATATGTGATGTAGCGCCCAGCATCCATAACCTTACCTCACTGCTCGCATTTCCGCCAAGCACGGGCCTATCCTGCACCAGTACAACTTTTAATCCTTGCCTTGCAGCGGTAATTGCAGCACAGGTTCCTGATACCCCGCCGCCTATAATGGCAAGATCTGCCGCGAGTTCGTTAGATCGCAGCTGCCTCTTTTCGCCTCCTTGATTTGTGATCATAAAAATATTCTGTATTATTTCTTTCCTTCTGTTATACTTTTCCAATTGTCTGTTCTGAATGGCGACAAGGGATATCCCTCTGCATTAAAAACATTGGCGCCATTACTTTCTACCGGACTGCCGGTCCAGGCATACCTTACAGCAACCGGTTTTACTTTCCAGCGCCATACCACGATCTCATCGCCATCAATTTTTGCATTTGCCCATACAAATTTTTTATCTGCGCCTGCGATGGCAAAACCTTTGGGCATGCCGCCCTTACTGATCAGATTTTTACCTGTATGGCTAAATTTGAGCCGGATGCTATCACCGCTCAGCCGCATAGATTCGTAAAGTGGGGATATTGCCTGATTCTTATCGCCATAAACCGTGCGCATGGCCTGCGCGGCCAAACGTTTGCCAACTACCTGTTTGTTGAGGGGATGGATATCATATGGGTCACCCACATCAATGGTTACTGCCATACCTGTATTTGGCACCGAAAGCGTTTGCAATTGCGCTTCTCTTAACTCAGCCCAAAAATGATCAACAGGCTCACTGGTAATCGGTCCGTAACCCGAGAGCTGCGTAAAAATAAAAGGGAGATCGCCCTGGTTAAACTGTTTTCTCCAGTCGCTGATCAAAAGCGGGAATAAAGTTCTGTACTGAAAAGCTCTTCCGGCATTATTTTCACCCTGATACCATAAAAAACCCTTCACGGCCAGTTTTTTAAGCGGCGCAATCATGCCATTGTACAAAACCGAAGGCAGTGCCGATACATTCACGCCAGCTTTGGGCTGTTCCGGATATGCTGCAGCCGCAAGTCCCTGGGCATATTTCCATTCTCCTGCAAGTGGTATGGTAGTAGGATCGTTTGTTTCTACCATCTGCTCAAGCCTGATGATTGAAGCATCTTTTGCTTCAAAACCTGCCGGGCGATCAAATGCTTCCAACCTGATGCTAATGATATTTTCTCCTTTGTTGATGATTTCCTTTGGGATGCGGTATACCCTTTTCCCACCGAAACCAGAAACCCTGCCTACTTCTGTACTATTAAAATAGGTAATGTCGCGTTCATTGAGTTTTTCCATTACCAGGGTCAAATCCTGACCAGCCATAGCTGTAGGAATAATAACATGTTTACGCAGCCATATGCTGCCTTTATAATCTCCAAGTCCCTGCTGTTCCAAAGTTCCTGGAACAACAAGCGTTTTCCATTCGGTATCATTGTATTGGGTTTTGCTCCAGCCTTCGATATAACCCTTGTCTTTTTCCTGTAGCTTTTTCAGGTATGGAAAACTGCGCTCCATGTATACCTGTTTTTGCAGTGCTTCTATTGTAGATCCGTTTTTAAATGCCTGCAAAAGACTATCAGCTTTTAGCTTAAAATCAGGATGGGTTGAAATGGCCTCATTACTGATCCAAGATTCGGCCGGTGTACCTCCCCATGAAGTATGTATGATACCGATGGGTACTTTATAACGTTCGTTAAGCGTTTTTGCGAAGAAATAGGCCACAGCAGAAAATTCCCAGGCGTTAGCCGTAGTGCAGGTTTTCCATGAAGCATTTTTTATCTCTTCTGCTGCAAAGGAGGCTGCATTTTTGGGAACAGTAAGAAAACGTATGTCATTATAGTTCGCTTTTTTTAATTCATAAGGCCCATTAAAGGCCCGTCTCAATACCCATTCCATATTGGATTGTCCGGAACATACCCATACATCGCCAATCAGGATATTTTTTAGGGTGAAGGAGCTGTCGGATGTTACACTTAGTTTATATGGTCCCCCAGCCTCCATAGCCGGAAAATTAATCTCCCATTTGCCATTTTCAGTAGCCTTTACTTTTTGTTTTTTTCCTGCAAATTCAATATCGAATACTGCTTTAGCCGCCGCTGTTCCATAAAATTGGATTGCTTTCTGTCGCTGCAATACCATATCATCGCCAAACAGCCCAGATAAACGCACAATGTTACTCGCTTTTGAGCACGTAGCTACAAAGCTTAAAGTAAACAACAACGCAAGAGCTCTGGTATAATAAAAAGACTTCATTCTTATCTGTTATTAATATCTGTTTTCATGATGATAAAGCCGCCCGGTTTGATCAGTTCTATGTACGTTGGCTTTTCGCCCGGGACGATATCGATACTGATCTGCTGCGAGGCTCCGGGCGGCAATGTTTTAACCTGAACAGTTTTGCTCCCCGCTTTTAGCTGATACCCCTGCAGGCTGTAAGAAGGAAAATCGCTTCTTGATTTTATATTCAGGATTAACCTGTTATCCTTAAAACTGATAACAGAGATCAATGCAGGAGCAAATTCCGCTTGCAAAAGGCTGTATGTGCCTCTTGGTTCACGCTTTGCATCAACCACTCCCCAAGACCGGTATCCATCTGCATTGGACAAAGGAAAACGGCTCAGATAATCGTTAAACGACCAGATGGAAGCACCGATCACATAATCCGTTTTTCTAAAAGCCTCAATCGCATCTTTAAGATAAACCGCTCTGTCTTTCTCTGTCTTATTGGGGGTGAGCATCATACCAAATTCACTTATATAGATGGGTTTTGAAGGGTACAACTCATGGATATGGGCTACCCATTTGGCATGGTTTGCATATACGTTGGCACTGATAAAATCAACATACTGCGAGGCTTCATCAGTTGGCTTTTTGATATAATCCCTAAAAACAATATTGCTGGAAAAGGTGATTAGCCTGGTATTGTCGATATTTTTTACAAATGCACTCATATCCCTTACCCAGGCCTGCCCTTCGGGTTTGTGGGAATAAAACTCATTGCCCAATGAATAGGCAAATACCGAGGGGTGGTTCCAGTCTCTTTCGAGCATTTCACGCATCTGCGACTGAAATTTGCCCCGCATTAAAGGATCTGCCATTTGTGAGGAAGCCAATTGCCAGTTGCCCGCTTCGGTGATAATGAGCATGCCATGTTTATCAGCCCAATCCAGCAAATCGTTAGAAACTGCATGGTGTGCAATTCTGGATAGTTCCATTCCTGCAGACTTCATCAGGATGAGGTCTTTCTTTAACACACTATCCGGATCAATGGAACCAAAATCCGGATGGTCAGCTGGGCGGTTACCACCGCCCATTCTTATAGGCTGTCCGTTAAGCAGTAACTGTACCCCTCTAACTTCGATCTTCCTGATGCCGAAATTACTTTTCAATGTATCGTTGCCTGCGCTTAACGCTAAAGCATATAAAGAAGGGCTATCTTGGCTCCATAGTTTTACATGCTTTGCAGGTAGATAGGCCTGCAGGTTCAGCTCCCTGGATGAGTTGCCTGCGATATTTATTTTTACCGGTTTAAACAGGCCTGCAAACTTTTCTTTATTGGCAGAAACATCAGTATTTAGTATAACCGTAGTATCAGCAGCAGATGTATTCTTAATAAATGCTTTGACCTGGATTACAGCACTGCCTTTTTTCAGGTCAGGGTCGGCCTGGATCTTGATATTGCTGATGTACACGGCCGGTCTTATCTTTAGCTCAACAGGTTTGGTAATGCCTCCATAATTTATCCAGGGATATACCTGCGCAGCGGCAGCATTGTAATTGGAATCAATAGCTCTTGCACCGGGAATGGTCGTTTTGTCCCACGAATTATCTACCATAACCGACAATACATTTTTTTCTTTCAGCGCAGCGGTTACATCGAGTTCAAAGGGAGTATATCCTCCTTCGTGCGCACCAACAACCTTACCGTTCAGCCATACTTTACACTTATAAAAGACGGCATCAAATTTTATAAATGCCCTAAAACCACTACCAATGGGCCTGGCATCGAATTTTTTAAAATACCAGGCCGTTCCGGTATAAAAGAAATATCGTTTGTCGACAGAAAAAGAATGTGGTACGGTAACCTTATCCAGTTTATTATCGGGGAAAGCCGGAGCTGCCCAGCCTTCATCTGCCCCTATCTTTAAAGGATCAAGGGCAAAAGACCAGGCACCGGAGAGCGACTGTATATTCGACTGGCCAAATGCAGCCAGTGAAAATACAATCAATATTATGGAGAGGATATGTTTTTTCATAATCAGAATTAATTACCTGAGGGACTGATTTCCATCACCAGTCCGGCATTGGGGCCAATTACAGTTTTTTTGACACTGGTTGCCTCAATTGTTGATGTTGTTCTCAAAAACCCGCCATCGGGCGCATCGTTTATCGCGATAACCTTATATTTTTTCTTCTTCTCTAAAAAATCTGCAGTAAAAGAGATTTCTTTATTTTTTGCTGAACCGTTAATTGCAGCGATATACCATGTATCTCCTTTCCTTCTTGCAAAGGCCGCAATTTCGCCGATAGCACTGCATTTAAGTACAAGTGTCTCATCCCAGGTAACAGGCAGTTTCTTCAGCAAGGGAATAACAGGTTTAAACCGGCTATCTGCCAATAATTTTACAGGATTCTCGGCCATACACTGGAAGGGAGAATTAAACAGAAAGAACAATGCCAGCTGATGTGTATTGGTGGTATTGGCCTTATTGGAGAACAATCCGGGGGTATAATCACCGTGGCCGAGCACCAGCCTGGTGAAGGGCAGTGCAGCATTGTGCCAAGCTGGTATGGGTTCTTTCATGATATTCAGTTCCATCCCACGGATCCCCTCCCTGGTCATTTCATTTGGATAGGTTTTACTTTCTCCGGTGGGCGCATGGCAGCCATGGAAGTTGACCATCAGTTTTCTTTTTGCACAGGCTTCTAAAAATCCGATTTCAAAATCGATCAGTTCTTTTGCCTCACTGTCCATAAAGTCTGTTTTTATACCAACAGCACCTGCATTGCGCACACTATCCAGAAAACTGTCTCTTTTTGAGGGGTCTCTAAGTGCTTTTGAGTTCTTCCATACCCATACCCCCACCTTTTTACCAGCAGCGAAACTGCATATTTCAGTTAACTGCTTCCATTTGTCGGGCCATACCGTTTCCCATCCCTCATCCAACAAAGTATATTCAAAATTCAGTTCGCTGGCGGCTGTTATGAATTTCATTTCTTCCTCAGGCTGCATATAGTTTTTATCCCTAGTGATCCAGCTCCAGACCGACCTTCCGGGTTTTATATAGCTTTGGTCAGCGTACAATTGCTTATCTGGTTCAGGGTTCAGGTCATTGATCATCAAGCTATTCACCAGTCTATTCAGGTCCGTGGCGTACAATAAAACCCTCCACGGTGTAATTAGGTCACCTGCAACTTTGAACCCGTTTTTTTCCGTAAAATCTACCTGTAATACCCTATTGTTTAAAGCTTTGAAACGCATTCCACTATAATTATACAGGGCTGCTTCGGTAAGCATTGCATATTTTTTGCCCGGAAGTTCGAATAATAAGGGTTTTCCCTGTACCGGTCCCTGGCTTGATATTGTATTTAAGCTATCTGCCGTGGTATTTTGCCATAAACCTGCGTAACTTTTCAGCTTCCAATCGCTGTTCCGCTCAAAAAACCATACCCTCGATTTTGGAAGCACAAAGGCCGTAAGCTCTTTGCCTACATATTGTGCTGTTTTACTATCAAAAATATACCGAAAAGCAGTCCCCTCATTGGAAAGCCGAAATTCGATGTTATATTTCCTTCCTGCTTCTTCTAACAAGAATGTGTATATATGATACACTTTATTTCCCGTACGGGCTGTACGCTTGGCTAAAGTGGAAAGACTGTTAACACAGCTCCCGTATGCAGTGCCGTCAATCACCAGCCCCATTGTGCCATTATTGATCAATAACTGCTGACCGGCCTTTATGGTAAAAAATAAATGTCCATTCCTTTGAGATATTCCGGCTGAAATATGACCAGCGGGACTGGTCATTTTAATTTCAGTATTCAAAACCGCCCCCTTCGCTGCAGACACAAGAAGAAGGAGATTGATAAATAATATCGCTTTTTTCAAGTTTGATGTTTTTGGCCCTTTTACAGGTGAGATTTATAAATGGTTAACTCAAATATAAGGTACAGTGAAAGAACCTCCCAGCTTTCAAAAAAGTTATTATTTTGGGAACGGTCCCAATATTTGGGAACATTCCCAAAATCCTTTCCCCAATCAATTAATATGTTGTATATTGGAAATAATCAATTTTGTAATTGCATCATACCAGATATTTTAACGATGAAAAAGCATCAGGTTACCATTATAGATATTGCCAGGGCACTTAACCTGTCGAAATCGACTGTATCAAGGGTTTTAACAGGCCATGCCAATGTAAGCCTAAAAACCAGGGAAGCCGTATTGGAACTGGCAAAAAAGCTAGATTATCAGAAAAACATGCTTGCCATAAGCCTGATCAGTAAAAAAACAAATACCATAGGCATCATCGTTCCCGAGTTTTCGAGTTCGTATTTTCCACAGGTAATCATAGCCGCACAGGAAGTAGCCACCCAGGCTGGCTACAATACCGTTGTCAGCCAATCAAACGAAACCTACGAAACTGAAGTAGCCAACACCAAAGTGATGCTGGCCAATCAGGTAGATGGCATAATTGTATCTATTACCCGCGAAACCAAGAACTACGACCACTTAAAGATCTTTGAAAGAAAGGGGATTCCCATCGTATTCTTCAACCGTGTATGCGATGAAATGAAAGTTCCGAAAGTAATTGTGGATGATTTTGAGGGTGCTTACAATGCCGTTGATTATTTAATAAAAAATGGCAGAAAAAGAATTGCCCATCTAGCGGGGCCGGTTTCATTGAGAATAAGTGAGCGCAGGCTCGATGGCTATAAATCTGCACTTAAGAAAAACAACATAGAAATAGATGAGGAACTCATCATTTCTTACGACCTGGGCCTTTCTAAAGTTAAGATTTATGTAAACCACCTGTTAAATCTGGAAAACCCGCCCGATGCGATCTTTGCTGTGAATGATCCAACGGCAATAGAGGCCATTCAGGTCATCAAAAAAAGAGGTTTAAAAATTCCTGAAGATATTGCCATTATCGGCTTTAGCAACGATTATGCTTCGGCACTGATGGCCCCCTCCTTAACAACTGTTGCTCAACCGATAGCAGAGATCGGGATGACTGCAGCCCAGTTGTTGATAGACCAGATTAATAGGGATGTGAGCGACTGGAAGGCCGTGACAAAAGTATTGAAAACAGAACTGATCATTAGGGAGTCAACCTGAAAACCTGTTGAGAAAGACCTAAACCCTCAGCAGTTTCGACGTTTGGCATCATCAAGCTGTCCGCCTCCATCTAATATCCGGAATAAATATTATTTACCTAATTCTGTTTCTTTAGATCTAGTCAATTTCCCATTGATATCTGTTAATTCAAGGTAAAAACGAACTGCTTTATCTTTATCAACAGGCACTGTAAATTCAAATGGGTATTCATTTTTGTCAATGCTATTTTCCTTGCTTCCATTAATCTTGTAAACCAATCTGGCCTTCTTCCATTTGGTATCATCTTCCTGAAGAAATACAAAAAGTTTTTGCGCATAAGCACCAAGTTTAAACAATAATGCCTTTGTATCTCCTTCCGGAATATTGATGTAATCACTCCTCTGGTCTTTTTTCACATTCAGGATCTGATCCTGAAAACCACTGCTGATTTTTACTCCCGGGATAGCCAGGGCAGTAATGCCGCCGGCAGGGACATTGATCTGGAAAGCACCACCTTTTAAATTCAAAACTTGCGTTGATGGATATAAAGTCTGAACTCCAGTACTGCCTGAAAAATCTATCCTGGAAGTATCTATAGAAACACGTGTGCTGATATCCGCTCCGGATTGGTTCATAAAAGCAAGCAGAAGCGTATCTCCTTTTTTTGCACTAACATAGTTTAAAGCAATATTTTCTGTATTCAACAGACGGGAAGGCATCCAGAGTTGCACATTTTCGAACTGAAAGAACCGGCCTTTCTTAGCGCCGTAAAACTTATTCTGCAAATAGGCATATCCTTCTATATAATCGCTTGGAAAGTCTATCCTGCCGCTACTTTTCACATAAGCATCTGAAACCAGATAATCAACAAACATAGAAGCCATTGGCAGGATATGATTGTAATGAAAGGAGTTTACACTCTGGTCTTTATGCTCGTGAAGTGGGAAATCGGCCTTTTCATAGGCTGTTGTTCTCTCCGTATTGATATGATATCCCGGAAAACTTTCGGAACGGCCAACAATTGAAGCTTTAGCTACATTCATTAAAAACGGATCTTTCGTATGATAGCCTATCCTTAACAACCAGGGCGCATAGGTGGACATGAAAATACCCCTGTGTCCGGTTGAAGTTCCCGACGATTCTGGTGTAAGTCCCATCTCAGAAAGTCTCCATGCAGGCACTTTTTCTTCAGGATAATACATTTGATGATGTCCTTTTGATTTGAGGTACCAATACATCGGTGCTTTCCCTCCTTTATTTACCGTAACCAGACCATTTGGTATCGCAGGTGTCATCCAAGTAAATAAGGTATAATGCCTGGCTCCATCCTGTGCGGCTTCCAAATACCGGCGATCGGCAGTAAGTTCATATAATTCTAAAAGAGCAGACCAGTTATTGGTAAACGTTGGCCAGAAGAAGTTGGAACTAAACAGTGGATCACCAAACTCCTTTAATCTTGTATTTACTCTTTCTTTCAGATATTTATCGGCCAGGATCTTGCTTAAACTTAAATAAGCTGAATCGGATGTCAGTTTAAACATAAACATCGCATTGACCCAGTTACGGCCTTTCTGCTCTTCATCAAGATTCCTGATACGCGCCGTTCCGAACTTTTTTTTTGCCATCGTAGTATAAAAAGAGTTGTTCCCGCCAAAAACATCAGATAAAACCTGTAATTCGGACAATGGCGCAATAGGCCCCCTCAACTTCCTGGAAGGGGATTGAATTTTCTGATTGCTATCAATCGCAAACAGGAACTTTTCGCGCGACAGCATAAACTCCATTAAAGGGTATGCCCTTTTATCAAACATTTCCTTATCATCCCTCACAATAGCCAATTCAAGCGGGTTCAGACTTGAAACATTTTTTACTGCGCCAGGCACATCCGTAGCATAGGCAAAGCCTTTCAGGCTATCGATAAACCAGGCATAACGGGTCTTAGAATAATCAATCAGGTTATCCAGGGTTGTATTCATAGAAACGGTGGCATTGGTCCGGTAATCTTTAAATCCAAACACTGTTGTTGCAATCTGCTCATATGTTTTAGTGATGCTCAAGGGTTCGACAACAAGGTTCATTGAAAACGCAAAAGAATGTCCTGCCTTCATCTGAGAATTGAAACCACCTGGCATCGGGGCGAAAACCTGGGGCTGTAATGCTGATTTGTTATTTAAAAGTGCGATTCCGAACTGGCTGTTGGTTAAAAGCGGTAAAGGTTGAAAAGGCAAATATCTGGTATCAGCCAGTACACCTATTGAATTATACCCATCATTAACCAGTGTAGTAGGGATTGTTGCCATAAACGACGGCGTAAGATAGGGTTGCAGGGGAACCCGTTTTTCGGTCCAGATCAGGGGCTGCCATAGTTCATCAACATGGTCACTTTTAAAAGATGGCGCCCCGATATACCCAATACTATAAAAACCGTTCTTTTTAGGTGTAAACAAAAACGCTATTTTAGGATAAGGCAAACTACTTTTAATCAGCCACGCTTTTAGCGTAAACAAGTCATGTTCCGGAAAGATAAAACGAATGGAATCTCCAGAACTGATTGTTTTGATTGCAGTAAGAAAATGTGTTTTTCCGGCGTGATAGATATTGGCTGTCCTATCTTGCTTCGCACTTCTTAATATTTTATCGTCAAATCCATCTCCAGCAACACTGGTACTAACAATTTGTTGGTGATAATCGGTCAGACTACTGTCTGTGGTTTTCCAGGTGGGAATATTGTAAGATACTTTTTTTAAGCCTGAAGGTTTCAATGCCAGTTCAGGATCTCTGTCGTTACAGATAACAACAAAATCGGGCTTAAACAGGTAAGTTTTGCCCTTTGATAAAATTTTAAATCCCTGACTATCTTTTACAATTTGCGCATTCGACTGTATACATAAACAGCACGCAATTGAAAAGCAAACGAACTTAATATACTTTTTTAGCTTAAAAATTTGTCTCATTTCAATAATGTCCCCCTTAATAAAATCCGGCCTAAATAGATCGCTGTCTGATCATATTTTTCAGGATGTTGAATAATATCCGCTCTCTTGTCTTCGGGCAGTATCGTGAGTTTATCGGCTTTCTG
The DNA here is from genome assembly GCF_004310665.1 of Pedobacter kyonggii. Classification (GTDB taxonomy): domain Bacteria; phylum Bacteroidota; class Bacteroidia; order Sphingobacteriales; family Sphingobacteriaceae; genus Pedobacter; species Pedobacter kyonggii. Next base: position 203,745 of record NZ_SIXF01000004.1, on the reverse strand, counting down.
GCCAGACAGGGTTACCGTTACAAAATGATCCCCCTGCGGTACTTTAATTACATCAAACTGTCCACGGTAACGGTTATTGCAGTAGCTGTTGAATCTATTCAACACGTCAGTAGCGGTTGTATCTTTTGCCTGGTAATAAATAAAGCTCCCTTCCTTTTCTTTGCTTAGTTTTATTGGTTTTCCATCTATTATCCACTCCAGTTGCCCAACCTCTGGTCCGCCAATATCAAATACGCCCAGCATATCTCCCTTAAAACGAAAACTAAATGTGGCCCCTGGTTTATTTGCAGAAAGTACATTCGAAAACCAGGGGCTGAATTTTTTAAGGTTTGGATCAGTACCTGTTGACAACACCCTCCATCCCTTATCAGGGACCGGTAAAGTTGATGGATCCACCATCGTTGCCTCCTCCCATGCGGCAGTAATTAAAGGCTTTGGTAGCTCCTTCTTTTTTAAAGGCTTTGCTGCCTCAATTTTTTTAAATGCACGGGCAATGGCGGCCGCATACAGGTTCCCGCCCGCTGTTGTCGGGTGGATTCCATCCTCAGAAAACAAAATCTTATTCGGATCAGCTGGGTTCCCTTTCCAGATCAGCTTTCCCGCTGCTTCCAGGCTTGCTGGCTCCATCCCTAAATTCACAGAAGGTAGGTCGTAGTGTGCCGCAATCTGCTCCAGTCCTTTAATATTTGGTGGCAAATCATTTTTTTGATAAAAGGCAGTTTGCCCGGTTAAAATGGTATACAGCAAACAAATAGCTGTATTGGGGTTCTTTTTAATTGTTTGACGGATCATCCCTTCCATCCCGGCGGCGTAAGCGCCGTTAACAGCAAATTCTACAAAAATAAGATCGGGTTGATGGCTGAGTACCTGTTCATTAATCCTAAATGCGCCAAGCTCCGTTCCCGTTCCAGATACACCTGCGTTGATCCATTGAAAGCTGGCCTGGGGATAAGTCTGCTCCAGGTACTTGGCCGTTTGAAGACGATAACCAAAATTTGCCTGGGTGATGCTTCCTCCAATAAAAGCAACCACCACCTTTTTACCCGCATTTACTTTTTCAAAGAAGCCCGGAAAGCCTGCTCTGACATTGCATTCCAGCTCATTGTTAAAATCACCCGCCTCAATTACAGGGATATTGGATGCAGAAACATCAAAATAAAGAGGAGAAGCCCCTGCCTGGGAGGCCGCAATCTTATCACTATCAGGCCTGGTTTGAGAAAATGCAGTAGTAGACATTAATAAACAACCAAGCAATGCAGTTTTCACACCCTTTTTATTCATTACCATTGAGTACAATCTTTTTTGATTTTGTTTTCCCATCATTACTCTTAAAAATGAGTTCCAGTTTTGCGTCCTCACCCATTGCCAGTTTGTTAAAACTCCATTCGTAAGGATACTGCATTATTTCCTGTGTTTGATTGTTACAATTAACGGTTACGGAATATCCATTTAAAGGGGCTGTTTCTGCAAATCCATAACAGGTATCCCAACCAAAGGGAGAGCGGATACGGAACAAGAATACACGTCCCCAGGGAGCTCCCAAATCAATCACCTTCATTCCGTCTTTTACCGGCTGATATTTCTTTGTTACTGGAGTAGCCTTTAACGGAATAGCAATTGCCCTGAATCCTTTTGCAGGGACAACAACATCAATCTTAGCCGCTTTAAAATCCTGAGAAACCGGCTGATCGCTTTGCGTATAAACCATGGCTTTCCCATCCTTTAGCGCAGCCGTAGCATCAGTCCATTGTACAGCTACTTTTTGCTCAGACTCAGCTTCCGAGGAAAGTAGGATCCAGAAGTTCTTATCCGAAATTGCAGTAACATAATTGATTCCCGGATTCTGAATATTTACCAGGCCCTTATGCATCCACAGTGTGGCTTCCTGATCGCCAAAGATTTTTCCTTTTCCGCCACCATATACCCGATTGTTAAACCAAACAAATCCTTCCTGTTTACTATAAGGAAACACTACATTTCCATTCGAACGCTGGATGCTTTCTGAGATCAGGTAATCCAGACTAAAAGCGATGTGTGGTGGAATATGATGATAATAAATGGAACTCACATCCGGCCCTTTATAAGGGAAGTCAACCGACATGGGTATATCTGTAAAACCCGTACCGTAATACCCCGGATAGTTTGTATAACGACCGATCACTGCGTTGCGGGCATAGGTTTCGTAGATAGGTTTGTTCTCGTATTGGAACAGGCGCAACAAATGGGGTGCCCAGCTACTCATAAATACCGGACGGACTGTCTGATCTTTTACGCGGGTAAAATAAGTGCTAGGCTGCTCCAGGCCCAAACCTACCGGCGATACCAACCATTCTGGCACTTTCTTTTCCTGTACATCGCCATTTTTCCGGGGAAAGCCTAAACGATAAGGCTCGTTGCCTTTCCACCAGATGTGTGTAACGCCGTCATAATGATTATTCTTGTGAATTGTTTGCAGGCTATCTTCCACTTTCGGATAGCTACGTATTCCCGCAATGGTAAAATGGGCACCATATTCTGCGGCTTTCAGATATTTTTTATCTTTTGTTGTTTCATAGAGATCCAGCAGGTCCCACCAGGGTGCGTAAAAACTGGCATTGTAAAAAGGTACATGACTCAATACTTTATTGGTATTGTTATATATTTTTTGCTGAATAAAAAGATCTGCATCTTTTTTTGCCTGTTGCAGCCATTTTGCCTGCCCTGTGAGCTGGTGCGCCCAAAGCGCCTGGTTCCATGAATGGAAATCTGTTGAGTAGCCTTTTGCTATCCTCAGGCTATCTCCTGGTAGTGCTATATTTTTCAGCCAGGGATTCAATCCTCCCAATAAGCGATCCAACCCTACGTAATACGATGTGGTGAACTGAGAGGTAAGCGGATTGAACTCCAGCGTTTTTCGTGTAGCATTATACGCTGTCGGAACAATGTCTGTCGCCCATCGGTACCCGCTTCTGGAAAGCGTAAATTCTATGGTTGGCAAGGACCGGCTGATGTAAAATTCTTCATCATTCTGCAATACAGAAAGTGCAATGTTGGCCAATGGTGTGGCATTTACAACTGTAGGTGCTGTTTTAGGGTCGCCTTCAATATCAAAAAAACCCTTTAGCTTAGTTGACCATCCCGCAGCATTGTCATTTTTCACCAGCTCAATCATGTTGAATACCGCATCGGTAAGCGAAGCCTGTTCTTGCTTCCGGTAGTCCTTTACCTCAAACACTTCCTCCGACACATAATCCATGGCCGAATCCCAATTGCCCGACTTTACACCAATAATAAATCGTCTGTCAATCAGCTCCCCTGCACGGTATTTAGAATCATTCATTCCCAGAACGGGAGAAAACATAACCGGCTGTATCTGGTTATTGTGGTTCTTCAGTGTAAAACCTGCAGGCGCATAATCTACAGATCCCCAGTCTTTTTTAAACAATTCAGGACTTGTTGCAACATAACTTGAAACAATACTTTGCCCTGTTTTCGAAGAAACAATAGCCAGGGGCTGCTGCATCATAGCAGTAATCATCATTTGCGGGCCGTCAGAAAGCCGCTTATACTGAAACATGGGTGCCATCGATACGCTTTCCAGCTCCTGATCGGAAACAGGCTGAAAGGCTTCGATCCCCATACTGTAATATCCTGGCTGGGCAACCTTGCAGATCAGCCGCAGATCAATATGTTGCTGCCCCGGATGTAATGTCCACAAACCGGTTATTGCAGAACCATTCCTGGTCACATATTGAACTTTTATGGTTTGTTTATCTATAGCTTCTGCAGTTACGGGGATGGCTTCGCTGAGGTTACCAGCCTCAAAAGGATTGAGATCGGCTCCAGACTGGTAAACTGCATATTTCTGACCCTTAAAAATAAAATAGGCTTTTGGTTTTTGGCTGTCCCAGGTTGGGTAGTATTTATTAAACTGGATGGCGGTGGCATTAGTACTGATTAAGAAAATCCTATGGTCTTCCATGTTTGCAGTACTTACCTGTTGCCAAGCCCCATCTTTTTTTATTTCTGTTTTACAAGCAATAGCCTTATGGTCAGCTCCAGTTCGTACAAACTGCACACGTACAGCCTCGTTTTCAATTCCTGCAATTACCTTATCCGTCTTGCCCAGTTGAAGTGCGGGGCTCGTGTTTTTCTTTTCCGCTGTAAGTGTTTCCTGCATAACAGGAAGCTTTTTCCAGGATAAAAGGGTTTTCTTGTCTATATCATTTGGATTGATGGTGCTATCCTGCGTAAAAAGAATAGCATCACAGCGGCCAAAATTAAAATTATGGAGGCGCAACAGCACATCAGCCTCCTTTAGGTCAGTACTTCCGAGACGCTCCCAGGCATATCCTGGTTTTCCATGTCCCCCTGCTTTTTTTAACCTGGCATTTCCAACCGAAAGCTGGAATAACCGGGTACCGGGACGTGTATCAAAATCGGGGGTCCTTATCCAAATGGCATAACGACCTGCTTTTCCGATATTCATCACGGTTAATGCATCAGATGTACTGTCCTGTTCTCCTTCTAAAAACCTTAAAATGCTGCCACTGATGCCGTCTTTATTGACTTCATTAAACCATTTGCCTTTAAACTGAAAATCAGTCCCCAGTAATAGGCTTTTTTCCTGCTGAGCAATCACAGTTCCCGTTGTTAAAAACAAGAATGCTGTTAATAATAAACATAGCCTGGTTTTCTGGTACATATCTTAATTTATTTGTATGTAAATGCATAAACCTGGAGGCCATAAGGTGCTATTTTTATAGGATCTCCTGTAGAAAAAGGAAGTTTTGAACCTGATTCAGAAAAACATTTGGCGGTTTTCAAATCCAGGCTGTGTCCTGGAATAAAACGGGACATGTTAAACTGAAGGGCACTTTCCTGTATTTCGTCATCGTTATTCAATACAAACAGGTAAAACACTTTAGCCTGCTTATTCAGGGCGCATACATAGTCCATATTGGGATTGCTCAATGAAACCAGTTTTTCCATCAATGCCAGGTCTCCCTGTTTATCAAATATTTTTCCCTGCCTGAAGCCAAATGTTTTATGTGGGCCAACCTTAGGCGTAAGAAAACCTGAAGGAAAATCAATCCGCCCCTGTGAACGTAAGGAAAGTTCTGCCATCAGGTAATCAGTGATCCACCCCACCTGCCACCAGGCGTGATGAGGGAAAGGCCCCGCCCCCTTGTTCATGGCGCTCCAATAATAGGAAGCGACTCCTGTGACTGGGTCAACAAAAGCATCTTTACTTAAAGCTGCTGTCCTTGCCATTTTAAGGTATAACGAATCTTTTGTCAGTTGAAATAGCCTTACAAACATGCCAGCATGGCTTGCGAGCATAATGGGGCCGCTGTTATTTGCGGAACCTAAAATCCCTCCGTGTTCAAAGCTCAGCCCCACCTGGCTTATTTGCCAGTCTTGCAATTGTCTCGGCCCAACTTTTCTGCTTTCTTTATTCGGAATCGGATGAGAATAGATGGAGGTGGTATAGAATTGTGCAGTTTTAATAGCAGCCTGTTTATATCGTACGTCCTTTGTAATTTCAAACAGATCGAGCAAAGCCTGGGCACTTTGTCCGGTTGCAAAATCAGGTGCGAACCTGGCATCTCCGCAAACACCTAAAAAATATCCTTTATCTACAGCATTTTTGATATACCAGTCTGCTGCTTTTACAGCCGCCTCCAGGTATTTCCTATCCCGAAGTGTCTGGTATGCAACCAACAGTCCGTAAAAAGTAGGCCTATAATCTTTCAGATCTTCAAACATAGGCTTTTGCGTGTCGTTATGATAAGCTACTTCCCAATAACCTTCTGGTTTCATTTTAGTTAAAAGCCAGTCGGCCGCCATACGCATACCCGATTTAAGCTGCTGGTTATCTGGCTCAAACAAGGATACATTCCCCATATCGAGCAACATATAATAAGTGGTTGCAATTGGCTCGGTATAAGGGCCCCACTCTTCGGTAAACCGTTTTGAATTGTAAAGGTAATATTGACCAGCTGCAGCTCCATGAAAGAAACCTCCAGCGGTATTTTGCTGCGCCAATTTAAAGTTCAATGCATCTTTAAGACGTTTCTGAACCAGAATCGGATCTTGAGTTATATTCGCCAACATCCACATGGCCCCATAATCGGCATTTTTTACAGCGTCTTTTTCCGAGCCATACACCCCACCCAAATATTCCTGGGCACCGATAGTCCGGCCATGATAATCGAAAGTCCGCCACCGTGAAGTATTGTCCTTTTTCACATAGTCTAAAAGCTGTTCCATGCGATCAGATAAGGAAAGCTTGGTTTGCTTCAAGTGCAGTAGCTCATCAAAGCGGTAAACATCATTTACGACATGCTGATATGCCTGATACCAGTTTGAAGTATTGATGGTGTACCTGAAATCAAAGGAGAGGCTTTCCCCCTTTTTTAAATACGACTTGTTCTGCCCCAGTACCGGATGATATAAGGTTGGGCTCAGTTGTTCCTGCCTGTTGATCAGTGACAGGCCAAGCAGCCAGTTCGACTGGGTAGATTTATCATATTCCCATGGGTGCCTGGCTGTTCCCGGCTCAGCCGTTACGGCGAGTGTAATTCTATCTCTATTCGTGAGCATAGCCGTAAGTGCAGCCGCTGTTCTTTCTCTTACCACAACCGGTCTATCCGGAATTCCGTGTCCATAAGCATAGGCATCTGTAAAGTTATTGTTGATGGTGCTGCCTTGAAACACACCGGGGATGCAGCCCCATTCAAAACTTTTTTTATCATTTGTGCTCAATGCCGGAGTCGCTACGGAATAATATCCATCCCTATCGGCTGTTAAATGAATAGAAACACATAGATCATTTTTGTAAACAGGATCTAGTTTCCAGATTGCTTTTACTGTAGAGACATCTGTTTTTTGCTGAAAAACGAGTGTATTGCCAACCTGCTTATACTGCTGTGGATAAAATAAAATGGCAAGTCCTTCCTTATTTAAGGAAACCGCAGAGGTATTCGCTTTCCAGGTAGGAATGATATAGCGGTATTCAGGTTCAGGAAACTGAATTTCCTTCCCGTTTTTGTCCTTAGTCTCCGAATCCATCCTGGGTTGATCTGCACTGTAAAGCAGGGTATATTGCCCCAATGTACCAGACAGGGAATGCCAACCGTTTTGTCCTTTTACCGACAGCTGTTTTATTTGATATCCCTTACCAGTATCTTCCCAGTTCAGGCGAAGTACATCATTTGTTAATCGGGCTTTGGGCGCTAGCTGGGCGTAGCTGCTGTTTGCAAAAGCAAACAGCAGCAAGATTACAGGGTTTAATCTCATTGGGTAATGGTTAAATCTATTTCTTTTACAACTGTAAGTGATCGTTCTACATTGGCATTGGTTGCTACAAACGACACTTTATATACGCCAGCTTTAGTATAAACCCTGGTATAATCTGTTAGTTTCTGGGAAATATTCTTAATAGGTTCTCCTACGTCTGGCAAAATGCTATTAGGGTTAAACTGTTTGCTTACTACCCAGTCATCATCAAGATCGGTACTGTTCCTTACTGTAAGCAACTGTGCTGAAGTAATACTCCAATTGGTTGCAGGACCACTAAAATTAAAAGCAGTCCAGCCCGTGGTAGCCATAGTGGCCAATACTGTTTCTTCCCCTTGCTGATTGGTGCTTTTAAGGTCGAAAGAACGGACTACCCAACGGTTTTGCTGCGCTTCTGGTTTTATAACAGTGGTCTTATAAACCAAAGCCAGCGCCATGTTTTTGTTACGCGCGGCAAAAGTATTCAGGCTGATATTTCCTGAGGGGGTCTGATCCAGGCCAGCAGATAAAACAGCTTTATCTGTGATATCTTCCCAGGTGGCAGCCTTTACATTTGTAGCATCATATATTCCGTTGAAATTGGTAGATACGTACAGTTTTATCACCGATTGATCGATGGGCATTAAGCCGAACTGGGCATAAGTTTTAAAATTGAGCGAAACCGCATTTCCTTCCACGACCGTTCTTTTCCGGTATTCGTATTTGCGTCCTGCTTCTCCAGACCAAAATACAATATTCTCTGGTTTACCATTAATAATAAACCTAACGGGCTCTCCAACTTTATAACTGTTTTTTTCCAACTCAACAGAAAAATCATCCTGCGGAGCGAGCTCATGGGTCTTCTGGCAGGAAGCCAGGAAAAATAATATAACAGCTGCAATCAATAGCTTATTCATCTTATACAATTTTGTAGTTACCATCCTGTATTTTGTTTGATATTAGGGTTAACGGCCAGTTCGCTGTTAGGGATCGGGAATAAAACTGCACGATCCGTTACCCGCTGTGCCTGTGCAACAGCTGCATCTTTTAACGCAGTTGGCATGTTGGTTTGGTATTCTCTTGCCTGTGTTTGCATTACGGATGGATAAATACCCCATCGTACAAGATCATGCTTCCGAATGCCCTCGAAAGCAAGCTCACGTAACCGTTCATTCCTGATCAGATCAAGGAAGTCCTGCTGAGACAAATTAGCAGCAGCATCGGCCGCTACATCGGGGACAAGCACATCTTTCCCATAGCCCCTTCGTCTCACCATATTTATCGCTTTATACGCATTTGCAGAGGGCCCATTATTGGTATAATTGTCAGCTTCTGCAAACATCAGCAATACATCAGCATACCTTAACAGCGGCCAGTTTGTACCGGTATAGTTTTGATTTCTTGGTAAAAGAAGTTCATACTCGCGCCTCCATTTGCCATTGCTACGGTCGTATATCTGATCTGCTGCCCAATTGGTCCGTACAGCCGTTTGTCCGCTTGTCACGTAACGATAAGGAGCAACTGTCCAGTCCCTTCTCAGGTCGCCATTCGCATAAGCATTATAAAGCTTCGCCGTAGCATGAACATAATCATAGCCATACCCCATTTCAATATTTCCACAGGTAATGCCGTTATAACTGCCAATCATGCCGCCCTCTTGTATTTCGCCCTGGTTTACGCCTTTAAATTCTACTTCCCACAAACTTTCCCTTGTATCGAAAATCTCCTGAACGTGGTTGATATAGATTTGTTTAAAATCGGGATTAAGGCTGTGCAATCCTGACAGCATTACTTTTTCTGCATAAGTTCTGGCATCAGCATATTTTGCAACATCATTTAGCGGGGCGCCTGCCATGGTCAGATATACCCTTGCGAGTATACCCTGTACAGTAGTTTTTGTAATACGGGTATTATAGCCATAATCAGAAACGGATTTCACCAGGTCTTCTGCCTGTTTCATATCAGTAACGATACGTCCGTAAAGGTCCTTTAACGGCGTACCAGGAAGGGGCGGTTCTTCAGGTGATTTGCTCGATTGAAGCTTTAAAGGCACACCTCCAAACTCATCCGCTAGCAGAAAATAATAGTAAGCCCTTAAAAATAGTGCCTGCCCTTTTATTTCGTTGCGTTTTTCCGCAGTCACCTTAACGGCCTTATCTATGTTTTCGAGTAACATGTTCGCTCGCTCAATACCCGTGTAAAGCGTTTCCCAATGTCTGTTTAATTCCAGGGTCGAAGCATCAACAATATTGGCATTCATTCCCGATGTCTGGTTTTTCATGAAAAATTCGTCACTAAAAACCATATAGCAAGACATACCTTGTGAATAAACCCTGTTATCGCCCAAGCGGTCGTATACTCCGGCCAGTGCAGATTGTAGTTCACTTTCTGTATTGTAATAATTTACTGGCGATACAAAATCCTGTGGGGTTGTATCCAGTATCTTTGAACATGAGCTAACAACCAGTGCCAGCATTATCGCGATATATAATAAAGTTGTTTTCATTTGTAAAAACATTTATCGTTAAAAAGTTAGGTTCATACCAAAGGTGATGGTGCGCGCTCTTGGATATGGGCTCCAGTCGAAACCCGGTGTAAGTGCAGAATGGCGCACTGAAACTTCGGGGTCCAAACCGGAATAGTTGGTCCAGGTTATCAGGTTTTGTGCCGAAACATTAAAGCGGGCTGATTGTATTTTCAGCTTTTTCGTTACTGTAGAAGAAAGGTTATAACCTAACGAGACCGTCTTTAACCGAAGGAAGGAGCCATCTTCGATATTCCTATCGGAGAACACATTAGGACCATAACCGCCCGCTACAGGTAAATCGCTATTCTGATTCTCCAGAGACCACCTGTTTTCGTAGGTTTTAAACATATTCAGGCTTGGTCTGGCTTCCGCACCTTCAAATACAATCCGGTTCGCATTTAAAATGTCATTTCCGTAAGACCATTGTAAGAAAATATTGAGGTCAAACGGTCCATAATTGAAATTATTGGAAAAGCCTCCAATGTGTTTCGGATTAGGATTGCCAACAATTGTCTGATCATTTGCATCTACCACCCCATCTCCGTTAATGTCTTTGTATTTGATGAAGCCCGGCTTAATGAGCGAGCGGGCACTCCCATTATTCGGTACGTCAGGTTTCAGCTCATAGCTACCGTTAGCTAATACATTGAAATCACTTAAAGGATACACCCCCTCAAAAACATAGCCGTAAAACAGGGCCACAGGGCGTCCTGGCAAGGCTATATAAGGTAAAGAGTTATTGAAATTGCCGTTCCAGTTCGAAACACGTGTAATTAAACTAGGCTGATCACCATTCAGCTCTTCGATCTTGTTGGTATTAAAGGCAATGTTAAAATTGGATGTCCAGCTAAAATTCTTTGTACTCACGTTTATTGTATTTAAGGTAAACTCCAGGCCCCTATTTACCACAACGCCAATATTTTTAAATGCGGTAAGATACCCGGTTGAAGTAGGTAATGAAGCATTCAGCAATAAGTCTGTGGTTCTTTTATAATAATAATCGGTAGTTAAACTGATCCGCTGCTTAAAGAAACTTAAGTCTATTCCAAGGTCAAGGTTTCCGGTTCGCTCCCATTTAAGGTTCTCATTTCCCACCCCAACAGGTACAGTTCCTTTAATGTATTGTCCGTTAAAATAATAGCCACTTCTGGTATTTCCAGTGTTGGCCCCTACTTCCTGATCCAAAATACTCAGGTATGCAAAGTCTGATACCCGGTTGTTTCCGGTAATTCCATAAGAAGCCCTTAGTTTTGCGGAAGAAATGGCTTTAACTGATTTCAGGAAATTTTCATCCCCAATATTCCAGGCAAAGGCCCCGGAAGGGAAATAGCCCACCCTGTTGTCCTTGGCAAACTTTGAAGATCCATCACTACGGATAGAAGCCGTGAACAGGTAGCGGGAGTTAAACGTATAGTTCACACGCCCCAGGAAGGATACCAGCGTTGAATAAGTTCCTGAGGTTGTTTTTACCAGAATTGTCCCCTGGTCAAGTCCCCTGACACCCAATGACTCATTTGGCAATAAAATAGATACAAATCCATCCCCCTCCATACTATTTCTCTGCATGGTAAATCCAGCCACCGCATCTAAACGGTGCTTCTTGTTAAATGTCCTGTTAAATGAGAGCAGGTTCTCGTTCAGTAAACTGCGGATATTCTGATTTTCGAGGGAACCATTAATGCCGTAACTCTGCCCATAAACGGTCCGCGGATTTCCAGCTGCCGTATTAGAATTGTTAAAACGCTCAAAAACCAAACGGGTATCCGTCATCCCGCCACTCAGCTTGAACTTAAAATATTTCAGGAAAGCATACTCCGCAAAAGCATTGGTAGTAAGTGATTTGTTAAAAGCATACTGATACAAGTTGTTGGAGTTTACCACAGGATTTATCCTTAAATCTGTATTTCCCGCCACGTCGTCGTCAAAAGGCTGATCAAGGAAATTTTCATCATCTGCATTACCTGTAACAGGCCTGTATCCCCAGGTACTGTACATCAAATATGAACTGGCATTTCCGGCCGAGCTGCTGTTTAGGTTATCACTGGTTAGATTAGCGATCTGACCTTTTTTGATTCCGTATGTATAATTGGTGTTAATGCCAATTCTCATATTTTTCCCTAAACGCTGATCAATCTGAAACCGTCCCTGGTATCTCTTATATCCACCATTAATCACAATTCCATTCTGATCTAAATAAGAGCTGCTTACCGAATATTTTGTAGCTGCAGTGCCTCCCCTCATAGAGAAGCTATGATTTTGCATAAATGCATTCTGCAATACATTATTCTGCCAGTTTATCCCCTGCTCATTGCGGTACGCATCTAAAGTTTTGCCGTCCTTAAGATACAAAGCGGTAGCGGAAGTCTTATTCAAGTCCAGCTGGTACTTCACAAACTCATAAGGACTCATCACTTCTATCTGCTTTGACGGATACTGATAGCCCAGCCAGTTGTTGTAGTTAACTACCGGCGCGCCTACCTTACCTTCCTTGGTCTTGATCATGATCACACCATTGGCTCCTCTCGCTCCATAAATTGCGGTAGAAGATGCGTCTTTTAATATATCTATTGATTCAATATCATCCGGATTAATCGTATTGTTGTCGGGATTTTCCAAGGGAAAGCCATCAATTACATAAAGGGGTGAGTTTGACTGGGTAATGGAATTTCCTCCGCGAATGGTGATGTTGCTAATACTGCCTGGCTGTCCATCACCAGAACCGACCTGCACTCCTGCCACCCTTCCTGCCAAAGCATCTTCAAAGGAAACCACCGGTGCCTTTTCCATATCTTTCATCACTACAGAACCCACCGAACCAGTAAGGTCCTTTCGTTTTACCTGGCCATAACCAACAATTACAACGTCATCTAAAGCAGTGTTGTTAGGAACCAGCTGAATTTTATACTGGTTTTGACTGGTGATAACCACAGTTTTGCTGATATAGCCAACCATAGAGACCACCAATAGTTCACTTTCCTTCGTATTAGAAAAGCTAAAGTGGCCCTGATCATCTGTTACACGGGAAACTGTTTTCCCCTGGATGACTACTTTCGCACCCGGCAAGGGTTTCCCGGTTTCTTCTGTAACAGTTCCGGTAATGGTTTTTACCGCTTGAGCCAGACTGGAAAGCGGAATACCCAGAACCAATAGCACCGTTAAGAGTAAGTTTGGTTTCATATTCATTGTTTATATTTGGTTATGTTGTTACGACAGACATTTACGTATCTGCAGTATAAATGACTTGTTAAAGCATTTAAAACCTCATCCAGATCCCAAAAACAGCAATTAGCGCACTATAACAATAATTACTACACGCATCATCAAATGCTCACACTATTAGTCTGGTCTGGACTGGACTGGTTACTTAACAAATATAATATATTTTATTTCTTTACAAAAGATAAAAAAATAAAAAAAAGCTGCTTAAACCTAAAATGGGGGTGATTATTGAATAATTATTAAATGGGCTGGTTTGGTTTGTATGGTCTATTAATTACATTTGCCTAAATAATATACCTATGACCTCTGAAAATACACTCCAGAAAGGCAATCAAGGCAAAATGAAATATCAGCAGCTTGCCGATCACATTATGTCACTGATTGAAATTGATCAGCTACGTATTGGAGATCAACTGCCTTCTCTTAAGCAGCTGCAATTGCAATTAAAAATGAGTAAGGAAACTTTACTCAAAGGCCTGAATGAGCTTGTTGAAAAAGGCATCGTGGAATCTGTATACAGAAAAGGATATTATGTACGCAAAAAGGCCATTCATCATTCCTTCCGTGTGTTTTTGCTACTTGATAAAATGAATATTCTGCGTGAACAGTTTTACAGGACGCTTTTTAATCAACTGGAAAACCGCGCCGATATAGATATCTACTTTCACCACCATAATTATCAGGTATTCGAAAAATTGATCAAAGAAAATCTGGGTTCATATACACATTATGTCGTTGCAACTTTTTTAAAAGAAAATGTAGCCCCGCTCCTGAACCTGATTCCGGACAAGAAAAGAATAATTATTGATTTAAACGAGCAAGGTTTATCAGGCAATTACAGTAGTATATACCAGGATTACGGCTATGACATTTATAATAGCCTTCATAAGCTACAGGCTGAGTTAAAAAAATACGATCGGCTGATCTTGGTTGCCCATCCTGAAGCTGTACATGCCAGACTGGTAATTGAAGGTTTTTTACATTATTGCACTGAAACTGAGTACCCCTACCTGATACAATCTGAGATTGATGAAAAGACTTTTCAAAAAGGGAATGCTTATGTAACCTTTAGTAGGTACGACACCGATGATGTCATGTTAATTAAGCTCGCCCGAAAAAAGAAACTTAAGTTAGGGAAGGATATAGGGCTCATCTCTTATAATGATACGCTTGTGAAAGAAGTACTTGAAGATGGCATTACGGTCATCTCTACTGATTTTGAGGCAATGGGTAAAACAGTCGCACAAGCCATCCTGGATGAAAAAATCGTAATTACGAGAAACCCGACAAAGGTTATCAAAAGACATTCGCTTTAGTTGGGTTCTTCCCGCTTTTGGTGGTTATCAGAAGTTTTTTCATTTTCTGCCATATACCCTTCAACTACGCTACCATTGAGGTTATTTTGTAATCATTTAAATATGAGTGGCTTATACCAACTTGTATTTCCGCCCAACTAGGCCATAGCACCGTATCCCCGTTCTACTTAATCCGGCCTAACAAATTTTTCGGGCCACACTGCCCAAGCCATCCCACTGGCTTCGAAAGAAAACGGCGAAGCCCTCATGAATGCAGCTGAAAACAATAACACAAATGAATAAATTTTCAGCCGGTGTTTTTTGCTTCTTTTTGACACCAAAAAGAAAGAAGCCTGTCCGGCTAGGACTAATAAAACACCCCCGTCCTGCGGACACCCCTCTAAAGAGGGGAATACATATCGCCCAATAATTAAATGTCATTTATATTGATTTTATGCAATAAATTAAGCTTCAGGGTGACATCTTTTTGATTTATCTCTTAACTTAATGATATTGGATGTAAGCCTTGCCTTAATTGTCCTGACAACATAAATAAGAAACAAAATCTGCGAGGTGATTTTTTGGCGAATTAAAGTTAGAAATAACTTAAAAACGACTGATTTACAAATAATTAAAACAAGGATTCGACTTCTTTGGACTCAACCTAAAACCTGTTGATACGCAAAACATATTGTGCATATCAACAGGCAGCAGATCTTCTTATTTAATCAGTTTATTGGCATCGGTTTCCGTTTTTGGGATCGGCCATAAATATCCTTTTGCGGCATCAAAGGGCGTCCGCTGCAATGCCGTGGTAATCTCATATACGATTCCGGTAGATGCAAACCTGGTTAATTTAGCAGGGTTAAAGCCTTTTAAGTCCTTATGGGCATCCGGGCCGTTCTCCCAACGCATGATATCAAAAATCCGTAATCCTTCAAACGCAAATTCTACCCTTCGTTCGTGCCTGATCACATTCCTTAGAGCTTGTTGAGAAAGGCCTAACCCCTCCGCAGTTTCAACTTTTGGCATCATCACACTGGTGCGCTGCCTCACCTGGTTGATCAGCGAATAAACATAAGCCTCATCATAACCGCCCTTTTCTACAAGCGCTTCGGCCTCCATCAGCAGTACATCGGCATACCTGATAATAATGGGGTTTACCCCAGAAATGCCCGAAACATTGTAATTGGTATAATCTACATACTTTCTCACCCTGAAACTGGTCAGATTGGCTGCTTTTTTATCAGTCGGATAAAATACACCAGGTGCTTTGGTTGTGGCATTATACGAATCGATCGTATAGGGAACAACAATCGAGAAATGCATCCTTGGATCGCGGCTCTGAAATCTATTGTCGTAACCTCCATTTAACACATAGGTTGAAGGGGCAACCAGATCAGAAGTTCTTACTGCCGGATTGTATAGTTTATTTGCCGGATTGGTAATCGACAGGCCATTAGTAGAATAATACTGCTCATACAGATCGTGAGAAACCTGATAGCCAGAAAATAGATAAAACCTATCATACCATGAATTTGATAGTCCCTGTGGCAGGGCATTGGTTTGATATTGCATATCGAAAATCGTTTCCAGGTTACCCGCCTCCCCTTCGGGCAGGAACATTGTTTTATAATCGGGCATGATTTTATAGGAATTCAAAGCCTTAACTTTAACACAGTATGCTGCTGCCTCTTCGTATCGTTTATTGTATAACAGCACCCTTGCTTTTATGGCCAGTGCAGCACCTTTTGTTGCACGCCCTTTTTCAGAAGCGGCATAAGATATTGGCAATAAAGCAGCTGCGTCTTCCAGATCTTTAAGTACGAGCTCAATAATTTCTGCTTTTGAGCTCAGGGCCTTATTCGCATCTTCCAGTCCTTCTGGTTTTAAACGCATGGGAACGCCTCCAAAAAAGAAAGACAGGTCGGCATAGGAGAGCGCACGCAAAAATGTGGCTTCTCCTTTATATTGTTTGTAGGCAGATTCGGTAAGTTTCACTTTATCGATATAGGCAAGTACGGTGTTTGCCCTCAAGATCACCTTATAATCTCTCGACCATTTGTTAACGATGTAACTGGTTTCGTTGTTATAAGTTCTGTTCCACATATCCCTGTAATCAGGAAAATAGCCATTATCAACTATGAAGTCGGTATATATAGGCTCGTTTTTGTCGGAAACGTATGCCCTGTAGATTCCATTTACAGCCTCTCTGATGTCATTTTCAGTTTCAAAATTATCGGGAGCGAGAAAATCGATCGGTTTACGGTCCAGAAATTCTTTGGTACAGCCGAAAAGCAGACAGGCCAAACAGCTTAAAATTATATATTTTATCGTTCTCATTTTTGTATGCTTTGAGGTTAAAAATTAAGGTTAAGGCCAATAGAATAAGTAGCTACCTGCGGGTGGAAAGCAGCAGTAACGTTTGTAGAACGTCTTTCAGGATCAAAGCCCTTAGGAAAGTCAGAAATCAGGAAAAGGTTTTCACCACTTACAAAAACCCTGCATCTGCTTACATCAATTTTTCTGGTAAATGCAGCATTAAAGGTGTAGGATAATTGTAAGCTTTTAAGTCTGAAATAAGCAGCGTTGTATATGTTGTAGCTTGTAATCAGCGCATCACGTCCTTTGTCTACATATATCCTTTGGTACTTATCAGAAGGATTATCAATGGTCCACCGATCGGTTACCGTGCTGGTAAGCAAGGGGCCTGTGGTATTGAAAAAAGGCCCGATCAGGTTACCGTTCATATAGGCATCGGTACGGCCCGTGCCCTGCGCAATAACATTTAAGCCAAAATTCTTATAGGATACATTTGCTGAAAGTGAATACTGCAGTTTGGGGATTGGATTGCCGATCAGGGTCTTGTCGTCTGCATTAATCACCCCGTCACTTTTAACATCGCTAATCTTAATATCACCCGGCGCAGGATTGCTCATTACCCCCGATACATTGGGCATTCCCGGTTTTAGGACATAGGTCCTGCTGGCATGAGGAACAGAAGGATCACTACCGTTCTGCCAGGTAAAGTCTGACACCTGGTAGATACCATCCACTTTATAGCCATAAAATGAAGAGAAAGGCTCACCTACCACAC
Source organism: Pedobacter kyonggii (assembly GCF_004310665.1). Taxonomy (GTDB): domain Bacteria; phylum Bacteroidota; class Bacteroidia; order Sphingobacteriales; family Sphingobacteriaceae; genus Pedobacter; species Pedobacter kyonggii. The sequence goes on along the minus strand of NZ_SIXF01000004.1, from coordinate 186,347 downwards.
TTCGGTTGGTAACACTATGATCTACATAAGGCAGACCGCCCAATGATGTTAGTTTATTGGTGATATAACTGGCATTTACAGTAAAGCCATAGTTTATTTTTTTATTGTTTACAGGCGAATTGTAACCGATACTCATCTCGATGCCCTTGTTTACCATATCTCCTATATTCTGATAAGGAAGTACGGTAACCCCTAGTGAAGGCGGGATGGTAACACGGGCCAGGATATCGTAAGTTTTCTTATTAAAGTAATCGGCGGTAATGCTCAGCCTGTTCCATAGGATCATATCAAATCCCGCATCAAACTGTTCTGTAGTTTCCCAGCGGGTATCTTTATTGGCCAGAATAATGGTACCCCTGCCTGGTACAATTGCATTGCCAAAAGCATAATATTCCGAGCCGCTCATCTGATCGGCAAAGGCATATTGGGTAAATATGTTCTGGTTGCCCAGCTTGCCCCACGATCCCCTCAGTTTTAGATATACATCTTTTTTAATTCCTTTAAAAAACCCTTCTTCACTGATTCTCCATCCAGCAGAAACTGAAGGAAAATTGCCCCATTTTCTTCCATCGGCAAAACGCGAGGAACCATCCCTTCTCATGTTCAGTTCGAGCAGGTATTTACCGGCATAGGAATAATTGAAACGGCCGAACAAGGACGCTGTAGCGGTTTCGTTTGCTGCACTGCTCAAAAACGGAGATGTTGGGTCGCCATAATTGAATATTGGCTGGTTGGAAGATAGGTTTTTCACACTGCCCATATCGTAATTATAGATCATTTCTAATCTTTCGTGGGCAGCCAGGAATTTCGCCTCATGTTTGCCCTTTTTCAAAGTATACTCCAAGCTTGCCAAAAACGTATTTAGGTTACTTTCCGAATTTCTTTTCTCCAGGCTCGACTCCCTGAGATTGATTGATGTTTCTTCGTAAGTACCGGAAGTGTAAAACCGGGGTGTAAAATTAACATAATCTGTTTTGAATTTATTGTTGCTCAGCAAAACCTTTCCGATCAAGCCTTTAATCGGCTCTATCTCTACGCTTGCTCTCGAATTGAGGCTGTTCTGTTTGTTTTCTATGCCTCCCCCCAGATCCATTGCGCCCAAAAACCTTCCCGGATAACTGTATAAATTGGCATTGCCCGTAAGAGTATCGATGGATTGAACAAATGCAGTTGGTAAAGATCCTGAGATCTCGGCAAGCACGGTACTTGTAGGTGAGATAAGCTCCTTCCCTTTTTCATTATACCCCACCAAACCTAAGTTAACCCTTACTTTATTCTTAACAAAACTACCGCTTAAACTGCTGTTGAAAGAAAGCCTTTTAGATGAGGTTCCTACCAATATGCCCTGCTGATCTTTATACCCTACTGAATTGGAAAATTTATAATTCTTTCCGCCGCCCCTTAAGCTCACGTAGTGGTTCTGCATATATGCTTTTTTATAGTACACATCATACCAGTTGGTATTGGGATAATTCGGGTCTGTCCCGCTTTTAAACAGATCAAGCTGCGTTTGGTTATATATTGGTGCCAGTGCAACATTTACCCTTGCCTCATTCAATAAAGATGCATAAGTGTAAGAATCAACTGTTTCGGGCAGCCTGGTAGCATCCACCATTGATCCGGTTACATTATATTCAACCTGCAGCCCTTTACCTGTAAAACCCTTTTTGGTTTCAATAATAATTACGCCCGCAGAAGCACGCGAACCATAAATTGCCGCAGAAGCCGCATCTTTAAGCACGGACATGGATTCTATATCATTCGGGTTCACATCATTGATATTACCTTGCACACCATTGATGATAACCAGGGGATCATTATTGTTGTCGATTGAAGAAACACCCCTGATCCTGATTTCCGAATTGTCATCACCCGGACGCCCAGAGTTTTGGACAATGGTTACACCCGAAAGCTTTCCCTGCAGGATCTGATCTGCAGAAGTTAGGGCCCTGCCTTCAACCTCCTTTACCGACACACTACTTACCGCACCTGTAAGATTTGCTTTGGTCTGTGTTCCATAACCAATCGCCACCACCTCCTCGAGCTCGGTAATACTTTCTTTCAGGGTTACATTGATTACACTTTTACCGTTTATGCTGACCGTTTGCGGCATATAAGAAAGAAATGAAAAAGTTAAAGTTTTTGTCGTATCCGCTACGCTCAATGTGTAATTGCCCTGAAGATTGGTAGCCGCCCCCGTGTTAGCTTTGCCTGCCTTTACAACAACACCCGGTAAAGGCTTGTTCTGCTCATCAACTACTTTTCCGGTAATGGTTCTGAGCTGTGCAAAGGTGTTAATGCTGATCAATGAAATAAAAATAATGAATAACAGTTTTCTCATGTTTTTGTATTTATATGTGGCCCTTTTTCTTCAGATTAAGTTTCAGGGGCCATTGTGCTTATAATGGGTTAGTAATTAACTGTTTGCAGCTTGAAGAATAATACGAACATCATTGGTAGGAAAATTTACAGTAAATCAGTCCCACACTTGTCGTATAAGCGGCCGAATAATATCCCGGCACCAAATTTTTCACCTTGATTATACTGGACGATTTTTCTGCCTCAGTTTTCAGATTACCGCTGTACACAACATTTCTTGTAATTAAGTTAACAATTCTGAGCGGTCCCTGAAGCTTGGTTTTGGATGTAACAACTAGCAGTAGATCATCACTGCCATTGGAACAGAAAACCCTTAAAACAGCAGACTTTTCCTGTGGTGTTTTTATAGTGGATCTGAGCATACTAAAAGTTTGTGCCGTAGTGGTGTCGGGAGCCAGGGCTATTCCCCTAAAGATTGTATTCGTAGGTGCCGAAGCCAGCAAAACCACTTGAGGTACGGCAAAATTCACATTGTAGCCTGTGGTATCTGTAATGGAAACAATCTCTCCACCGGTTGTTAAACCACTGTTTTTACGGGTGGCATACAAAACAACTTCAGCCCCATTCTGCTTGCCAGTCAGGCCCCTGTATAGATCAGTCGCCGTTCCAATTTTTCCATTCAGCACCCAGGTTTCTCTAACAAGCGAATATTTAGATAAAGCATTTGTGCCATCGTCTGCCACATACATTACATCCACTCCTGGCACCGAGCTGCTCAGGTCTGCCATGTAAATACCATAAGGACTTCCACTTGTTGTTGCAATCCCAGGTAAATTGGTCATAGTCTGTCCTGCAGTTACCGGCATGCCTGTTCCTATTTGCGCAATCCGCAGGTTCGTTGCTGTTGTAGAAGCATACAGCTGGTCATTAAATATATTAAGGCAACGTGCTGTAGGTGTTGTAATTGCTATTGAGGTTGCCGAGCCCAAGGTAGTATATCTTATCCCATTATTCCCGCCAGTTGTCCAAATATCGGTTCCGTTACTGGTTACAGCAGACCGGATGGTCACGCCGCTGAAAGTATTCAGGCCTGTTGATGTATTTACAATGCCGTCTGCATCAACAATGCCAATCGTCCGTTTAACTGTTGCGCTCGCGGAAATACTCACCCCAGCTAGTCCGGGTGCGGCATCGTATCCAGCAAGTGCAAGAAATTTCCCATCTGGAGAGCGGGTTAGATAACCCTCTGTTTTGTCGGCAGCAGATACAGATAATGTCAAACGCTTATTTGTTCCTGTTGCTGCTACAGGCATGGGGATACTTCTCACCAAACCCCCGCTACTCGTATATTCGTCAAGGAAAACGCTAGTTGCATTACCGGAGGTTAATGCAGTCAGTCCGTCACCAATCCTTAGCACAACAAGGTTGCCTGGGGTAAAGGGCTCGCCGCTTCCTGATGGTACAACATGCTGTACATTACTATCGGCACCTATTCCAACAGGGATAAAGGAAGTGTCGCTCGTAAGCAGGAATTTATCACATCGTGCAAAATTCTGTGAACTGTCAAAAAGTTTAAGTGTAGTTGTGCCCTGAGGTAAGTAATACGTACCTGCACTTTGCCATGCATAACCATTGGCACCATGGTTGCCAAACTCGCCCGGCACCTGCTGTCCGTTCAAGATTACTTTAAATTTTCTAGTGCCCTGCCCTACCGTAAAGTCTCTGGATCTTACCCAGAGTTTGTAGTTACCTGCACTATCGATTTTAATTCCGGTAATGGCGGTAAGCTCAGTGCTGTCTCTGGTGGCATCCCGCTGGGTATAGCCCTTCAGCACCACCATATTCTCATCAAGCTCTTTAGTCCAGTTTTGTTTATTTTTGAAATCCTCGGCTTCAATCCAAAGGTCACTGGCTGCCGAATGAAGCGGTAGCTTTAGGGAGTCGAGATGCGCAATAAATGCGACTTTACGCAGGTGATAGTTTGCTGGTGATATTTCATAACATTTTAAATAATCAAAGAAAACTGCTCCAGAATCTGTTGCATTAGGCTTATTGGCAATACAGGTAAGCCATAAATACAGGTCGTGACTGGGAAGTTTCCTGGTATCTACCGTTTTAACCAGTTGCCCGTTGTAAAAATAATTAAGGTAATCTGGCGTATATTCAAAACCAAATACGTTATAGGAGCTGCTTAAGTTTTCTGCTACAGTTTTGTAATCTCTATTGGCATTGCCGGTAAACGGCGACCACTGAATGGCACCATAGGTATAATAGTTATTGGCATAATCGGCATAGTGTTCAAAACAGTCGATCTCTAGCTTATCCATATTATCGTAAGCAGGGTTCAGATCATCAAAACCACTTTTCCATGAAGACCAAAAAGCTTCGTGCCAGCCATAACCACCATCAATTTTAACGCTCACTTCATAGTAGCCGTACCGTCTTGGTGTTTTGGTAATTATTCCTCCGGCAGTATAAGCTTTGCCCCCATAAGTTTCCTTTTTTAAATTGATGCGTATCTTTCCGTTTTCTAAAACAACATTTTCTGGCTTTAAATAACTGGTTCCGGCAACACCGGTACGGTATTTCCAAAGTGTAGTATCAAGCGAAGCCGTGTTAAATTCATCAGACCACGCAAGTGAGTATCCGGTGGGTGCCTGGGCATTGACGGAAAATGCGGAGAGCAGACTAAAAGCCAGAATTAAACAGAAAATAATGTTTTTGTAAGCCCTTATCGCAATTTTACTATAAATTTCATAAAAGGGCCAATGGTCCCCAAGAGGTAATAGTAAAGCTCTTTTCATAAAGTTTATTATTTGGTCAGCTAAATTTGTCCATTAAAAATTACAAAACCACAAATTTTAGATGAGTTTTATCCTCGGGAAGGTTCCCAACTATTGGGAACATTCCCAAGAATATCCCCTCATCATGATGCCAATCTGGCCGCAGATTATATTTTCACAAATAGTGGCTCTCAATTTTAGTGCAAAATGGCCGCCATTGCCGAGTAAATACCAACAACTCCTCCCAACTGCTTTTTAGATTCGGCTTTTTCCAAAATAGTCCACTCTGGACGCAGTGTTAGACCAAAACCAGATGTTCTTGGTAACCCAAGTTACGAAATCTTAAAAAATGCGATATAAGCAGCTCAGTTGGACTGATGGACTAATACACATACCTTGATCATGAAAGCTCCTACAGGCTCCAATCCCGCGTAAATTCGAAGAATTTTTCTCTAAAGATTTGGTAAAAAAAAGCGGTTAAGACAATCTAAACGGCCACTTGCTCCATAATTAAGCATCAGTTTGAAACAGAATGCGGCCATTTTCTCAGAAATACCCGCCAGATTATATTTTTGAGAGCGTAAAATAAACTGTTTCAAAAGTTAAAGATATTCGATAAATATTTGTCACCTTCGGGAGTACGGCCCCAAACAAACACAAACAACGAAAGAATGGACTGATTTTCTGGTCAGATATTACCAGTATCAAGTTACTTATATTCATTACTCCACTTCGTGAAAGTAACTGTTGTCAATCTTAAATCTGATTCACCATTATTGTATTAAAGACTCTGATAATTCAGAAAACAGCCATGCAATGCACGGCTGTCTGGTTCTTCAGGGCTTGATTATTTTAATTTATTTATTTTATAATAACCTTTACAATATCTTTAATTGCTGGAAGTGTTGTAAAGGCATTGGGATTTGGCACTGTTGCAATAGGTATGCTTTCAGCAAGAGGTGTTCCGGCGAGATTAAACTGTGTAATTCCAGCGCCAGGGAATTGATCAAGAGCAGTACCGTTGTTGTATAAACCGATATTCGCAGAGGCATCCCCTTTTATTAAAGGGTCTATCCCGTCTGCGCCAGTTGCAAAAAACCAGTCGTTTGAAAATCCGTACATGGTCGCAATGGCTAAACGATCACCCTTTGAAACAGATATCTCCTGTGAAACGGTGGTTCCCGGCTGGTCGCCAATTGTTGGAAGCAAGACCCTGGTAGTGGGTGCTTCAAGTACATACACCGCTTTAATACCTGCTTTGCCTTTTAGGAAAGCAGCCAATATAGATGCATCACCCTTTTGTGCGAGTTCTTTCAGTCCTTCATTCCTGTCTTTCTCCCCGACTTTATACAAAGGATTGTCTATGCCATTATATATTACGACCAGAACAGGTGAAAGAGGTGTAAAAATCCCTGTAATACTACTTATATAAGTACTCAATGGTGTATTATCTCCTGCCTCAGCAATCGAAGTTAACCCATTGGCAGTAGGTTTGTCTTTCATAAATAGAGGAGATTGGTTCAGCAGGTTTCCACCTACAATATATGAAACAGCCCAAACTCCGGGGCTTAATGGGGTTTCATTTGGCGTGCCGCCAGAGGTATTCTGAAGGGTTAGCGTGAATCTGGAATTTCCATCGTATTTAAGCGTGGCCTTTACCAGTTTTGAGGCAGGTAGGTAAGCGTTTCCTTGGGCATCGCTGCCAATCACTTCGGTAATGTTTTTGTTATCAGGTGTTCCCGGGCGGGTTACTGTTGCACCAGGTTTTTGATTTATCCGTGTACCGTTGTCCCATAACTTTATTAGGGCAGATACGTCCCCTTCAATTGGCTTACCTTCGGTATCATAAACCTGAATACCAGGATTATCTGGTGCAAAAAACAAGTCATTAGATGCACCGTACATTGTTGCAAATGTAAGTGCTTCGCCTTTAGCCGCGGAAAATTGGATAGTGGTAGATTGTCCGGGTAATATAAGTGGGTTTCCGTTTCCCTGAAAAGTTCCGGACTCAACAAGTGGTTTTGATTGCAGAACATTCTGAACGGTGACAGTAGCTTTCTCACTTGAATTTGCCGGTGTATCCGTACTGTCTTTCTTGCACGCTACGAATGTAAGAGACAAAAGCAATGCTCCGCCCCAACTGGTAATTGTTATTCTTTTCATATGTAAAGTGTTTTTTTTGCTTGGTCGGGTCAAACTAGAAATCCTTACATTATTTTTCAAAAAAAACAGCTACCAAAACAAAAAAAGAGAATCGTAATAATGGAAAACTTTTTTGTAAGGACTTACCGGAAACTGCGACTAAATCCGTAAAAACATTATGAAAAGAAATAGAAACACCAAGGCAGCGTTGAAAAGTTCGTTGTTTGCATTAACTCTTGTTAGTTTTTCAGCACTAAGTATTAATGCTGCCGCAACGGCTCAAACCACTTCAGTCACACCCGCGCGGCATATCTCGGTATCACGGGATACAGTGAAGATGACATCGGGTGTCCCGCTGAAAGCCGAAGATGTAAGTCCTTTGCTAGCAGGCGAGCAAATCCCCGTTTTGCAACTGCGCAAATCATCGGGAGAAAAATTTGATTTAAATAAGTCGGTATCGGAAACCCCGACGATTCTTGTTTTTTACCGTGGAGGCTGGTGTCCTTATTGCTCCAAACAGCTTTCGGGATTACAAGAGATTGAAAAAGATCTAACCAAAATGGGTTATCAAATTGTCGCCATCAGTACCGACAGTCCAGAGAATCTTAATAAAACAATGGATAAGGAAAAGCTTTCTTACACCCTTTTATCGGACGCAGATTTAAATGCTGCCAAGCGCTTTGGTATCGCCTTTAAAAGTCCAAAAAGTTACGATAAATTTCTACCGGAAACCTCAGGAGGAAAAAATACTGACAAGCTTCTGCCAGTGCCATCCGTCTTTATCTTAAACAAAAAAGGAAACATCCTTTTCGAATATATCAATCCTAACATGACGCAAAGATTAAGTGCACCCTTATTAAAGGCCGCTGCCGCCGCACTCCGTCAAGAGATCTAACACAATCATTGGATAAAAATTAAATGAAAAAACTTCTCATTATATTGGCCCTGATGTGGGTTTCCATTTCAGCGAAATCACAAATTGAAAGTCCTGTTCACTGGAGCTTTTCTTCCGAAAAAATCAATGATCAGGAAGCCTTTCTTGTGTTAAAAGCAAACATTGACCCCGGCTGGCATGTCTATTCCCAATTTATTAAAGAGGGCGGGCCTGTTCCTACTTCCTTTAAATTCGATCCGTCGCCAGCTTTTCAATTAGTGGGCGAAGTACTGGAATCGCCAAAAGCGCTTTCCGGCTTTGACAAAAATTTCGATATGAAAATCTCCTGGCATGAAAAGCAGGTGATATTCAAGCAGCGAATTAAGCTTAAGCAGGCAACCACGATAACAGGGTCATTGGAGTTTATGGTGTGTAATGACCATAAATGCCTGCCACCAACCGACGAACAGTTTAGTATTTCAGTGGGCGGTTCAGGATCTGTAGCTCCACAGGCGGCAAATACAGGAAAGCATAAACAAAGCGGCAGTAAAAATGCCGCGGTTCAGTCAAAGGTAGAGCAACCCACAACAGATGGCATGCCTGGCGAAAGCACTTCTTCATACTTTGGAATCCTGATTGCAGGTTTTTTCGGCGGTCTGGCCGCTTTCTTTATGCCTTGTATTTATCCGATGATACCGCTAACAATTTCCTTTTTTACCAAACAGGAAGTATCAAGGCGCAAAGGAATACAAAAGGCTTTTCTATACGGTACTTTCATCATTACCATTTATGTGGGTTTAGGATTGCTGATCACATTTTTTTTCGGGTCGTCCGCGTTAAACGAAGCGGCGAGCAGCGCTACGTTCAATCTTATTTTTTTTGCTGTTCTAATCATTTTTGCGCTTTCCTTTTTAGGGGCCTTCGAAATTACCCTTCCTTCTGTACTGGTTAACAAGATGGATGAAAAGTCCAACAAAGGCGGTATGGTGGGGTTGTTTTTTATGGCCTTTACCCTCGCACTGGTGTCTTTCTCCTGTACAGGGCCAATTATCGGTACTTTGCTAGTCGATGCCGTATCTAAAGGAACGTATTACGGGCCAGCAATGGGTATGCTTGGATTCTCTTTAGCATTAGCAATTCCCTTTACTTTGTTTGCTATTTTCCCCTCATGGTTAAAAGAGCTTCCTAAATCCGGTGGGTGGTTGAATTCTGTTAAAGTGTCTCTGGGTTTTCTTGAATTCGCGCTGGCTTTTAAGTATCTGTCAAATGTTGATCTGGCTTATCACTGGGGGATTTTGAATAGGGATGTTTTTCTAATTATATGGATAACCATATTTGCCTTCCTAGGCTTTTACCTTGCAGGAAAAATCAGGCTTTCTCATGATTCGGAAACAAAAACCCTTACACTGCCACGCCTATTTGTTAGCATGCTGGTTTTTGGTTTTACGTTTTACATGATACCAGGAGTTTTCGGAGCCTCGCTGAAGTCGATCAGCGCATGGTTGCCGCCTATCACTTCACAAGAATTTGATTTAACAAGGTCTACAATCCCAGAGAAGTCAGAAATAACAACCAAAAAGAAATATGCATCTCTTTTCCATACCCCATACGGCTTGGATGCTTTTTATGATTACGAGGAAGCGATTATGCAATCAAAAAAACTAAATAAACCAATCCTGTTAGATTTCACCGGGTGGAGCTGTACCAACTGCCGTAAAATGGAAGCTAGTGTATGGTCTGATCCAAAGGTCCTCGAACGCTTAAAGCAGGATTATATCCTTGTATCTCTCTATGTAGATGACAAAAGCGAACTTGCAGAAAATGAAAAATATCTTTCCAAATTCAACGGAAAGAAAATAAAGACGATAGGACAGAAATGGGGTGATTACCAGGCTGCTACCTTTGGTACTAATTCACAACCATACTATGTTATCATTAACGGTTCGGGGAAACAGTTGACCGCCCCGCAGGCCTTCGACCTTGATATTTCAAAATATGTAACATTTTTAGACAAGGGAGTGGCCGCATTTAAAAACATGTAATAATTAAAAATCCAATCAAATGAAAAATTTAAAATATCCATTACTTTTATTTACAATCCTTTTATCCCTGAGTTCATTCTCGCCAGTTGATAAAACATACGATTCAACAACAGAAAGATTACCGATAAAATTTATCGAAAATGCCTATTCAACCGCATTAAAAAAAGCAAAAGCCGAACATAAATACATTTTTGTCGATGCTTATACAACCTGGTGCGGTCCATGCAAGCAGTTAAAAAAAACAACATTTAAAGACAGAGAGACGGCTGATTATTTCAATCAAAACTTTGTTAATCTTGCTGTTGATATGGAAAAAGGGGAAGGATCTAATTTAGCTGCAAAATGGGAAGTACAAGAATATCCTACACTTTTGATTCTTGACTATGATGGAAAAGTACTGCATCGTTCAATAGGTTACCTGGATGCCAAACAACTGATTGCTTTCGGTAAAAAGGCTTTAAAAAAAATGTAGCTTAATTTGCAGGGACAAAATTCTACGTTTTTTGATGTCCCTACAAGTATCCGCTTTGAAATTGGATCAATACAGGTCAGAATTGATCTACCAGAAAATTCAATAGACTTAAAGCACCGCTTAATTATGTGAAATGGCCGAGTGACTTTTTAAATAATCCTGACGTTTATGTTGTCAACTCCCGGAGTTATACAACAAGGATTGTCTTTTTCTTTTATATCAAGCTCACCCGGTCAATTCCTTGTAAAAAATATAGCCCTACCTGCCACATCTTTTTGGACAGCAGGTGAAGCGGCGGCTGCCGGTCATAGATAGGCTAAACATATTAATTTGGACAAACATGGAATTAAAAGACAAAAAAGTATTAATTACTGGCGGAAGTGCAGGGATAGGTAAAGCAATTATCACTCAGCTCGTGTTGCATGGAGTGCGGGATATTGCAGTTATTGGAAGAAAAAAGAAACCTTTAGAGACGCTACAAGCCGAGTTCAGCGACGTGAATATAGTTGCTATGCAGGCTAATGTTGCAGAAGCTGAAGATCTGGACAGAGTAGTTGCCGCTATATCACAGGCATGGGGAGAACTCGACATCCTCATTAATAGCGCTGGTGTGGTTAGTGCAGGGTTGGTCACTGAGTTGAGCGATGAAGATATTATTGGGCAGATCAATATCAACCTGACGGGCTTGATATTATTAACGAAAAAGACCTTACCTCTTTTGCAAAAAAGCAGTCAAGGAGCCATAATAAATATTTCATCCGGCTACGGTTACATTGCTATGCCTTTTTATAGTGTATATGCAGCAACAAAAGCGGCCGTAAGACAGTTTTCTGATGCAATGAGAAGGGAGCTTTACCAGTATCCACTTCATGTTATGACTGTTTATCCTTCAGCAACTGACACCGATATGATGAAGACAGCCTTAGTCGATAAAATGGACACCGCTGAAGATGTTGCTATCGCAACCATCACAGGCTTAATGCAGAAACAAATGAATGTCGTTATGGGCGGCGAAGAAAAAGACGACCAGATAAAAGTGAATTTCCTGGAGCCAGAAAAAGTTGATCAGATTGCAGCCGCTAGTTTTGAGGCACTAAGGACAAGAACAAAAAGCCATCGGTCTATGTAGAACACTTTTAGCAAACTTCAGGCAATCTCAAGCCTGAAGTTTGTTAGTTTTTGATAATATCTGTTTAAACTGGTATACATGAGGGCAAAAAAAATAAAAAATAAATGGACTCATGCCATATTTTCTATCGGTTGCTTGCGGCTAATTGGTTAATGGTTCGAATCGAATTTTGCGGAAATAACTTCCCAGAAAGGCACATGGTAAGAACGTTCAATTCAAAATAACATCCATTTGTCAGTTTGGCTCAAATATCCTGGCAAACTGCAACTGTCTGAAATGTCGTGCCAGCCCGAAATGTTGCTTTTTTGGATTACTAAAGCTCCTTTCTTCCTGTCCGCTGGGACGGAAGTGTACAAAAGGTATCTTCCAAAGGCAATTTTGAAGTTTTATGACACCGGTCATTTTGCACTGGAAACAAATGTGAAGGAAATCGGCGCAGATACCCTAAATTTTCTGGCCACGATCCCTAAATAATTATCCTGCCAACAATCGGATGTATGAGCGCCCCGGATTTTGAGATTCGGGGCGCTCATTATTTTTAGCCTATAAGACTTTATGCAGCATCGGCATCTTTTCGATGCATTCCGATCACTTGGAGAACAATAGCCAGGAACGCAATGTCCTTAACAACAAAAAAATCAGTTACGGGTAAACCGTCCATCTCTTTCCAGATGCCGGGTGTCGTGAAAATAAAGGTAAGCGTGGTCAGGAAAATAAGCACCCCCAGGTAGCCCCCGATCAATCCCATCCGCCTGTTGAAAAACGAGGCGATAAGAAGTATAGCGGTTATAAGTTCAAAGATTCCCACAAAATTGGAAACCTGTTGCACACTTCCGATCTGGTACATCCAGCCCATTAAAAAGCTATGCTCGACGTAGGGTTTGATAGCTGCAGCTTCAGTTGGCGTAAATTTCAATATGCCTATCCATAATAGAACGATGATCGTTCCGATAACGCCGATGGCGTATCCTGTTTTTTTGATGTTCATTTGAGTTTGTTTTAGTATTCTTTAAATCCGGTTTTTTTGTCTGATGTTATTGTCTGGATGGAATGAATTTCAAAGCGTAGAAATTCATACAATAGCGTTTTCCGGTCGGCGCCGGACCATCGTCAAAAACGTGTCCCAAATGCAAACCGGTGCTACGCTCGATCACCTCGTCACGCACCGTTCCAAATGAAGTATCTTTAACGATCATGATCGCTTTTTCATCGATCGGTTCAAAAAAGCTGGGCCAACCTGTACCCGAATCGAACTTCGCCGAAGATGCGAACAAAGGCTTTCCAGTTGCAGCACTAACATAGATCCCTTTCCTATGGTTATCGTGATAAGGGTTCTTAAAAGGCCTTTCGGTTCCCTTCCCGACCATGATATCATAAGCTTCAGGCGATAATATTTTCTTCCAGTAACAGTCAGGCTTAGCAGCTGGAAAGGATCCGACAGTTGGCGCATGTGGCACTTTTGTGCTTTTAACGTCGCCCTGACTACAAGCGGTCAGTGTTGCGAATAAAAGCGGAAATACGAATATATTTATCCTTCTCATATTTAGTTAGTCGTAACGGCCGCCATATCCTTACAGCTGCTGGTGCATTTGATGGTCATTTCCAACGTAAAAAAACTGCAGCAATACCTATTGTCCTGCGGCCTTGATGTCCGGGTTGCATTAAAAAATCCCCTCTGCCGCGCTCCGGATCCCGGTCAGTCATTATCAATGATAGGTTTCTACAGCGAGATCGTGTACTGGACGTTTATGACACCTTTGCGGGTAAGTCCGTCAGGTCTCACTTTACGCACGATGAAAGGAGTTGCAAAAAGCAGTTCCAGGCTATTGCCGTTTTTAAATCTTTTAGTGCCCACGATGCTGCCGTTCAGCGTAAAACCGTCTGAGCCTTCGATGATGTTGCGCTGTCCAAAACGGTCTTCGTAGGTATCTCTGCCTAAGTGATAAATACCTAGCAAGCTTGGCTTTAAGACAATAGCTGATGCCGGCAGTTGAATATAGTAACCAATGCGGCCCAGGACATCACTTTTTCGTTTAAAGTTATTTGTAGGTGCGAATTCGTTTGCGCGGAAATCGTTGTGTTCGTCGGGAAAGAAGGTGTTTTTATTCACCTGTATAACCGGTACCTGTATTCCGGCATCAAACTCCCAGCTTTGGTTGACGATGTAATTAATACCACCTATGGCATCATAGGTACCGATACTGGCTTGGTAATCCAGCGGTAAGGGCTTGCCATCTTTGTTTTTATGGTTGCCGGCAGTAAGTGGCACCTTTACGCCGCCAATTATATTAATCGTACTGGCTGATTTAGTTCTCAGGGCGTAATTAAGCGTACCATAAATATCGCCTATGTCAAAGGCGCTGCCTAAAAACCCCGTCGCATAATTGGCAGTCAGTTTAGTTCGGAAGGACAAACGTTCACTCAGTTTACTTCCATACTCTATATAAGCATTAGTAATGTTGGTCTGCTCGTAGCCGACGCCGTAATTCAGGCCGAAACTTAAGGTGTGCCTGGCTGAATCAGCCACATTGTTTTTGAGCACGCCAAGGCTACAGAAACCTGCGTCGCTGCAGCCCTGACCAAAAGTATAAGTTGTGCAAAGCAGGGCTATACAAGAGAAATATATATTTTTCATATTAATAGGTAAATTGAGTGTAACCGAATAAGTGACTGTATTGCTGGCAATAGATCAGTGCATAAGCATAATCCTGAACTTTGACATTACCCGGGATATCATATAGTTGATTCCCTTTTGTAGATTTTAGCGAACCCAAATTCACAAAATTGACCGGCCGCTGCTCCTTACTGATATACACTTTAAGGTCGGGTCCATTGCTGCTGCTAAAATTTTCCAGTGCCAGTTGATATTTGCCGTTGGTTATATATATACGGGCTGTGCCCCTTACTGAACCATATGGGCCGTTAATAAATCCGCTACTGTCGGTTTCAGGCTTGGACATCATCATGTCCACCTTTTCATTGAGCACTGCGGTCGGAGTGCTTTCTTTTTTGCAGCTGGCCATAAGTGCGATGATGGTGCTGAAATAAATGATTTTTTTCATGAGCTAATTGATTGTGGTTTGCTGGTTTGTCGGCAACCTGCTGATTTCCTTACAAAAAAAAATATTGTAAGGTTTTGCCCCCGGCTGCGACAAAGCTGGTAAACACTCGGAAGACTATGTATAAATACCTATTGCTTATCGTATTTACAGCCTTGATCCTGAACTCAGCACGGGCTCAAAAAAAACAACTTAACCTGGATGATACGGGCCTTGCGTTGGCAGGTTACGACCCGGTAGCGTATTTTACGATGCAAAAAGCGGTCGAAGGGAAAAAAGAAATTACGTTGGTGCATGATGGCGTGACTTATCGTTTTGTCAGCAACCAGCACCGCAGTCTGTTTAAGGCCAACACCGCTAAATATTTACCGCAATATGGTGGTTGGTGTGCCTATGCCATGGGAGCCAGCGGCACCAAAGTAGCTGTTGACCCGGAGACTTTTAAGCTCGTAAGTGGCAAGCTTTACCTCTTTTACAACAAATTCCTTAACAATACCAAAAAATCCTGGGATAAAGACGAGAGCAGGCTGAAAACCAAAGCTGATATAAGTTGGACCAGGTTCACTCAAAATTAGAGAATAAACATAAAAACATATCTTTTTACACTAAAATCTCAATATCGTGACGACAAAAAACCTTGATATGCTAACCTGGGGCCTCCGCCTGATAGCAGCCGGCATTATGCTGCAAACCCTTTTCTTCAAGTTTACAGCCGCGCCGGAATCTGTGTATATCTTTACCAAATTAGGGATGGAGCCATATGGACGCATCGGCATCGGCTGCCTAGAACTGATCGCCTCCCTATTGATCCTGTTTCCCCGTACCACTATTTTAGGCGCGCTGCTAGGCATAGGCATTATTGTGGGGGCTATCTTTTTTCACCTGACACAATTAGGCATCAATGTACAGAACGATGGTGGTAAACTTTTCATTTTGGCTTTAGTGACGTTAATCAGCTGCATGGCATTAGTGCCGCTCTTAAAAAAACAATTGTTCAACTATCTACCATTTACCAATCGCTGATCCTATGCCGCTTAAAGAACCTATAACCAATTTGCTAG
Source organism: Pedobacter kyonggii (assembly GCF_004310665.1). GTDB lineage: Bacteria > Bacteroidota > Bacteroidia > Sphingobacteriales > Sphingobacteriaceae > Pedobacter > Pedobacter kyonggii. Next base: position 170,466 of record NZ_SIXF01000004.1, on the reverse strand, counting down.
AACAGCTACACGGTATTATCGGCGGGCTGACCAATACCGAATTTACACATCCGCTGACCATCTTATCCGGGTCAACCATAGGTCAGCATGGCCGTCATATACTGGAGTTTTATTTGGAACTCAATAAGGGTTATGCGATCGGGGAGGTTGATTATGACCGCCGCGAAAGAAACCACGCCGTAGAAAACGATAAAGAGGTAGCGCAGCAATGTCTACGGGAAATTATCTGTAGTTTAGGGAAACCCGACCGGAAACTCGTGCTGGTGGTAAACTATGATGCTGAGGAATCTCAATCAATCCGAATACAAACCAATTACTACCGGGAACTTATCTACAACCTGGAGCATACCGTACATCATATGGCACTGATCAGAATAGGCATTGGTGCCATCTCAGCAATAGAGATACCGGCCGGATTTGGCATCGCGGCATCCACGCTCAAATACAGGCAGGGATGTGCACCGTAACTTATATACCGGCCAAGGAAGGCTTTTATCTGACTTCAAACCGGGATGAGCATCAAAATCGCGGTACGGCGATTTCCCCGGCTACTTATGGCAACCTGCTTTATCCCAAAGACCCCGATAAAAGCGGTAGCTGGATCGCTGCTAAGACAAATGGCGACGTGGCGGTACTATTGAACGGCGCTTTTGCCAAACACATCCAAAAGCCGTTTTATAAGAAAAGCCGCGGCTTACTACTGCTGGAAGTCATTGCAAACACTCACCCGGAACGGTATTTTGAAAGCGTTGATCTGCACGATATTGAGCCTTTTACCCTGGTGCTTTGCACAAAAGGGATGGTTTGTGAATGCCGCTGGGATGGAGCATATAAATACTCGGTTCAGCTTGATCCGCAACAGCCGCAAATATGGAGCTCTGCAACGCTTTACGATGAAATAAACCAAAGGGAAAAATTCAGCCGTTTTAAATCGGCGAATAAAAAGGACCGTGCAGCTGTAATTGATTTTCATCGGTCGGAATGCTTAACGGGCCCTGTTAGCACCGTAAGCATCACACATATCCAGGTAAGTTATACCCAAGTGGATATGACATATGAGGATCTTAAAACCAACACAACACAGGCAAAGCAGTTGGATATAGTTAGGAAGGAAATTTCATGGTTGAATCTGCGCATTTTTTTGATAAAGCTTTTTAATTGGGAGTATTGGCCTTATTATGTTGTCTATACGCCTGTAATGTTCTATTGGTTTTGGCTCAGTATTAAGTCACGTGCCATTTTTTTCTTTAATACGGCTAACCCTGGCATGAAAAATGGCGGGTTCGCCATGGATAGCAAGTATCAAATTTACACCCATATTCCGCAATATTGTCCAAAGACGATTCTGATTAAAGCTGGTACACCGGTGGCAAACATCAACGTTGCTTTGCCACTGATTGCCAAGCCTGATATCGGCCAACGTGGTTTGCAGGTGAAATTGTTAAAATCTCAGGAAGACCTCCAGACTTATGCAGCTAACAGTAAGGTAGATTTTTTACTGCAGGAATATATTGATTATCCTAAAGAAGCCGGGATATTTTATTACAGAATGCCGGGCAGTGATATTGTAAGCATCACTGGTATCGTTGGAAAGGAACTAATGAGTGTAACCGGCGACGGATGCTCCACTTTACAGGAGCTGTTGGCCAAAGAGCCGAGATATCTGCTGCAACTGCCAGCATTAGCCAAATACGATTACCAGGCACTGCAACGTATCATTCCCGCAGGCGAAATTGCCCTGCCGGCACCTTATGGCAATCATAGCCGCGGCGCAAAATTTATTGACCTTAGCGATCATCTGACCGACGAGCTGGTACAAAGTGTCCACGCGGTTTGCACACAGATCCCAGGCTTTTATTACGGTCGCTTAGATGTGAAGTACCATACCTGGCCGGAACTCTGTGCCGGTCAATTCAAGATCATGGAGGTAAATGGTGCTGCCAGCGAGCCGGCTCATATTTACGATCCTAAACATTTGATATTTTTTGCCTGGAAAGAGATCATCCGTCATTGGAGTATCTTATACCAGGTAAGTAAACAAAACCGCAGGGAGCGCGGGCTGAGTTATATGCCCTACCGAGAAGGCATAGATATGATCAGACGGAACACGCGATACGTAAAGTCGGCCAATTCTTAACGCGAAGTTATAATGGGAAGTTTTAAAGGTCTTGACCAAGCGGTTCCGCAAGAGCAGCAACTCCAGACCTTTAACTGGGTTGTCAGAAGACTAATTAATTATTGTCTTTTACAGATTTTGTAGATAAATAAATTATTGTACATTTACATTGACTGACTAAACAGTCAGTCAATGATAAAATATGAAAACAAAAGAAATCGCAGAAAAGTATTTCAATGCAATGGTTGCTGGTAACTTCGATGAAATGTCCGAATTAAAAACGCCTGATTATGTTTATTGGTGGAGCGGCGAGGGATCCTGGCCGTATGGAGGTTATCAATCACTAGAAAACCAGACAAAATTATGGGGCATCGTAGCAGAACGATTCCCGGCGGGAATGAAAATGACGCTTCGGTCTGTTACAGCAGACGAAGAGCGTGCAGCGCTTTATGTTCATATTCGGGGAACGCGAAAGGATGGCCGTATTTACGTAAACAATGTGATGTTGCTTCTTACCTTTAAAGACGGCTTAATTAGCGGGCTTTATGAATATTTGGATACCATTATGGTTAATGAATTGTTCTGTGGCCGGATGGATGATATAAAGTAATCGCCAGGAACCTATGGATAAAAGGGAAAAGTTACTTGAAACAGCATTAGAATTGTTTGTTTCACAAGGATTTAATGATACACCGACAAGTAAAATTGCAAAAGAGGCAGGGATAGCAACAGGGACTTTGTTCTATTTTTTCCCGACTAAAGATGACTTGATCGTTTCACTTTACTTAAAATTGAAGGGGCATGCGGCAGAAAGCATAAATGCTGCATTGGCGGAAGTTAAATCAACAAAAGCGATTATCCAGAGCTATTATGAAGAGTCGCTTAAATGGTCGCTCCGTAATCCCAGTGAGTTTTTGTTTCTGGCGCAGTTCTCCAATTCCCCCTATCTGAAAAAAGTCGGAGCTGATAAAATTTCAGCGCAGATAACCCCCGTATTACAGCTTTTCAGTTCGGCTGTAGAGGAGCAAAAGATCGCCGATATTGATGTAAACTTATTGTATGCCTTGATCAGTAATCAGGTGTTTGGTGTAAATCAATACCTTTCATCAAACAAATTCACTAAAAAAGAACAGCACAGCATCATTCTAGATACATTCGCTATGTTTTGGAAAATGATTGAACGCTGATATGTAATGAAATAATGAAAATAATAATTACAGGAGCTACAGGGATGATCGGGGAAGGAATTTTGCTGGCCTCTCTTGATCATCCCGATATTACCGTAGTATTGATGGTAAATAGAAGAGCTTCTTCATTAAAACATCCCAAACTCTCTGAACTGATCGTAAAAGATTTTACAGATATGGCCGCCCAGAAAAACCAACTAACTGGCTATGATGGCTGTTTCTTTTGCGCGGGCACTAGTTCCTTTGGTATGAACGAGGATAAATACAACCAAATCACTTTTTATACTACTATAATGTTTGCAAAGCAACTTGCTGGTTTCAATCCAGATATGGTTTTCTTTTACTTATCTGGAGTATATGCAGATAGTTCGGAAAATGGAAAAATAATGTGGGCAAGGATTAAAGGCAAAACAGAGAACGCATTAAATAAGCTACATTTTAAAGTGGCTTACAGCTTTCGTCCAGGGTTTATTACTCCTTTGAAAACACAAAAAAATGTAAGGTGGATTTATAAAGGACTTAAGCTTATTTATCCTTTTGTTTTTCCTAATCAAACCTTAACATATGATAAAATTGTAAGTGCTTTAATTCGAACGCTGACACTTGGATATCACAAAAATGTTTTAGAAATAAAAGATTTAAAATTTATTGCTAAACAGGCTATTTCCAATCCTTTTTAAATTCTTAATTCCATATTTTACTGGTATGATTAGCCTTAAAGGGGCGCCGTGCTCGACTAATAAAGGCTTTCCGTTTTTCATAAGCCAGTATTGGCTGAGGGTGAATGGCGCTCCCCATTTCCAGCCCCACATAGTATTGGCCATTGGGCGTTTCAAGTCCCATATATTTCTGTTTAAAACACCGTTTTCAGCCTTAATCGTTTCCTGCCTTTCCCTTAGCGTTCTGGCATCTCCGTTCCAGGAAAAGGGCAAGATGGAAAAAGACAAAATGAAAAAAATGAAAATGGATTCGGCCAAGCACAGTAAAATGACTAACGACAAGATGGTTATCAACAGGAATACAAATAATGGATGTATTCTATTGCGCAGGGAAAATTCCATAGCCAATCTTTATTTTGCTGATCAATTTTTGTTCAGGCGGCTATTGATGCGTTTTTGCATCCGCTCTTTAAATTTTTCGTCCAGCTTCAGCGTATTGGAATCCGCATTCACCAGCTTCCTGGCCATTTGATTGATCACCGCGCTCTGCCGCATGAAAGTGACACAAATTGCACATCCGGTCAGGTGGATTTTTAGTTCCAGTTTCTCCCTTAACGTAATTTTGCCTATTTGCTGCTTCTCTATCAAATAGGTCGCCTTACGGCAGTTGTATGCAATCTTTTTTATTTCTGTTTCTGTTAGTTCTTTCATCTGTTCGTGCTTAAATCCAGTTTTTTTGGAGGCATGACCTTAGGTTTACTTTAGCCCTGTGAATAATGACCCAAAAATTTGATGAGCTGATCTTGAGTTCACTGCAGATCAGCTCGGTGGTCTCTTCATCTATATGCTTCATAGAGAAAACTGATAGCCAGAGCGCAGGCAGCTTATCCATGCAAGCCTTCAATATTCTTTCAAACTCTTTATTTTCCAGCGCATCGGAGGTTTCTATGCCGAGCTTAGCCGGTCTGTGCTGATCATTCCAATGGCCATCGTTCTGGTCAAAAAAATCCTCGTCCGATCTTTCTATATCCGCTTGAATGATCTCTTTACTGAGTCCCGACGACCTGGAGCGGTAAACGTCAACGATTTTATTTTTTAAGATAGCCGTTAGCCAGGTTTTCTCAGAACTCCTGCCTTCAAACTTTTCCTGGCGTTCCAGTGCTGCAAGGAAAGTTTCCTGCACCAGGTCCTGCGCCTGCTCCTGATCATTGATGCGGAAGACCGCATAAGAGAAAAGATAGTCGGCATACTTGTTTACCCAACTGTGCGGGTCGATGGCATTTTTGTCAATAGTATCAAACTCAGGATCTTTTTGTAACATATCTAAATATAAGGTTCTGTTTGGTCATCTCATCCCACATTTCTGTCGCATTCTTTTTGACCCCTTAGTCGTAACAGCCCGTCAATCCTTACAAAGTATTTTGTATTTTTTTGTAAGGAATTGACGCCGCTTTGCAATCGGAAAATTTTAGTGGGTGCTAAACTCTCGAGTGGCGCTCTGTGAGGTTTTTCACCGAGCCGTTTACCCGATTGATGCTGGTCTCTACTTAGTTGTTCTTCAAGAAGTTCAGGATAAGTATGGCAACCTCTCTTCCTTTTTCTTCAACAGCAAAATGTCCTGCATCCAGTAAGTGTAATTCGGCATTTGGAAGATCTCTTAAATATGCTTTGGCCCCTTCTGAAATAAATTTCATATCCTTTTCACCCCATGCAATTAAAGTTTTTGGTTGATTATTTCTTAGCAGCTCTTGCCAATAGGGATAACTCAGCAAATTATTGTAATAGTCCTGAAATAATTGCACTTGAATTTTTTTATCAGCATCCGACTGCAAAAAGTATAAATCATGAACCCATGCATCGGGTGATTGTATATCATACCTTGAGGAGTCAATATCAAATAAATATTGCTTGTTGATAATGGCTTCTTTTGACATCAAACCAAACAAAAAATCAATTTTAGATTTCGAAGAATCATCATGTGCGGATTTGAAGAACAATTGTCTATCAGCCGTGAGTCCCTCTAAATAAGCATTTGCATTTTGAACGATAAGATGAGTAATACGCTTAGGCTTCATAGCATACATTCTGTATCCTACAGGAGCACCAAAATCTTGCATATACATTACATAGTCTTTAACTCCAATGCTGTCAAGTAGTGTGTTCGTAAAGTTGGCCAATGTATCAAATGTATACTTCACATTATTGGGATTAAGCCTGTCACTAAATCCTGACCCTATGTTGTCGGGCGCTATAACGTGGTACTGAGTTGCCAACATTGGAATAAGATTTCTATAGGTATGAGAAGATGATGGAAATCCATGTAGCAGAACAATCGTCGGTCTGTTTTTGTCTCCCGCTTCTCTATAAAACATGCGTAAACCTTTCACATACTGGTAGCGATAATTTGTTTGAGGTGGGAAATCATATTTGGTAGATTGTGCTTTAACAGTTTTAATATTGCAAAAACCGATGATCAAGAAGAATATTATCATCAAAGGTGTTCTCATAATCATTAAATTTAGTTTAAAATGGGAGGCTTGGATGCTACACTTGCAGCCAATATTTAGGGCCAGCCAAATATTACATTGCTTAGTCGGGCGCTTAATGGAATCCTTACAAAAAAAAGCAAAAAGCCTGTAAACCTTGTGTCTCAGATATGATATGCCCGGGCCGTCAAATCAATACTGATCAGCCCTTTGGGAACGATTTTTAATCTACTAACAGGAGGCTTCCTGACATTCGACGTATCCTGGTTAGATTTTGTTAACCGGTCAGCTTACAATCGCTATAAACCCGCTGTAAGATTTCGGGGAACCTTAAAGTTGCAGCGATCCAGGTTAATGCTTCGATCGCTGCCGGTAAAATAACATTTTGCCTATGCTGCAAATGTGCCGTGATAGTACGATAATCAGCAAACCTGGTGTCGACCACTGTTTCCAGTATTTGAAGATCGTAATCAGTTCTTTCAAAAGAAGTGCCTTTTTGCTATCCGATGATCTCCATAACAGGCTGATGGTCTAGCCTCGCATCATACAGCCGTTGTGCGGATGTATGGCCCCAGCCCCCGAGGTTGCCATGTATACGCCCACTTCACCAGTGAACCTGGCATGTCCGCAGGCCATAAAAGCGGCCATCTCCTCATGACGGGGCTGTATAAAACGAATGGACTGGTTTCTGTTCATCGTACCCAGCAGTCCATTGATACCATCCCCAGTATAGCTGAATATTTTCTCAATTGCCCAGGCGCTGTAGTATAAAATCACTTACATTCATCAGTCAATCCCGTTAACAGGTTTTTCAAAAGGTTCACTAAACTATTAACAGCTGAAATTGCATTTGGCTTTGTATTAAAACAACATCAAAGCGCACTATCATGTATGATGTTATCAGCAGGGTGAGTGGTTATTTCATGGCCTATTTTATATCAATTCCAACCTTTCACTGATTTCATTTTTCAACTTTCCATTCTTTAGGGGCGACAAATCCTTTTTTACCCACATCGAAGTTAGCAACTTCTGCTGTGGCCTTAATCGCATTAAATGGTGCTAAATCTTTTTTTAATAATTGGTAAGTACTGGTGTATTGGTCTTTTACATCGTTCTTTTCACTAACATCCCTGTCGATTTGAAAAAGTACATCAGATTTTAGTTTCATGCCAGAATTTTGATCCAGTTTTTCCAATATTTTCCAATTCCTATTTACCAAAACGCCATCTCCCAAAAAGAGATTACGATTGATAAAAGATTGCTTTTGTTTTAACACTGGAAGAACATTGATCCCGTCGAGCGGATTTTTGGGTTTTTCCATAACATCGGCAGCAGCCAAAATCGTAGGAAAAACATCGACAAAACCTGTAACTTGCTCGCTTTTCCAGCCACCCTTAAAAACTTGTGGCCATCTTATAATCGCTGGAGCTCTAACACCACCTTCCCATTGGGTAAACTTAGATCCGCGTAAAATACCGCTTGAACCAGCCTCATTTGGTGCATAACCGTTATCACTTTGGAATAGTACGATGGTATTCTGATCAATTTTGAGGTCGTTCAAGGTTTTTAATATTCTCCCAATATTAGCATCTAAATTACTGACCATAGCCGCATAGGTTTGTTGCTTGGTATTACCCCTTCCCTCATCGCCTTCTTTACCGCCATTCGGGAAACTTGGTTTGGTAGCATCGTAACCGAAACGCTTTAAATCATCCTCTTTGGCCTGCAGTGGACCGTGGGGTGCATTAAAAGCAATATAAAGGAAGAAAGGAGATTCTTTGTGATATGATCTGATGTTTTTAATAGCCTCATCAGCAATGAGATCAGTAGAATATCCGACATCATAACTGGAATTAAAATCATTGTGCCAATCCAGTTCGCCCTCCCGCTTATGCGTAAAATAATCAATAGCACCATTTAAATGGCCATAAAAATGGGTAAAGCCCCTGTTTAGTGGATGATATTTTAAGGAAACATGACCAAGATGCCATTTTCCGAGTATGGCCCTGTTTTTATAACCTGCTGCTTTAAGCATTTCTGGCAGAAAAACCTCATCGGTGCTCACCCCAAAATCAGACCAGGGAGGAATAACCGTTTTCCTTAATCCGAAACGATCCGGATATCTGCCAGTAAGCAAGCCAGCCCTTGTTGGCGAACAAACAGCTGCTGTATAAAATCTATTTAGTTCTACCCCTTGTTTTGCCAGTCGATCAATATTTGGCGTAGGGATGTTTCCACCATGATAGCCTACATCTCCCCAACCCAAATCATCAACGAGAATAATGATGATATTTGGCTTTTTATTTGATTGTGCCGTAGACTCTCTCAAGGAAAAGCCCAGTACTGACAAAATAATAAGTGTACCTGCTAAATACTTTTTCATTTTAAAGCTGTTATAGAATTAAATGGGTTACTGCAGTAGGAAACCATCAAATAAAGTCATCTGCTTGCATTTTTTAGTTTAGATACAAACAGGTGGGGTTTTAGATCGCTAAATCCTATTTATTATTTTGAAGGTTTTGGAAGCACATGGTGTTTGCTTGCCCAATCGTCCCACATGGCACTCAAAGTTTTCACCTTATCAGGATATTGCGCTGCCAGATCATTCAACTCACTTTTATCAGTAGCCAGGTTATAAAGCTGCCATTTTTTGCTAGGTCCAGCTACAACAAGTTTCCAATCTGCCAAGCGGACATATTTGCTGCCTTCGTGCTCATTAAACAGTGCCTGATGTGATGCCGCTTTCTGACCAGAAAATACCCCAGCCAGGCTTACACCCTCCAAAGGTGTTATGGCGTTGCCATTAAATTCTTTTGGATAGCTTACACCAGCCATATCTATAAATGTTGCCATAAAATCCATTACGTGGCCAACATGACCTGTTTTACTACCTTTGTTTTTAATGCCAGCTGGCCAGGATACGATCATTGGTGTATGAATACCGCCCTCCAAGGATTGTGATTTCCATAATCTGAATGGTGTATTGGCCACATTTGCCCAAGCCGGACCGATAGAAAAAAATGTGGTTTGTGCTCCAGGCATTACCGTTTTATCTGTTGCATAAGAAATCTCCCGTCCATCACGGGTTTGGCCTGGCCTATCAAAGCCTGGTCCATATTTATCAGAAAGTTCTGCACTGGCACCATTATCGCTCAAAAAAACGAATACGGTATTATTCATTTCCCCAGTTTCTTCCAAGGCTTTTATCACCCTTCCCAACCCCCTGTCCATACGATCGATCATGGCTGCATGAACCGCCATTGCTCTTGCATCCCACTCTTTATTTGGATTATCTGCCCAACTTAGCTGAGCGGGATGACGAGGCGAAAGTTTAACTTTATTGGGATCAATTAAACCTAAACTGACCATTTTTTTGTATCTGTTTTCCCTGATCACCTCCCAACCCACTTTATAGGTATCTTTATATCTTTCAATATCTTCTTCAGGCGCTTGTATTGGCCAATGCGGCGCATTATGGGCGATATATAAGAAAAAAGGCTGATCTCCTTTACTAAACTCCCTGATGTATCCCGCAGCCTTATCGTTGATTGCATCAGTGTGGTAATAATTTTTTGGTACACTTGTAACCGGTTTATTGCCTTCTACCAAGCTAAAAGGGTCATAAAAATCTATCACGCCCCAAATGGTTCCATAGAATTTTTCAAACCCGCGACTGGTTGGATATTGATCTGCAGGCGAAAACAACGGGTGCTCTGCCTGGTGGTTCAACCACTTCATTTGATCGTCCTTATTTTGCTGGGTTATGGTATTAGATATATGCCACTTGCCAGCCATTGCAGTACGGTAACCAGATTGTTTAAGTACTTCGGCTATTGTTACGGTGTTTTTTCCCAGATATCCTCTATACCCAGTATCATTCTGAGGTGTAGTCATATCGCCTATACCCGCATCATGGTTATATAAACCACTTAATAAGGAAGCTCTGGTAGGGCAACATCTACTCACATTATAAAATTCGGTAAACTGCATGCCCTGTTTAGCAATGCGATCTAAGTTTGGGGTATTGATTTCTCCACCATAGCATCCCAAATCAGAGTAACCAAGATCATCAGCCATCACCAGTACAAAGTTTGGTTTTTTGTGTGCTTTTTTTTGAGCAGATACATCTTTTGGTGATGCTATCACAAAGCTAGCCAAAAGCCCAGAAACAATTAGCAAATTTTTATTAACGCTTATTTTCATCTTTCAAATAATATATGGCAAAATACTTTCTATCTTGTTCTCTGTGTTAATTCTTTAAAAATATCGATCTCTTTCTGATCGAAAGGGGTTCCATCTGTGCGATACAAATCATGGAACCAAAGTTTTGGTTCTGGAAAAGGTTCACCTGGTTTAACCACTTTACCTTCATCACGCCTCTGGTTGACACTGATATTCTTTCCGTTTTCTCTTCTGCTAAACCATGGCCAAACCGTACCGCTTTTACCAGAAACAAAACCCCAGTTTACTGCACCCACATTATATTTTTTTAATATTGGTAAACAGCCCGCTACGCTACTTTCTTGTGTTCTGGCAAGCCATTCGGTCATAATAATCGGGCGTCCATCGGCTTGATAATTTTTGATTACACGCTCTAGCACTTCTGGTTTTTCGTAACTATGCACAGAGAGTACATCGGCATTTATTCTATTGATTTTGACATTCATTTCGCCTAAACTTCCTTTTGCAGTTCCGGTAATCGGTTGCGATGGATTAATTTCACGTGCCCAAAGCCAAGATTGATATAGCAATTTATTCGATTTATCGCCGATACTTGATGCTTTATCTGCACCATCGAGATTATTCCCTCTCCCTGGTTCGTTATAAAGTTCCCACATCAAAACTCTTTTATCATTTTTAAAATGTTTAATGGTTTCCTGCACATAACCCTTTAAGTTGGCAATCTCTTTTGGTGTAGCTCTATCTTCAGAAAACCTTAGCGCTAAATCCCTGGCAGGAGAATTTACCCAGCCCGAATTGTGGTAACCCGTTACGGGCAAAGGCTGCTCGCCAAGTGTTGGATTAGGGAAGTGACAATCATCAAAAAACACAAAAAATGGGGTGATCCGATGTTTAGCGGCTATGTTTAAAAACTCATCCATTCGCTTATAAAGACCAGCCTTATCTGATGCCCAAACCATATCATGCAAAAATACCCGCATGGTGTTCATACCTGTTTCCTTCGCCCATCCAAATTCTTTATCAATTGTTTTCGGATCCCAGGTAGAAGCCTGCCACATCTCTATTTGGTTAATTGCTGTAGCGGGTAAATAATTGGCTCCAACCAGCCAAGGCTGCCTGGCATACCATTGGTTCGCTTTTTCTTTAGACCATTGTCCGTTTACGGGCTTTGTGTAGTCAACTTCCTGCGCATTCAATTTCAGTGCGCAAATAAACAAGGCAAAAAAGCCTACTATAAAATGTTTCATATCTTTTGATTAGTTTTTGAGTTTAGGCAGCGACTTCCACCAGGCACTCAGTTCAGTTTTTAATTGATTGGTTATTTTAGCTTGTTTGGCGCTTAGCTCAGTAGTTTCATTTTTATCTTTCACAATGTTATAAAGTTGCACATCCGAGCCATCACTATTCATCAGCAGTTTCCATTCTCCAGCGCGCACTGCCAGATTTGGACTTCTATTGGGTTTGGCAGGATATTTAAAAGCAATATCATTTCGGCCATACTCCCAAAACATATTTTTTTTCCTCAATGATGATTTTCCAGCGAAAACCTTACTTCGGTCTAATCCATCGCCCTGATAGTTTGCAGGTAACTTTACCCCGGCCATATTGGCCAATGATGGCAAAAGATCTATCGCATTTACCTCCGAGCCTGCATCTATTTTTCCCTGGGGAATATGCCCTGGCCAACTTATTAAAAATGGCATTCTGGTTCCACCCTCATATAAAGAAAGTTTAGTACCCCTTAAACCGCCGGTTCGGCTTCCTTTAAAACTCGGTAACGGCCCATTATCGCTGGTGAAGATGATGATGGTATTTTTGTCTTCACCCATTTTTCGCAAACCATCCATCAATTTACCAACTTGTTTATCAAGCGCTTTCAATACCAATTTAAAAGCCTGTTCAGACTCATGACCCAATGGAAATTGGCCTGTATATTCATCTCCAACATTGGGTACCCATGGCGTATGAACATCATCTGGCCAAAGATTTACAAAACGGGGCTTATCTTTATTTTCTTTAAAGAACTGGAGTGTTTTATCAACAAAATATTTTGTTCTATCCCAACGCTTTATACTGTCTTTATCAGACCAGATCCAGTTTGTAGCAGTCAACAATGGGTCTGGCTCAGGACTTTCGTATGTACTTGCATGGGCATCGTAACCATATTTTTCAAAAATCGGTGCATCTTTCACATCTCTTCCTCCACCCATGTGCCATTTGCCAAAATGACCAGTTGCATACCCTGCAGATTGGAAAATCCGGGCTATAGATGGTGCTTCAGGATTTAAGTAATCTGCTTGTTGTGCATTTTTATTGTGCTTTTTATTATCGAGATAAGTGCTAAAATTCCACCTTCCGGGGTACATACCCGTGAGCAGGCTAGTTCTGGATGGCGAACAAATTGGTGCACCACTGTAATATTGGTTAAGCATTAAACCACTTTTAGCCAAACGATCTATGTTGGGTGTAAGCACAAAGTTTCCGCCAAAGGTGCTTACATCGCTAAAACCCATATCATCAACAAGAATGATAATGATATTTGGTTTTTTATTTTGAGCAAAAGCTGTATAGCTAAATACTAGGAAGCAAAAGGCAGATAATAACTTTAAATATTTCATATTAATCTTTTGGTTGATGTTTCGGCTGACGGTTCAGTGCGTCCATTTCTGTGGCCAGGCCTTTATCGTTTTGTTGTTTCATAAAAGCAGCCAATTTAGATGAAAGCTCACTTTTTATTGTTTTAAACTTTGGATCTGCTGCCAGGTTGTGCAGATTAAATGGATCTTTTATTACATCATATAGCTCTTCTTTTGGTCTCTTTTGGTAGGCAGTTGCCCGGGTTGGATTTTTCTCCATCCAAGATTTGAACAATGCAGAATTGATAACTGTATTTTTGAAAACTCCTTCATAGTTCAAGTTCTCGATATAAAGGAAATTGATGCTTCTTACTGATCTCATGCCATAAGCATTGCTGCCTTGAATAATTCCGCGGGTGGTATGCTCACCAAAAACATAATCTCTCTGATGATCGGTTTCGCCAAGCAGAACCTTCTCAAAACTAGCGCCATCAAAACCACTATTACCGTTTCCATCTTTAACGCCTGTATTTATTTTTGCAGGGTCGCCACCAGCTAAATCGATCATTGTTGGGGTAATATCGGCATATTGTAACATGGCTGGGTTGCGTGTTCCAGGTTTAATCTTCCCTGGCCAGCGCACAATAAACCCCGAACGAAGGCCTTGATCGTAAAGCGTCCATTTTGAAAATGGAAAAGAATTACCTTGCTCGGTTGCAAACATAATAACGGTGTTTTCCTGATCTCCGGATCGCTCTACAATATCTAAACAAACACCAACCAAACTATCCAGGTAGGTAATTTCAGCAAAATATTTAGCCATTTGTTTACGGGTTAATTTGGTATCAACCATGTTTGGGTTCAGCTTAATCTTTTCTGGGTTGTATGCCTGCTGATTGCCACGGTTCCAAGGCTCATGAGGTTGGTTACTTGCAAACATTAAAAAATAGGGCTTATTAGCCGATTTTTTGATGTAATCTTCAGCCTTTAAAAGATCAACATCTTTTCCCTGACCATTATCGCCATCTCTACCTCCCAAAAATTCAAATGGATAGGCAGATTCTGGTGCGTAGTGCTTTTTTCCAATAATTGCAGTGCGATAGCCAAGCGCTTGAAGATAAGTAGGTAAAGTTTTAATTCCATCGTAGATCATTGTATGATTAGGGTAAGCTCCATTTCTTACAGGGCCTAAACCAGTTAGTAACGATTGCCTGGTTGGCGAACATACCGGAACCATATTGAACATATTATCCAGGCACACCCCTTCGCTAGCCAAACGTTTAAGGTTGGGTGTATACACCTGTTTACTTCCAAAAGGCGCTATATCGTACATCGTAAGATCATCAGCCATTATTAAGATAATGTTTGGTTTTTGATCACCTTGTTTTGGCTTTTGATCTGCCATACTGAATGCAAGCATACTTAAAACAACCAAGGCCGGGCATACTCCCGTTATTAAAAGTTTAAGGAGGCTATTCATATTAATTTTGTTTTGCATAAACCCGATCAACAGAAGCGCCATCATCGTGTTGTTGCTTCATCCAAGCTGTTAACGCCGTGCTGAAGGTATCAATTTGCTTTTTATAAGCCGGATTTTTAGCCAGATTATTAAGTTCGTAAGGATCTTTATCAGTATCGTAAAATTCAATTGCTGGTCTGTTTTTGATGCGATTTACTAAAATTTTCGCTTCCTGATTTACTTCGGCTTTATCGTTCCATGATTTCCACACGCCTAAATCTCCAGGCCCATTATACCATTTTATAGCATAGGTTTTTTCGGGGCTTAGGTTTAATACGAGTTTATAACGTTCATTTCTAATGCTTCTCATTGGGTAAGCAGGTCCTTCCGGGATATTATTGTAAATGCCATAAGCGTATTTCCGAGCGGTTTTCGAGGTTGCTTTTAATACCGGGAGAAAACTTTTACCATCCAGCGAATCGATGGGCTTTCCGCCAGCGATATCAATTAGTGTTGGTGTAATATCCTCATATTGTATAATGGCATCAGTTACCTTATTGGGTTTAATTTGCTCAGGCCACCTCACAATCATCGAACTTTTTTGGCCGAGGTCCCAACAATTCCACTTTCCACCGGCAAATTGAGGTCCTTGTTCGCCCAAAAACATAAAAATGGTGTTTTTATCCTGACCGGTTTTCTTCAACATGGCCATTACATCACCCACCTGATTGTCAAGGCGCCGGATCTCTGCCAAATAACTGCAATAAGCTTTTCGGGTTTCTTTAGTATCCACCATGCTTGGGGGCAAAATCAATTTATCTGCCTCAAATTCCGTTGGATCACCCTGATCCCAGGGTTTATGCGGATTGATACTCATGATGAAAAGACAAAAAGGTTTTTGAGGATTAGAAACGTATTTTTCAACATCCTCCAATGTATATTCATCATTGCTTGAAACACAGCTTGGTTGGAAACCTGCTAAAATTTCAAACGGAAAACTTGTTCTTGGCCGTGTGCTATGGTCTTTTCCGGTTAATGCTACCTGATAGCCCAAATCGCCAAGATAATGGCCAATACTTTTCATATTCTTGTAAACAGGCTTATGATTTTGAAAGGAACCATGCCGCATGGGATAAAGGCCTGTAAAAAGTGATGCACGGGTAGGCACACAGGTGGCATGAGAAGCATATATTTTGTTGAATTTCAAACCTTCGCCCGCAAGCTGGTCTATGTTTTTAGTCTGAATATTTTTTCCACCGTAACAGCTCAACTGCCTGCTATCCAAATCATCGGCCATAATGATCACCACATTTGGTCTGGCTTTCGGCGTAGATTGCGCCTTCGACTTTAAGGCAAGTAGGGAAAATACAACTAGGGTGATGCTAAAAATGATCTTTTTCATAGGCTATCGTGTTTTAACTAAGATTTTACGGGAAATACATTTGAATAAAGTAACTCAGGCACACCTACCACTTTCACAGCAATCCGGGCATAAAGAAATGGCGTGGTTGTTAACGGAGAAACGGCCAGGTTTTGGCTAAGCAAAATGGGTTGCAATAAATTTAAGCCAGTTCCAACCTTGGTACTCAAAGGGTCGGTTGGATTGGGAACCAGTTTGGTCGGATCATCAACAATTGTTGTTTTTCCTAATATAAGCGAGATACGCTCCAATTGTCTACCAGCTACATTATTAACCAACAAACAGGAAGATTTGACCACGTTGTTTTCCACCACAAAACTGACATTGTTAATAGAGAAATAAGGCCTAACCTGTACATCAATGGATGTACTGCCATTTACAGATACATCTATTGTGGTACTAGCAGCTTCCCATGGACCATTACCAGCAACCTGCACCAATTTATAATCGCCATCGAATAACATCGACGAAAATGTTCCATCCTGCTTTACATTCACATTTATTGGTGTTACGGTCTCAAATCCTGGCTGGGTAAGTTGCAATACGCTGATGCCCTGTCGAATACCAACTGGTTTTCCCTCAAAAAGAATTCTTCCGTTTAATTCAGATTTTGGTGGTTCATAATTATCATACTCACAACTTGATAAGCCGATAGCTAAAAAAATAATAATACTATAAATTAGTTGTTTCATATCTAAAAAATTAGTGATAAGGATTTCTTACGATTAAAGAGTTGGCATTAATTACATTTTGAGGGACCGAAGAATAATAGTTACCTAGCCTGAACAATCTTGGTTGGGTAAATCTCGGAGCCACCCGTTTTACAAATACATATTTGTTGTGTTTTGTTGGGTCTGATGGCCTAACCACCCGGTATGGCCATAATGCATTAATTAATGTATTTGGAGCCTGCCTGTTTCCATTATAAACTTCATGGGCAATCCTCCAACGTTTTAAATCCCAGTAACGTTGCTCTTCAAATGCCATTTCCACTTGAAATTCTTTTCTGATAATATCATTGGTTAGTGTTTGCAGGCTATTTGCCGGAAAGCCTGCTCTTTCCCGTACCTGATTTACATATCCTAAAGCGTCAGAGGTCCTGCCAAGTTCGAAGGCAGCTTCAGTTGCATTGAGTAAAATGCCTCCAAACCGGTACCTGATCCACCAAATATCACTTCCTTGGCCAGATTGACCTGATCCAACCCTCGAATCGACATATTTACGCATATAAAAACCTGTATTGGTAACATTTGCAGCATTAGGCAAGGGTCCATCGGCCGCAACCAAAATTCCGCCATCGGCAAAAACACTTCCCAAATCAGGCGAGGTACGCATCACATATTGGTTGGTTGCAGTGTTCCATTCCATCACGCCAGCCTGGATGTCGATCCGTTTGCCCCGAAAGGTAGATCCTGGGGTAATGATACTCCCAAACATGCGGTTGTCTTTACCTAAAAAAACATCCTCAGGTCGGGTATGATAAATGTAATCAGAACCGTTTGGCGTTTGAATTTTAAGAGCGCCATTGGTACCATCCAGATAGTCGAAAGCTTCAACCAAATTTAATGAAGGCGTTACCCCTGCTGCCCCTGTAGCATTTTCCCGCAGCGATCGCGGAATATTCTCTACCGTATAATCGTGATATTTTCCATCCAGGGTATAATCTTGAGCCCAAATCACTTCACGGTTATTCGTTTTTTTGGTAAACAGATCATAAAAATTTTGTGCCTTATCTGGATTCTCGTTATACAAAACAAATTGTTTGCTGTCTATGATCTCTTTTGATGCATCCAAAGATTTCTGGTAATATTCCTGAGCACGACTTGCCGGAATACCCACTTCAGCACCAGGCAAAACGATAGGATCCGTCATTAAATTATTATATTTTGCAATGGATGCTGCATATAACATGGCCTGAGATTTCAAAGCCAGAACGGTCCACTTGTTGGCCCTGGTTTTGCTGCTTGCAGTTAAAGGTAGTTGATCTTTGATGGCATCCAACTCTGCGGCAATAAAATCATAAATACCTGCTTCAGTGCTTCTAGGTACTTTTAAGGCATCAACATCTGGCGATCCATCGTACTGAAAGGTGTTGGTAACCAGTGGTACGCCCCCCATGCTTCTTACAAGCAAAAAATAAATGTAAGCCCTGATAAATCGTCCCTCCGCCAACAAATGTTTTCGATCGGCATCTTGCATGGCAGCTGATTTATTGAGGTTTTCCAGAAAAAGGTTTATATCCCGAATCAGATCATAAGACCATAGCTGTTTATCGGTATAAGGATAGTTGACCCGCGTGTTACGGGCATTGTTAGCGCCAAGCCCACCAGACCACATTGCCTCTTCAAGATCGGTTGGAGATAATTTTCCTCCTTCTAATCCTCCGGTCGGTTGTAAACGATTATAAATGTTCGCAAGTACAGATACTGCAAGTTTAGGATCACTCCACACCTGCTCATCCAGTAATACATCCGTAGGCTTACGGTCAAGAAATTTTTTGCATCCAGATATCTGAACCAAAGTGGCTGTGCAAAGGGTATATATGATTAGTTTTTTAAATTGTTTCATTTTTTTTAGAAAGTTAAGTTGACACCTAAATTGTAAACCCTGACAGATGGATATTCCAATCCTGTATTGAGCTGAGTCTCAGGATCAACACCAATATCTTTTAAATTATCTATTGAGAACAGGTTAAAGCCATTAGCGTAAATTCTAACTTTGCTAATCTTGGCACCTTTAAGCCATTTTTGCGGCAAATTATAGCCCAGCTGAACATTTCTCAACCTCAAATAGGAAGTATTTCTAAACCAGAAACTAGAAGCACGTTGATTGCTTTCATTATTGGATTTTTTTAATGCAGGATAAGTTCCTGGAATCCAAGGACTATTTACATCAAATATATTTTCTCGGTGCCAACGATCATTTAAAAGAAAATCAGGCGAGTTTGCATCATTTTGAAAAGGCAGTTTCAATTCTGCAGCACGGCCACGGCTTTGCATGGTGGCACCGGCAAAGTTGAGCTGTACATCAAAACCTTTGTAAGCAAAAGAGCTGTTTAAGCCAAAATTTAGGTAAGGCAGGTTACTTTCGCTATACCCATTCGGTCTTTCATCCAGACCATCAATCACGCCATCATTGTTCTGATCTTTATAAATAAAATCACCTGGCAATAATGTTGTATTATTTTGGCCATCAATATCAACCGGATAATTTGCAATCTGCTCTTGAGATTGGAACTGCCCTATAAACTCATATCCCCAATTGATGCGGGCCCAACGATCTTCTATCGAATTTCGGTATCGATCAATAGAATTTCCAAATCGAGGTTTGTAAGTGTACACATTCCTTAACCTTGCCAGGGTAGCATTTATCCCAACGCTATACCCCAGCTCACCGCTTTTGCCCGAGTGGTTTAAGGCCATTTCAATTCCTAAAGTCCTGTTGGCATTTAAATTTTCGCTCGGTGCTGCAAAACCGACTTCAATAGGCAAAAGCACATCGTAGCGTGGTGCCGGTATACCGGTCAAATCTCTTCTAAAAACTTCTACAGAGCCGCCTAGCTTACCTTTCCACAAACTAAAATCGAGGGCGATGTTGGTAATGGCACTTTTTACCCAGGTTAATCTGGTAACTGGAAGGCCTCTGGCGGCTATACCTGTGATCAACTGGCCATCTAAAAAAGCGTTCCCTGATCCAAAATTATATCCCGGAAGATAGGCAAATGCGCCAACACCGTTATCTTCGCTACCGGTTTCCCCGTATGATGCCCTTAGTTTTAAATCTGTAATTACTTTTTGAATACCTTCTCCCTGCATAAATCCTGCTTTCGAAATTCTCCATCCACCAGATACAAAAGGGAATAACCCCCATCGTTGACCTACAGGAAAACGCCATGATCCGTCATACCGCCCGCCAATTTCCAGCAAGTATTTGCTATCAAAATCGTAATTGGCACGAAAAATAAACCCAGCTCTAGCTTCTTCCGTTACGCGGTCGCTCACTGCCTGCAATTCATTAAAAAAGTTGATGATATCAATTTCATTACTTACTGGCTGAGATCGCACAAAGAATAACTTATCCACTCTTTCCTGAGTTTCCATGGCAGCGATGGCACTCACATTGTGCTTGCCAAAAGTACCGGCATAGTTTAGTTGGAGGCGAAGTACATTATCAATGATATAACCATTATCTCTGGAGCGGTAAGGATTTTGCTGGCCACCCGTAACATTGTAGGCGTCTGTTGCAGCATTATAGGTATAAGTTTTATAAGTTTTTTCGTAAGTATTACCCAATAAGTTATTATAGAAAAAGGAATACATCCCATTGGCCGTTAAGCCCTTAATTGGAAATTTATATTCGAGATCGAAAGTGGTTTGTAGTGTGCGTCTTTCTGTTTTATTGTAACCTGAATATTCAAAAGTGGCATAATTGGTTGCAAAATTATTATTGGTAGCCGGATAGGCCGGATTTCCATTGGCATAAGGCCCTTCAGTGGGCAGATTTCTAAATTGCCCCAACAAGGCGTTAAAATAATCATCTTCCCCTGGCAGACCAAGTAAATCCCGGATCTCAATCTTTCCATTGATTTTTATTCCGGCTTTTAACCGTTGTCCGATTCTTGTTTCAATATTACTTTGTAAATTGGTCCGGTTAAAGTTATACCCTTCAAATACGGCATCTTGATCCATGCGGGAAAGCGAAAGGTAATAGCTTGTTTTCTGAGAACCTCCGGTAGTATTAAGGTTAATGTAAGATTGTGGAGCATAGTCTTTTATATAGGTAGACCAATCAAATCCCTCATAACCCGGAACGCCCTGCTGCCATTTATTTACTTCTTCCGGCGTCCAAACAGATGTACCGTTTTGGTTAATATCTGCCTCGGCAAGTGCCCTTACATAATCGCCTGCGCTGGCGGCTTTAGGAAAACGGAACAAACTTTGCAAACCATAATAGGCATTCACATTAATTTTATTTTCCTTATTAAAGCCGCCTTTTTTCGTTAATACCAATACAACACCGTTTGAGGCCCTTAAACCATAAATGGCTGCAGCAGCATCTTTAAGGATGGAAAGGCTTTCAATATCTTCGGAATTTAAATTATTGAACTGTTGCGCTCCAGATGGTACGCCGTCAATAACATATAGCGGATCGCCAAGGTTTCTAATCTGCAATCTTGCTTCTGCACCAGGCCGACCATCTGGGGCCCTGGAAGTGACCCCTGCCACCTTACCAATTAAGGCCTGAGAAACCGTGGGTACTGGCGTTTCAGTTAACTCTGCTGAGTTTACCTTGGCTATGGATCCGGTTACACTGCTTCTTCGCTGTTCGCCATAACCTACCACAACCACCTCTGTTAAAGCCTCCGACGAGGTAATGAGTTTAACGTTAACCGTAGCTCTATTGCTTATACTAACCTCTTGGGAATTAAAACCCACATAGTTAAAAACCAGCACATCGTTACCATTGGCGGAAATGCTGTACCGGCCATTGGCATCAGTAACAGCCTTTGTACTTTTGTTTTTCACTGTAATGGTAACAGCAGGGATAGAAATTCCTTGTTCATCTGTAACAGCACCCCGGATGGTTCCTTCTGTTTGTTGCCATAAAAGTGATTTTTTGTCTAGGCTCCCGTAATTTTTAATGGAGTATGCCGGCAAAACGCAAGCACAGAGCAGCCAAAAAACTGCAGATAATTTCAGCATAGTTGAGTTATATTTGGTTATTAATTAGATGATTTTAATCATCTACTTTACTAAATCGATTTGTTTAAGAGAAATGACAGTTTATCATTCCCTATATCACTAACAGATGATACGAATTTAGTATTAAAGGAAAGTCGATTTTATTCAATCTTTAGATGATTTATCTCAAAATAAATCAGCAGATTAGGTGCTTGGAACCTATTAATTATTGGCTTTAAATTTATCGCGTAAGGCAGTAATATAATCTATAGGCGATTGTTTAAAATAGCGCTGGAAGCTTCTGCCAAAAACAGTCTGTGATTTATAGCCGACAATCTGAGCAATTTCAAAAATTTTATGGTTGTTTTCAGCCATTAATTGCACTGCTCTGTTTAACCTGGCCTGAGTAACCAAATCCTTCACCGGAACATCCAGCAGCTGCTTAATTCGCCTGTAGAGCGTAGGGCGACTCATGTGCATATGCATTGCCAAATCATCGATATCAAAATCGCTATTGCTTAAATTCTTAAGAATATATTGATCTAATTTTTTTAGAAAATCATTGTCTGATTGTGATCGCTCCTCGAAATGAAGGTGGCTAAAAGGATCCTGAAGAACGTGATTTCTAACATTTGATCTGTTTTTGAGCAGATTATCTACCTGCACCAATACCAAATCATAAGAAAATGGTTTTTCGATGTAGGCATCTGCACCATGCCTTAAACCCTCAATCTTTGCTGTAAAAGTATTTTTTGCAGTAAGCAAAATGATGGGAATATGGGCGTATTCGGGGTTTGACTTAATTTTCTCACACAATTCAAAACCATCAAGGCCCACCATCATCACATCACTGATAATCAAATGAATAGCGTGCTGTCGCAGTACCTCCAGTGCTTTAAAACCATCTTCAGCCGTAATTACCGTATAATGCTCACCAAGTACTTCAGACATGAACTGTAAAAGATCTTTTTCATCATCAATAAGCAGTATAGTATGCGGCATTTTCTTAAATTGGTTAGCTAATATCAAGTTTTACCTTTTGATTTACGGGTAAGATTAATTCAAATATATTCATTTCATCATGTTGGATCAATAATAATTTTCCATCATGCAGTTCTGCCAAATGTTTGGCCAGCGCAAGGCCAATGCCAGATCCAGGGATATTTTTTTGATGATCGATTCGGTAAAACGGTTCGAATATCTTTTGCCGGTATTCAGGCTCAATTAGATGCCCATCATTTTCAACCCTTATCGCGAAACGCTGCTTACCGGCCTGACTGCAGAGCCTCAAACTCATTTTAATGTTTTTTTCAGAATACTTGATCGCGTTGGAAAGCAGATTACTGATTATTTTTGTGCAGGCCTCCTGATCTACATAAGCATTTAAGTTTCTTTTGGGTAGTACTAAATCCAATTGCAGCTTTCGCGCTGCGAGCTCAAGCGAGAAAATATCAATTTGATCTACAATGAGTTTGTTGAGGGGTACCCGCTCGAAATTCAATGCAAAATGATATTCCTCGGTTTTTCTGAAATCAAGCATTTGCGTAGTGAGCATGATGAGTCTGTGAATGTTCTTTTTAACAAGCTGGAGATTTCTTTCCACAATAGAAACATCATCAATCTTGTTCAAAGCCCAATCAATTGGACCTTTAACCAGGGTTAGCGGGGTTTGTATCTCATGAGCTATATTGGTAAAAAACTCAATTTTGGAATGATAGATCTCTTTTTCCTTCTTTAACGCAAAAAGCTGGTGCTTGCGCTGGTTTTTGACCTCGATAGACCTGTGGTAAAAATAGATCACTAGAAAAATGGATGAAACCAATAATACGCTGTAAATGACATAGGCAGCAGTAGATTTCCAAAAGGGCGGCGAAATTTTAATAAAAAGTACCCTTTCAGGGGTTTGCCACAAGCCGATATTACTTCTGGCCTTAATTGCAAATCGATATTCGCCAGGAACGAGATTGGTAAAATAGGCCTTTCTATTGCTGTTGATCTGCGTCCAGCGATCGGTCAGTCCTAAAAGCCGGTACTGATAGCGGATCAGGTCTGGTGCAGCATAATCAAGAGCTGCAAACTCTATATCGAAAGTAGACTGATCATACTCCAGCTCAATGGAGTCAACTGAAAGTACGTTTTTCTTGATTTCGTTTGCGTTTTCCTGAGCGCTGTTGCTGCTAATATGTAGCGAGGTAATGTAGATGGGTGGTATTGGTGTCTGTTTCCGCAACGAATCCGGATGAAAGGCAATCAATCCCTTAACAGATCCAAAGTACATTTTGCCATTCGGGTCTTTATAAGCGGAATTGTAATTAAACTGATCTGTTAACAGTCCGTTAGACTTAGAGTAAACCTTAAATTTTTCTGTTTTAATATTGAAACAGATTAGCCCTTTTAAACTACTGATCCAAAGATTCTGATGGTCATCTTCCAATATCCGAAAAAGGTTATTGGTTGGAAAACCATTTTTGGTACCATACCTTTTAAATGTCTTGCGGTCCTTTGCCATCTTGATCAGCCCCCCACCTTCTGTACAAAACCAAATATGCTGTTGGCTATCCTCATAGATACCTTGAATAAGATTCTCTGTCGACTGCAGGTTGCGGCTATCCTTAAACCTGATATTTCCATAAGTCCCTGTTTTAGGGTTATAAAAAAAGGTTCCATTGGCCAGGCTTCCAGTATATATTGTCCCGAGGTGATCTTCTCCTATTGCGAAAACGTATGAATTTTGAGGAATTTGAGGTATGGAAATAAGTTTTTTTTGCTGTGGAGAATAGGAATATAAACCCGCCCCCGTTGTACCGATGAGGATCTCATCTGTTTTTGTCTTAGCGATAGACATGACGAATGCTTTTGCCGGCCCTGATGGGTGCCTGAGATCCTGAAAGCGTTTGAGCAGTTTGCCCGTCCGCTTGTCCAGAATCTCCAGCCCCTGTAAAAATGGCCCCGCGAATACCCGGTTATCATTAACTAACAAACCGTGAATGTTGGGGTACGAAAGATCTGAGGGAATTTTTCCATTGGAGAATTGACTAAATGATTTAGTTACAGGATCAAACCTATTGATCCCCGCGTCTTCAGTTCCGATCCATATGTTCTGATCCTGATCACCGCAAATTTCCCTTACCGCATTTCCCGAAATTGAATTTACGGCGTTAATTGGAAAATATTTTTCAAAAGCATTATTTTCTGTCGATAAATGATTGATCCCGCCAAAAAAGGTACCGGCCCAGATTCCTCCCCTTTTATCCTGAATTAAACAATAGACGGCGTTATCGCTCAGAGAATAATAATCACCGTTTTTTTTCTCGATACTTTTATAGGTATCCTTGCTGAGATCATAGATATAAATGCCCCGCTCTGTTGCCAACCAACAATCACCGTTTGATAAGACTTTCATGTCCCTCACGAAAACAATCGTTCCATCGACATTTTTTGTAAGTAGTGCTTTAGTAACGCCATTTTTCAAATCATATTTATACAAACCATGGGTTGTTGCAATCAGTACGTATCCATTCATGGGTAAAATCCTGGTAATGGGCCAGGCTACATTCGTCTTAAATTCAGTTTTTACAGCACTTAAATTGAAATTCTTATCGCCAATCTGAAGTGTTTTAACAACTCCTCTTGCGGTTCCGATCCACAACATGCCATTTTTATCGACCTCAGTAACTGTAGCCCCAATATTCGTATTAAAATACTTTCCGCTCGATGGCCGATAAGTATAAATTCTTCCGTTTGCGGCCAGCCAAAGGTTGTTCTTATCATCGTGTGTGATGCTTCCAACATGGCCAAAAGGTAATTGTGCCCGCTTGATCTGCTCTGAGGGTAAATCAAGAAAGAATAACCCGTTTAGCGTACCAATCCACAGCTTACCAGATTGATCCTCTTTTAGTGTGGTGATTGAGTTTTCTCCCGAGCGCCTTTCCGCAAAAGAGAAATCTTTGAAATAATATCCATCAAAGCGGTTAAGACCTCCTTTCGTACCAATCCAAATGAAGTCTTTATGGTCTTGCATAATCGCCGTTACCGTGTTGTGCAACAGGCCATCATCCACCTGGTAGTTCTGAAAATAATACGATTGCGCTTGAGAAACGAGGGTACTTAGCAACAAAACGGTAATAAAATAAAATCGTTTAAACATATTATCTACCATTTATTTAATACCAATAAGTTGATCATAATATTTGGTTAACAAGCCTGATATGCACTGATGTAAATTAAAAAAATCCTGTTTTTTTAATGGAGGTAGCTATTCAACTTAAATCAACACGTTTGTAATGGGCATTGATCTTTTTAATTGGTCCATAGATTAAAGCCTGCCATACAATGATAGTAATAGTAAATTATTTTCTGAACAAAGACTTTCTTCCATTCCTATAAATGAGACAAATAGGCCAAATATTGATCAAAAACGTTCAGACCGTTTGGCTTAATTTGTAACGGAGCTTCAGGTTTCAAGCAAAACCAAATATAATTTCATGATCAAACGCATTCCGTTTCTTACGAATTCAAACAATTCATCATAATTCAAGAATTTGCAGCATTCATTAACGACACATTTTACAATCAATCATTATTCAACCCAATCAATAATACTTTTTCCGAAAGGGACGAGATCAAAATACATATTTAAGATATCAATTTCACATGAGTAAAACGCTAGACACACTTTATAAAAGTACTAGAAAAAAAATTAATCTCTTTAAAACGCTCCCAGCTTAGCAAATTAATTTTAAACGTTTAATAATGATGAGGTACATTACAAAATTATCAATTGCTTTTGCCACTGTGGTAACTTTATTTATTACCGGGGCATCTTTTACAACTTCCAATTCTTTTAAAAAAAGATTAAAAATAGATAAGGCACCAAACATCCTGGTTATCCTTGCCGATGATATGGGTTATTCGGATATAGGCTGCTATGGTGGTGAGGTGTCTACACCAAACCTGGATCGCCTGGCATCAAATGGATTACGCTTTAGGCAATTCTATAACGGGGCAAGGTGTTGCCCAACAAGAGCCTCACTAATGACAGGCCTTTATCCTCACCAGGCAGGTATTGGCCACATGACAAATGACCCCGAAGACAGCACCGCCTACCAAATGAATTTACCAGGTTACCAAGGTGCTTTGAATAACAAATGTATAACCATTGCCGAAGTTTTGAAAAATACAGGCTACCAAACGTTTATGTCTGGAAAGTGGCATCTTGGATATAGTGGATCCCAAAGGTGGCCATTGCAAAGGGGCTTTGATAGATATTACGGCATTCTTGCAGGCGCAACGAATTACTTTGAACCCACCGGATCAAGAGGACTAACATTTATGAATGAGCAAGTAAAACCAGATGGAGATAACTTTTACCTTACCGATGCCATTACCGATAATGCCATTAGTTTTATGGAGCAGAGCAGTCGAAAACCAAATGCTCCATTTTTTATGTACCTCGCGTACACTAGTCCGCATTGGCCTTTGCAAGCCTTTAAAAAGGATATTGACCGATATAGGGGTAAATATAAAATAGGATGGAAAAAGTTGAGACAAGAGCGCTACAACAGAATGAAAAGGATGGGCGTGATTCTTCCAGTGGCAAATTTAACGGATGAAGACGGTGTAGACTGGGATAAACTAACGCCAGAGAAAAAAGATGAAATGGATTTCAGGATGTCGATCTACGCTGCTCAAATTGACAGGATGGATCAAAATATTGGGCGAATAATTAAAATGTTAGAGAAGGCTGGAGAACTGGACAATACTTTAATCCTTTTCTTGGCGGATAATGGAGCCTGTGCCGAAGGGGGGCAATTAGGTGGTGGCCTGAAAGAAAATCTGGGATCCAAACGTGGCTATTTACTCAGTTACGGGCAATCGTGGGCGAATGTTTCCAATACACCATTTAAAAAATATAAGCATTGGGTAAATGAGGGTGGAATTAGTACCCCTCTAATCGTACATTATCCAAAAGGCATCTCTAGTGCAACAAAAGGAAAATTTACTGATCAATATGGTTTTCTTCCAGATATTATGACAACGATTGTAGACATTTCCGGCGCAAAATATCCAACTCAGTTTAAGGGGAATTCAATTTTACCCATGGAAGGAAAAAGCCTGATGCCAATTATCCAAGGGAATGAAAAATCGGTTCATGAAGAGCCTATTTTTTGGGAACACGAAGGCAATGCAGCTGTAAGGCATGGCAATTTTAAACTCGTTTGCGAATATGAAGCAGGAAAACCAAAAAAATGGCAACTTTACGATTTACTGAAAGACAGATCAGAAACAAATGATCTTGCAAGTACTATACCAGATAAAGTGGTAGCTATGTCTGCTGCCTACGAGAAATGGGCCTTGAGAGCTGGAGTAGAATCTTTTGATAAAATTAGAGGTATAATGGCTGCAAGGCAAAAAAAAAATAATTAATAACTCCTGAAAAATATAAATGAATAAGAAGATTTTAATTTTAATCAGTTTTATTATTTGGCTTGGCTGTTATTCATGCAAGCCAAAATCCAAAACGCCAGAAAAACATGTTACCGATATAACATCGTGTCACAGCAATTTACCAAGTCGGTATGGTGTAAAAACCGCTGGATCTAGTGATACGATATTTTCTTCTAAAAATACCAGCAAAGCAGGCATGAGATGGATTGAAGGCGGAACCTTTACAATGGGTTCAAAATCTGCAGGGGGAAGGAATGATGAATATCCGGCTCATAAAGTGAAATTGGATGGATTTTGGATGGACGAAAAAGAAGTAACCAATGCCCAGTTTGCAGCCTTTGTAAAGGTAACTGGTTACAAAACTATGGCCGAAAGGAAACCTGATTGGGAAGAATTGAAAAAACAACTACCAAAAGGAACACGAAAACCAGATGATTACCTGCTTGTTGCAGCTTCGTTAACATTTACCCCACCCAGCCAACCCGTTAGGTTGGATAATTACACTGCATGGTGGAGCTGGACTCCGGGAGCCAACTGGAAGCATCCGCAAGGACCGGGTAGTAATTTACAAGGAAAGGAAAACTACCCTGTGGTTCACGTTTCTTGGGAAGATGCAGCAGCCTATGCCAAATGGGCGGGAAAACGCTTACCAACAGAAGCTGAATGGGAATATGCAGCTAAAGCCGGGAAGGATAAAAAATATGCTTGGGGCGATGAAGATGTTGAAGCGGGTAAGCCAAAAGCCAATACCTGGCAAGGAAATTTTCCAAACAATGATACCGCATGGGATGGTTTCAAAGGCCTCGCTCCTACTGCGAATTTTAAGCCAAATGCTTTTGGATTGTATGACATGGCTGGTAACGTTTGGGAATGGGTAGCTGATTGGTACACTCCGGATTATTACAGCCAATTTCAGGGAACGGTTGCTAATAAACCTAAAGGACCTCATAAAAGTTTCGATCCAGAAGAGCCAAACACGAGTAAAAGAGTAACCAGAGGTGGTTCGTTTATGTGTCATGCATCTTATTGTGAAGGTTATCGAACAACATCAAGGATGAAGTCTTCGCCCGATACAGGCTTGGAAAATACTGGATTTAGATGTGCTAAATAGATTAAAAAGCATCAATACAGCTTTATTATTAAGATACATATTTAGCAAAACCTAACAATTTCTTTCCAATCCCATGTCCAAAATATTTAGGGTGTAAAAAGAGCATTTCAACTTTTCTTTCGGCAACGCCGATAAAACCTATTACAGTATTTTCGTATACCGAACAAAAACTTGAAAGTCATTAAAATTTATATTAGTTACTAATTCTTTAATTTCTTCAAAATCAGTTGGGGACAAAAAGTTGTGTGTAACAAGAACAGATTTTCCCCAAATTGCCAAAACTTCTCACCGATACTATTCATTATAGGGATATATTGTAAAATTGTCTTCGTACATCATATTGTTTAATTTTTATCTAGCAGCTTGCTTCAAAGGCTTTATCCTTTCAAATAAATCGGTTATCATATGTTGTTTAGAATCCGGAGCTACGCCGCGAAAATACTGAATGAGTTCTATTGTTGTAGCATAGCGATTTAACTTTTTCTGCTTGTTAAAAGAGCGCCAATCGTTTAGAAAATGTTGTAATGCTTTGTTTACTTTCGCTTCCCCAATTTGTTGCTGCAATTGATACATCGCAACTGCTCCTTTGTTGTAGTAGATGTGTTCTTCATTTTCAACCAAGGCCAGCGGCAGTTCTTTTTTGCCTGACTTTAACTTAGCTTGGTTATATTCATCCGACTGGAACTTCAAAAATTGCTGCACTTTTTTATCCGAATATTTTTCTTTCAATACCATGATAGCTGAATATTGCGCCAATGTTTCCAAAATCATATTTTGTCCCTGTACATTTGCAGCTTCCAATTGTAAACCCCACCATTGGTGCGACACTTCATGTGCTGTAATATAAAACGCCATATCCACATCTTTTTGATCATCAATATCCATCACAAAACCGAGTGCTTCCGAAAAAGGAATAATACCTGGCAGCGATTGGGCAAAGGCTCGATATCTCGGAAATTCTACAATACGCAGCCGGCCATATTGGTAAGGACTGAAATTTTTGCTATAGTAACCCAAAGACATTTTCATAGATTCCATCATACGATTGAGGTTGTATTCATGTCCTTTTTGGTAATAGATCTCCAAATCAACAGGTTTATTTGTGGTATTTCCTAAAGGGATGCTAGTATCTCTCATCACTTTATAATCAGCCGATACTATGGGATAAAAATTAATGATTTGTTGATTGGTTTTGTAATGAAAATAATTACGACCATTAGTATTCCATTTTGCTACCAAATTTCCGGAAGTGAGTGCTGTTTGTGGCGCTGCTGTACTGATTACAACATCTAAGTTAATACCATCCGAATCACTTCCGCTACGTGCATTTGTCAATTCTCTTACATCATTACGCTTGGCTTTTTGCTTTCGTGGTAACAGTTCAAAATCTTTTCTATCGTCTTCTTCTTGCAGTTCATATTTTTTTTGATAACCAAAACTCGGCAACACCGCATTGTCAAAAAAAGTACCGTTAGCAACTACATCTATATCAGAATTATCAGCTTCAAAACCCTTTGGTTGTAAGCTTTGTTTAAAATTCATTTTTAGTGTTTTACCCGGAGCTAAGGCTTGGTCCAACTGATAAATAGTATAATGGTATTTTTCATATTTTTTGTATGTTGTTGCTCGGCGATTAAAGATTACATCTGTTAATGTTATATTTGATTCTAATAGTTTTTGCACATGAATTTGCCGAATAGGATCTGGAGATGTATTGGTAAGCAGATATTCACCTTTAATTTGATAGGCTCTCTTTGAAGGAAACAAATCAATTTTTAGGTTGACAGCTGTAATTTTAAGCTGTGACATGTATTCAAACTGCTTCAACGTCTTTTCGTAACCAGCTCTAAAACTGCTTTGCTCACCCTTCGTCCAAAATTCATTTAACACATTAGTATTGTAAAAAATGTAACTTCCAATACTGATGAAGAGCGTTAGACAAACTAAACTAAAAATCCTAACCGATCTTCCTATTTGTTTTAGTCCGCTCGTCCATCTTTTGCGCAAGCCTGTTTCATTTCCTTTTGCCATCAAGATACTCGCAAAAATTAAGAGCAGCAAACCAAACAAAACCCAATAAATTTTTACCCAAAGGTAGGCTGTTAAGAAGTGACCATATCCATTCATATCAGAATAACTAGCCAGCGCCTGCCCGCCAAAATTAAGTAACGCATGTTCTAAACCAAATACGCCGATAGCTACGTTGATGATGGCAAAGGCGATGGTGGCGAGCATCCCCATAAATTTGTTGCCCGTAAGTGCCTGAAAGAAAATGGCTGCAAAAGTGTAAAGTGCCAAAAATGGAAATAGCTCTAAGAAAAAACCGAAGAAATAGACATCCAATTCGTAATGATAATAGCCGTTTAATGTTTGAAAGAGAATGCCAGCAACAATGAGCGAAAGCATCACAATGGCATAAATAAGCAGTAACCCCAGAAATCTGCTGCTCAGATTAACAAAACTAGAGAGCGGTGTAGCATCATGAATAAGGTTAAATTTTATGTCCTTTTCCTTCCATATGATTTCGCCAGCATAAAATACCAAAATAATCATGAAGAAATAAATAGACATCTCCCGCAACTCTTCGATAATGAAATATGTAGTTGGGTAACTATCTACACCATAAGAAGTGCCCAAACTTACCGAATTGACCAAAATAACGATGAAACAGCACAAAATAATCGCCCAAAAAGAAATGAGCTTAAGAATAGATAAACTATGAAACCAAGCGTTAAGCAATAGCTGAATGAACTTTGCTTTCATATCATAAACAGGTGTAACTGAGGGTAGGCATTTCGTAAATATAACCGCTGTGGTTTTAACTTTTTGTAGTTGCTTTTTATGAGAAACCTTTTCATTGCTAACTATCAATTTAAACTTGATGTAGCCAATCGCCAAAGCCAAAATACCCAAGCCTAGCCAGAAAAATTTGTTAAACAGCATAATCCCCGAAACGGGAATAAGCAGAGTATTTCTATCCGTTATACCCCAACCTTTAGTTGCTTTAGTTAAGGTAGTGAGCGAAAACGGATCCAATAAGGCCTGAAAGGTTTCATTTGTAATCCCTTTGGTAATCATAAACAATACAAAAATGACCACACCCTGTGCATACACCACCATCAAATTTTTAGTGAGTGCACCAGTGGTAAAAAATACAGCAGCACCAAAAAATAATGTAGGCAAAACCACCCAAATAAAGGGCTGCAGGTAATTGATGAACTCAAAAGGCAAAAACTCGTTTGGCTTGTTCCAAGGCAGAAATTCTCCGATCATCATGCCCCAAAGCACAGCACTAAAAATAAAAATTAATACAACAAAAGATCCTAAGAAACGGCCCAACAGGTAATCTCTTTTAGCGATTGGATTTACATAAATTAGTGAAGTAACATCATACTGAAAATCACGCAGTACCGGAACCCCCATAATCATCGAAGCAATAATCATCGATAATCCGGTAATTGCAGCCATCGTTTTAGCAATCACAAGTGGCGCATTCTTTTTTACCAATCCTAAATCTATGCCCTGAAAAACAAACTCCACGCCTACTGCCGAGAACAAAAATAGCAGCAAAAAGAAGAAATAAGTTTCCGGTCGCCTTAATCGGTATTTAATTTCGAAGATGAAAAATTCGTAGAACATAAGTATATTGGTTAACCGTTAAAAATTTGAGACATATAAACATCTTCCAAGTTCGCTTCAATAAGTTTGAAGCCATGGCCCAGATGAGTGTCACTCAGCACATGAACTATCTGGTTTCCTAAATACAGTCGATCACTGATCACCTGGTATTCTTTTTTGTATTGTTCTAATTCGTTTTTATGTATCATTTTCTCATACAATCTCCCCTTCAAATTTTCCATAATTTGTACGGGATTGCCCTGAACAAGTACCTTTCCTTTGTTAATAATGGCCATCCGAGAGCACAGTTCTTTCACATCATCAACAATATGTGTAGAGAGAATAACGATGGTGTTTTCGCCCACCTCACTCAATAGATTGTAAAAACGGTTGCGTTCTACCGGGTCTAATCCTGCTGTTGGCTCATCTACTATCAGTAACCTGGGGTTGTTTAGCAATGCCTGGGCAATGCCAAAACGCTGTTTCATCCCTCCGGAAAATCCACCCAATTTTTGTTTTCGCACTTCATGCAGGTTTACTTTATGAAGTAGCGCCTTTACAATTTCTTTACGCTCTTTGTTATTTATAATTCCTTTCAGCACCGCTAAATGATCCAATAATAGCTCAGCAGATAATGCCGGAAAAACGCCAAATTGCTGTGGCAGATAACCTAATACCTTACGCAATTCGTTAGGCTGTGCTAAAACATCAAGATTCCCCAACTGCATACTGCCAGAATCAGCTGCCTGTAAAGTAGCTATAGTACGCATCAAGGTAGATTTACCTGCGCCATTTGGCCCCAGCAAGCCATACATCCCTATGGGTATTTGCAATGATATATCTTGAAGCGCTTTTATGCCGTTTTGGTATGTTTTAGAAAGATTGCTAATGATGAGTTCTTGCATAATTGATTAAATTTTAAGCCAATATTATGCGCAATAAAATGGATAAAAAAACAACTGGGATAGATGAATGACGTGGGGGTTTGAATGGCCAGTACCGAGGGATAAAAGCACTTTGACACCACCCTCAATACGTTCATCACGCTGCTGGGTATGTCTGTAACAATTCATTAATACCGCCTAAATTATTATGTAGTTTTGTGACATGACTTTACGCCAAAAACTATTTAATAAACAATTTATTAAAAGGCTAGTGCCTTACTTTTTCATCTTTGCCACACTGTTAATTGTGGTGTTTAATGATTTTTTTGGAAAAGAAGAAGATTATCACATCTACATTCTACTGTTTTTCATATCGATGATTGTCTGGATGATCCGCTGGTTAGTTATTCAGATCAAATATATTCTCCGGCTTAAAAAAGATAAAACCCAAGCCGAATTAATGCACCTGAAAAGTCAGGTTAATCCGCACTTTTTTTTCAATACTTTAAATAATTTGTACGGATTGGTAGAACTGAACCCTGCTAAAGCACAACAGTTAATCCTTAAACTATCGGACATGATGCGCTACAGCATTTACGAAGGACAAAAGGATTGGGTTAGCCTAGCGGATGAAATTACCTATCTTGAAAACTACATGGATTTGCATAAAATGAGGTATCACAAGACTATTGATATTCGCTTTAATGTAGATGTAGAAGACCCGAGCATTAAAATTATGCCATTGTTACTGATTATTATGGTTGAAAATGCCTTTAAGCATGGGGTAGAAAAACTTAGAAAAGGTGCATTTGTTTACATTCGTTTAAAAGCTACCTTAAAGCATGTCGATTTTGAAATTGAAAATAATTTTGATACCGAGGAGCAGTCTTCCAGTGGAGGTATTGGTTTGAATAATTTGAAAAAACGATTAGAATTGGTTTATTTGAACAAACATGAATTAGAAATAGCTACCCATGCAGCTATTTATAAAATTAGCTTGAAACTTACTTTATGAGTACGAGATACATGATAGTGGATGACGAATCGATTGCTCACGAGATCATCAAAAAATATTGCTCGCTATTGCCCAATATGCAATTGATGCAAGACTGTTACGACGCCATTGAAGCCATCGAGTACCTCAATAATAATGCAGTAGATTTAATTTTTCTTGACCTGAATATGCCGAAATTGCAAGGCTTCGATTTTTTAAAAACACTGCCCAATCTGCCAAAGGTAATTGTAACCACTGCCTACAAAGAACATGCTTTAGAAGGTTATGAGTTAAACATTGTTGATTACCTGCTCAAACCATTTTCGTTCGAACGTTTTTTGAAGGCTGTTAACAAGGCACGGGCCGATACTCCCAAAACACTATCCAACACTCAAAATGCTGTCAGCGATGCAAAACAGGAAAGAATTTTTCTCCGTTCAGATAATAAACACATACAAATTATAATTGATGATATCTTGTTTATAGAATCTTCGGGCAACTATGTTAAAATTGTGCTCAAAGAAGAAATCATTACTACGCGTGGAAAACTAGCTTACATCTCGGAACTTATGCCTATTGATAGTTTTGTTCAGGTACACAGATCTTTTATGGTGGTTCCAAAACACATCAAGAGTATAGAGGGAAATCAGCTATTTATTGATAACTATACAGTACCCATTGGAAAACTCTTTAAAACACAGGTAGATATTCTTTTAAAAAAATAAGGCTTAAGCCTTGGTTTTAATGATGCCCATCCGGTATAGGTCCAATGCTTGTTGTAAAATACTTTCAATTGTACGTATGGGTATATCTATATGGGGATTAATTCTGAAAATCTTCATTCGAGAGCGCTCGCCTTTTTCCAATTCGGGGTGGTCAAGAAATTTCCCTTCTACCAAAAGCAGGTAAGGTTCGTCCGTTTTTTTATCTGTCCACAAATAGCAAAGCATTTTTTTCCTATAACAGAAGCAGGGCATACCCCACTTCTGCGTTTCAAAAATATTTGTATCCTGATTAAGAATAATATTGCGTAATGCAAGTAAACAACCCTTATGTGGCTCCTCTTTATTCAGATAAAAGTTATGAAGTTGATCCATCATCTTTCTCTATTTTACTGCAATCAAAAAATCTATCTCTGCTACTGTTGGGTTTTGTGCTTTCTCACCAAACACTTCAAAGTCGGCAGTGAATACCCTTTCCAAATTCATTTGCCAAATTTCCAACCATTTATTGATAATCAACCCTTTCATTAAATCTCCCTTAGCAGATAGTTTTATATAGTTTCCACCGTTAAACGATCTGCCCACCATTCCCTCAGGTACAGTTTCTAAGTTAGCTACTTTGCAACCCAATATGGTAGTATAAGGCTTTGTATGGTCACTTTCGTAATCTGTATATATCGAATATACGGTGTTGTCAATTTTGTTTGGAATTGCCTCCAAAATTTTGTCATTCATAAATCTGCGCCACAAATCTGCAATATCTTTTCCAGCCTGGTTGTTTTCATTCGTTGTTCTTACCGAAATGCCGATTATTTTAAAAGGCTCAATGTCTATTCTGTCCATTTTTAAACTATATTTTGTTAAGCCACGAAATTAAAAATGGATAGAGACAACCCTATGTCAGGGGTTGCAAAGAATATTTTTCTTTACAGATTTCAAAATATTCTTGCAAGGTCATTTGATGTGGTTCAAACTTTTCGTTAAGTATCGTAAAATTTTGAATTCTATCTAAGCGAAAAGACCTGAAATCTTTTCTTAACAGGCAAAAAGCAATGAGTAACCAATTTTCTTGTGTGCTGTAAACAGCAAAAGGTTCAATGGTTCTTTCAGTTGTTTGGCAAGTATCAGACGAATTATATCTTATTTTGATCAGGTTAAAATTTGTCAAAGCCAGTTGGATTGCTGACAAATAATCGCTTGTTCGGTTGTTGCCTGAGTTTTGCCTGAATACGATTCGGTTGGAAAGCCAGTTTACTTTGTCTTTGGTGTTGTTGCGTAAAACAGATTTTATTTTGTTAATTGCTTCTGAATATTCTTTTACAAAAGAAGCGTCTTTATTTTTTAGGATCAGTTGTTCAGCCGTAATCAATGCGTTGGCTTCGCTTTCGGTAAACATTACTGGCGGAATTCGATAACCTTCCATTAAGGTGTAGCCTTTACCCTCGTCTGTTAAAATAGGAACGCCAGCATGCTGCAATGCTTTGATGTCTCGATAAATTGTCCTGACACTTACCGAAAATTTGTTGGCCAATTCCGAAGCTGTCAAAAGTCGTTTCGTTTGCAATTGGATCAGAATTGCAGTTAGCCTTGAAAGTCGTTTAGTGTCATTCTCTATCATTGTTTGATAATTAAATCTCTTCCATCATAAATTTTATCAGATTCAAATTTACATAATAAATGCGCTAATAATTTATAGGAAAACGCAAACAACAGTCTCTCAAAGCCAGCAAATCCAAGTTCTTCCAGCAAAACTAGGGCTAATAAGATCATTAAAGTGTTTAGCAAAATACAATGTAAGTTTTTCTATTCAATAAAAACTACAGGCAATGATTCCTACCGTAAATTAGACATCCTGTTCCAACAATCAGTAATTATAGAATTTGAATGAGCCACATAATACACATAATTGAGCCACACAGGAAAGTTGGTCAAGCTTTTTGCGTATAACTTTACATGAAATAAAAATATAAAGATATGAGGACAATAGTTATGACCGGGGCAACATCAGGGATTGGTGCAGCAGCATTAAAGCATTTCACAGGATTACCTGATACAAATATATTTATTGGTGCACGGACAAATAAGCATGATGTTCACGCAGGAACACAAGTTCTGCCAATGGATCTTTCCTCTTTAAAAAGCGTTCGTACTTTTGCCGAAAGCATAAAAGAACATTTGGGTGACAGGAAAATTGACATACTGGTATTAAATGCAGGCATCAAGGCGACCGACAACAAACAGCTAAGTGAAGAAGGTTTTGAATTGACATTTGCCACTAACCACCTAGCTCATTACCTGTTGGCAAGATTATTCCTACCGAATATGGCAAAGGGCAGCAAAATTGTTATAACGACAAGTGACGCACATGATCCGGCCGTTATCCCCTTCGGCCCAAAAACATTAAATATTGGCGAATTAGCCTACCCAACCGAAAATAGCCCAAAAGGAATGGCATTTTATGGTGCAACAAAATTATGTAATCTACTGACCGCAAATGCGCTAGAGGCAAAGTTAGAACTGGAAAGGAATATTAGGGTTATTGCCTTCAATCCCGGATTAACCGGAGATACTTCTTTAATGGGTAAACAATCTGTATCTTTAAAATGGATAGTATCAATTATTCGCCCGTTATTTTACGTCATTAGTCTTTTTAAACCAGCATTTTTTATGGGGACGGCAAAACGTTCGGGAGAGGCTCTGGCTGAACTTGCACTGGGCGAAGTTGTATTGCCTGAGGGAAGCATTTACACCTCACTGGTGCGGGGAAAACTTACCTTTCCCAATCCATCACAACTTGCAGAAGACAAGAACATTATAGATCGATTATGGAAAGAGAGTGCTGTAATGGTAGGCATTCCAGAGTAGGAATTATAAAGATGAAAAAGCATACAGAACACCTATTTTCAGAGTCCATTGTCTATTCTTTAGCTACAGCTAAGATAACAGAATATGATAACCTGCTTGTAGAAAGTGTTTTATTATTGCAACTCTCGGGTGAGATGACTTTTGAAACCTCTGGCGATAGAATTATTGCAAGACCAGGCGAAGTATATCTGGTAAGAAAACACCAATTTGTAAAAACCACCAAAACGCCAAAAAATAACGAATACTATAATGCCTTGATGTTTATTCTGAAAGACGAAATACTTAGGGAATATGCGCTTGAAAAACAACTGGATAGCGTCGCGAAATACCAAGGCAAGAAAAACATCCTTCTTCCTGAAAATGCCTATTTGAAAGGATTTTTCAACTCGTTGCTTCCTCATGTACAGGAACCCAAAACACTTGAGAACCCGCTAAGCATTTTAAAAGTGAAAGAGGCAATTGAACTTTTGCTGCTTGGAAAACCAGAACTTAAAAATTTTCTTTTCGACTTTTCCGAACCACATAAAATTGATTTGGAAAAATTCATGCTAGCTAATTTCAGGTTCAATGTTCCCATTGCCAAATTTGCAAAATTGACCGGACGAAGCCTAGCTGGTTTCAAACGCGATTTTCTAAAAACATTTGGTATGTCTCCACGGCAATGGTTACAGTACAAACGACTTACAGCGGCTCACTATGAGCTTGAAAAGAAAAACAAAAAACCAACTTCAATTTATTTAGAACTTGGCTTTGAGAGCTTATCCCATTTTTCTTATGCCTTTAAAAAGCAATTTGGTTATTCACCCACGGAGGTAACCAACCTTAATAAAGTTCAAAATCTTTTTTATATTTCAGCAGAGATAAGTCCAAAAGGCTGATAAACCGAAAAACGAATTTAAAAAAAGTAAACTATAAAGACTACCCAACGCCTTTTCAATTAATTGACTTAAAACAGTTTGACTATAAAAAACAGAGGATTAGAATTAAATTATTTTTTATTTGCACCAAAAAAGTAGGTTACGAGGCCACTCAATGACGGGGATCGAACCAAAAACAACGCCTATTCGTTCCAAAAGCATTTTTGAATATATCAACTTTTTT
Source organism: Pedobacter kyonggii (assembly GCF_004310665.1). Classification (GTDB taxonomy): domain Bacteria; phylum Bacteroidota; class Bacteroidia; order Sphingobacteriales; family Sphingobacteriaceae; genus Pedobacter; species Pedobacter kyonggii. Next base: position 130,958 of record NZ_SIXF01000004.1, on the reverse strand, counting down.
GACATCAAAACATCGAACCGTATTTCTTATGAAAACATAGCTTATAATCGACTGTAAATAAATATTTTAAACAAAAAAAGCAGTTCTTAAAAGAACTGCTTTAAAATTTCGGGGTGGCTGATGGGGCTCGAACCCACGACCCTCGGCACCACAAACCAATACTCTAACCAACTGAGCTACAGCCACCGTATTTTTTAGTGTCACAAAAGTACGACTTTTAATATTTCTTGCAAATATTTTTTTCAAAGTTTTTACAACTAATTTTTAATTCCTTAACATTCAATTATTTGAAATTGAAAAAAAGTTTCAGAAGCAGATAAAACAAGCTATTTTAAACCTAAAAACATAACTTTACGGCGTTTATGATCGAAATTTATACAGACGGAGCAGCTAGTGGAAACCCAGGACCAGGTGGTTGGGGTACAATTTTAAGGGCAGGACAGCACTATAAGGAATTAAGTGGCGGTTTTAGAATGACCACCAATAACCGCATGGAATTATTGGCTGTAATAAAAGGATTAGAAGCATTAAAAAGCTTAAATCAGCAGGTAACTGTTTATTCCGATTCGAAATATGTGGTAGATGCTGTAGAGAAGAAATGGGTCTTCGGCTGGGTAACCAAAAATTTTAAGGATAAAAAAAACAAGGACCTCTGGTTGAGATTCCTGGAACTATATAAACTGCACAAGGTGAAATTCATCTGGATTAAAGGTCACAACGATCACCCGGAGAATGAGCGTTGCGACCGTTTAGCTGTTTTTGCTTCGCAAGACAAGCAAAATTTAGCGATAGATACTTTTTTTGAAGCAGAAAGAAGTAAAGCACAGCTTTAATCTATCCCACCGATTACATTTAGATCTTCCAGTTTGGCTGCTACCTTGGCCTCAACCGAGATTGATTTTGCAGTGTAAAGTAGCATCATTTCTTCAGCTTTTTCTACCATTTTTTTGGAGCCGATAAAAATCGGAACCCTTTGATGCAACTCAGTAGGTTCAATTTCGAGTATACGATCAAAACCTGTGCTGGCTTTGCCCCCAGCCTGCTCAATAATAAAAGACATCGGGTTACATTCGTACAATAATCTTAATTTTCCATTAGGTGAGCGCGAGGTGGTTGGGTAAATATAAATTCCACCTTTAATTAAATTCCGGTGGATGTCGCCAACCATCGAACCAATATAACGCGATGTATAAGGGCGTTTAGTGGCCTCATCCTCTACCTGACAGTATTTGATGTACTTTTTAACGCCATCAGGAAAGTGAACATAATTGCCTTCGTTTACCGAATACATATAACCTGTTTCAGGTATTTTCATCTGGGGGTGAGAAAGACAAAATTCACCAATTGATGGGTCTAATGTAAAACCGTTAACACCCTTCCCAGTGGTATAAACCAACATGGTTGAAGAACCATAAATAATGTAGCCCGCAGCCACCTGTTCGGTACCTTTTTGCAACACATCCGTTATACTGGCTCTGCCATCAATCGATTTTCTGCGGTAAATAGAAAAAATTGTCCCTACAGCAACATTTACATCAGTATTGGATGAACCATCTAAAGGATCGATACAGACAATATATTTGGCGTTTTGAGAAACCGGCGATTCGATATGGATAATTTCATCTTCTTCTTCGGTAGCAACAATACAGCATTCGCCACCACTGGTTAGCGCAGCAATAAACTGTTCATCAGCATAAACATCCAGCTTTTTTTGTTCTTCACCCTGAATATTGGTGGTTCCCATATCGCCTAAAATATCAACCAAACCCGCTTTATTAATTTCGCGGTTTACAATTTTTGCAGCTATACCAATATCCCTTAATAACCTCGAAAGTTCGCCTTTAGCATATGGAAAATCTGCCTGTTTTTCTATAATAAATTGTCCTAGTGTTTTAACGCCACAAACCATACTTAGTGTATATTTTACATTATCTACCCGATAACTCTATAACCTCTAAGGTATGAATATTTTCATCAGTTATGCAAAAACGGATGAGGGTTCTCACTTTGTGCCAACCGTTTTTTCCTGCCGCACCGGGGTTTATATGCAGACATTTTATTTTTTCATCGAACATTACTTTTAAAATATGCGAATGCCCTGTAATAAATAATCTCGGAGGGTTAGTGTATATTTCTGGCTTAACATAAGATGAATATCTTCCTGGGTATCCACCTATATGCGTCATCCAAACATCAACCCTTTCGCAGCTAAATCGATTTTGCTCTGGAAACTCAGCTCTAATCGCACTATCATCTATATTTCCGAACACGCCACGCAAAGGTTTAAACGCTGCCAAAGGCTCGGCTACGTTAGGACCGAAATCTCCGGCATGCCAAATTTCATCTACACCTTCGAAGTGTTTAAAAACCGCATCATCTAAAAAGCCATGGGTATCAGAAATTAATCCTATTTTTTTCATTATGTAAACTTAATTGTGCCCCGTAATTTACAGGACTGGCAAAATCTTTCGACCACTTTTTGCTAAAACAAATCTGCCAACGATTGACAAATCTTTTAAAAATGGTGGTTAAATATTATAAAAAAACACCACAGCGATTATACAATGTTACCATTGTTCCCTACCCTCTATCCATTCAAAAACCATAAGCTAGAAGGCAAGGAAAAAATCCTTCAGCAATTCTTTATAAGCTGCTGTATGCTCTTTTAAAGATTCATAAATATAAAAATCATTTTCCTTCAAAACCGCTTTACCTTTTTTCAAACAGATCATCTGCCTGAAGGTTGGCTTACTTTCGTCAGAATGGATATGGATCCGCTCCTTTAGCCACAAATCATATTGAGATGCAATATCGATCACTTCATCGGCCTGTTTCACCGGAAGGATCAACCAAATCATACCTTCATCTGCCAATAACCCACTCGATTTTTTAATGAGCATGCTAAAAAAGTCTTCATCTGCATGCCGGGCTATGCCTTTCCTAAACGCTTCACTTTTTAAATCATTCACAAAAAAGGGTGGATTAGAGACAATCAGATCGAATTGCTGAACATACTTATACTGTTCAATTGATATATGGTTAATGGTTAACCGCTCACTGAAAACTGATAATTGAAAATTCTTTCCTGCAGTTTGTGCGGCCTGTTCATCGATTTCTACAGCATGTATTCTTGCATCTGGAAAACGCTGCGCCAGCATCAAGGCAATTACACCGGTTCCCGTTCCAATATCTAATATCAACCTCGGTGAGGGATGACTAACTGTTGCGCCAAGCAACACGCCATCGGTATTAATCCTCATGGCGCAGCCTGTTTGATCGACTTCAAATTGTTTGAACTTGAAAATACTCATATTACGATTACAATCTCACGCCTATCCTAATGGGAAGAAAAATAGATTGGTGGACAAACCTGAAGCCCGCCTTATACTGAAGGTTTAGTTTTTTCCCTACTTTATGTTCAACGCCACCACTAATATCAACAAACGTTTCAGTAGAACCATTTGTGTATTGATTGTTAATATGACTTCTTCCTATTTTCAGATTAAATAATGGAGAAATTTTAGCCTTTGCTGTGACATACTCCAAATCACCAAAAACAGCATAACCATTAATCCGCTCATAATTTAGATAGGACACACCTAAACCTAATCGAAGGTTATTCTTAAAACTTATGCCGTTAATTAAACTTAAATCTACCCCATTAGGTTTTCCCCCAAGCTGATAACCCAACCAACCTTCACCAATATCATACCTTACAGGCCTGGAAAGGAAAAACTGGTACCCAGTTTCAACTTTAGCCGTATATTTAATTTGAGATTGTGCACGTGTATTAATAAAAGAATAGATCAATCCACCAATCAAGAGCATTTTTTTCATTTTGAGGCTTATATTTTTAGATATAAAAATTCTATTTTTCGTACAACTCTAAAGGCAAACCATCAGGATCAGCAAAAAAAGTAAACCGTTTATCAGTAAACTCATCAATACGGATCGGCTCGGTAATAATACTATGATCATTTAAACGCGAAATCTCTTTTTCAATATCATCAACTTCAAAAGCCAGATGACGTAAACCCTGCGCTTCTGGTCGCGATGGCCTTGAAGGAGGGTTTTCGAAAGAAAATAGCTCGATCTGATATACGCCATTAACGGCAAGATCTAATTTATACGATTTCCTTTCAGTCCGGTAAACCTCTGCCAAAACGGTAAAACCTAGTTTATTCACGTAAAAATCTTTCGATTTTTCGTAATCAGAACAGATAATGGCAATGTGATGGATGCGAAGCATAAATAATGACTGAATTTTGAATGAGTAAATGAGTGAGTTAGCGTTTAGACAAAATTGCACATTCTATAATTGAATCAATCAATAATTATTTCAACATTCACTCATTCAAAATTTACTCATTCTATCACCAGCCATTCTCTCATTTAATAATTCTCTCATTCGATCATTATATTTTGACATTCAATCATTCAAAATTCTCTTATTCAATCCTGTAATCACACCAGTTTTTTCATATAAAAAAGCTATTTTTGCAACTTCAAAAAAAAAGCATGATTCATTTCTTCCTTAGTCAATCGCAGGCGATTTTTGTTTTACAAACAGACAAAGCGCTTTCTACTACTGATATTACTAAACTTGAATGGTTATTTGGCGGTGCCAAAATCTCGCAAGAAAAGGCGCTAACAGGCTTTTTCGTTGGACCAAGAGCAGCAATGATTACTCCATGGAGTACCAATGCGGTAGAGATTACCCAAAACATGGACATGCAGGGAATCATCAGGATTGAAGAATTTAAGCAGGTTGACGAAAGTTTTGCTGATTACGACCCGATGCTTTCTCAAAAATACGATAGGCTCGATCAGGAGGTATATACCATCAACATCAAACCTGAACCGATTTTAGAAATCACCGATATTGCCGCTTATAACAAACAAGAAGGGCTTTCTTTAAGCGATGAAGAAGTTGAGTACTTAAATACTTTAGCGCAAAAATTAGAAAGACCGTTAACCGATTCTGAAGTTTTTGGTTTCTCTCAGGTAAATTCGGAACACTGCCGCCATAAAATTTTCAATGGCAAATTTGTAATCGATGGCGTAGAACAGCCTACTTCTTTGTTTAAACTGATCCGCAAAACATCCGAAGAAAACCCTAACGATATTGTTTCGGCCTATAAAGATAACGTAGCTTTTATCAAAGGCCCGAAAGTGCAGCAATTTGCCCCTAAACGTGCCGATGAACCTGATTATTATACCACAAGCGATTTCGAATCGGTCATCTCATTAAAAGCAGAAACACATAATTTCCCCACCACAGTTGAGCCTTTTAATGGCGCAGCAACTGGTTCAGGAGGCGAAATCAGAGACCGTTTAGCAGGTGGACAAGGTTCGTTGCCTTTGGCAGGAACTGCCGTTTACATGACTGCGCTTTCGCGTTTAGAAGATAACCGCGCTTGGGAAAAAGGTGTTGAGGAAAGACAATGGTTATACCAAACCCCGATGGATATCCTGATCAAAGCATCAAACGGTGCTACAGATTTTGGAAATAAATTCGGTCAACCGCTTATTACTGGTTCGGTTTTAACTTTCGAACACGAAGAAGATTCCAGAAAACTAGGTTTCGATAAAGTAATTATGCTTGCAGGCGGTATAGGTTATGGTAAAGCCAGTCAGGCACAAAAACTTAAACCACAAGAAGGCGATAATATCGTTATTCTGGGTGGAGAAAATTATAGAATCGGGATGGGTGGTGCAGCGGTTTCCTCGGCAGATACTGGTCAGCATGGAAGCGGAATCGAATTAAATGCGATCCAGAGATCAAATCCTGAAATGCAAAAACGTGCTGCAAATGCGGTGCGGGGCATGGTAGAAAGCGATCACAATTCGATTATCTCTATCCACGATCACGGTGCAGGCGGTCACTTAAACTGTTTATCAGAACTGGTTGAAGAAACCGGTGGTTTAATAGACCTTGATAAATTACCAGTGGGCGACCCTACCCTTTCGGCTAAAGAAATTATCGGAAACGAATCGCAGGAAAGAATGGGTTTGGTAATCGGCAACGAGCATATCGAAACCTTACAAAAAATAGCAGACCGCGAACGCTCGCCAATGTATACCGTAGGTAAAGTAACCGGCGATCACCGTTTTACCTTTAAATCTGCAACAACAGGTTTAAAACCTATGGATTTCGAATTGGCCGCCATGTTTGGCAGTTCACCAAAAATCGTAATGGACGATCAAACCATCGATCGTAAGTACGAAGCTGTAACCTATAACAACAACGAATTAAACACCTATTTAGAACAAGTGCTTCAATTAGAAGCGGTTGCAGCTAAAGATTGGTTAACCAATAAAGTAGACCGTTGCGTGGGTGGCCGCGTAGCCAAACAGCAATGTGCAGGTCCGTTACAATTGCCATTGAATAACTGTGGTGTAATGGCTTTAGATTTTCAGGGGAAAGAAGGAATAGCCACTTCAGTTGGCCATGCACCACTTTCGGCCTTGATTGATCCTGCAGCAGGTAGCCGCAATGCGATTGCAGAATCACTATCAAATATTGTTTGGGCACCCCTAAAAGATGGCTTAAAAAGTGTTTCACTTTCTGCCAACTGGATGTGGGCCTGTAAAAACGAAGGCGAAGATGCCCGTTTATATGCAGCGGTAAAAGCCTGTTCAGATTTTGCCATCGATTTAGGAATCAATATCCCAACCGGAAAAGATTCGTTATCGATGAAACAGAAATACAAAGATGGTGATGTAATTGCACCGGGAACGGTAATTATTTCTGCCGGAGCAAATTGCGACGATATTACTAAAGTGGTTGAGCCGGTGCTTCAAAAAAATGGTGGATCGATTTATTACATCAACCTTTCTAACGATACCTACAAATTAGGTGGTTCATCTTTTGCACAGATTTTAAACAAAATCGGTACAGAAACACCTGATGTTAAAGGTGCTGATCAATTTAAAACGGCTTTTAATACGCTTCAGCGATTAATTAAAGCTGACAAAATCCAGGCGGGTCATGATATTGGTAGTGGTGGTTTAATTACAACCTTATTGGAAATGTGTTTTGCCGACCGCGATTTAGGCGCTTCGATTGATTTGTCTTCATTGGCAGAAACCGATAGCATTAAAGTATTATTTGCAGAGAACATTGGTATCGTTTTCCAGGCTGATGCTTCAGTTGAAGAAACCTTTGCTCAGGCCGGCGTTGCTTTCCACAAAATTGGTGAAGTAACTTTATCAGCTAAACTGGAAGTTAAAAATGCTTCAGAAAGTTTCAGTTTCGATGTCGACCACTTACGTGATGTTTGGTTTAAAACTTCATACTTATTAGATAGCAAACAAACCGGTAACGGATTGGCAAAAGAACGTTACGACAATTATAAAAACCAGGTTTTAAATTATACCTTCCCAACAACTTTTGACGGAAAGAAACCTGTAATCGACTCCACCAAACCACGACCAAAAGCAGCCATTATCCGCGAAAAAGGAAGTAACTCTGAGCGTGAACTGGCCAATGCCATGTATTTGGCAGGTTTTGATGTGAAAGATGTACACATGACCGATTTAATCACCGGAAGAGAAACTTTAGAAGACATTCAGTTTATAGGTGCAGTTGGTGGTTTCTCTAACTCTGATGTTTTAGGATCGGCCAAAGGTTGGGCTGGTGCATTTTTATACAACGAAAAAGCAAGGGTAGCATTAGAAAAATTCTTTGCCCGCCCTGATACCTTATCTGTTGGGGTTTGTAATGGTTGCCAGTTATTTGTAGAGCTGGGCTTAATTAATAAAGACCATGAAGAAAAACCTAAAATGCTCCACAACAAAAGTGGCAAGCACGAAAGTATTTTCACATCTTTAACCTTACAAGAAAACAATTCGGTCATGTTATCTACACTGGCAGGAAGCACGTTAGGCGTTTGGGTATCGCATGGTGAAGGAAGATTCTCATTGCCATACGCAGAAGATAAATATAAAATCGTAGCCAAATATGCTTACGAAACCTATCCGGCCAGTCCGAATGGATCAGATTATAATACTGCAATGTTATGTGATGAAACTGGCCGCCACCTGGTTATGATGCCGCACATTGAGCGTTCATTGTTCCAATGGCACTGGGCAAATTACCCACAAGGCCGTAAAGATGAAGTTTCGCCATGGATGGAAGCCTTTGTGAATGCACGCAAGTGGATTGAAAACAAAGGATAGATCTGGTAAGATATAAACAGACAAAATGGATGATGGAATTAAAAACCATCATCCATTTTTTTGTCTCCGTCATTTCGAGCGGAGTGCAGCCTCTACCGATACATCGGTAACGCAGTCTAGACGATCGTCTTATTGCATTGTCATCCTCAGCGAAGTCGAAGGATCTCCATTCTACTACCAAGAACAATCGGGATCAGCATCTAACAAACTGCATCCTAAATGATTTCTTTATTATGAAATGAGCGTTCCGCTTTTCATAGCTGCTGTACACCCGCCATCGCATATAGTCCTCGTTCCGCTGCACTTCACTGCGAGCTAACCGCTGTCGGGTTTATTGAACAAAAACCTGTTCTTCGGCATAAGACCTGTTTCTGCTACTTTAATAAACCTTTAATAGCACTACCAGCCTTGCCACCTAAACCCGACCGAAGTGGAAAACCCACAGCCTGAGGTACGAGGGCGAGGATTTGAAACAAAGGGCGGGACTGTAATTACAAGAAGGTTCTGTTCTTGCTTTCCAAAAAAGCAACAATAAATATTTACCCATAGAAGCGGTTTTGTAGCTATATTTCTGCTCCGCTATTGATCAAAAATCGGGACATGATAACGGCCCACAAGTAAAAAAAACGGTCTAAGCTTTCGCCTAAACCGTTTCAATTTACCCAACCTCACATTTTTCTATAAGAGCATTAATAGAAAATTCATTTTATTATTAAAAAGAGAGATGTTATTCTGTCCAAAGGACTCCTATGGAGGGCGTTGCCGTCATGCTGAACTTGATTCAGCATCCATCATACAACTTAGAAAACACCCCCCATTATCCATTTTACATCATCCATCCCACCTACATCATCTGAAAATTAATCGCCATATTATACCTCACACGCACCGGAACACCTTTATTTTTACCTGGTTTCCATAGCGGCGATTTTTTAATCACTTTAATGGCTTCCTCATCACAACCAAAGCCGATTCCTTTAATTACTGATACATCAGTAATGGAACCATCTTTCTCTACCACAAAGCTTACATATACTTTTCCTGTAGCACCTTCATCTTGCGCTCTTGATGGATACCTTAAATTACGTTCCATATATTTAGACCAGGCTTTGGCACCACCGGTAAATTCAGGGTATTCATCAGCTCCTAAATAGATCTCTTTATCTTCACCTGTTCCTATACCTTCCTTGGCTGTTCCTGTGCCGTTACCATTGCCTTTAATATCTGGGATTACCAAATTAGGAGCTATAATTCCATCCTGAGTTTTATCACTAATCACTGCATTTTGAATTTCTTTAATTGTAGGCGGATCAGGAAGATCTACTTTATTTACAACAACAATGTTCTGCGATAAAGCAACGGTTTTAACCTTTACCGGATCAGCTTTTTTAGGTTCAATCTTTTTCTCTGGTTCAGGAGTTTTTGGTTTCATCTGGTGGATCACATCAGTTAAAACCACAACCTTTGGCGGAGCTTCTACTACGACCTCCTTCGGAAAAAGTTTTGCATAAATTAAAGGAGAGAAACACAAGAGGATAAATAAGCTTCCAGATACAAAAAGCACTCTTGTCATAATCGACGAAGATTTAGATCTTAAATCATAAGCGCCATAGTTTTTGTTGCGGTTTGCAAATACAAGATCGAGCCACTCGGTTTTGTATACGTTAATTGAGGAGTTGAACATAGCTTTTATTTTTAAAGCATGATGCAGCAAAATCCTCAATTCCATAAAACATTTAAAAAATCTATTTTCTTTACAAAAAATGAAATTTTTCATCTGAAAAACATTTTTTTATTTCATTTTCAATAAAATTGATAAAAATAATACGATTCTTTTACGAGAATTAATAAAATATACTATTTTTGACAAAAAACATAACAAATTAATGAAAAGCTTAAGAACCATCGCATTAAAAGAGGCTCAAAATAGAATTTCACCTGAAGTTAAATCTCCTTCGGCGAAAATTTCTGATTTTTACGGCTCGAATGTATTTGATAAGAAAAAAATGAGAGATTTCTTATCTAAGGACGTGTATGAAAAATTAATTTCATCTATCAACCAAGGTGAATTAATCAATTCTGACGATGCTAACCAAATTGCTACAGCTATGAAAGCTTGGGCAATGAGCGCTGGCGCAACGCACTACACGCACTGGTTCCAGCCATTAACTGGCACAACTGCTGAAAAACATGATTCATTTTTTGAGCCAAGTGGCGATGGTGCTATCGAGAAATTTGCAGGTAGCGCTTTAGTTCAGCAAGAGCCAGATGCTTCTAGTTTCCCTAACGGTGGTATCCGTAATACTTTCGAAGCTCGTGGTTATACTGCTTGGGATCCTTCTTCTCCGGCTTTCATCATGGAAAGCAAAGCAGGTAAAACACTATGTATCCCTACAGTATTCGTATCATATACCGGTGAAGCCTTGGATTATAAAGCACCTTTATTAAAAGCATTAGCCGCGCTTGATAAAGCTGCTGTTGATGTTTGCCAATATTTCGATAAAAGCATTACTAAAGTAAATGCTTCTTTAGGTATCGAACAAGAATATTTCCTGGTTGATGAGTCATTATTCAATGCTCGTCCCGATTTATTATTAACAGGCCGTGCTTTATTCGGGCACATGTCTGCTAAAGGCCAACAATTAGAAGATCATTATTTCGGTTCTATCCCTGAGCGCGTATTCAGCTACATGGTAGATTTCGAAAATGAAGCCTTAAAATTAGGTATTCCTTTAAAAACACGTCACAATGAGGTTGCACCTTCTCAATTTGAGTGTGCACCGATTTATGAAGAAATCAACTTAGCTATCGATCACAATCAATTATTGATGGATTTGATGGAAAAAGTTGCCCGTCGTCACCATTTCCGTGTATTGTTACACGAAAAACCATACGCAGGTATCAACGGATCAGGTAAACACAACAACTGGTCGTTAATTACCGATACCGGTAAAAACTTATTGGCACCAGGTAAAACACCTAAAAACAACTTAATGTTCCTTGCTTTCTTTGTAAACACAATTAAAGCTGTTAGCGAGCATGCCGATTTATTACGTGCAAGTATTGCGTCAGTAAGCAACGATCACCGTTTAGGTGCTAACGAAGCGCCACCTGCAATTATCTCTATCTTCTTAGGTTCTCAGTTGAACGATGTATTAGATGAGATTGAGCACTCACGTATCAGCAAAAAAATCAAAGAAGATAACGCACTTTGGTTAGGTATCCCTAAAATCCCTCAGATTTTATTAGACAATACCGATCGTAACCGTACTTCTCCTTTCGCATTTACAGGTAACAAATTTGAGCTTAGAGCTGTTGGATCTTCAGCAAACTCTTCTGCACCAATGACAATCCTGAACGCGATTATGGCTGAGCAATTGGTTAAATTTAAAGTTGAAGTTGATAAATTGATCAAAAAAGGTGATAAAAAAGACATCGCTTTATTAACAGTGATCAAAAAATACATCAAAGAATCTAAAGGTATCCGTTTCGAAGGCAATGGTTACAGCCAGGAGTGGGAAGATGAAGCTGCAACACGCGGTTTATCAAACATCAAAACTACACCAAAAGCTTTAGATGCTTATTTAACTGAAAAATCTGCTGAGTTATTTGCAACAACAGGTATTTATAGCGCACGTGAGATTCATGCCCGTCATGAAATCATGTTAGAAAACTTCTATAAAAAACTACAGATCGAAGCACGTGTAATGGGCGAAGTGGCTAATACTGCCATTATCCCTGCTGCAATTGCTTACCAAAACTCTTTAATCGAAAACGTACAGGGATTAAAAGCAATTGGTGTAGATAGCAAAGTTTCTATCGATATCGTTAAAAAATTATCAGAGCATTTAGAAATTGTTAAAACCAATATCGATGCCATGTTAGAAGAACGTAAATTAACCAACAAAATCGAAGATACCCGCGAGAAAGCGATTGCTTACGATGAGAAAGTTAAATCTTACTTTGATATCATCCGTTACCACGCTGATAAATTAGAGCAGATTGTTGACGATAGCGTTTGGCCTTTACCAAAATTCAGAGAATTATTATTCATGAAATAAGAAAGGCGTAAGCTAAAAGGTTTAAGGCGTAGGGTTTACTCTACGCCTTTTTTTATTTTATTATTGTCCGTTAGTCATCTTTTTATGGATAATTACAGATTAATTAAATTGATTAGCTATCCTACACAACGTCTTCCTGAACTTGTTTCAGGATCTATTCAAAGTGGGTCTGATAGCTTCTTGTTTTGGAAAGCAATTACAATGCTTATCGGTTAAAACAGCCCTGCTTTCCTTCCTGCTGTAAAGTTCTCTCCTTTTTTTAATTCATTGTTTACAGCATCCATTCAATCAGGTTTATTTAAGACAGGCCTGTGCAAGGAAAAAATAAGCCACAACGAACAGCCCTCAGTACCCTAAGCCCGATTGTACGGATGCCGTTTTATGAGTTAATATTTTCTCTATTCCACCGCTTTAAAACGGCAGGAGGAAAAGCGGGGCTGCAGGCCGCCATGGAAACCCAACCTTAACTTCCAAAACCTCTTATATTATTTTCACCATAAACCTTTAATCTAACATTTTCATGGAAAGCAATTACAATGCTCATCGGTTAATCCAGCCCTGCTTTCCTTTCTGCTGTAAAGTTTTCTCCATTTTTTTAAATCCATCGTTTACAGCATCCATCCAATCCCTTAGGTTTGAATATTCTTAGAAATATTTGAGATTTGAATAAAAACCTTAACGGCAGTGCTGCACTTAGGCTCGATCTAGGTTAAAGACCTACAACCTGTATCAGAGCACTGCCGTTTGTTGAACAAGAACCATATAGAATTTTAGTCTTCGCCGGACTGTTAAGGGATTTAGTTTTATTCAACATCAAGGTTAATTTGTTCCACTTAACAAAGCAAAGTTATGAATTACAGATTATTTGCAGGCATCGATGTTTCAAAGTTGAAAATAGATGTTGTGTTTTTTCTTGCTGAAAACCCTGACAATGAGTTTCATGAGCTGTTTGAGAATACAGATGAAGGTTGTTCCAAGATGATTGCCTGGATAAATAGCTTAACTGGTCTTTTGATTTCGGATATGCTTTTTTGCGCTGAGGATACCGGGCTTTATACACTTCCCATCTGCACATTTTTTGATGATCATGGCGGAAACCTATGGGTAGAGAATGCATTAAGACTCAAACGGTCGCTTGGATTAAAACGGGGCAAGTCAGACAAAGCGGATGCTGCAGAGATAGCTAACTATGGCTTTCTCCATAGACGGAAAGCAGTTATTTTCAAGCTTCCTGGTAAAACCATAAGCAAGCTGAAACATCTTCTGAGCTGCAGGAAGCAGCTTGTGAAGCAGCAGACGGCACTGAAAAACACCTGTGGCGAGCTAGAAATATTCGATAAGGAATCAGCAGGTTTTACCCTGGAGATCCGGGAATCACTTATCAAGGAGTATGATAAGAAGATCGATATGGTAGAGGCCAAGCTTTTGGCTTATGTAAAAGAGGATGATATACTTGAAAAACAATATTATCTTGTAAAATCAGTCCACGGCATCGGATCGCAGACAGCCATGTTTATAGTCGTACTCACGCAGGGATTCACTATGTTTGATGACTATCGAAAGTTTGCCTGTTATTGTGGACTGGCTCCATTTGGAAACACTTCGGGGACCACCCTGAAAGGAAAACCAAAAGTAAGCCACCTGGCTAATAAGAGAATAAAAACACTGCTTACCATGTGTGCGCTGAACACAATCAAAAAAGATAATGAGTTCAAACGATACTATGACCGAAAAATAAAAGAGGGAAAGCATCATTCAGCTGTGCTGAACGTGCTTAGGAACAAACTTGTCAGCAGAGCATTTGCAGCCGTTTTGAAAGATAGGCCATATGAAAAAGATTATCATATCGCTGCTTAAAATATTTTACAATTTATTTGCAAAAACCATAGAATACAGGTTTATTTAAGACAGGCCTGTGCAGGGAGAAAACCCGCCACAACGAACAACCCTCAGTACCCTAAGCCCGATTGCACGATCCCGACGTAAAGTCGGGAGAGGAAAAGCGGGACTGCAGGCCGCCATGGAAACCCAACCTTAACTTCCAAAAAAAATAAAAACTCAACTTTGCTATAACAAGCCTTTGTACACGATGCGTATTATTGATCAAAAATTATAGTTTTGGAAAGCAATTACAATGCTCATCGGTTAATCCAGCCCTGCTTTCCTTCCTGCTGTAAAGTTTTCTCCATTTTTTTAAATCCATCGTTTACAGCATCCATCCAATCAGGTTTATTTAAGACAGGCCTGTGCAGGGAGAAAACCCGCCACAACGAACAGCCCTCAGTACCCTAAGCCCGATTGCACGATCCCGACGTAAAGTCGGGAGAGGAAAAGCGGGACTACAAGCCGCCATGAAAAACTAACCTTCACTTCCAAAAAAACGAAACCCTACCCTTTACAACCAACCTCTGTGCTCTTTGTGCCTTCGTGGTAAACAAACTCAGGTACCTGGTGGTAAAAAAACCTTGCCATTTAGCCATAAAAAACCTTAAGTATTTAGCTTTAGTCTTTCCCCTTAAAACCTTATCTTTGCGCCAACATGAGTGATAACAGGTACAATCAACGCGGCGTTTCCGCCTCAAAAGAAGATGTGCACAATGCCATCAAAAACATCGACAAAGGAATTTTCCCAAAAGCATTCTGCAAAATTATCCCCGATATTTTAGGTGGTGATGAGGAATACTGTAATATCATGCATGCAGATGGCGCAGGTACCAAATCTTCTTTAGCTTACGTATACTGGAAACAAACCGGAGATATCTCCGTTTGGAAAGGTATTGCACAAGATGCCATTATCATGAATATCGACGATTTAATCTGCGTTGGTGCTACCGACAACATTTTATTATCCTCAACCATTGGAAGGAATAAAAACCTAATCCCGGGCGAAGTGATTGCTGCTGTAATTAACGGTACAGAAGAAATTTTGGCCGATCTACGCGAACAGGGCATCTCGATTTATTCTACCGGTGGCGAAACTGCCGATGTTGGCGATCTGGTAAGAACGATTATCGTCGATTCTACTGTAACCTGCAGGTTAAAGCGCGAAGACATCATCAGCAACGATAACATTAAACCAGGCGACGTAATTGTGGCACTCGCCTCTTCCGGACAAGCGACTTATGAAACAGAATACAATGGCGGTATGGGATCAAACGGATTAACCTCTGCCCGTCACGATGTTTTCGATAAAACAGTAGCCCATAATTACCCTGAAAGTTTCGACCCTGCTGTTCCATTCGATCTGGTTTTCTCTGGAAAGAAACAATTAACAGAAGAAATAGATATTGAAGGATTCGGCAAAACTACGATGGGTAAATTGGTATTATCGCCAACCCGCACTTATGCCCCAGTAATCAAAAAGATTTTAGAAAGCCATCGCAGTCAGATTAATGGTATTGTACATTGCAGTGGTGGTGCACAAACCAAGGTATTACATTTCATCAATGATGATATCCACGTCATCAAGAATAACTTATTCCCTATCCCAACTTTATTTAAATTGATACAAGAGCAATCGGGTACCGATTGGAAAGAAATGTACAAAGTATTTAACATGGGGCACCGCATGGAGCTTTATGTTCCTCAGGAGATTGCCGAAAGCATTATCGAAATTTCTAAAAGCTTTAATATCGATGCGCAGATTATCGGTCGCGTAGAAAAAGGCGATCAGAAACAGGTGACTATCGAAAGCGAAAAAGGAACGTTTGTTTATAACTAAGAATTAAGATACAATTTAAAAAGGCTGCTGAAAATTAAATTTCAGCAGCCTTTTATTTATTACTCACGCGCTACAAATTTATAGAAGGTACTCTCCTCTCCATCTGCTTTTTTATCCTGATGCAAAAAATCGAGTTTATTGTCATCAAAGGTCTTAAAAAAAGTATCCCAATCCGTTTCCTTTAAATCTGAGGAACTGTCGCTATGCTTTGGAAAATGAATTCTTAAAATACCACCACCTTTGCTTTTTGCTGTATCTGCAACTATTGCCGGTACACCGCCATGTTCCTCTGCCCAGGCTTTTATTGTAGCATGATCATGGGTCTGTTTCGAAGTGCTCATTGTTTTAAATATTAGTTTTAAATAAATAGACTAATATTAAAATTATTTTTTGGTAGAAATGGTTTTAGTTTATTGCAAAAAAAGACGATCAAATGATCGGGGATTTTCATTAAATAACGACCAATTGATATTTTACCAAAGGATCACTTTAAACCAATTTGAGCTACCCATATATTAATTTGTAATCAAAGTTTGGAATTAATACTTGTACCCTATTCCTGATGAAAGTGTAAAAGATGATGAATTATAATATCTATAATTACCATATTCCGAACTATATTCAGTCAGAGCTGTTCCTAAATATACTGAGTGACTTCCAATGGGTGCTATAATTTCACTAGGATATCCCCCATTGCCTTCAAGACTACCAAAACTATTAATATATCTTATTCTAACGGGATTAACTAAATCGATTGGGGTATTAAAACTTGCATCGTTATAAAATTCTAAAGAGATAAAGTATTCAAATCTTGCGTCTTCATTTGTAATACTACTATTATAATATGAGCCATCTTCGTTATAGACAGATACAAGTTTGACATAAATTGGTCTATACAAATAATTCACCCCATCAATATCGCCTTGTGAAAGAAAAAAGTGATCATTCCAGGTAGAGCCATCTTTTCGGGTCATTTGGGGTGAAGTATTTCCGTTTACGCTAGCCACAGAGGCATAAGAGCGATATAACATGATAGAATTAAAATCAAAAGTTCCTATTTGAAATCCAGATCTACCCTGCACATTATAAGTAGCATATTGATAAGTCCAATCAGAATTGATGTTTGAAAAATCTATATTAATAAATTGATCCCGATCAGCTCTGGTCTGCTCGTGCATTAAACCAACTGCATGTCCTATCTCATGAACTATAGTGGTAAAACTAGCATTGTCCTCTAATTTAATCTCCTGTCTACCTCCAATCATACCTAATTGAGATGAGCCAGATCCCTGGGCTGGTGCGCCAGTAAAATCAACGTAATTAGCTTGGTTTGTACGTTGAACAAAACGAATTGGTGTGTTAGACTCCCACTCATTTATTGCTAATCCTATATTAGTACTATTTATGGTATTACTGATACTATAATAAATAATCCCACTTGGCCATAACTTTTGATACTCAGCCGTAAAAGTACTTCTAGGTGTCGTTTCTTTGCCATCACCAACTTTATTGTATTCTAAATAAGCAATCTGGTCTTTTGATAAAATAACATCACCCCCAACAACATATTCTCCTTTTTTGTTAATTGCTACAGTTACTTCTCCACCGTTTTTTAAGTGATAGGTAATGGTTTTTCCAGGAGCTTCTAATTGCTTCCCCTTAATTGATGCTTCTTTTTTACACGCACTCACAAAAATAAGGAGCGCAGCAAAAATGTAATAGATTTTTTTCATGTTAAGATGTTTTTAGCGTTTAAATCAATATTTATTATTAGCGTAAACAGTTACCATTAACAATAAAAGCACGGGTTTGGGATCGATTTAAATTAGAAATTAGGCAGGGAATCGTTTATATAAGACGAAACGTTAATATTCTAATAAAGGAAGAGGGTTGTTTTCCAAAGAGAGCGTGCATTTTTCATAATAGTTTTTTGTTTTCCATTATAAAAGTACACATCAACTATTAATCAATTATTATTTTTACATGAAGTAGCGGTTTTATTACATGAACTACCACTTAAAACATACAAAGTGGTTTATTTAAAAACGTTGTTAAAAACAAAAGCCCCGATCAAATGATCAGGGCTTAACAATAAATTTATTAAGTATTAGTTAAAGTTATAACGAACTCCAAACTGCATGTAATAAGTAGACAATATAGTTTGGGTTGTACCAAAAGTTTCCTTAACAATATCACCCGATGAATTCGCCAATCTAAAAGTTGGTTTAGTTCCGGCAGCAATAGATGAAATATTTTGAGGAACAAGAATTGCAGCATTATTTACGAAGTTTTGATTACCCCATTTACGGTTCAACAAGTTACCAACATTAAAAATATCAACTGTAAATTGGAAAGAGTTTTTGGTTTTTCCAAAATCCTTGAAAACCTCTTGTGTTAATCTAAAGTCGAATTGGTTTCTCCAAGGAGAAGCCCCACCATTACGCTTTGCATACTCGCCTCTATGTTTGCTTAAGTACTTGTCTTGACTGATATAAGACTCAAATAAATCAGCTTGCTCTTGCGCACTATATGCCCTAGCATAGCCATTCGTATTTGCAGGTATGGCTGAGAAGTCAGTTGCAGTAAACTCACCTTGTTTAGGAATATAAATTAGGTCATTTCCAGATACACCATCACGATTGTAATCACCGTTATATGTATAAGAGAATCTTCCTTGTTGAGTACCTTCGTAGAATAACGAAAATGATGTTGCTAAATTACCAAAGTACGCTTTTCTATATGAAATATTAGCCACAATACGATCAGGATTCAAGTTGCTTGAATAACTTAAAGTAGGGGTATTGGGATTACCGGAAGTTTGAGGTAATGACCACAAATTAGCTAGCTGGTCACCACTTTGATCTCCATAATTGCGTTGATCTGAACGGGTGTAAGCAATCATTGCCGATAAACCACTTCTAAACTGCTTAGTTAATTGAGCTGTTACCATCCAGTTATAACCACCTTTAACATTGGTCATCTGAATTGCATTGAACCCTGTAATTGTCCCATTGGCTCCACCACTTGGGGTTCCTTGAGTAACAGGTAAACCAGATGCATTGATAGGGTTATAATATTTATCAGTATTTGCTGCTGGATAGAATAATCTAGTATCTCCGTAACCAGTAATTTGGATACCTGGATTAACCAAATTTAAGTTTTTAGCAAAAGCTACGTTAAGATCACGACCATAAATTCCTTCCAAAGTTCCAACAACACCCCAAGGTAACTTAACATCAAATGCTAAACTTGATTTCCATGTTTGCGGAAATTTAAGATCTGGAGCCATCACACTAATACCAGAAGAAGGGATTGAACTTCCCGCAGGAGGAGCTGTTGTAGTTAATTGAGGCGCAATACTTTGATTAAATAATGGAGCCGCGTTACCTACATAGCTTTGAGTATATTGCAATAACCCAGCATCACCCGATTGAGATACAATCCATACAAATGGAATTCGACCTGTAAAAATACCAGTACCACCACGTACCTGGAATGAACGGTCACCCATTACATCCCAGTTAAAACCGAAGCGAGGAGAGAAAGAAATTTTGTTTTCAGGTAAAACTCCTGTATCGACTTTTTGACCAGCGAAATTCAATCCAGCTACCAATGGGTGCGTTTTGATTTCTGTCACATCAGGATAGCTAGCTCTCTCCACTCTTAAACCTGCCGTTAATTTTAAACGGTCTGTTACAGTGAATTCATCCTGAATGTAAGCAGAATATTGTGCGAATTTAAAGCTTGGATAAGCTTGAGAACCATCGGCAGTTAAAGGGTAAGTAACAGTGTATTGAGCTGGTCTCTGATTTGTAATGAAATCATTCCAAGATCTGAAAGTATAAAAACCAGTTCCAAAACGTTGGAAACCATTTTTCGTTGTACTATATTCAGCCTGAACTCCCAATGTTAAATTATGTTTACCTAAAGCTAAACTCAAATCATCGCTATAAGTATATGAAGTTACATCTCTTAAATTGCCGTAAGAAAACGGCTCATAACCAAAAGAGGTTAAAACATTACCCAAATTTGCACTTGTTCCTGTACCATCTAAGATGTCAACCAATGGAAATGGAGAACTATCTGTGGTACGAGGGTCATTTTGGTGAGAATATGTAGCTCTTAGAACGTTGGTTACTTTACTACCAAAATTAGAGTTCAACTCAGCAACACCAGAATATAGGTTAGCTGCCTGAAAATAATTAGAATTTGCAAAAGGTAAACCAGCATTTCTAACTGTACCTGACCTTGCGTTTAGATAAGAATAACCAGTAACGGTACCAATTGGCGAACCACCTGTAGAGGTACTAGCAGAAGCAGGAGTTTTACTTTCTACTTGGTTGTAACGTACACTAAAACGGTGGTTTTTAGTAATATTCCAATCTAAGCGCGCAAACATTTTTTCATTGTCGCTTATATTTGAATAACCTTGATATGGACCGGTTACATAGTTATACCTTGTCAAAAGGTAAGAACTAACTTGGTTTAAAAAGCCTTCCGTAGCCTGTACAGTGTTTGGATTAGCAGGACTATACGGAGTAGCTGCAGTTGCTGCAACACGTTGGGTACCTGGCTGAATAGTATGTTTCTTTTCATAATTTACGAAAAAGAACAATTTATCCTTTACAATTGGCCCACCTAAACTAAAACCATAATTTTTCTCGTCAAGTCTTTGTAAAGTAGGGATCCTGTATGTTTCGCCTATCCTTTTCCCCTGTTGCTCTTCGCCACGCATCGTATAAAAGGCATTACCCGAAAAATTATTAGTACCAGACCGCGTTACTGCCGTAACCGAACCGCCGGTAAAACCTGTTTGACGAGCGTCGTAAGGCGTTACATTGATCGAAATCTGCTCTAACGCATCAATTGAAATTGGAGAACCACCAGCAGGAATGTTCTGACCAATACCAAATTGGTTATTAAAATTAGCACCATCAACAGTAAAGTTGTTTGAACGGTAGTTACCACCACCAATTGACGTACCGTTAGCTTGTGGCGTTAAACGGGTTAAATCGTTAACACTACGAGTAATCGTTGGAAGAGATTGGATTTGATCTTTATTAATTACGGTTGAGGTTCCATTTTTATTAGAATTCAATATGCTACTTGTGCTTTGCCCCACAACTTTCACTTCTGCAAGGGTTGCACTATTATCAACCAATGTCAAATTCAAAACATAAGGTTCACCTAATTTTAAATAAACTTCAGTTTGTTTCTCTGGTCTGTAACCAACAAAACTAACTTCAATGGTATAAGGACCACCAACCCGCATACCACCAATGGTAAAACGGCCATCGTTATTTGTAGATACGGAATAAACAGTCCCAGTTGGTGTATGTGTTGCTTTAACACTCGCACCAGGTAAGGCGCCTTTGGCATCCTTAATCGTTCCTGTCATTGATGATGTGGTTACCTGTGCATTTGCACCAATGGTAAAACCTACAAACGCAACAATAACCAGTACTAATCTTAAAAGTAAAGATTTCTTCATACTTTGTTTTTTAAATGTTTTTTGTTGTTGAATAATAACTATTAGGGATATTAATGCTGCAAATGTACCCAATAAAATTTAACACATTTTAACATCCAATGTTAAATAATCATTAAGTCAGGCAAAACTTTTCAACATTTAACACATATTGCATGGATTATAACTTTCAGTTTATCAATACTTTGATAAAAAAGCTAAATTTTTAATAACGAAACAATCAGTTGATTATAATTTAAGCATAAAACTTATGTTAACATTGGTATTTTTCAAATAATACATACTAACAACAATTTTTAAGCCTTAAACATCTTGATTATTTAACTTTTTGTTAATTAACCAATATATTATTCTGCAAATCAACCAGATTATAATTAATATTCTGATGCAGAATTGCTACAACAATATTCAATCATTGTAAATTTTAACAGCTATCTCAATATTGGCTTAGCCAATTGACATTTTTTTTTTAGTTTTGAGCGCTTGTTAAAGGAATATGGTCTTTTAACTTTTTGTAATGTGAAAATAGGAAACTATAGCCACGAGATTAATCTGCTCAAAGCAGAGACTCCTTTACCCGAAGATTACAGTAATACAGAACAATTAAAAACAAATCTCTTTAAAATTAGATATGAACCGTCCATAATTAAACATCTATAAAATGATGATCTAATTATGGTAAGCTCCATCTGACAGATAAATAACAAATTAAAAAAAACAGATGAATTACGACGTTATTGTGTTAGGCAGCGGCCCAGGTGGTTACGTAGCTGCAATCAGAGCTTCTCAATTGGGACTAAAAGTTGCAATTGTTGAGCGTGAATCATTAGGTGGTATTTGTTTAAACTGGGGCTGTATCCCTACTAAAGCACTTTTAAAAAGCGCTCAGGTTTTCGAATATATTAATCATGCTGCTGATTACGGAATTACTACTGCCGGAGCAACTGCAGATTTTGCTGCTGTGGTAAAACGCAGCCGTGGTGTGGCTGATGGCATGAGTAAAGGCGTTCAATTTTTAATGAAGAAAAATAAAATTGACGTAATTATGGGTACTGGTAAAGTAAAACCAGGAAACAAATTAGAAGTTAAAGGTGCAGATGGTTCTCAACAAGAACTAAGTGCTAAAAATATCATCATTGCTACAGGCGCACGTTCAAGAGAATTACCTAACCTGAAACAAGATGGCAAAAAAATTATCGGCTACCGCCAGGCAATGGTACTTCCTGAATTACCAAAAAGCATGGTAGTGGTAGGTTCTGGTGCTATCGGTGTAGAGTTTGCTTATTTCTACGCTACCATGGGTACAAAAGTAACCATCGTAGAATTTATGGATAACGTGGTTCCTGTAGAAGATGAAGACGTTTCTAAACAATTGTTACGCAGCCTGAAAAAAGTAGGTATCGACGTAATGACATCAGCAAGTGTAGAGTCTGTTGATACAAGCGGTGCAGGCTGTAAAGTTTCTGTTAAAACAGCTTCGGGCATGCAGACCATCGAAGCAGACATCGTGCTTTCAGCTGCTGGTATCGTAGCAAACATCGAAAACATAGGTTTAGAAGAAACCGGTATCAAAACGGAGAAAGGTAAAATCGTTACCGACGAATTCTACAATACTTCAGTTAAAGGTTATTATGCAATTGGCGATGTAGTAGGTGGACAGGCACTTGCACACGTTGCTTCAGCAGAAGGTATTATCTGTGTAGAAAAAATTGCTGGTCAGCATGCAGAGCCATTAGATTACAACAACATCCCTGGATGTACCTATTGCACACCAGAAATTGCTTCAGTAGGTTATACTGAAAAAGCAGCAAAAGCAGCAGGTTACGAATTGAAAATCGGCAAATTCCCATTCTCTGCATCAGGTAAAGCAAGTGCTGCCGGCGCTAAAGATGGTTTCGTAAAATTAATTTTCGACGCTAAATACGGAGAATTATTAGGCGCACACATGATCGGTGCCAACGTTACCGAAATGATTGCCGAAATCGTAGTGGCACGTAAATTAGAAACTACTGGTCACGAAATGATTAAATCTGTTCACCCTCACCCTACCATGAGCGAAGCCATTATGGAAGCTGCAGCTGATGCATACGGAGAAGTGATACACTTATAAGGTAGAAGGTTTAAAGGTGGAAGGCATAAGGTGCCACATCGATAAGTAAAACCAATATCATTTACAAAAACCCTTTAGTTAAAGCTGAAGGGTTTTTGTATTTTTAGCCAATTCCAGTCTTGATACTCGATACTAATTACTCGATACTAATTACTTGATACTACAAAAATGAAACTCCACACCATAAACACAGGCTTATTTAAATTAGATGGTGGCGCTATGTTCGGCGTTGTACCCAAGGCCATCTGGCAAAAAACCAACCCTGCTGATGCGAATAATCTTTGCACCTGGGCCATGCGCTGCCTTTTAATTGAAGAGGGTAATCAATTGATTTTAGTGGATACCGGGATTGGAAATAAACAGGATGAAAAGTTTTTCAGTCATTATTATTTGCATGGGGATGATTCGATGGAAAAATCGCTGGCGCATTTGGGTTTTAGTACAGCCGATATTACTGATGTTTTCCTTACACACCTGCACTTCGATCATGTTGGTGGGGCGATAGTAAGAGAAAACGAGAAACTGATACCAGCCTTTAAAAATGCACATTATTGGAGTAATGAAAAACATTGGCAATGGGCGATAGAACCAAATGCAAGGGAAAAAGCCTCTTTCTTAAAAGAAAATATCATGCCGATCCAGGAAAGCGGGCAGCTTAAATTTGTGGAGGAAAAAGAAAATATCGAATGGCAGAAAAATATCAATATCAGTTTTGCCTATGGTCACACCGATGCCATGATGTTGCCCAAAATTAATTACAAGGGGAAAACCATCGTGTATATGGCCGATCTTTTACCTTCAGTAGGCCACCTCCCCCTACCCTATGTAATGGCCTACGATATGTTCCCATTAAAAACATTGACCGAGAAACAGGCATTTTTAGAAGAAGCGGTAAACAACAACTATATATTATACCTCGAGCATGATCCAGTTAATGAATGCTGCACTTTACAAAGAACAGAAAAAGGAATCCGCGTAGCAGATACCTTTAACCTAAGTGATATTTAAATGATCAGACCAGCCAAACCTGCAGATGCAGAAGAAGTGGTACCGTTGATTATCCAGGCGATGGGCAAGCTGGCTAAGAAATTAACCAATGTTGAAGATGATGAAATCATTAATCGGATCTTTAAACATTTTTTCCAACAAAAGAACAACCAATACAGTTACGAAAACACCTTGGTTTTTGAAGATGAGGGCAAAATTCTAGGATCTTTAAATGCCTATGATGGCGGAAAACTCTTAAAGCTTCGCCAGCCATTTTTAGCGTACCTGGCTGAGCATTACCAGGCCAATAACAACAATCCAGGCACCGAAACCCAAAGCGGGGAATTTTACCTCGATACCATTAGTGTTAATCCGAATACTCAGGGGAAGGGAATAGGAAAACAGCTCATTAAAGCAGGAATTGATTGGGCTAAACAACTTGGCCACCACAACATCGGCTTATTGGTAGAACAAAACAATGACCGGGCATTAAAACTTTACCAGAATATGGGCTTTGTTATTCAAAATGAAAAACAATTTATGGACGGTTTGTATCACCACATGGTTTTTAAGATCAATTGTTAGCGAATAGCTTATACATGAATAACCTATATAAATCGGCTTGATGTTCTGCCTAATGACGCCTTATATTTCCTTACATTGCTTATATGGTTCATTATACTTTCTGACAACTAAGTTATGTACCCGATTCAGCTGTTTACCATTTAAGGAATATAAGATCATTGTAGCTCATTTCTTTTAAACGGGCCATTTATAAATTACTACGTTCTAACAATTAAACCACTTTTTTTTCTTCTACCAATAGCAAACTAATGCATATAATGTTTTTATAGCTCTTTTATTTTGGATCCACCAAACGCTCTACAACAAACCCTTTTCAAATTTATTTTCGTTTTTATTTGTATTTAATCTAAATAATGCCAATTTTTGTAACCGATGGAAAAAGCGTGTATCGATATTAATGAACTGGTTAACGTATTCTCAAATACCCATGGTTCTATTTATCAATCAGATAAATTAAACTGCTTTTATGTAGATTTTGGCGGTAAGTTTGCACGCTTTAATTGCCTGTCGCTTCAAAAATTAAAAAAGGTTGTAGAAGATATTGATATTGAAGCACTCCTTTTAAACACCCACAAAGCCGATTTCGAACTGGTTACCTTTAATGGTTGCGAGCACATCTATTTATTAAGTGCCTTAGAAATTATCGCTTTAAAAGATTTGTTGCAAGGCACTTTTACCATGTTCAAACTAAATCACCTCATCAGCGACTGTCTTTATAGATTAGTTTATTAGTTTATTGGCCATTAGTTTATTGGTAAGCTCAGATTGGTTAATCGGTTAATTGTGTTCAAATCGCCTAAAGGATTGTAATTTGATAATACATGGTTTATGTCCACAATTGCACATAAACATCGCTCAAACCTTAATTTTCTTAACTTCTTAGGATCAAGCGGAAAAGTTGGGGGGAATCGAATAATTTGTTTCTTTTGTAGTTTATAACAATTGCAAATTCCCTTGAACCAAGCCGAACAAGCCCTTATCAGTTTTTTATTACCAGAAGGCATTCTGGATTATTTCGAAATACTCAAAGTCGAAAAAGAGTCAAAAGAGCTTCAGATCTATCTGGAAGAGAAGAATATAGCTCCCTCTGGCTACCAGATAACTGAGCTCGAATCAAAGGGCTTTCTTCCGGAAGTTGCCATCCAGGATTTCCCTATCCGTGGACAAAAAGTTGCCTTACGTATCAGGAGACGTAGATGGACCGTAAAAAAGACTGGCAATATCATCAGTAGAGATTGGGATTTAGTAAGAAAAGGGGCTCGGATGACTACGGAATTCGGTCTTTTTTTAAAAGGAATATTTGGATAACCATCCCATTAGCTGCTATCATTTAGGGCATTATTTCCAAATAGACGGCAAACAGCTCCAGGAGCAATATAAAGAGCATATCAGTGACTATAGTAGTTGGGATCAGAAAGCGCATGCGAATGATTGGATGCTTTTTGTAAAGAATGTGAGCCCCAGGCTCAGTATTGATGAAACAGCTTTATCCAATGGAGAGCTTTATACTATTGTAACCAATAAGGAAGCCAAAGGTAGAAAGGGTGCTATTGTAGCGATGATCAAGGGTACGGTGGCCGAAAACATTATATCTGTACTGAAAAAGATTCCCGAAAGACTGAGAAAACGGGTACGGGAAGTAACCATGGATATGGCTGCCAACATGCAATTGGCCATAAAACGGTGTTTTGTAAACGCGCATCGGGTAATTGATCGTTTCCATGTTCAGAAATTGGCTTATGATGCGGTTCAGGAAGTTAGGATAAAGTATCGTTGGGAGGCTATCGATGCAGAAAATGAGGATATTGCAACGGCAAAAAAGAACAAAACTGCTTACCATCCTGAAGTGTTGGCTAATGGAGATACATTAAAGCAATTGCTGGCGCGGAGCAGGTATCTTCTGTTTAAGCATCCCTCGAAATGGACACGGAATCAAGAACTTAGGGCAGAGCTACTTTTCCAAAGGTATCCCAAATTAAAGAATGCATATAATATTGCCCAAAAATTGGGAGATATATTCAGGGGGTGCAAAAGTAAGGAACAGGCCTTTAAAAGATTGGCAATCTGGTATAATCAGGTAGAAGCATGCGGAATTGATTCCTTTAGGACTGTTGCCAGATCAATTCAATCGCATTACCTGTATATCCTTAACTTCTTTATTAACAGGGCTACAAATGCCGCTGCAGAATCTTTCAATGCCAAGATCAAAGCCTTTAGAGCAACATCGAGAGGTGTAAGGGATATTAAGTTTTTCTTATTCAGATTATCGAAAATATATGCCTAGAGTTTAACTCCCCCAACTTTTCCGCTTGATCCACTTCTTAATGGTCAGAATAATTGGTTAACCGTAGAAATTGGTAGGCTATTCCATTCGGTGCGTCATACTGAACTTGTTTCAGTATCTATCATGCCGGGAAGATCCTGAGATAATCTACCGTTGACAGATTCTTATAGAAGAATCGTCATTGCGAGGAGGAATGACGATAATCTGAGGAGATTTATTTCCTTGAAATTCACTGATAGCTGAAAACTCTCAACTCCTATCGCTATTGATACATTAGTTATTCAATATCTTCATTTGCAATTTTTCTATTTCGCTATTCGTCATTGTTTCATTGTTTATTAATTATTGGCAATGAACCTCCCATTATCCTTCTGATCCTCAAGTACTATCCGTTTCGCGTTATTTATACATTTCCCATCATCCATCTTAAATCCTCCACTCTTCTTCCCAGCTTATTTAAACTGATTACAAATAACTAATTATCAGCAATTTAGACTAATTTCATATAGCAAATAAATCACACAATATGGTTAATTTGATGTTACCTTTGTATCATTAGTTAAGCAAAGAAAATTATGAAAGACTTAATGCGCATTAAATGTTTAATATCACAGGATATCGAAACATTATTAAATCAGCAGATCAAAAAAGAAGCTCACTCTTCATCACTATATTTATCAATGTCATCTTGGTGTGACCAAAATGGATTCGATTTTTCAGCAGATTATTTCTTAAAGCAATCTGAAGAAGAAAGAGTACACCAATTAAAATTGTTCAAATATGTTTTGGATATGGGCGGAAACGCAATATCCCCAGAAGTTTCTGGCATCAAAACTGAATTTGCAGGATTTAGAGAAGTTTTCGAAGATGCTTTAGAAGCAGAAATCGCCATTACCCAAAGTTTTAAAAACCTAGCCTCTAAATGCCATAAAGAGCAGGATTTTGTAACTATGGAATTCTTGAACTGGTTCTTGAAAGAGCAACGCGAAGAAGAATACAAAGCACGCAGGGCATTAGAATTATTCGAAGTAATTGGCGAAGAGGGAACAGGAAGATGGGAAATTGATAAACATGTGAACAAAATCACCTATTCAGAAGAATAACAACAACAAAACATATATTAAAAAGCTATCCCGATTAAAATCAGGATAGCTTTTTTTTATGCACTTAGAATTTCTATGAGGGATCGTCATTGCGAGGAGGAACGACGAAACAATCTTACGATCGCTACAATCCATAGTTGTAAGATTGCTTCGTCGGCTGAAAAAGCCTTCTCGCAATGACGACTTTTCTTTAAGAACGCTGCATTTTACTACGCTTCATCCGATTGCTATCGGATCGAGATTGAGGACCAATAATAAAAAGAAAAGCTCCAGTTTTTACTGAAGCTTTCTGGTTTGGATTGTTTAGTTTATGTTGATTATGAATAAGTCTTGATGTTTTCGTAAAAAAAGCGCCGTTGCCAGCGCTTTTTTTAAACCAAATATATAATAATAATTAACGAGCATTACAAAAGTACAAACTTTATTCATATTAGCAAGTATTTTTATTAAAAATTTTAAATATTTCAATAAAAAACACATAAAACACTAAAATACATACGTAAAAAATTAATTAAACAGATATAAATCATATAAAAATTAATTTTTTATACAAAAACATTAGTTTTTTACTTACAAAATCATAATTTAAGGAAATATTTAAGCAAAATGATAGAAGATTTTATAAAAAATTACTTAAATCATCCCAAAACTTATGATGAAATGTTCTTAAATAGCGATCGTTACCGGGATCATTATTCAAACTTCATCAATAATTTCTCTAAAGAATCTCTCGATAACCTGAACAAAAAGGAAGAATTGGCTAAAAAGCTGTTCATGAGCCAGGGCATTACCTTTACGGTATATGATAGCGGCGAAGGCATCGAAAAAATCTTTCCTTTTGATATTATCCCGAGAATTATCACTTCAACAGAGTGGAGTTTTATAGAAAAAGGAATAAAACAACGACTAAAAGCGCTGAATCTTTTCTTAAAAGACATTTATAGCAATCAATTTATCTTAAAAGACCAGATTGTACCTATAAATGTAATTTATTCTTGTCCGCATTTTTTAAGAGAGATGCACAATGTAAATGTATTACACGATATCTATATCCATATTGCAGGGATAGACCTGATAAGGGATCATGACGGAACATTTTATGTGTTGGAAGACAACCTGCGAACACCTTCGGGGGTGAGCTATATGCTCGAGAACAGGGAAATCACCAAAAGGTTATTTCCCGACCTTATTCCGCAGTGCGGCGTAAGAAGTGTAACCGAATACCCTGCCATATTATATAAAAATTTAATGAGCCTCTCTCCCAGAGCCGTTTCGAACCCAACCATTGTACTGTTAAGCCCGGGCATGTATAATTCTGCGTATTACGAACACACTACCCTTGCCCGTTTAATGGGGGTGGAACTGGTAGAAGGCCGTGATCTGGTGGTTAAAAACCAAAAGGTGTTTATGAAAACCACCACAGGCCTGCAGCAGGTTGATGTGATTTATCGCCGTGTAGATGACGACTATCTTGATCCACTGGTTTTTAATCCGAACAGCGTTCTGGGCGTTGCTGGCCTAATGGGTGCCTATCGCAAAGGGAACGTAGCCATTATTAATGCAATAGGCAATGGCGTAGCCGACGACAAAGCCGTTTATACCTATGTACCAGATATGATCAGGTATTACCTGAACGAAGAACCCATTCTAAAGAATGTGCCCACCTACCAGCTCAGCAATAAAGATGAGCTGGATTATGTTTTTGCGAACATCAATACGATGGTAATTAAAAAAACCAATGGAAGTGGTGGATATGGCATGTTAATGGGGCACGCTGCCAGCGAGCAGGAAACGGAAGAATATAAAATTGAAGTATTGAAAGATCCACGCAATTTTATTGCCCAACCTACCATCAGCCTGTCTTCTGCCCCGTGTTTTATTAACGGAAAACTGGCTCCGCGCAGAATCGATCTTCGCCCTTTCGCTTTAAACGGACCAGATGGCATTTCAATTGTGCCGGGCGGCTTAACCAGAGTAGCTTTAAAAGAAGGTTCGCTGGTCGTAAACAGCTCGCAGGGTGGCGGCAGTAAAGATACATGGGTTTTAACTTCTTAGAATACAGAATATGTTAAGTAGAGTTGCATCAAGCTTATATTGGCTAAGCAGATATGTTGAGCGCAGTGATGGTATGCTGCGCATGTTAAAAACAAATTATGCTTCCTCACAAGATACCATACAGGAATTTACATGGAAGCCCGTAATCAGGATTTTTTCGTCGGATGACGAAAATGAATTATTGAATATCCAGCACGATAGCCGTGCCGTAATAGAATACCTCTTGTTAAACCGCGAGAATCAAAATTCAATTTTAAACATCGTTACCCTAGCACGGGAAAATGCTCGGAGTGTTCAGGAACACATCCCTAAAGATTTATGGCAGTGTTTAAACGAATATTACCATGCGGTAAAAGACGAGAAATTATTGTGGTACGTACAGAAAGATGACCCGGTTACAGCCTTCGATGTCTTGATTAAACAGGTAATGTTATACAACGGAACTGCCGACAGTGTGATGGAGCGCGGAGAAAGCAGAAGTTTTATGAATATTGGCAAACACCTGGAGAGAAGCATACAGTCAGTCGATATTCTCGATATTAAATTCAGTTCGATAAGCAGCAATCCAGATCTGCTGACGGATATATCCTACTGGAAACATTTATTGCTATCATTAGGTGGGTATGAACTATACCTAAAAACTTACAGGCAAGGTTTCGATGCAAAAAACATCATCGAATTAGTGATGCTCAACAATGATTTTCCTCGGTCGGTACTGTATGCCATGAACAATATTGAAAGATATTTTAACCGGTTAAAGAGCGAAAGCAATATCGAACATTACAACAACTTATCTTTTAAAATAGGGCGTTTAAAAAGCATGATTACCTATAGTTCGGTAAATACCATGAACGAAGAGCAGTTGCACCATTACCTTACAGAGATCAGGGCTGAACTTTTCGGCATCGGAAACCTGTTAAATGAATATTATTTCGCAAATTCATAAATTTTTAACCACAGATGAGCACAGATCAACACAGATACTATTCTTTTATTGATTTATGATCTGCACTTATCTTTTCACCTGCTGTAACCTATAATAATAAAAACCAATATGCCAATTTTCAAAATCAAACATATCACCAATTACAAATACGAGTTGCCTGTTCGCGATAGTGCAAATCAGATTATTTTATTCCCGATTAAGGATGATTTTCAAAAGGTGGTTAAACACGACCTGAATATCTCCGGAAGCCCGGAAATTGAAATCTTTATCGATTATTACGGCAACGAGGTAGGCACTTTTACCCAAAATGAGCCGCATACCCAACTGAAAATCTTTTCGAAAGTAAGCGTAGAAACCTTCCCGAAGCCATTGCCGCAAGACGATATGTTTAGCAGCGAGCAGTGGAACAGTTTAAACGCCCTAAAATTTGAAGTACCATATATTGATTATTTAAGACAGGAAAGTTTTGATGGTATTGTTCAATTAAAAGAAACAGCTTTGAACATTAAGAGCACTGAAGATACGCCTTATCAAACCGCTATAAAATACTGCGCTCATGTGTTCAATAATTTCGAATACATTAAAGGAGTAACGGCAGTTGATACCACTATTGAAGAAATTTTAAAGCTTAAAGCTGGAGTTTGTCAGGATTTTGCCCATGTATTAACCGCGATGCTGCGTTTAACCGGTATTCCTGCGCGCTATGTAAGCGGCTACATCTGCCCCAATAGAGATGGTATGCGAGGTGAAGGGGCAACCCATGCCTGGGCCGAGGCATATTTACCCGAGTACGGCTGGCTGGGCTTAGATCCTACCAATAACTGTATAGCCAACGAAAACCATGTGCGCCTGGCAGTAGGCCGCAATTTTACCGATTGCTCGCCAGTAAAAGGTGTTTACAAAGGTGGTTTCGAGCATATTATGGAAGTTAACGTATCAGTAGGTTATAATGATGAAGATTTTAATGATAATGAAACTTATTTTCAGCCAAAAGAAGTGAATTACACTAAACCATCCGGAACAATAACCACGGCAAGAACACAAAATAGCTATCAACAATATATGGAAGCCATCCAGCAGCAACAACAGTAATAGTTCGGAGTTAAGCGTTTGGAGCTTGGAGTGAGCCGCTAGCTAAAAAACTGAAAACTGTGCACTGAAAACTGCCAACTGATACATTTTTTTTTCTAAATTTGCGCCTTTTACAAATAACAATATGATTAAGAGACAGCAAATTAAAGATTTATTAAAGTCGACAGCATTTGACACAGAAGTAACGGTTATGGGATGGGTTAGAACTTTCCGTAATAATCAGTTTATTGCATTAAATGACGGGTCTTGCATGAGCAATATC
Organism: Pedobacter kyonggii; assembly: GCF_004310665.1. Classification (GTDB taxonomy): domain Bacteria; phylum Bacteroidota; class Bacteroidia; order Sphingobacteriales; family Sphingobacteriaceae; genus Pedobacter; species Pedobacter kyonggii. The sequence goes on along the minus strand of NZ_SIXF01000004.1, from coordinate 98,083 downwards.
CAGGTTGTGATCGATTTTAGTAATTTACCTGATGAGCTGTTAAAAAGAATAACTACTGGTGCGGCCATTTCGGCAACAGGTAAATTGATCGAATCGCTTGGCAAAGGACAAACTGTAGAGATTAAGGCAACAAGTGTAGAAATTTTGGGTGATAGCGATCCTGAAAAATTCCCATTACAACCAAAGAAACACAGTTTAGAGTTTTTACGCGAAATTGCACACCTGCGTTTCCGTACCAATACTTTTAATGCCGTTTTTAAAGTGCGTCATGCTTTGGCATTTGCCATTCACCAATTCTACAACGAACGTGGTTTTGTGTATATGCATACGCCTGTAATTACCGCAAGTGATGCAGAAGGTGCCGGCGAAATGTTTAAAGTAACCACTTTAGATTTCGACAATACACCACGTACAGAAGATGGTAAGGTAGATTTCTCGCAAGATTTCTTTGCCCGTGCAACCAACTTAACCGTATCTGGTCAGTTGGAAGGTGAGTTAGCGGCAATGGCTTTCGGACAGATTTATACTTTCGGCCCTACTTTTAGGGCAGAAAACTCAAATACAACACGACACCTGGCCGAGTTCTGGATGATTGAGCCAGAAGTTGCCTTTGCCGATTTAGAAGATAACATGCAGCTTGCAGAAGATATGATGAAGTATGTAATTAAATATGCTTTAGACAACTGCAAAGATGAATTAGAATTCTTAAATACCCGTTTGGCTGAAGAGGACAAACAAAAACCGCAGAATGAGCGCAGCGAATTTAGCTTATTAGAGAAACTAGATTTCTGTTTAGCCAATGAGTTTGAACGTTTAACGTATACGGAGGCGATCAGGATTTTAAAGTCTTCTAAGCCGAACCAGAAGAAACAATTTAAATACCTGATTGATGAATGGGGTGCTGATTTACAAAGTGAGCACGAACGTTACCTGGTAGAAAAACACTTTAAAAAACCGGTAATCTTAACCGATTATCCTGCTGATATTAAATCGTTCTACATGCGCCAGAATGAGCCAGATGCTGAAGGCAGAAAAACTGTTGCCGCAATGGATATCTTATTTCCGGGTATTGGCGAAATGATTGGCGGATCGCAACGCGAAGAGCGTTTAGACCGTTTAACCAAACGCATGGAAGATTTAAACATTCCACAGGAAGAGCTTTGGTGGTATTTAGATACCCGCCGCTTTGGATCAGCTCCGCACTCGGGTTTTGGTTTAGGTTTCGAACGTTTGGTATTGTTCGTAACCGGCATGACCAACATCCGTGATGTAATTGCTTTCCCAAGGTTCCCGAAAAACGCAGAATTTTAGAAGGGTTTAGGGTTTAGGGTTTAGGGTTTAGGGTTTAGGGTTTAGGGAAAACAAATAGCCCATTATCAAAGAAGTCAAGTTTTAAAAAAAACTTGACTTCTTTTTTTGCATTATTAAGCCCCTGAAATAAACTCAGGGTGACGATCGAGGGAACGAATCCCGTCATACTGAACTTGTTTCAGTATCTATCATGCTAGCTTATTATTACCAAGCCCCTGAAATGAATTACCTTCGGTGAGCTCGCTTAAGGCCCGGTTTACTATGTAGCTTTCCGCTGCGCTACAGGTCAAGGTGACGGATCGAATGGATGAGTTTGCTGATTAATCCGTTAATACCTGTTCATTACTGGCCACCTAAACCTGATTGACGCGGAAAGCCCGCATCCCGATTCTTCATCACTGTTGTCCGGAGAAATCTTTTAATAAATTTTAACCGGACAGCCGATTTACAAATGGCTGCAATATTCAGGGACTGAAATATTTTTTTTATGAATATTGAAGCTACGACGAGTTTAAAAAGCTAAAATTAGGATTATGATCAAATTTTCTCCGGACAGCCGGATTTGATTAAGAATTTTAAAAATGAAGAAATAAGGGGGGCTTGCCTTTTTAAAGTCCTTTAAAAAGGCTGTTTTAGCTTAATTCAAATGATTTTATAGTACGTTTAGGTTTTAACCGGACAACAGTGATTCTTCATCGGGAGAGGACTTGTAGCAAAAAGCAGGGCTGAACAAACCTAAGCACTACCGCCCTTGCTTTCCAAAAAACTAATGAGTTGCCATATGATAGACTTCCGAAGTTCTGCCGACGCTCAACCTATTGAAACTTCGTAAGTCATCTTTCGCTGTTATCGCCCATCATCATGCATACTATCTCCATACGGATTGGCATGTGCATAATCTACCGCCGAAACCTTATAATCGGTTGGTGCAAAGCTGGCCGAAGTGCTTAGCGCCATACCCAGCTCGTAACGTGTTGGATACGGCGTTTTTAACAAACTACCTGCCGGGATATATGGAAAACTCTCTAAATAACTTTGCATTACACTCGGACTCACCCGCCTATTGATATACGCCCGGCTTAACTGATGCGTTTCTCTTAAACCCGCAGCCCCCAATAACTCTACAGCACTCGCCACAGTTAGGTTATGAAAGTTTTTAACCCGAACGGTTTTATCTTCTACCACAAGGCCTTTCATTAAACTCTGATCTTGTGTGGCTACGCCTGTTGGGCAGGTATTGCTGTTACATTCTAAAGCCTGAATACAGCCCAAAGCGAACATCATTCCGCGGGCGGCATTACACATATCGGCACCCAATGCAATATTTTTAACCAGATCGAAACCTGTTGCCACTTTACCCGAGGCGATAATTTTAATGTGTTTTTTAAGATCAAAACCATTCAAAACATCATATACAAATGCCACACCTTCGCGCAAAGGCATGCCTACAGAATTCGAAAATTCCTGTGGAGCAGCACCTGTTCCGCCCTCACCACCATCAACAGTAATAAAATCAGGGTAAATACCTGTTTCTACCATGGCTTTACAAATGGCGTAAAACTCGCTTTTACGACCGATACAAAGTTTAAACCCTACTGGTTTACCATCAGATAAATCGCGGAGTTTCTTAACAAACTCCAACAAACCGATAGGTGTATTAAATGCCGAGTGTGCAGGAGGCGATAACACATCTTTACCTTCGGGCACTAAACGGATCCTGGCGACCTCTGGCGTTACCTTTTTGGCAGGCAGCATGCCCCCGTGACCAGGTTTAGCACCTTGAGAAAGTTTAATCTCGATCATTTTCACCTGATCGGTTTTGGCCCGCTCGGCATAGGCATCGTAATTGAAAGTTCCATCGGCATTACGGCAACCGAAATAACCTGTACCAATCTGCCAGATTAAATCGCCACCCGGCTGACGGTGATAATCGCTGATGCCACCCTCACCGGTATTGTGTGCAAAGTTGCCCATTTTAGCACCGCCGTTTAAAGCTAGAATTGCATTCTGACTTAATGAGCCAAAACTCATGGCAGAAATATTATAAATACTGGCCGAATAAGGTTTTTTGCAATCTGGTCCGCCTACAATAACACGTGGATCTAAATTTAACTCGTGGTGCGAAATAGCGGCTATACTATGGCTTAACCACTCGTAACCATTATCATAAACATTTAACTGCGTTCCGAAAGGAATGGTATCGTTATCTTTTTTAGCGCGTTGGTAAATTAATGAACGGTTTAACCTATTATATGGGGTACCATTGGTATCGCTTTCTACGAAATATTGATACACTTTCGGCCTCAACTCTTCCATAAAATACCTTAAACGGCCAAAAACCGGATAGTTCCTTACAATACTATGCTTGGGCTGGTATAAATCGTAAATACCAAGAATTACAAAAGGACCAGTAAAAATGAATGTCCACCATAAGAAGGGATGGTACAGGCCCAGCATAATGGTTAGGGCAATTAAAAATGCAGCAATTGCGACGAAAGCTTTTCTCATAATAATAGATTAGCGTATGTTTTGTTAGTACAAAGATTAGGATTATTAAACAACTGACACCATTAATTTGTTATTTTTACGCTATGCTTATTAAGATTTATCCAGAAAACCCCAACGAAAGAGCCATTGAACAAGTTGTTGAAGTGTTAAAGAAAGGTGGCTTGATCATCTATCCAACGGATACAATTTATGGTTTGGGTTGCGATATCACCAATCCGAAAGCCATCGAAAAAATCTGCCGTTTACGCGGCATAAAACCCGAAAAGGCGAATTTCTCTTTTATTTGCCACGATTTAAAACACATTTCGGACTACATTAAACCGATTGACAATACCACCTTTAGGGTGTTAAAAAAAGCTTTACCAGGTCCGTTTACCTTTATTTTTAATGCGAATAACAATGTACCCAAGTTATTGAGTTCCAATAAAAAAACAGTGGGTATCCGTGTACCCGATAACAATATTGCACGCTGCATTGTGAAAGAACTTGGCAATCCTATCCTATCTACCTCAATAAAGGATGATGATGATGTAATTGAATATTCTACCGATCCGGAATTGATCCACGAAAAATACGAAGACCTGGTTGATCTGGTAATCGACGGTGGTTATGGCGATAACGAAGCCTCTACCGTAATCGATTGTACTACGGGCGAGTTTGAAGTGATCCGTGAGGGTAAAGGAAATATTGAGGAGTATTTGTAAGATCTTCTACATTATAAAGCCATATAACGTTTTTTATCAGGCATATATTAGAGTTCTTTTTTTGAAGTGAAGGTTCTAGTTCGCTGTGGCGGCCTCCTGCCCTGCTTTACACTTTAAGTCCTCCCTATCGTGCAGACATAATTCCATTCTTCTTGCGTCATTCCCGTGAAAACGAGAACCACAAAGTGCTCAGCGAAACTAATCTTAAAGCTTCACGCGTACCCCATTAACCTTTCTTCTTGCATTAAGATTGCCAGTCAAGCTGGCAATGACAGCCAATGCTAAGGATATTGCAAAAGATAGGTCGACACTAGGTTTTCACATCGGGATTTTGGGCTTTCCGTTTCAATAGTACTAGCGATTTTCTGTTCCTAATCTGCTAAAAGATCTCTCAAAGCAGGCACTAACGTCTGTATAAACAAAAAATTACCCTATATTATATTTATTTTTCCACAATCATTCAAATTAACATTAAGTTAATCTGATAATTAGGCATTTGCATATACATTTGTTGTAAAACAAAACTTATTATATGAAAAGACCTTTACTTCTCATTTTACTTTTTCTGGTTTTCTCCAATTATTTATCTGCCCAAGTTTCATTAACGGCATTAAATACAGCTAAATCAGAAAATTTTGACGGTATGACTGCAACAGGGACTTCAACAGTTGCTGGATGGAGTGCCGTTAAAGCTAGTGGCACAAACGCTGCAACCGTTGGTTCGGCATTATCATTAACGGTTTACACTAGCTCATCAAATGCTGGCGCCGTTTACAATGCAGGAACAGCTGGAGCAGCTGACCGTTCGTTAGGAAGCCTTGCCTCTGGTTCGTTGGTACCAAGATTTGGTGCTGCATTCCAGAATAACACCGGTGCAACCGTAACTTCAATCGATCTATCGGGTGTGATGGAACAATGGAGAACAGGTTCAACAGCTACGGTTAACGAAAAACTAAATTTCGAATACAGTTTCAATGCCACAAGCATTGCCGATGTATCGGCCACCTGGCTACCACTTACCGGCATGGACATTAACGAAAAGCTAACCACAACTACCGCAGCAGCTGGTATTGATGGAAACTTAACTGCAAACCAAACCGCTATTTCGGGGAGCATCACCGCAATTACCTGGGCAAATGGTGCCACGCTTTATATCCGTTGGACTGATACTGACGATTTAGGAAGCGACGGTATTTACACGATAGACGATTTTAGCATCACCCCAAAAGGCAGTGCTTCAGCTACGCCGGTTTTATCAGCATCAAATACTTCGTTGGTTTTTGGCGATCAAAATATTAATTCAAATTCTACAGCACAAAGTTACACTTTAGGTGGAGCCAATTTAATGACAGGCGTTTCAGTAAATGCTACAGCGCCCTTCTTTGTTTCAAAAGACAATACTACTTTCAGCAATTCCATCAGCTATACTGCAGTCGAGGTTGCTGCATCGCCATTGGTATACGTGCGTTTCAGTCCAACAGTTGCTGGCAGTGCAAGCGGCAATATTACCAATACGAGCGCTGGTGCTACCCCTGTTAATGTTGCAGTAACCGGAAATGGGCTATCAACAATTTTAATGGTAAACCAAACTGCTTTCGATTTTGGTTCGCAGAATATAGGCACCAATTCTACAGCACAAACCTTTACCCTAAGTGCAACAGGCTTAACCGATGTCGTAAATATTACCACTACACCCCCTTTTTATCTTTCGAAAGATAATGTTACCTATAGCACTTCTTTAGTTTATACGGTGGCTGAGCTTGCTGCAAGCAACACGGTTTCGGCACGTTTTAACCCTACAGCAGCATCCGCAGCATCGGGTAATATCAGTATTTCGAGCACTGGAGCAAGCACAGTGAACATTACTACAGCAGGCGTGGGTACAACACCACCCGCGGCGCCAACACATATTGTCATATCAGAAATTTATGGCGGTGGTGGAAACAGCGGTGCAACCTTTAAAAACGATTATATCGAATTATATAACCCGGGTAATACAGCAGTTGATTTAACAGGCTGGAGCGTGCAGTATTTAAATGCTGCCGGAACAGGCACCTGGGCCAAAACAGATTTAACAGGCAGTATACCTGCAAAAAGTTTTTATTTGGTTCAGGAAGCTGTTGGAGCAGGTGGAACCGTTAATTTACCTACACCAGATGCAACCGGGACTTTAACCCTTTCGGGCACCACCGGAAAAGTAATTTTAAGCAGCTCAAACGTCCTTTTAACTGGCGCGAATCCATCAACTGCCGTTGTAGTTGATAAAGTAGGTTTTGGTCCAACCGCAACAGGTTTTGAAACCGCGCCTACACCATTAATTTCCAACACCACTTCTATAGAGCGTAAAGCAAGTGCTACTTCAACGGCGGCTACTTTAGCGGTTGGAGGTGCAGAAGAATTTAATGGAAACGGTTACGATACAGATAACAACAGCACTGATTTTGTAGTTACCGCACCAAACCCACAAAACTCATCGGTTAAAGAGCCAACTGGCGCCAATCATGTGGTTATTTCTGAAGTTTATGGCGGTGGTGGTAACAGCGGTGCTGCATATAAAAACGACTTTATCGAATTATATAATCCAACCCTTTCAGCTGTCGATTTAACAGGCTGGAGCGTTCAGTATGCTAGTGCTACAGGTACGGGCAACTGGGCAGCAACCACCTTATCGGGTTCTATCGCCCCCAAAGGTTTTTACCTGATCCAACTGGCAGCAGGCGCAGGTGGTACAGTAGATTTACCAACCCCTGATAAAACTGGTACACTTAATTTATCAGGTACAACTGGAAAAGTATTGTTAAGCAATTCGGTTACCCCTCAAACAGGTGCCAACCCAGTTAGTGTAAATATTATTGATAAAGTTGGTTTTGGAACCGCAAATGGCTACGAAGGCACTGCCCCTGCACCGGCTACAACCAATACCTCATCAATAGAAAGAAAAGCAAGCTCAACTTCAAACGCCACCACCATGGGCGTTGGCGGCACAGAAGAATTTGCAGGTAATGGATATGATAGCGATGAAAATTCGTTAGATTTTGTGCTGAGGCCACCAAATCCGCAAAATGCCTCGGTAACTGAGCCTGCTTCGATGTCTGGCCCATACTTAGTTGTCACACCAAAAACCTTAGCTTTCAGTAATCAGGCTATAAACACTACTTCAGCAGCTAAAACTTATGTATTATCGGTAGGTAACTTAACCAATGCCACTACTTTAACTACAGCGGCACCTTATTCTATTTCGAAAGATAATATTACCTTTTCTACCACATTAAGTTATAGCGTTGCCGATTTGTCAACCAACCAAACGGTTTACGTTAAATTTCGCCCAACAGTTGTGGGTAATTCTATAGGTGCCATTTTACATGCAAGCTCGGGTGCAACTTCGGTTTCACTTTCGTTAACCGGTCCTGCAGTTGATCCTAACCAAACGGCTTTCAACTTTGAAACCTGTACAACTGTAGGCAGTGCTGCACTATCCGATGGTTTTTATCAATACAGTGTAACGGGTGCACAAACCTGGGGTTGCACCACTACTTTCGGCCATGATGCAGCCGATCCAACAGGCGTGGCAAGCGCTGGAAATGCACTGCAGATTAATGGTTATTCGAGCGGCAATATTTTGAATGAGGATTGGTTGATCTCACCAGCCTTAAATATCACTTCATTTAACTACGCCATTTTATCTTTCTGGACAAGATCTGCTTTCGCAGGAGATAAATTACAACTCAAAATCTCGACAAACTATACCGGCTCAGGTAGCCCGGCATTGGCCACATGGACGAGTTTAGATGGTAAATTCCCTGAAACGGGTAGCAATAAATGGACGAAATCTGACAATATAGACTTATCGGCCTACAAGGGCACACCAGTTTATGTAGCCATTGTATATAATTCTACTACTTCTTCGGCAAGCCGTTGGACGGTTGATGATTTTGCGGTAACCAATTCGAACACGCCACCGGCAGTTGATATTACCACTTCACCATCAAGCCTTAGTTTCGGTTTCCAGGCAGTTAATAGCACTTCTGCTGCAAATAGCTTTGGTTTCTCTGCAGGCAACTTAACGGGTGATGTAACTTTAACCGCTCCGGCCAATTTCACTTTATCAAAAACCAGTACCGGAGCATATACCAGTACAATAACTTACCCAAAAGCCGATATCAACAATACTTCGCCAACGGTTTACGCTAAATTTTCACCAACCGTAGTAAATACCAGTTATACCGGAAACGTAAACATTGCCACTACTGGTTCGGCAAATAAAACCGTTGCCCTTAGCGGAAATACCTTCGATATTGCCAATACTTTAGAAGTCGTAAACTGGAACATCGAATGGTTTGGCAGCCCTGCTCAAGATCCATCGAACGATGTATTACAGGCCGCCAATGTTAAAACCATCATGAACAACCTCAATGCAGATATTTATGGATTAGCTGAGGTGGTAGATACTACTTTGTTTAGAAATACAGTTTTACCAGCAGGCTATAATGTGGTGTTCAGTGAGTTCGGATCGTATGCCGATGATAAAGCCGATGCTGATTACCCATTGGCGCAGAAACTGGCCTTTATGTACCGCACCGATCTGATTAAACCCATTTCGACTTTAGGCATTTTAAGAGACACCTATAACCCTGCTGTGCCAGCAACCAGTGCAGATGGAACGCCTTACAAAAACTGGTCATCAGGCCGTTTCCCTTATATGATGCAGGCACAGGTGAAGATCAACAATAAATTGGATACCGTTTATTTTGTCGAGATTCATGCCAAAGCAAACACAGGCCCAACAGCCGATCAGATTGATGCCTATAACCGCAGAAAAGGCGGGAATAAACAGTTAAAAGATTGGTTAGACGCTAACCTTGCTGGTAAAAAAGTAATCATTCTGGGCGATTTTAACGACGTATTGGATGCCGATAAAACCATCGCGCCAATGCCAGGTACCGGAACTTCATACTCAGATTTCACCCAAGATGCAGTAAATTATTTTCCTGTTACCCTACCTTTAAGTTTAGCTGGGAAACAATCTACAGCTGGATTTAATACTGTAATTGACAACGTGATCATCACGAAAAGCCTTAACCTCAACTACATTCCAGCCTCGGCCGAGGTTTTAGATGCCGTTAAAAACCTGGTAACGAATTACAGTTCTACCACAACCGATCACTATCCGATTAAAACAAGATATTTATTCGGCAATGGCGCGCCTACAATTGATGCTGTCACAAACCAAGCCGTTTGTTATTCGCCAGCCAACCAAAGCATTGCTTTAACCGGAATTTCTGCCGGTCCTGAAACCGCACAAAACACCACACCTTCTGTTACCTCTGATAACGCCAACCTGTTTGATGTATTAACGGTAGCTGCAAATGGAGCCGATAAAGGGACCATCACTTACCATCTAAAAAACAATGTAAGTGGTGTAGCCAATATTACCGTTACCGTAATGGATAATGGCGGAACAGATTTTGGAGGCGTAGACAAAACCACTAAAACCTTCAAACTAACGGTTACCTCAACCGCTACAGCAAGCATTGCGGGCACATCAGCAGTCTGCTTAAACGGAGCCGCTCAAACCATCACCTTTACCGGAGCAAACGGAACAGCGCCATATACTTTTACCTACAATATTAACGGCGGAACAAGTAGAACGGTAACGACTACCGCGGCAAGTGCATCGGTAACAGTTTCAGCGCCAAGTAATGCAGCCGGAACATTTACCTATAATTTAGTAAGTGTTAAAGATGCAAATTGCGGTCAGGCACAAAGTGGGACAGCAACTATAACTGTATACGCTTTACCTGTGGTTTCCATTAGCAGCAATAAAGGTGTAACGATTTCTAAAGGTGATGCCCTTGTTTTAACTGCAACTGGCGGTACACAATACAGCTGGACAGGTGCCGAAATCACCAATGGACAAAACACCGCATCAGCAAGCATCAGGCCAAAACAAAGCGGCACCTATAAAGTAACGGCAACCAATGCCAGTGGCTGTGTTAGCGATCAAACGATTTCGATAACCGTAACCGAAGATTATAAATTAGAAGCCAGTACGGTAGTTACACCAAATGGTGATGGTTATAACGATAAATTTATCGTAAAAAACATCGATTATTACCCAAACAATACCGTGAAGATATTCGATAAGGCCGGGCGGGTTTTGTATACCAAACAAACTTATGCCAACGATTGGGATGGAACCATAAACGGTAGCCCGTTGAGTGAAGGCACCTATTACTACATCATTGATCTCGGTAATGGCATCGGCACATTCAAAGGTTTTATCAACATCATTAGAGACTAATTACAGACATGAGAGCAATTACAAAAAAAATAAAGCAAATGCGTCACGTAACGTTTCTATTTGCAGCCGGTACATTATTTTTAGGCAGCGTGAAGGCACAGATCCTTCCGCTCAACGCACAATATTTCCAGAACCGCTATTTGGTAAATCCATCAATGGCGGGTATTGATGCAGGTTTTAACATCAACGGAAGTTTCCGCAAACAATGGTCGAACATTCCAGGTGCGCCTATTACACAAAGTGTAACCTTAGATCAACAGGTGAACAAAGTGGGCTGGGGTGTAAACATCTACAACGAGAAATCGGGCGGTATACAACGCACCAAAGCGGTTGGAACCTTTGCTTACCACCTTCCGCTAAACAGCGACGATCAGAAATTAAACTTTGGGATCTCTTTTGGTGCAAGTCAGGATAAACTGGATTTAAGCAGCGTAAGGAACAGTGATATTAACGATCCATCCATTGCCCGTTTTAACGATCGGGGTTATTATCTAGACGGCGATTTCGGGATCTCTTATACTTCGAAAGGTTTAACCGTTGAAGGTGCCGTGCCAAACATGCGTTCAGTTTTTAGAAAAGACGATTTAAACTTTGCCGATAAACCAACTTTTTATTCGGCGGTGAGTTATAAGTTCATTTTGGGATCGGGTATTAACGGAATCAGCCTAGAGCCTAAAGGTGTTTTCAGGGGCATCAAAAATTACGATAATTTATGGGATGCCGGTTTGAATGCAAATTTTGCCAACGATAAATTGTATGTAATGGCCATGTACCATAACACACAGAATGCTACCGTTGGTTTTGGCATGAACTACAAATCAACCTTATATTTCATGGCTTATTACAATACCGCAACTTCCGCAATCAGTGGTTACACCGATGGCGATTTTGAAGTGAATATCAGGGTAAATATTGGTAAGAAGCCATAATTGACAAACGTCATGCTGAATTTATTTCATCTTTTTAGCATCCTATAGATCCTGAAACAAGTTCAGAATGAAGAAAAAACGAAAAGCCGCAGCTCTCCTGATCTGCGGCTTTTTCTATTGACCGCATTCCCACCGATCTGCCTAACCCTTATCCGCCTATCGGCACCTTTCCCATGAAAGGGAAAGGACTAAAAAACAAATTACCGCATCTGCAATATGCTACCTGCCCCCTGCTATCTGGCATAGCAGATTTTCGTAGGAAAAAGCACGAAAATCTGTGCCCTTTCTATCATTACCCCTTAGCCCAAGGCAGGATCAGCGGGTGCGTGGGGATAAGCAAGGATAAGAGCCTCAATACTGCCACAATTGAGATTTCCGTAAGTTTTTACAAGAATTGCGCAGCAATCCTTTATACCTATAAGCGGACCTGTACCGATTTTTCATTAGTAGCCGAGGCAAGCCCGAGCAAAGGACAAAGAATATCCAGTGCTTTAAGATTTCCGCCTGCGTGGGAATGACAATATACCTAGAGATTTCTCATAGAAATTTCTCAATCCAATCATCCGTCATTTCGAGCGCAGCACAGCGAAGTCGAGAAATCTTTTAGGAATGCTACGTCTAAAGATCTCTCCTCCAAAGGAGTTCCTTTGGAAACACCAAGGTCGAAACGATCGATTTTACAAGAAAAACACCCTTAGAACCTAAAACAAATCCGTTTTCAACATTGTCTTCAAAATATTCGATTGTACATCGAAATTATTGAGGTGGTTCAAGAAATTGATATCAGATATTTTACCGTAACTATCTTCTAACAAATTAACAATCTCATTTGGAATGGCCGTTTTTAAAACCGCAGCATTACTTTTTAGCTTATCGTTTTTATATTGCAGTTCCTGAACAATCCGTTCCCGTTCCGAAAGATTATTAGACATATCCAAATCTTTCAAAATGGTTAAATCGCAGAATAAAAACACGTTTCGGCTTGGAAAAAACAGGTAATAACTGTCTATATCCAAAAATTTATATACTTCAATTACCAGTTCGCCCGATTTTAAACCAATATAAAATTCGGTCCGAAAATCGTACTTACACAACTTGCCCATCAATTTTTTCTCGATGGTTGCATAAACATTGGTATAAACCTGTTTACTTTGAAAATCAATCAGTTTAGCAAATTGATCTGTAGTAAGATCGAAGTAAAAATCGTTTGCGTATCTGGAACTAAAAACATTGATATTTTTAGAAAAGGGAAAATCGGAACTGAGCTCAGAAAGTACACTAAATAGTTTCCGCAGCGATAGGTTCACTTTTAACGATTGTTTCTGTTTATCATGCTGAAAACTTTTCTGATCAATAAGCGCACCTGCCATACGGTCGATAAGCTCTTCGTTCAGGTCAATTTCATCGTAAATAAGCGATACATTTTTCTCATTGCTCTTTTTAATCTTTTTGAGCAGTTCGATCACACTATCAGTAAACTGAAGATGGAAAAGATCCAATTTTTCGATCTCTAATTCTTGGTTGTTGGCAAAAAGTTGATGAATAACCTGGCTTCTTAAATAAATTTTATAAATCACCTCATCATCAAAAAACACAGAGAGCAACTGTAAACGGTTGATCTCTGCGCTTGATTTTTTGATAATATTTAAGCGGTATTCATCCATATTTTAATTAACTCACCCTCGTTACGTTCTTTTTCAACTCTGTTTCCAAAGTTTTAAGTTCGCCATCCAACACCCTTCTGCTCTGTGCACCTGCTTCATGGATCTGTTTAACCTCATTAAGCGTTTCAATCAACGATGAAGTGGTTCGTTTCAAGGTTTCCAAAGATACTACTGTTTTTTCATTCTCTTTGGCTACATCGATACTGTTTTGTTTCAGCATCTCTGCATTTTTCTGCAAAATGGTATTTGTGGTATCCGAAATTTTCTTCTGCATCTCTACGTTGGCTTTTTGCCTTTGTAAAGCAACAGCAATGGTCAATTGGTTTTTCCACACAGGAATAGTTGTAGATACAATCGACTGTGCTTTTTCTGCTATTGAAGTATTATTGTTCTGCACCACACGGATCTGCGCCAAAGATTGCAACATAATAAAACGAACAATTTTCATGTCAGCCAGTCTTTTATCCAGGCGGCTTATGAAATCCCTTAAATCGGCAATTTCATAATCCTGATAATCGGCTGGTCGGCCTTCCATCTCAGCAAGTTTGATGTTCAGCTCGTTGTATTTCATCTGCCCGGCAATAATCAGTTCTTCCATTTGGTGGATGTAACCAACATTGCTATCGAACATGGTTTGCAGAGAACTGTTGTCTTTAATTGAATTTAATCTTCCAGCTTTAATTTTATTGGTGATTTTATCAATATTATTCACCACAACATCATACTTCTGAAAAAGTTTTTTCACATCAACAACCAGGCGTTTTAAAAACGGTATTTTAGAAATAAAGTTTTTAAACGCGCTTTGCTCCAATTCTGAAACATCGATATAATTCAGTTCGGTAAGCAGTTCGTTAATTAAGCCACCAACTTCGCCACTGTTATAGGTCCGTACAGACGATAAAAACTCGTTACTGTACTTTTCCATTGAGTTTTGGGCATCGCTTCCGTAATTCAGGATAGAATTTACATCTGATGGTTCTAACGATTTTCCAATCTCATTGTATTTTAGCGTTTCTTCTGAGGTTATTTTCTCGAGATCCACATTGCCGTCTTTATCCAGTTTAACCGGAGTAAGGGCTTGGGTAACGTTCGGGTTGGTTTCCATAGTTTAAATTAATTACCAGCCTTATGGCTTATAAATAGTTTTGAGTTACAGTTTTAACGGTATCTTCGAGTTTTTTATCTTTGGTTGGTTCGCCAATGGCATTAAATTTCCATTCGCCGTTTTTCTTGTAAAAAACGCCCATTACCATCGATACGTGACCAGCAAAGTTGGCTCCGTTAGCAATATCGAATTTAGCAAAAACCTCGTTAACACGTTTCGTTGTGCCCTCATAAATGCGGATTGACGCAAAAGGGATCGTACCAAAATCATGACCTCTAAAACTATTCAATACAAAGGCAACATAGTTTACATTGGCATCCAACTGAGAAAAATCAAGTGTGATGATCTCGTTATCTAAGCCATCATCGCCACCCATATCGCCGGTTAAATCATCGCCGCTATGTTTTACAGAACCGTTTTTAGATTTTAAGTTACCGAAATAAACTACCTCTAAAAGTTGTTTGTTTTCGTTGTATAATGCACAGCTTCCATCTAAATCTACCGCTTCTTTTGAAGATCCGAAACCGAAAAGGCCTTTCTTTTCAATGGCGCCCCAGTTAATACCTACACAAACATTCTGAAGTTTGCTGCCATTACTTTTTTCCAGACTGATACGTTGTCCTTTTTGAAGATTGATTGCCATAATATTATTGATATTTGTTTAAATAATCCTGTAAACCACCTTTCATACCTACGCCAACGGCTTCAAATTTCCATTTGCCTTCGCGTTTGTAAATCCTTCCAAATTCTACTGCCGTTTCGATAGAGAAATCTTCTTCTAATTCGTATTTTAAGATCACCTCATTGGTTACGGCATCAAAAATACGGATGAAAGAGTTTCTAACCTGGCCAAAATTTTGTCTTCTGTTGTCAGCATCGTGGATGGTTACCACAATACAGATCTCGTTTACTTTAGCATCAGCTTTGGTTAAATCAATTTTGATCTGCTCATCATCGCCATCACCATCACCCGTTAAGTTATCACCTGTATGTTCTACCGAACCATCTGGAGAAATCAAATTATTGTAGAATACAAAGTTTTCGTCCGAAATCAGTTTTTTCTGATCGTTTAGTATAAAAATTGAAGCATCTAAATCGAATGCAGAACCTGTTGAAGAGCTGTTGGTATCCCAACCTAAACCTATTGTAAATTTAGGAGCATCGATATTCTCTCTTTGCCCCTTTTGCAAATTAATAGCCATATTTAAATTAATTTATAATTGTTGTTTTTGATATAGTCTTTTATAAGATGTAAATTTTTAGAATACGCTTCTATGGCATGGTAGTTATTCCCCAGGGATAGATCGTAAAGCTGATTGATAAAATCCGTACTTCTACGTTCTAAAAATAGATTAAAACTGCTCGAAGTAGTATTTAGAATGTATTTTACAATACGGGTATTAAACCTGAAATTGCCGCTATCGATAATTTCTTCCAGATCAAAAATAGATTTGATCTGATGGTAATTCAGGAAGTTCTCTACATTGGGATGAATATTTTTATTGACCAGTTCGGCAAAATAAAGCATGTGCATTTCGTTCTTTAGACCATATTCCTTAGCCATTTTTAAGATCATCCGCTCGTGGCTTCCGGTAATTTTAATATCATCCAAAAACAATAATGTTTTACCTGCCAGAAAATCTTTATCGATATGGAATGAGTCATTCCCAATCAGCGATAGCCTTTCTTCGGCACTTAACTCACCATAATCTTCTTTGTAGGTGATAGTTCTGTGCACTTTGGTTTCCTGTACAGCCAAACCGCCATTTTCGACCAGCCAACGGTTAAGCTGACAAACGAAATAGTTTTTCATGGCGAAGGTTGCCGTTGGAATAAAACTATAAGGACTAGAGATCACCACAATCTGATCGGTAATCACATTATCCGCCAGATAATATCGGATAAACCCATCAGCTAAATCTTTTCCGAAAGATCGGGCCACCAGGTCATCGCCAAACTTAAAGCGACTGTAATCGTCGGCACTAAAGCCAAAATCGACTGTATTGTCTATTTTATGGAGTGAATAACTATACGGTATCATAGAGTAGGTTTGAGATAGATAGGTGATTCGAATTGATGAGCATACTGTTAATTCCCATTGCTTCTGCCCCACGGACATCAGCATGAGGGTTATCGCCAACATGGATTACATCTTTTAGCATTAACTCCGGATGTTTTTCCCTATCGATGGTATCTAACATCAACTGAAAAAACCCTTTATTGGGTTTAGACATCCTTACTTCATCAGAATACAGTTGAAAATCGATAAACTGATCGATCCCCAAATGACTGATTATTTTTTTTAAGGTTTTCCCTTTTATAAAACCAGTATTGCTTAAAATATTGGTCGAACTTAAACCTGTTGATTTAAGCCGTTCCAATACGGTTAATGAACTATCACTATACAGCAAAGGCATGTGGGTAAAAACCAGTTGTTCCATGTCGTGATCAATCTCCAGCAGATCCACATCATGAAAATTGAAATCGTAATCATTGATCATACTGATGATCATTAAATACATTTCATCAGCATCTACATTTTTCCCTGTGCGCTCATTAATGGCGTTTACCATTAAATCTACCTGGCGAAAAATGACAGCAATTTCTGCTAAATTTTTATGCTTAGTATTAAATTTCTGGTAAAAATATCGTGTCCGCTCCTGTTTATACGCTGGATTTGATTTAATCAACGTTAACCAAAGATCGAATGAGTAATGTTTGTAAAAAGCCATTGCACCCTGTTTCCTAATCTGTTTATAAATTCTAATATTACAAATTTCATTGTAATATTACCAACGATTAATTGTAAGATTTATCACAGATAAGCCTTATAATTTAAGATTTTTCTAATACCTTTTCGGCATCGTCCGAAATGATGATATCGCTTTTGTGTTTTTTTGGATAGTTAAACAATAAGGAAGTTACTACGGGTATAATGAAAATGGCTACCGTAAAAACAGATACAAAAAGATCTGTTTTTTCACTTTCAATAACATGAGAAATAGGCGATTCTTTATAGAAATGTGTTACTAAAGATGAAGTAAGTTTAATTCCTAAAACAGCAATTACGATGAATGCTATCGTTTCCAAAAAGGTAAACTTCTCCATCAGTTTCACAAATGCCTGCGCTACAAAACGCATAGCCAAAATCCCGATAAAAACGCCGATATAGATTAACCAGATATGATCGGTAAAAGCTACGGCCGCAAAAACATTATCGATAGAGAAAGCCAGATCCATTACCTCTACTAGAGCAACCGTTGCCCAAAAATTACCCATTAAACCTACGGTAGATTTATAAATCCAGCTTTTGCTTTTGTCTACCTCCTCTTCATCTTCCTTGCCTTTGTTGTTCTTTTTTCTAAAATAATCGAAAGCGAGGTATAACAGGTATAAGCCACCAAGTGGTTTTAGCCACCAGATTTGCACCAACCAAGCCGCCAGGAACAAACAGATCCCCCTGAATACATAGGCACCAATAATACCATATTTTAAAGCTTTTTCTCTTTGCGATTTTGGCAGATCCATTACCATAGTAGCCAAAACAGCAGCATTGTCTACCGAAAGCAAACTTTCGATCACAATTAAATTCAAAATAATTAATAGTCCGGCCTGTATATCGTCACCTAAAATCGTGTGCAAAAAATCCATTGAGCGTGTGTGTATGTTTTAAATTAAAGTTTTAGTTGACAGCAAAGAAACAAAATTTTATCAATCCCAATGCTTCAATCTTTTTATTTATTTGAATCGTTTTATTGATTAGATACTTAATCAATAAAACTGTTACGTAATAGGACTGAAATTTTATTTGCTGATCATCAATTGATAAATATTACCTTTTTCTCCCGCCAGAACAATCTGTTTACCTTTTTTGGCTTTTTGAACGGCATTAAAACTTTTATCAGAAATGTGTTTCCAGTTTTGACCGCCATCAGTAGAAATATCTGTCCCTGAAGTACCAGTAGCAATTAAAGTTTCAGCATTAATATAGGTTACAGCCGATCGGAATCCTAAAACCGGGGTAGCTGGCTTTTGCCAGGTTTTGCCCCCATCGCTCGTTAAAAGAATATTATTGGTATTTTCTTTATCTTTTAAGTAGTTACCACCAACTGTTACACCAATTTTCTCATTCAAAAAATCGATAGAGAAAGGACCTGTACTATTTTCACCCTGCAAAATAGGCCATTTAAATACTTGCCAGTTTTTTCCATAATCTGGAGAAAAGTAAATGTTAGATACTGTTCCGCCTGATGCAATCCAGGTTTTACCACCAGGCAGTGCTTTAATAGTTGTACCACTGGCTGCAAAACTCGCTTCACCTTTTGTTAATTTAGTTTTGAGGTTTGCAGATATATCCTGCCAGGTTTTACCTGCATCTAGGGTTTTAAGCAACTGCATATTATCATTAATAGGATCGCCAAAAATGATTCCTTTATTTTTATCCCAGAAACTTAGCCCGTCCAAAAATATAGCTGAATCTACATTTTTATAATTTTCTGTCCAGGTTTCACCACCATCTACGGTTTTCAGAATGTATGCCGGCGATGCAATGCCCACTATAATGGCCTGTTTATCGTCGAAAGCTTCAATATCCCTGAAATCGATTTTTTCGTAACCTTTTGGTTTTAACCATTTCCAGGTTATACCACCATCAGTTGTTTTACCTACCGATCCATTACTACCACTTACCCAGGTAACCTGATCTGATACGACACTTAACCCGCGTAAACTGGTTTTGGTATTTTCATTCAATGGTTTAATGGAATACGACTGTGCAGCGCAAAAAAAAGGTGCCGCTAAAAGGCACCATAAAATTTTCTTCATCTATAAATTATTTTACTCGTCTAAAAGTTTCTGATCGGCCTAAAAGTGAAATACCTACATAACCACGTACATTTAATACATCGGTACTTTTTAAAGACATGTTACAGCTGTAAGTTTTGCCACTTTTTGGATCGTAAATTGTTCCATCAGTCCACTTGCCATCATCGTAAACAAAATCTTTTAATATTTCCAGATTCAATAATGCGCGTTTCTGTAGTTTTTCGTCAGGATTTTTAGCATCTAGTTTAGGTTTACCATTTAAATTGGGTTCCTTCATCCAGGCTAACTTTCCATAATATTTATCGCTTTTCTTATAGATTTCTATTTGCCCTTCACCCGACGGGTTAAGCCATTTGCCTATGATAGCATCTTTGTTCTGTGCAAATGCAGAAAACGATACTGCAACAAAAAGCAGCATTAAAAATGGTAACTTCCTCATATTTTTTATTTCTAGTTAGTTTTTAAAGATAATAATTACACCTTATATCGAAACACTAAATAAAGAGAAAAAGTATGAAATTTTTTAAAAACTATAAAATTTACTTTGAAAAGATCGGCAGATACTTAGCCCGATAAGCATAAAACAGGAATAAATTAAACAGGAGCATTACGGCAACCATCGGCAAATCTTTCGGACCTAAAAATGCGTGGTAAAGAAAAATGTTTAAAGTAACCGGGAAAATTATTAGTGCAGCTAAAGGAGCTGTACGACCAATAAGCAATAGGACACCACCAACCAGTTCTGTTATTTTGATCAATGGAAAAAGGTACACAGAGGCCATTAAGCCAGTCATAAAACTTGTTTGTGCCGCTGTCATTTCCGGAGCCTTCGGCATTATATTAAGAAAATAGCTTACAGAAGCAAAAAGATACATGGCGGCTAAAAGCACGCGTACAATAATAACTGCAATTTTCATAGTGGTTTAATTTTTGGTTTCTAGATTTAAAAATAATAAAAGTTATTTATAGTTCATTGGGCATTTGTTCATTAGTCATTGGTACACTGGGCATTGATACATGGGTGTAATAATAAATTAATCTGTTTTGGTTGATGGTTTTATGGTTAATAGCCATAGCCCATTAACCATGAGCCAGTGACCATTTATATTATCTAATTCGCTCATTATATTACCGCACCCGCGATTTATATTATTACTATACACTCAATTAATAAAAAAGACATGAACTAAGGACTCAGGGTTATTCCCTATTATAATCACGTATTAATTGTTGCCATTGTTTTGTTGGTTTTTTCTCCTTTGAGATGGTTAATTATTATTTGGCTCTATTAGTTTAACCCAATTATTTACCAATTGCTCAAGCGCAGGTTGTTTTGCTTTAATATCGACCATACTGTAAAACCTTGCTTCACGCCTATCTTTCCAATTGCCTTGTAATAAAGATGGATCTTCGATCATATTTCCATCGTAAAAAATAAAAATGACCTGCACATATCCTTTTGCCCTGAGGTTAAAAGCAGCCAGATCTTTTACATAATAATAACTGGGCGCATTCCATTTTACCCTTTCTTCCAGTTTAGGGTTGGCATTGAGAATTATGTTTCGCAACCGCTCGATTTCCGCCTTAAAAGGATGATCTAACTTTTTCATGTAGTCCTCAACCTCATTTACTTTCGGCATGTTTGCTTCATTGCTCATCTGCAAGTTTTGTTAATTTGATATCCATCCATGCTACCCAGTTTTTACCATCAAATTGTTCCCATGCCCCTTCAATAGTATTGGCTTTGAAATTTCCTTTAAATCTTTCAGTATCGGCAAATATTAAAATGATATCATCGTAAATTTTAAGGGTAGATATTGAAATATTGCCTTCATTATCGAACGATTGCGACCTAAAAACATCCTCCATATCATCATAGTGGGTAATTTCTAACGATCGGATCTTTTTATCACCAAACATGATATCTACCTGATGCATTAAGAAAAAACCACCATCAACCCATTCGTAGGTATCAGTTCCAGTGATTATATCACCTGATTTTGTTAAACCTTCTGTTTTCCATTTGCCGATATAGGGATTTAGCAGATTAAGCCTGTTGTTTCTCATAAATTTAATTAAAAATCAATTGCTATCCAGTTCGCTATAAATTTTATTTAACTGATGTACGTGTCGTTGCGTATGATAAATCACAAAATAAACTGCCTCTAGGCGGGTTAGAAAACCATAACCGGGCAATTCATAGGAGCTGCAGGTCTTCGTTAAATCCAGGTCAGCTATAGAAGCTGAAATCCCATCTCTGATCTGTTTTAAGTTGTTTAATAATTCAGGCTGATTATATGTCCTGTCTTCAGGATAAATCTCTTCAGGCGAATCGTACTTCACATTGAAATTTAAAAAGTCGTTCCTAATTTGCGCTACCATAAAATCGGCTGGTTTATCTGTTTCGGTTACTGGTCCATTTATAACCTGTAGAAAGCCCGAATTTGATAAAATCATATGTTCAGCCAGTTGGCCGGCTGTCCAGCTTCCCTTAAATGGTACTGCATTAATTTGTGCAGTATCAAATTTCGATAACGTATTTTCTAACGCCGACAGCGTTTCGTTGGCTTCTTTTATTATCTTTTCCATAGCTTACATGTAATTCATTCCAGGATAGTTTAATAACCTGCGCCATAGGGCAATCTGCCCAATGCAATTGGCTTCCCGGTAACTGTTGAAGCTGATCATTTCAAACAGTGTGATCTCCATTCCGGGGATATTGAGTTTCTCTTCCAGTTTCTCGTCGGTAGCCTGGGTTAAAGCCTCCTGTAACTTTGGAGAAATTTCTTTCCAATCTTTAATGAAATCTGCAAGTGAAGGGTAAGTGGCATCATCTACAATTCCTTTGTTATCGGCAAAAAGTTCGCCGGTTATGGACGGAAGATCGATACCGAATGATTTGGCCAGAAAATAGCGGCCATGCACCACACTTCCGGTAATCCAGGCAATGTGATTTGCTTTCGTATCCAATCTTTTCTGTGCATCCTTTTGGTCTATCCCATCTAAAGCCCTTAGTAAAAAATCTGTTTGCATTTCATACAGCACTATAAAGCCGTACATTTTGCTACTCGTTGGGGTGGTTTTCATATGTTTATTAATTAGCTGATTAACTGGAAATAAAGTTAGTTGTTAATTTAGCCGAACACCGTTGCCGTAAAAGTCAATCTTAAGGGGCATTTCAGACAATTTTTATATATTTACGATACTTAAATTTTTAACCAAATGATACAAGTAGGTGTTTTACTCCCCCAAAATTTCAGATTATTAAGCATAGCGGCTATTTTAGATGTATTTGATACTGTGAATGGATTTTATCGGAAAGATGAGCTCGAAACCCCATTTAACATTAGTTTAATTGCACTTGAGGATAAAAATTATAACTTTAGTGAGCATCCTTGTGTGCCCCTACAAAAAGCTGCACATCTTGATCTTATTTTAGTGCCTTCATTTGCAACCAACGATATTAAAGATTCTCTCGCAGCAAACCGAAACTATATCCCCTGGTTAAACAAACAACATGCAGCAGGCGCAGAAATTGCTACTTTTTGTACTGGTGCATTTTTACTTGCAGCATCAGGACTGTTGGATGGTAAAGCGGCGACCACACATGTTGATGCCTGCTCGGCCTTTTCTATGGCATTCCCCTTGGTTCATTTAAAGGCTGATAAAACGGTAACACAGGATGGAAAATTATTTACAAGTGGTGGGGCAACCTCTACTTTTCATTTGTTATTGCATCTTTTACAGCTTCATTGTGGAAAGGATATGGCTGTTAAGGTAGCTAAGATTTTTGCAATCGATATGGACCGCGTAAACCAATTGTACTTTAGTACTTTCCAGCCTATCCGTCATCACAATGATGATATTGTTGCCTCTGCCCAAGAAAAAATTGAAAATAATTATCAGGATGTGGCTACCATCGAAGAAATGATTAAAGATATTCCTTCCAGTAGAAGAAATATTGTACGCCGCTTTAAACAGGTGATTGGTATTACGCCTATCGAGTATCTTCAACAAACCCGTATCGAAGCAGCTAAAAAGTTATTGGAGCAAACTGCCCAGCAAATGACAGAGGTAATTTATAACTCTGGCTATAATGATCCCAAAGCATTTAGGAAAGTGTTCAGAAAATCAGTTGGGATGACGCCGACTCAATACCGCGATAAATTTCAAGTCAGGTAACCAGATAACTGGAGGATAGCAAATCGACACCGCACAACAACTAAGCTAATAGTTTTCAACATTAAAATTAATTATGTTAATAATTAGAATAAAATAAATGCATCGCCCTATATAATTTAAGATAACTTAACGTTATAATTACACTAACCAAATAACTATTTATATGAGCACATTCCTTTTAATCACAGCTGTATTTTATATTATTTCTTTTGGATTAATGTTGTACTGCTATTTCTCCGCTGAGCAGATTCCCAGCGATGATGAAAAATTTTAATCAGTTCTTTTCCCGTCATCAAAATTAACGTCTCCCTTTAAGCCAATACATTAAACTTTCTCACAGAAAGACAATGAAATGTTGTGGCCAAGCTGACCTCTCTAAAAAATCTATTATTTATTGGCGATCCACTTAATTAAGTAGGGAGCGGCTCCTGTATACCATAAAACTGCGGAGATTAAAAATATAGCTATCAGGATCCATAAAATCGGCCACCCTTCAAATTTATGTTTTGAACCAGGGGTGTAAGACTCATTAAGGTTATTATGGTCATTGTCCATCCTATCGCCCTTTTTCACCGGTTTCGGATTAGAGATATTGCTCATAAAATATTCAGTTAGAAATACAAACTTAAGCTATAAACCTATAAATCAAAAATTAGTTTTAACATTCTTGTATTTTAAATCGATAAAAGATAAAAGTCATTAAAACTTCAGCAATAGATATTTGGTTTAAACAAAACTAAGCAGGAAAACTTAAATAAAGCGGCAAATATTGTAGAACTAGGAAGTCATATTTTAAAAAATAGACTTCACTGGATATAACTATTGCTTAGAAAAGGCTTGTTGATATTTTAGCGGGGTTTTCCCTGTTATTTCTCTAAAATACTTATGGAAACTGGTGAAATTATAAAAGCCGCAGTCGTAGCAGATCTCTTTAACGGTCAGGTCATTTTCGATCAATAATTTACAGGCCTGTCCTACCCTAATCTCGTTCAGAAACTGTGTATAAGTTTTTCTACTTTTAGTTTTAAAGAATTTACAGAAAGAATTGGGGCTTATTTTAGCTACCGCAGCAATTTCTTTTAGTTCTATTTTATTTTTGTAATTGCTGATGGTATAGTTATAAATAGATTGAATTCTGTCTTTTTCGTTCTTCAGAAAGTTTGGCTTAAATCCTAGCGAAACCAGCATATTTTTTTCTTCACAATTGGCTATTTCGGTTAATACTTCCAGTATTTTTATAATCCGCATGGTTCCCGTAGCCTCAATAATCAGCGGCATTAAACCAGCAATTCTCTCTTTTGAAATTCCTTGTAACTGAATTCCCTGTCGCGATTGAAGCAAAACTTTTTTGATCTCCTGGTTTTCGGGAAGATCTAGAAAATCCTTGCCTAAAAAATCTTCTTTAAAATGGATCGCATAAACTTCAACTGTTTCTCCACCCAATTCATCGAAAAACTCTGGGTCAAATCGCCAGTAGTGTGGCAAATTGCTTCCGAGTAAAACAACATCGCCATCCTTAAAATTTTTAATGCTATCGCCAATAAACTGCGTTCCTCTGCCTTTTTTAACGTAGATTAATTCTAATGCAGAGTGGTAATGCCAACGATTGTTTATATCGGGCATAATGTCTCTTCGAGCGCTAAAAGAATCTACCGAATTAGTAGATACATTAAGTAAATGCGGTTTCATAAAATCTTAAAAAATCAATCTAATATGCAAAATTATTTTGCAATGTAAAAAATCGAGCCAATATCATTTAATAATTAGATCATAAAGTTAAATTTTTATTAACGCCTAACGGTTTAATTTGTAAAGGAACAACTAACCAGAAACATTTTATGTAAAGTTGGATTATTTGCCATCCATTTCAGATGATTACACAGCATTAAAAATACCCAGTTATGGATACAGGGTATTGACGGGTCATCTAAAACAGCCGATATCGAAAAATCATTGGTAATTG
Source organism: Pedobacter kyonggii (assembly GCF_004310665.1). Taxonomy (GTDB): domain Bacteria; phylum Bacteroidota; class Bacteroidia; order Sphingobacteriales; family Sphingobacteriaceae; genus Pedobacter; species Pedobacter kyonggii. The sequence continues at coordinate 72,592 of NZ_SIXF01000004.1, read as the reverse complement.
GTGCTTACCATGCCAGAAGTTTAACTATTTTTATTTTAGCAAAAGCTGCTTAAACCATTTATAACCAAATAAACATGAGTCAAATTACACCCACGAACTTTAAAGTATCCGATCTACCAAAAAGTGGCAAAGGATACCTATTTCCATTAATTTTAGTCACCAGCCTCTTTTTCTTCTGGGGTTTTGTCCACAATCTTGATCCTGTATTAATTCCGCATTTACGCAAAGCTTTTCAACTAAATGTTTTCGAATCTACCCTGGTCGATTCATCGGTCTTTATCGCCTATTTTTTATTGGCTTTACCTGCAGGTTATATCATGCGCAAGTATGGGTATAAAAGCGGTATCATATTGGGACTTGTTTTGTTCGCCATTGGCTGTTTATTATTTATACCCGCAGCCAATACCGCACAATATATATTTTTCTTAGGTGCACTTTTTATTATTGCCTGTGGTTTAACCTTCCTTGAAACAGCGGCAAATCCTTATGTTACCGTACTGGGACCACCAGAAACAGCTACTCAACGATTAAACTTTTCTCAGTCATTTAACGGTTTAGCTGCATTTTTAGCACCTGTGCTCGGCGGTAAATTTATTTTTACCGAAGTAAAATATACCGATGCTCAATTGGCGAAAATGTTGCCTTTAGAAAAGCAGGCTTACATACTAGAAGAGGCATCGACTGTAAAAGCACCTTATCTAATTTTAGGTATCCTGATTATTGTAGTAGCCATCCTATTTATTTTCACCAAGCTGCCCGATATTAAGGAAGAAGAAAATACCCAGGAAAAAAGCAGCTTTGCACATGTATTAGGCCATAGCCATTTGCGTTGGGCCATTATTGGACAGTTTTTTTATGTTGGTGCACAAGTTTGTATACTGAGTTTATTTATCAGTTTCGTCACCTCATCGGCAGGTATCAATCAGGATGCAGCCAAATGGTATGCTGGTGCGGCAGGCTTGGCTTTTATGGTCGGCAGGTTCGCCGGAACTTTTTTCATGAGATATGTAGCTGCCCATAAACTATTGATGCTTTACGCATTAATTAGTGCAGTACTTACCCTCGTATCTATTTTTGCAAGCGGCATGGTTACCGTTTATGCTTTAATCGGTGTCTCTTTCTTTATGTCGATTATGTTCCCAACCATATTCTCACTGGGTATAGCAGGTTTGGGTAAAGATACAAAATTGGGCTCGTCGTTAATTGTGATGTCTATTGTTGGCGGTGCGTTTTTACCACCGGTATTGGGTTTAATATCAGATGCGACACACAATATACAATATGGATATTTAGTCCCTTTCTTATGCTTTTTAGTGGTTTTCTACTTCGGCTGGAAAGGATGGAAACCCAATCACGTTGAAAACGAAATTAGTTTAGAAGTCTAATATTAAAATGAGCAATCATCAGTTAGTTTTTCTATTTTTCACCACAGATGCGCACAGATAAACACGGATTCTTATATCTGTGTGCATCCTTTTTATCTCCAGTAAAATCAGAATTAGTTGTGGTTAATAATAAGGAGATGAGTTAATAATTGATGTATTCATACAATAAAAACGGAATTATAATAGATGAAAAAATTAGTCATCAAGATTAACAATGCTGATAATGTTTTGGTTGCGTTACAAGATTTACCTAAAGACACCAAAATAGTGCATGAAGGGAATACCTACGTTACTGTTGATGAAATCCCTGCCAAGCATAAATTTTTTATGCAGGATATGAAAGCAGGCGATGAGGTAATGATGTACGGCGTTTTGGTTGGAAAGGTACAGTTTGATGTAAAGGCTGGCATGCGGATGAATGTAGAGAACACCAAACATGCTGCAGAGCCATTTGCTTATCGCAATGTTAATTACAAATGGGAAGCGCCTGATGTAAGTAAATATGCCAACCGCAGTTTTAATGGTTATCACCGTAAAAATGGTGCAGTGGGCACCGCAAACTATTGGTTATTTATCCCGACTGTATTTTGCGAAAACAGAAATCTGGATATTATTAAAGAATCGCTTTATAGTGAATTGGGTTATGCGGTAGATGACAAATATAAATCTTATACCCACAAACTGGTTCAGGCCTTCGAAAAGGGTGAAGACATTAATCATATTAGTTTTGAGCCTAAAGTAGATAAAGCCAGCCGCACCTTTAAAAATGTAGATGGAATTAAATTTCTCACACATAATGGGGGTTGTGGCGGAACACGTCAGGATGCTGATACTTTAAGCAAATTATTGGCGGCTTACGCCCATCACCCCAATGTGGCCGGTATAACTGTTTTAAGTTTGGGTTGCCAACATTTGCAGGTAGAAGATTTTAAACGCGACCTGTTTGCACTTGATCCTGATTTTGACAAACCACTTTTAATTTTCGAGCAGCAAAAAGCACAAAGCGAAGAACAATTGATCCAAAATTCAATCCGCAGTACTTTTGAAGGATTGATGTTCATTAACAAACAAGAACGTGCGGCAGCCCCGTTAAGCAAAATGTGTGTGGGTGTAAAATGTGGTGGTAGCGATGGTTTTAGTGGTATCTCAGCTAATCCGGCTGTTGGTTATTGTGCCGATTTATTGGTGGCCTTAGGCGCTAAGGTCTTATTGGCCGAGTTCCCGGAACTTTGTGGCGTAGAGCAGGAAATGATCGATAGATCTGTTGACCAGCCAACTGCTGAAAAATTCATCCGTTTAATGACAGAATATGATGATCTGGCACATAAAGTTGGTTCTGGCTTTTACATGAATCCTTCTCCGGGCAATATTAAAGATGGTTTAATTACCGATGCGATTAAGTCGGCAGGTGCTGCACGTAAAGCGGGTTCCGCTCCTATTGTAGATGTTTTAGATTATACTGAACTCGCTACTAAGCCTGGCTTAAGCTTGGTATGCACGCCGGGGAATGATGTAGAAGCGACCACAGGTAAAGCTGCTGCAGGAGCAACCTTAATTTTATTCACCACCGGTTTGGGCACGCCAACAGGAAATCCGGTTTGCCCCACCATAAAAGTGGCTACCAATTCGATCCTGGCGAAACGCATGAGTGATATTATCGATATCGATACTGGAGCAGTGATTAATGGCGAAAAAACCATTAATGAAATGGGCGAAGATATATTGGAATACTGTATTAAAGTAGCCAGCGGCGAAGAAATCCCTAAAGCGGTACAGCTTAATCAGGATGATTTTATTCCCTGGAAAAGAGGTGTAAGCCTTTAATTCTATGGAGGATGGATAATTAAAATGAAAGTCCTAGCATAAATCCGTCATTCCCGCGCATGCGGGAATCTTAAAGCACCCCATTATTTAGCATTAAGATTCCCGATCATCTGGGAATGACGTAATTCAAACAAAATTATTAACCAGATATGAATTTAAATTTAGAAGGCAAAATAATCCTGGTAAGTGGTGGTGCCAAAGGTATTGGCGCGGCAATTGTTAAAACTTTGGCTATTGAAAATGCTTTTCCCATTATTATTGGCCGCAATGAAAACGACAACCTGAAAATGCTTCAGGAAATAACAGATTTAGGCTTAAAAGCAGATTATTTTACTGCAGAACTCACCGCACCTGAAAGCTGTAAAACCATTGTTGATGCAATATTGACAAAATATGGCAGAATAGATGGTTTAGTGAACAATGCTGGTGTTAATGATGGTGTTGGCCTCGAAAATGGAACTTATGAAGGTTTCATGGAATCGCTGCATAAAAACGTGGTGCATTATTACCTCTTGGCTAAACATGCCCTACCTGCACTTAAACAGAGCAAGGGTTCGATATTAAATATCGGCAGCAAAACTGCAGAAACCGGACAAGGTGGAACATCTGGTTATGCAGCATCGAACGGTGCCAGAAACGCCTTAACACGCGAGTGGGCAGTAGAATTATTGCCTTTTAGCATCCGTGTTAATGCGATTATTGTTGCCGAGGCCTGGACACCGTTATACGAGAAATGGATCAACTCTTTCGAAGACCGTGATGAAAAATTGAAGAACATTACTGACAAAATCCCTTTCGAAAACAGAATGACCAGCGTGGATGAGATTGCCAGCATGGCGGTCTTTTTATTATCAGATAAATCGAGCCACACTACAGGCCAACTGATCCATGTGGATGGCGGTTATGTGCACTTGGATAGGGCTTTGTTGTAGATGTGAATCCTTGGTCTGTGTCCGCACAGACCTAAACATAAAATAAACTTAAAGTGTTCTGTGGAGACACGACACAGAACACGGATTAGAAAGAGTCTGTATCATAAATAGATTGTCATCCTGTCCAAAGGACTCCTACGGAGAGCTTGTCGAAGGGCCTGTTTTGAATGCCTTACAAGGCGTTTCGACAGGCCCAATGTGACAAATTAATTCCTCGGTCCGTGTCCACACAGATCGAAACATAAAACAAGCTTAAAGTGGGCTGTGGAGCCACAGACCGCGGAATTACTTTCTCTGTCGAAGCAACCGATAAATTCTGCACCAAAACCGAAAATCTCCTGAAATAACAGGAAAGACCATCCATTTTAATCCCGTTTTAAGATGAGATGGTTATTTTTGTCGGATGCTAAAGATTGGAATAGCTGAAGACGACCCTAAAATTGCTGAACTTTTAAAATCGGCACTCGAAGAAAACGATTACCAGGTGCTTACCGCTGCCAACGGAATCGATGCGCTGGAGCTTTTCTTAGTCCAAAGCTTTAACCTGTTCATTGTTGATGTCATGATGCCTGGTATTAATGGCATCCAACTTTGTAAATACATCCGTGGAAATGCTGTGCAAACGCCGATTTTAATGCTTACCGCTTTGGGTGCTATTGATGATAAGGTTACAGGCCTAGAAGCTGGGGCTGATGATTATCTGGTAAAACCTTTCCACCTGAAAGAACTCCTGGCTAGAGTGGCTGCACTTTTACGTAGACAACCTATCGTTACGGCTCAAACTGACCACAAATTATATTTCGAAGACCTGGTGCTCGATACCTACAGTAAGGAGGTTAGTCGAGCAGGAAAAACAATCGAACTTAGCGCCAAAGAATTTGTGTTGCTCGAACTTTTTATGCACAACCCCAACCGTTTACTCTCGCGGCAATTTATAGCAGAGCAAGTCTGGGACATCAGTTTCGAAACTGGAACCAATGTAATTGATGTGTATATCAATTTCTTGCGAAAAAAGATTGAAAAGGGTTTTGAACGGAAGCTCATCCACACCAAAATCAATATGGGTTATATCCTGAAATAATGAAAATAAAGGATCGTATAGCGTTATATTTTACACTGATCAGCACCTCGTTGCTGTTTGCTGTACTTTGCACCGTGTATTTTACTTTCATGAAATTTTTGGAAGCAGATTTCTTCGAGCGCCTTACCGACCGCACTATGGTTACGGCCAAACTTTACCTCGAAGCCGACGAAATTAGTCGGGATGCATTGAACAATGTGCGCCATAAATACCTGCAAAAGTTAAACGGCGAAGTTACCCGCATTTATGATAATAAAAACAAGGCAACATTTATCGGCGATTCTGCTCAATACTGGACCAATGCCACCATCGACCGCGTACGAAAAAGCGGCCACTTAAAATACACGAATGGCCAACGTCAGGTGGTGGGCATTTATTATAAAGATAATCAGGGTAATTTTGTGATTCTGGCTTCAGCAGATGACCAAGGCTCTCACAACAGGTTGGATAAACTACTAAAGATCATGATTTTTGTGTTCATCCTTATTTCGCTCATCGTGTTGTTGCTGAGCAGATGGATTGCGCAAAAAATGCTAAAACCCCTTCAGAAGTTTTTGCAGGAAGTAAAACAGGCAGGCTCGCAGAACATGGAATTCAGGGTAGAAGAAAAGCACAATAAAGATGAAATCAACCTGATTGCCAAAAGTTTTAACCACTTGATGGAAGAACTGGAACAAGCTTTTATTTTACAGAAAACCTTTGTTGCCAATGCCTCTCACGAACTTCGGACACCCGTAACCCGGATTATGATGAATGCCGAGTTGGCTTTATCCAAAGAAAGAGACCATGCAACTTATGAAAAGGTAATTGGTTCTATGCTCGAAGATGCCGAGAAAATGGAACACATCATTACCGGATTACTCGCTCTCGCAAAAATGGATCTAGAACTGATCAATTCTCAACTTATTCCAATCAGATTAGACCATCTGCTTCTCAAAATACAATCTGAGTGGAAAGCACAGAAAAACCTTGATCTTAAAATTACTTATCAAAATCCCACTGATCCAAAACCTGAAATATTGGCTAATACCATCTTATTACAGATCGCCCTGGATAATATCATTTCGAATGCTTTTAAATTTTCCGACAATCAACAGGTAAGCATTGTTGTTGAAGCAACTGAAAATGATTTCTTCATTAACATTACCGACAAAGGAACGGGTATTCCTACTGGAGAACAGGAAAATATTTTCAAGCCTTTTTATACACGGGCAAAAGATTTTGGCCGTAAGGGCGAAGGAATGGGACTTTATATGGCCCAAAAAATTATCGATCTGCTAAAAGGTGAAATAACCGCCACAAATCTTGAAAAAGGTGGTTGCACTTTTACGGTAAGGTTAGCAAAACTTTAGCGATTAGTAGTCTCTCTACATGCGTCACTCTGAATTCATTTCAGGGTCTTAATTGCAGGAAAATATTAAAATAAATACCTTCAGGTTCTAAAATTCAAGCGTCATTCCCCGCAGGCGGGAATCTTTAAGCTTATTGCATTACGATTCTTGTTAACGCTCGTTTCTAACGAGCGTTGAATAGAATATCGTTTACAACGATAAAATCGTGCAACTATTTATGCGCTCGTTTGGAAACGAGCGCAAGCCTGGCTTCCACCTTCAACTTTAATTCGCTTTTAATTTCCGTTTAATCCCCCTTTAATTCGGCAAGGATAGCTTTGCTGTATGAGAAGAATATGTATGTTGCTCATTTTCTTTTTGGCCATCAGGCCTGGAGCAACTTTTGCACAAACCGATACGCTAAGCTTAACCCTTAGCAAAGCAGAAAGCCTTTTTTTAAAACACAATTATGATCTCCTGGCCAGTAATTATGAGATCGATCAGGCAAAGGCCGAAATCATCACGGCCAAACTGTTTGAGAACCCTACGCTCGAATACGAAAACCTATTTTACAATCACGAAACAAAGAAATTCTTCCAAACCTCTTATGCTTACGGACAATATGCAGGTTCTATTTCGCAGCTGTTCAAACTTGCTGGCAAACGCAATAAAAACATCAAACTCGCTCAAACAGGGGTTAAACTAGCAGAATACGAATATTTTGATCTGTTAAGGACGTTGAAATTTGAACTCGTAAATACTTTTTACAAAACCTATTTCTCTGTACAATCCGTAAAAGTTTACGAGGAACAGATCAGTTCCACCAATCAGTTGCTAAAAGCTTACGATCACCAGCTAAAAATGGGCAATGTTGCCACAAAAGATGTCATCAGGATTAAATCACTGTTAATCAATCTCAAAGCCGAACAGGCTGGCTTACTGAACGACCTGGAAGATCATTACAAAGACCTTAAGCTACTCTGTGGCTTAGATGCCAATATTTCACTTTCTTTAACTGTAGATCAAGCAGATTTTAAAAACGGATTGGTCGATAAAATCCCTTACAGTTCCTTATTAGATTCGGCCAGAGCCAACCGCGCCGACCTTAAGCTAGCCAAAACCGACCTGCTTTACAACGAGCGCAATTTAAAACTGCAAAAGGCTATGGCCATTCCTGATATAGAAATCGGCCTTAGTTACGATTTAAAAGGTAATTATCCTGAAAAATATACAGGTTTGGGCATCAAAATCCCCATTCCACTTTTCTCAAGAAACCAGGGTGAAATTAAAAAAGCCCAAGTTAGTATAGCTGCAGCCGATATGAACATCAAAAAACAGGAAGCCATATTTGAGAATGAAGTATTTAACAGCTACAAAACCGCTTTACGTAACGAAAAATTATACGCAGAGATCGATCCTGCCTTTAGTACTGATTTTAATACGCTCATTTCTGCGCTCATCAAAAATTTCAAAGCAAGGAACATCAGCCTAATCGAATTTTTAGACCTCTATGATGCCTACAAAGAAAATACACTGCAACTGAACAAACTCCAGTTCGAAAGAATGAGCACCCGTGCTGAGCTCAATTATGTAACCGGTTCTAATATTTTTAAATAAATTCCATGCAAAATCTCTATAAAAACACTGTAATCATTGCCGCAACCAGTTTATTCTTTGCTTGTAGTGAGCATAAAACAGTCGTACCAAACGATAAATTTGCCATTACCGATTCACTGATCAACCGTTTACTGATCGATACCGTGCAACAGGCCAATAGCAAAACTGAACTGATGTTTTCGGCCAAAATTGCAGCAAATGAAGAACGCCGATCGGAGCTTTTCCCTATGGTAAGCGGCACCGTAAACCGCGTTGGCGTAAGGCTGGGCGATCAGGTTGTTAACGGGCAAACACTTGCTACAGTAAACAGCGCTGAAATGGCCGGATTTGACAAAGAAGTCATTACTTCAAATGCTGAGCTCAAAAATGCCGAACGATCGTTAAAACAGACCGAGCAGCTTTTCCAAAGTGGTTTATCCTCGGCAAAAGAGCTCGAAGAAGCCAAAAACGATTATCAGATCAAAATGGCAGAAACCAAAAGGGCAAATGCAGTCTTAAAACTGAACGGTGGCAGCAGCACAGGATTATACGCCATCAAATCGCCAATAAATGGTTATGTGATCGAAAAAAATGTAACCCAAAATATGCAGTTGCGCAGTGATAATGACAAAAGCCTCTTTACCATTGCCGATCTTTCTAACGTTTGGGCGATGATCAACATTTACGAATCGGATATTTCAAGGGTAAAGGCTGGCGACGAAGTAAATTTATCTACGCTCTCCTATCCCGATAAAGTTTTTAAAGGAAAAATAGAGAAATTATACAATCAGGTAGATCAGGACAGTAAAGTGCTGAATGCACGGGTAGTCATCCCAAATCCGGGATTTCTCTTAAAACCAGGCATGCTCGGAACGGTAAAAGTTTCAACAAATTCTGCCATCGATCTTCCGATATTAAACTCACGGGCAGTCATTTTCGATGAAAACAAAAATTATGTGCTCGTCTTAGGTCAGGACTACAAAGTGAGGATCCAGGAGATCGAAATCGGCCGCAAAACGGCCGACAAAACTTACATCAGTAAAGGTGTACAGGCCGGCGACCGCATCATTGCCTCTAAACAGGTATTCTTGTTCGAAAGTCTAAAAACTCAATAATTTTTTCATTCGCTAGATTTTAAAAATGAATAAATTCATAAAAAGCATTATAGGCTTTGCACTGAAGAACAAATATTTCATCTTTTTTGCCACTTTTATTTTAATTCTTGCCGGTTATTTAAGTTTCAAACACACTGTCATTGATGCATTTCCAGATGTCACCAATACCAACATCACCATCATTACCCAATGGCCAGGCCGAAGTGCCGAAGAGGTAGAAAAGTTTGTAAGCAGACCTTTGGAGATTGCCATGAACCCTACAGAAAAGCGTACCAGTATCCGCTCTTCTTCATTATTTGGCCTTTCGATTGTAAAAGTAAGTTTTGAAGATGATGTAGATTATGCCGAAGCACGGGTGCAAGTAAACAACCACCTGGAAGAAGCCAATCTGCCCGAAGGAATCCAGCCAGAAGTACAGCCACCTTATGGGCCTACTGGCGAGATATTCCGTTATACCTTATCTAGCGATATAAAATCTGTGCGCGAGTTAAAAACCTTACAAGACTGGGTGATACAAAGAGAATTATTATCCGTTTCGGGCATTGCCGATGTAGTAAGTTTTGGTGGGGAGGTAAAAACCTACCAGATTACTGTTGATCCACAAAAAGCCATCCAATATGGCGTGAGCGCAACGGAACTCTTCGAAGCGGTATCTAAAAGTAATATCAATGTAGGTGGCGATGTAATTGTACAAAGTGGTCAGGCTTATGTGGTACGGGGTATTGGTGTGCTCAATAATATTGATGAAATCAGAAATGTAGTGGTTGACAATATTAATGGCACTCCAGTTTATGTTAAAACCATTGCCGATGTAGCCGAATCGGCTTTGCCACGGTTGGGACAAGTTGGCCGTGATAAAGATCCAGATGTGGTTGAAGGCATTATTGTGATGAGGAAAGGCGGTAATCCAAGTGAAGTAATTGCCAGACTGAAAGAAAAAATAAATACAATCAATGCCAGTATTTTGCCTGATGATGTGAAAATCAAACCCTTCTACGACCGCGAAGATCTGATTAATTATTCTATACACACAGTGATGGGCAACATGCTTGAGGGGATTTTATTTGTTACCCTGATCGTATTCCTCTTCATGGCCGATTGGCGCACTACCTTAATCGTTTCTATTATCATTCCATTAGCACTTCTTTTTGCGTTTATCTGCCTCAAATTAAAAGGCATGCCGGCCAACCTGCTTTCTATGGGTGCAATTGATTTCGGAATCATTATAGACGGGGCAGTAGTAATGGTTGAAGGAATTTTCGTCGTGTTAGATGTAAAAGCAAAAAAACTGGGCATGGAAAAGTTTAATAAAATGAGCAAACTCGGCTTTATAAAAAAAGCCTGTCTCGAAAACGGGAAAGGGATTTTATTTGCCAAACTGATCATTATTACCGGTTTGCTCCCCATTTTTACCTTCGAAAAAGTGGAAGGTAAAATGTTCTCTCCCCTGGCCTGGACTTTAAGTTTTGCCTTATTGGGTGCTTTAATCTTAACCTTCACACTTGTACCCGCCATGGCCAGCGTACTTCTAAAAAAGGATGTAAAAGAGAAACACAATATCTTTTTAGAATGGATTACCAAAGCAACACTTAAATTTTACGATCTCTGTTTCAAAAAAAAGAAACTGGTTTTTGGAATTTCTATTGTAGTGCTATTTTTAGGTGTTTTTAGTTTTAAATTTTTGGGGACAGAATTTTTGCCAAGTTTGGATGAAGGCTCTATTTATGTGCGTGCTACTGGTCCATTGAGCATTTCTTTAAATGAAACCAAAAAGCTTTCGAACGAAATGCGGAAGATCTTTTTAAGTTTCGAAGAGGTAAAACAGGTAATGTCGCAAACCGGCCGGCCAAACGATGGAACGGATGCAACGGGTTTTTACAATATGGAATTCCACGTGGATATTTACCCCCGTAAAGAATGGAAGCGCAAACAAACCAAAGAACAGTTGATTGAGCGTATGCAGGAGAAATTAAAGAGTTTTCCGGGCATTAGCCTGAATTTTTCTCAACCGATATCAGACAATGTAGAAGAAGCAGTTTCGGGTGTAAAGGGGTCGATTGTAGTTAAGCTGTTTGGCGAAAACTTCGAGTACATTGAAGAGGAAGAGGAAAAAATAGAAAATATTTTAAAAACGGTAGAAGGTATTGAAGATTTAGGCATACTCAGGAATTTGGGGCAACCGGAACTACAGATTAACCTCGATCAGAAAAAAATGGCCTTATATGGCGTAAGAACAGCTGATGCCAATGCAGTGATCGAAATGGCGATCGGTGGTAAAGCCGCTACGCAGATTTATGAAGGTGAACGCAAATTTGATCTCATCATCCGTTATCCCGAAGATTTCAGGAACGACGAAAGTTCCATCAGTAAATTACGTATGCCTACACTATCGGGTTCAAATGTTCAATTGGGCGAAATCTCGAGCATCCGTAAAATTACCGGGCCAAGTATGATCTATCGTGATAAGCACAAACGTTATGGAGCGATTAAATTCTCGATCAGAGGTCGTGATATGGGCAGCGTAATTGCCGAAGCACAGGAAAAAGTAAATGCAAAAATCAAATTACCACAAGGTTATCAACTGGAATGGGCGGGAGATTTTGAAAACCAGCAAAGGGCTATTGCCAGGTTAGCACAGGCAGTTCCGGTAAGTTTATTACTGATATTTTTTATTTTGTTTGTGCTTTTCGGCAATATCAGAGATGCTTTATTGGTGTTGAATAATGTTCCCTTTGCCATGATTGGTGGTATATTGGCACTTTTAGCTGCTGGTGTAAACTTTAACATTTCAGCAGGCATAGGTTTTATAGCATTATTCGGGATCTGCGTACAAAATGGTGTAATTCTTATCACCCGTTTCAAAACCAACATTGCCGAGTTGAAACACCACCCCAGCTGGACATTTACCGATGCCATGCGCGATGGAATTGCCAGTAGATTCAGGCCCGTATTAATGACGGCTTTAATGGCCGCTATTGGTTTAATGCCTGCAGCACTTTCTACCGGAATCGGTTCCGAAGCCTCTAAACCTTTGGCCATTGTAGTTATCGGTGGGTTAATTACCAATACCTTATTTAACCTTTTTGTGTATCCAATTGTATTTTATTGGTCGTACAGGAGAAAGGTACATAAAGCGATGAGAGATGTAAAAATGTAAGATGGATTTCAATGTTTAATCAACGACAAAACAGCTTTTCAGTAGCGTTTTGGTTCTCTGCACCGTATAAGCTGTAAATTAAAGCTTTATGAAAAAGATAATAGTACTCCTTTTAACGGTTGCAGGCATTATTGATGTATCCTGCAAAAAATCAGACAACAATAATGAAGGGCCGAGCGAAGTTTACGGCAAATGGAAGCTGACGGAAACCATGTTTGATATTGGTAATGGAAAGGGTAAGTATACAAAAGTAAATGGTGAAATTAAATATCTTACTTTAGAAAAATCGGCAGATAAAGCTGGGAAATTTAAAGGGGATGCCCTTCCAGATTTATTTTCATTCAGGATTTTGGATAGTGTAAAAATGGAGGTTTACAGCAACACTTACAAAATGCCGTTGACTTATTATTACAAAGTTTCGGCAAAATCGCTTCAACTTAATCCTCCCTGTATTGAGGGTTGTGGATACCGTTTCGTGAGGGAAAAGTAAAAATAGCTAATACCATTCCAGTCTATATCGTAAGCAAAATTAGATATATATTATATAATTTCGCGTTGTTACGAGATTGGATATAAGCGAGCCGAAGCAATCTATGGAAATGGTCTAGTGATTATTGCCTAAAGGGATAAAAACTAAAAGAGCTCATACAAATAGATTAAACCAGAATTACAGAATAGCCCAAGTGTTCAGTTATTCTAAATTTAAAACTCAAAATTCAGAACCCTATTCGTATTCTTCCTAACAATTTTGTATTTTGATTCTCCAGAGTTTTTCAAGATAAAGTCTCCTTTTTTAACGGTGTAGTTAAATTCTCTGCCCAGAACTGTTAAATGGAAGCGTTCTCCATTAACATATACTGAAGGAATACCTTTATCTCCGATTTCTAAACTATCAATTCGTCCTTTAAATGCGCTATTTATCAAACTATTTTCGTGCCTTTTGAAAATAAATAAATTAATCGCCAGAAACGATCCTAAAAGAATAATGAAAATGATTATTTTTTTTGACATTTAAACTGGTTTAATGCGAAGTAAACTTAAGCTATTAAACTATCCCATATCACCTGATAAACATCTGGTGCATGTAAGGTTTTATCAATTGCTTTTGAAGTAACCAAAACAGGTTTAAATTTATCGGCTACATTAATGCTGCCATGCGACCCTTTCACCAGTGTAGCATCGAGTGGAATTACATCCATCACATAACGGAAGCCGGCTTTCTTTCTTAAAAGTTTATAGCCTGCCCTCAATTTAGAGGTCATGAACATTTCTACGGGATCGTAACCCGGTTTTTTATGGATATCAACTACCCTAGCATAATCGGGTGCTTTGGCATCATCCAGCCAGAAATAATAGGTAAACCAACTGTTTTCCTTCGCCATAAGAACCAGATCGCCAGAACGTTCGTGATTAATGTGGTGTTTCTCCTGTTCTGCCTGATCAAGCACCAATTCGATATCAGGTACATTTTTCAGTAAGGCTTTTACCTGCTCTGTTACACTTTTATCGTTGATATAAACATGCGCTACCTGGTGGTCGGCTACGACAAAAGCTTTTGAAGCACCTGGATCAAGCAATTCCAGCCCTCTTTCTTCACGGATCTGGATCAGACCGTTTTCCCTGAACAAACGGTTAAGGTAGATCGGTTTATCTACAGGCGAAATGCCATATTCGGAAAGTAAAATGATGCGAGCACCCCTGCTTTCGTAAAAACGCACCAATTCTTCTACCACCTGATCGATTTCCTTCAGTTCTGTACTGATTTTATCCAGCTCAGGGCCAAACTTTTGCAGGCAGTAATCTAAATGTGGTAAATAAATTAAAGTAAGCGTAGGATTGTGCAGCTTTTCAGTTTCCATTGAGGCATCTGCAATCCATTTTGTTGATTTAATATTTGCGCCAGGGCCCCAAAACTGAAACAAAGGAAATTGCCCCAGTTTAGCCTGTAAATGGTCCCGCAATTCGGCAGGTTGCGAATAACAGTCGGGCAGTTTACGGCCATCGGCAAGGTAATTTGGCCGTGGTGTTACCGAAAAGTCGGCTGTTGAATACATGTTGTACCACCAGAACATATTGGCACAGGTAAAATTCGGATCTTCCTTTTTAGCCTGATCCCATATTTTTTCCGCATTTACCAGTTTGTTAGACTGTTTCCAGAATTTAATTTCCGCATCAGCATGATCGTACCATCCATTCCCTACAATACCATTTTCTGATGGATATTTACCTGTAAGATAACTCGACTGCACCGCCGTTGTAACTGCAGGCAATAAGGGTTCTATGGTAGTTAATTGGTTTTCAGCAATATATTTCTGAAGAAAAGGTGTATGCGCTCCAATTACGGAAGCAGATAGGGCTACGATATCGATAACAACTGTTTTATGCATGTTCTTATTTATAATAAATTTTTAACCCAAGCCAGTTCCCTGATAATTGAATCGTTTAAAGGCGCTTTTAAAGCTGTTGGTAAAACTTCCCAGGTATAGGTTTCTACTTCCAAATGAGCGGTAAAAGGGTTATTTTTTTGCAGGTTTAATACTTCGGTAATATCCGATTGTGTAGATTGGATCAAACCCATATCTTCAACAAAAATAGGTACATGAAAATGTGCCCGCCACTCCTCTACTTCAGGATTTTCACCTTCTGCCAGTGCATCCGCAAGGTCAGGATAACGCAACAGCGAACCATCATTTTTTCGTGCAATTACCTGATGGAGATAAGTAGGTTCATCAAAACGGCCTAATTGAGCCAATACGGCTGTTCTTTCTGAAACAGATGCAGGTAATTTCGCTTTCAATGCGGCACTGATCTGGATTTTTCCAATCTGAATACCTTTCTCCTGCAGTTCATTGATGATGGCGGTATGAGGTTCGTAACCAATTGCGAAATGACAAACATCATAACACAAACGGATATGCATTTTGATCAGATTTCCTGCATCAACTGCATTTAAATTCAATCGATCCAAAAAATAGGTATTTCCAATTGGTAAAAGTTCGTTTTCAAACCAGTTTATAAATTCGGGACCGGATTCTAGAAAGCCATCAGGTTCTGGTTCGATATCGAGATGGATGATTTTATCTGTTTTTTTATAGATTTTATCTAAGCCTTCGGCGACTTCTAAAATATGTGTACTTGCCGTAACTGTGGCTTTTTCTCTTTCTAAAGCATCCTTAAACCAAGGTTTGTAGCTTAATGGCGAAGTCGAAATGCCCCCATCCATACCTTCCGGGAGTAACTGCGAAAGAATTTCGGCTAAACGGAGTGTATATTCAACACGATCTCTCGTCGTCCAATCGGGCGCATGTACCTGATCTTTAACCCTGACATGATGAAAACCGCCATATGGAAATCCGTTCATGGTAAAAACATATCCACCTTCCTGTACAAGCCATTGCTTAAATGTTTCCAGATGATTTTCTTCCAGCAATTCGATACTGGCGAGATTGGAAAGGCGCAAACCTATACCCATCGGTGCTTCTGGTGATAATTGTTTTTTTAATACCGGAAAACTATCTTTCAGCACGGCAAAATGTGCCTTCCAGTTTTCGCCTGCATAAATATTGGTACAGAAGGTTAAATGTCCGGAAGTTAATTTCATAGCTTAATGTTGAATAATAGCTGTTTGGTTATTTAAAATCTCGACAGCTCGTTTTAAAATGTCGGCATCAATTTCGTGAACTTCCTCTCCACTACCCAGGCCTGTAAGTAAGGTGATGGTAAGCTCTCCACCAAGATGCTCCCTAAATTCTTCCAGTCCCTGTAAAATTGGGCTATTACCTTCGGTAACCTGTAACAAAGGATGCGTTAATTCGAAACCAAGTTGCTGGATCAGGGTGATTACCCTTTGTGCATCCTCAGTACTGATCCTGCCGGATAAATTGGAATATACGGCATCTAAGGCTATACCCATGGCAACGGCTTCACCATGCCTCACTTCAAAATTGGTCAGGTATTCTAGTTTATGGGCACTCCAATGGCCAAAATCCAACGGTCGTGCCGAACCGTTTTCAAAAGGATCGGCACTGCGGATATGCTCCATGTGGAGTTTTGCGCATTTCCAGATCTGGTAGTTCATGGCTGTGATATCCCGCTGTGCAAGCGCCACAGCGTTTGCTTCCAGCCACTCAAAAAACCCGCGGTCTTTAATCAATGCCACTTTAATTGCTTCAGCAATACCCGAACGCCAATCTCGATCAGATAAGGTGCTTAAAAATACCTCATCATTAAAAACTGCAACCGGTGGCGAAAAGGTGCCTAAAAAGTTCTTTTTATTGAAATAATTAATGCCGTTTTTAACGCCAACACCCGAATCATTCTGCGAAAGCACAGTACTTGGAATCCTGATGTGTTTAATACCTCGGTGTGCCACAGTAGCTGCATAGCCCACCATATCGAGCACAGCACCACCACCAATGGCAGCAACAAACGAATGCCTGTCGATCCCATGAACATTGATGGCTTCCAATACCTGATCAAAATATTTAGTATCGTTTTTCACCTGTTCTCCCCCGGGGATGATCAGGATATCCTGAATCAGCTGTGTTTGAGGATATTTTGAAAAATAGGTTTTAATCTGGGTATTAAGGTCTTTGTGTGCATTTGCTACACCTTCATCTATTACAAACAAGATCTTCTTAACTGCAACAGCCGGATTTAGGTTAACTAAAAAACTGTTCAACAGTTCGTTTTCAGGCAAAAAAAGCGATGAAGTAAAGAAAACATTATAATTATATTGTACGGTAAAGGATTGATGTAAATGTTCCATATCAATTTGAGAATGTGTGTTTGATGGTTAAGTAACGGCGAATAATTTAGAAAGCCACATGGATAATGGCAATAAAGCTGCAATGATAAAAGCCAAAATAAGCGCATCGAAAGTTACCGCCCATGCTGCATCCATCAAAATAAGTGAAATTACGCCAGCTTTTACTGCCGCGCCGATATTTTTACCAATGGGCTCCTTTATTGCTTTTAAAAGTGGGCTGAAAATCATAAAGGTAAAAGGAAGCAGAAACAGCAGCGACCACAGCAACCTATCGTTAACAAAAGCAAAATAAGCAATAGCGCAGATCACGATTGCATACAGCAAGGCGGCCAGATATAAGTTTTTAGCATGGCCTCCGTGTACTTCGCCACGGCTGGTCATGGTGATCGAAAAAATATAAATTACCGGAATAACGGCCAAATAATAATGATTGCAAAGCATTGCTGGCACAATACTCAAACCCAGCAGCAAGTTAAACCCGCGACATAAACCCATATTCAAAGGGCCAAAAAAAGAATGGTGTTTACTAAATTTGTTATAAAACAAAGCAAAAACGGCCACCAAAAGGGCCAATAATCCCGATGTTAAACTATTTAATACAGCTAATGCAATACCGCCCAAGAGTAACAGACTACCTAAAACGGTAGCGTTCTGCAAACTGATCAAACCACTCGGAATGGCCCGCTCCGGGCGTTCTATTTTATCCAGGTCGGCATCAAAAACATCGTTAAAAACGATTCCTCCTCCATACAAACAAGCTGTTGATGCAGCCAAAAACACAATAGATAGCCATGGAATAGACAACCCACTACTTAAGACACCAGAAATGGCAATTCCTGCTAAAATATCGGCTACTGATGTAACAATATTGGCAGGGCGCATCATGCGCAGATAGACAATTATTTTTTTCAATACTTTAGCTAATGATGATAGACGATTTATCTGTTCTTGGCTGTTGTCCGCCACGCAAAATGGTATTACCTTCGAATTTCTCGGTAAGGTCTACATTTTTTTGCGCATTAAAATCGGCTTCATCCAGCTGTCCGCTCTGCGCAAATGCGGTAATCGCATTGCGGTAAGTAACCAGCTCAATATCCTCATTGCTTAAACCACGCATTTTCATTAAAGCAGCGGTTTTTGGTACGGCTAAAGGATCGCTGATGCCCCAATCGGCAGCAGAATTTACCATAATACGCTCTGCGCCATATTGTTTTACAACTTCTACCATGCGCTCGTTACCCATTTTAGTAAACGGATAAATGGTAAAAGCAGCCCAAAAGCCTCTATCTAAAACCTCTTTTACCGTCTCTTCATTATTATGGTCGATAATTACGCGATAAGGATCAAGGCCATGCTCCAAAGCAATATCCATACTGCGTTGTGTGCCTTTTTTCTTATCGCGGTGTGGTGTATGTACCTGTACTGGCAAACCTGCTTCTTTAGCAAGCTGAAGTTGTAATCTGTAATATTTTTCTTCGGCTGCAGTCTGATCGTCAAAGCCGATTTCGCCTATGCCAACTACGCCTTCTTTATAGATAAACAAGGGTAATATTTCCATTACCTGCTCTGCCAGGCTTTCATTGTTGGCTTCTCTTGAGTTAAGACCAATGGTACAATAATGTTTAATGCCAAATTGGGAAGAGCGGAAGCGCTCCCAGCCGATCAGGCTACTGTAATAATCTCTAAAACTATCCAATCCGGTACGTGGCTGCCCCAGCCAAAATGCGGGTTCTATCAAAGCAACAACTCCTGCATCGGCCATCGCCTGGTAATCGTCTGTTGTTCTCGAAGTCATGTGAACATGTGGGTCGAAGAATTTCATTCCCTTTACCGCACTGATATCGAACGCTTCAGGCTCACCCATTAATGCTTTATCTCTTTCGATTGAACTACTGCAACACATATATTTCTATTTTGAATTTTTAATGGTTAAAATGAATCCCAATTTAAGTCCCCTTCTGATCGGGCCAACTTAAGTTCAGGAAAAGTGTTAATATAATCTTTTGCCGGCTGATAATCGGACTGTGCAACAGCAAGTGCAATAGCGCGTTGTTCAATTTGGTCGTAATGCTGTAAACCTATTTTCAGGGCCTCAAAAATCTCGGCATTGATAAATTTACCAACCAGGCGCCAAAGCTGTGGGTTTACCGTTCGTTTGGCCGCCCAGCGTTCTTTTGCATAATCAATCAAAGTTAATGCAAGATCCAGATTGGCACGTTTATCTAAACCAATAATGAGCTTGATATTTTTTTCGGTAAAAAAAGCTTTCAGCACCAATTGATTCCAGGCGGCTTCATCCAGATTTTCCGAAGGATAAGGATTGTTTTCCATAATCGCTTCCAAAACGGACCCGATATTGCTCCTAATTCCTTCAGCACAACGTTTTATCCAAATTTCGGGATGAGCTAAAAACGGCAAGGCCGAATACAAAGCCACCGCCTCATTCATTTCTGCCGACAGGAATAACCGATCGACGGTTGTGTAAAGTTTCTCCTGGTCTATTGAATTTAAAGTGCTCAGCAACCAAACGCGACAAAGCCTATCGATAGTCCAGTTACTAATATAACTGATCCCAGCCTCTTCTATTAAAACCTTTTGGTTATCGTTAACTTGAATAAGCGATTTTCCGGTTTTGCGCGGCACCATCACAAATGCCTGGCTGATTTTATTGATTTGACCAGCTGATTGTGTTATACTTTCCAACCAGTTTTGGCCATCTGCATCTACATTGCTTTTTACAATAGCTGATAAAGCTTTTTGGATAGCCATCCTATCATCACCTTTCATAAAGTATTAAATCTATTAGCTGGTGATACCCGCCGAAGCAAAATAATTGATTAACAACGCACCTGCAATAATCAATAGACCAAAAAATTCCCTCGTTTGTTCGATATAAGGTTTAGTAGCCTGCATACTCTGCACGAGGCTCTCGCGTCTGTATTTGGTAATCCAATCTCGTACACCATCTTTTGCGAAGAACAGGATAGCAGCATAAATTAAGTAGAAAGCAGTTAAAAACAGATAAGCGAAAGGATAAAATTTACCAGCAGCAGCCAATCCGCAACATATTGCCGCACTGAGATAGATAGACACCCAAAGAAAAGCATCATTATCATTTAAATTTACATAGGCAAAGCCTATAAACGAGATGCAAAAAATAATGTTGAGAATAATTAAAAGCATTTTAAATTATTTGGTTTAAAACAAGACAAATCGATTTCCGATTTTTTTCATTGAAAAACAAAGTTATTTAAACTGAATGCTTTTTTTGCTTAAAAATTGTAAATTATATACTGCTATAAAAGTTTTTTTTGATTAAAAATGAATGCAGGAGATGTTAAAATACAAGTACAGTTTAAGAAACTGTTTAAAATGAGAACTTATACAGATTGTCCCGTAGGGCTGTCAAAACGAATTTAAAGCTGACCCTTCGACAAGCTACCAATGGCAACCCATTAGTGTGGTCGTCATTCCTTGCAGGTGGAATCCTATGTTATTGAATTAAGGAGAAAACAAAAAAATATTATCATCCTGAGGGATAATTTACTTTATAAAAACCAATATGAATGGCATATAATTGGTTTCTTTTGCCCTAGGCGCAGTCTTGCCTCGGCTCGCCGCCGCCGATTGGCTCTTTCTTTTTGGTGTCAAAAAGAAACAAAAAACACCGGCTGAAAATTTTTCTTTCGAAGCCAGTGGGCTGGGTGGGTCAGTGGAACCCGAAAAATTTGTTAGGCCGGATTTGAGTCGAACGAGGATACCCTGCTATGGCCTAGCTGGATGAAAACATGCAAGCATTAAATACTGATTAACAATTATTTGTGATTTAAAGTTTCTGATTAAACAGACATAACCTATTTAATCTCCAAAAACAAGTTTTAAAATATTCGCAAGCACAGGATTGTGGTCATCGGCACGCCAATTGATTAATATATCGGTTTTAAAGGGCAAGGGAATAAACCGTAGATCGGGACTTTGGTGGTGCATATAAGAATCAGGTAAAATGGCTATCCCTAGGCCTTTCCGTACAAGTGCAATAATCGTAGATCCAAATTCGGAATGTAGAAATACATCCGGAACAAAATCGTAAGATTTGAAAAGTGCCTGAATAATCTCGCTATAGCTACTACCCTCATCCTTAGTGGGCAGGATAAACTTTTGGGCTTTAAGGCTCTCCGTAGATAAATCCTCAAATCGTTTAAAAGAATGTGCTAACGGAACCACCAGCGCCAGGTGATCGGAGTATATCTTTTTTGATTTAATCCCCTGCTCACTGGTAATATCCCTCGTAATGGCCAGATCAATCTTATAGTTCTTTAGAAAATCCAGTTGATTTTCATATAAAACCTGTACCAACTTAATTTGAAGCTGCGGAAATGCTTGCGTTATCTTGGCCAAAATATCGGGCATGATAGAAGCCGATATGGAATCGGGATGTGCAATGGTAATGGTTCCCCGCTCACCTAAATGGATCTGTTTTGCAAACTGATGGATATATTCGAGCTCACTTAACTCCACTTCCCATTTTTCTTTTAAAAATTTACCCGCTGGGGTGAGCTTCACATTACGTTTATTACGTTCGAAAAGCTGCAGGCCCAATTCATTTTCGAGCGACTGAATTTGGCGGGTTAAGGCTGACTGCGTGATATTTACCTTTTCAGCCGTTTTCCAATAATGAAGTTGTTCTGCCAGGGCCAAAAAATACTTGATTCGCTGAAGATCCATTAATGCAAAATACGCATTAATAAATGAAAAAATAGCATTTTATTACATTTAAAGAGTTATTACATTCGTGCCATGGAGCAGATCATAATCGAAAGGGCAACACCAGCTGATATCAAAAAATTACAGGAGATTGGGAGAACAACATTTTCTGAAGCTTTCGCAGATGTAAACACTGAGGAAAATATGAAAGATTACCTCGAAAAAGGATTTTCGGATGAAAAACTGAAAGCGGAACTAAGTAATCAGGATTCTCAGTTTTATTTTGCGATGCATGAAGGAAAAGTTATTGGCTATTTAAAGATCAACACCGGGCAAGCGCAAACCGAAAAACTAAACCTTGATGCGCTTGAAATTGAGCGGATTTACCTTTTGAAGGCATTTTACGGTCAAAAAGTTGGTCAGCTACTGTATCAAAAAGCCATTGATATTGCGCTTGAAATGCAAGCCAGTTATGTATGGCTAGGCGTATGGGAAGAAAATTACAGGGCATTAAGATTTTACGAAAAAAATGGCTTTACCCCTTTTGGCAAACATAAGTTTTGGCTTGGAGATGATGAACAAACAGATCTGATGATGAAAAAAGTATTGCTTAACGATAATGAATTAAAAGTATCCTGATGGAAAAAAGAAACCTCTTTTTGATTTTATTGATACTGGGTACCGCGTTCTGGGGAATTTCATTTTCTGTTACCAAGCTTGCTATCGGACAGCACCAGCCTGTTCTGTTTTTGTTCTACCGTTTTTTACTCGCCACAATGGTTTTATCGGTTATTTTTTGGAAACACGTAAAGAAACTCGATTCAACCGCTATTAAAACAGGCGCTAGTTTAGCTATTCCGCTGGTACTTGGCATTTATTTGCAAACACTGGGTATTACACATACATCAGCATCGCAATGTTCATTTGTAGCGGGAATAACCGTTGTAATGATCCCGGTGATTAAACTTGCTATTTATCGAAAACCTGCAGCATTAAAAATATGGATTGCGGCATTTACAGCGCTAATTGGTCTCTTTGTAATATCGGTTACTGATAAATTCAGTATTGGAACCGGAGATTTATATACCATTATCGGTGCTTTTTGTTTTGCCATATATCTCATCCAGATTGAAAAGGAATCGATGGCAGGCGACATTATCCCTACCATTGTGCCTATGTTTGCCACTTGCGCCTTATTAACCTTTCTATTAACGTTTATTCAAGGAAACACCACCTGGATTCCTCAGCAAGAAACATTTTGGATTGGTATTATTTTTTGCGCACTATTTTCAACGGCATATATGTACACCATATCGAATATTTCTCAAAAGTACATTAGCGCCGAAAGGGTGTCCATTATCTATCTTTTCGAACCCATTTTCGGCGCCTTTGCAGCACACTTTATTTTGGGAGAAGAAATTACATCAAGGTTATTGATTGGAGGTGGAATGATATTTTTGGCAACGCTGATCTCTGAACTTAAGTGGAGAATGCCAAAACCATTTGCAATGCTTATGGTATCGAAGGAGAAAAAATGTTAGGCTTATGTTATTAAGTTAGGCATCCTGCACAAGCAATAATAATTTAACCACAGATAGGAAGGATGCACACAGATATGAAAATCCGTGTTTATCTGTGTGCATCTGTGGTTAAAAACGCTTAACTTAACATCATTGAGCATGGCTGCAACTTAACTGCATTGTTCTGCAACATCATTCTCTTTGCCAAAATATATTCGCAAGGCCCTTTTTTAAGTTTATTACTTAGATAAAAGGCGCATTCGCAAGTACCTTCAATTAAGCGATGATCAAAAAAGCTGGCAAATATGAAATTGATCTTTATGATTTTTATTGAGATTGTTCTTCACATGTTAGCAGAAAATTTCGAGAAACTTTACCATTCCATTCTGCCTAAACTTACGGTTCCGCTCATATTAACATTGGTTAAGAGGGTGTATGAACAATCTAACTCTTTAAGTTTTCTTAAGCCATATATATCGAGTTCAACCAAAGGATTATCTCTAAGAGACAATTCTTCAAGATCTTTAAACTTGCTAAAATCTAATTTTGTTAATTGATTTTCAGCTAACCTGATCAGTTTTACCGCAGGGCATCCTGTTACTTTAAACTCGGTTAGCCTGTTTTTTTGAAACTCAATACGCACAAGTTTTGGAAGATTTGAAATGCTCACTTTACTAACTGCATTCTGTAGCATATTTATATCTTCGAGCTTTTGTAGTCCTGTAAAATCTATTACACTGATTTGATTCTGATGGATGTATAAATTTTTGAGGTTTATCAATCCCTTAAGGTTAACGCGCTGAATCTGGTTGTTGTAGCCAAAAATATTTTCCAGGTTTTTCATTCCTTCCAGATCCAGTACCTGTACCTGGTTATTCCAAAAGCTTAGCTCTTTTAGGTCCGTAAAACTTTTAATCCCCACCAACGAACTGATACCTGCCTGGTCTAAACTGAGCTTAGTTGCTTTTTGTGCTTCAGCAAGCTGAATTTCGCCGTCTCCATTAAGATCTATCCCCAGAACGATCAACTTCTTCTTAAAATTTGGATCTGGAATTTTTATCGTTTGGGCAAAAGCGCCAAAAGGTACTATCACCCCAATAATGATGAGGCACCAATAGAAATATCTTTTCTTCATTATTTTTCTCCTTTAATTGCTCACCACTACATTTACTACTGCGCCTGCTTCTTTAACTTCAACAAACCCATGTACTTCATTTTCAATAAAAACATCGTAATGCTGATCTTCATAAATTGGCGACGAGCCTAAAGCATATCCATATACATTATAAGAAGTGCTTGTGCCGGTTTGAACAGCAACTGTTTTTTGCCTGGCAAAGGCTATCCAGCTAATTGCATAATACTTTCCTGGTTTTAGGTTGGTAAACTGAAACGTTCCTTTATCATCCAAAAATCTGCCTTCTACCCGGTAAGTAAATGCAACAGGACTCATAGAGGCCTGTTTTTTACGGCTATTAAATTTTTTCTTCAACTCCAAAAATTCAGTAAAATAAGGTGTTACTGGGAATAGCAAAATCTGGCTTCCCTTAACACCAAAATTATCTTTTCCTTTTTTCTTCAATGTGGCAGTTCCCTGTATGGTAGCCGTTCCTTTTTCCATCAATTTGGCCGTTTCTGCTTCATTAAAAGGAGTAGCAGGAAGAACCCATTCTGGGGTTTTCTGTGCATAGCCCATCATACTACAACTTAAAAGCAACATTTTAACCAACAGTATTTTTGGTATTCTTTTGTTCATCATTTTTTCAAAGTTTTATTGGCTCATTATTACAATTATAAATTAACGGTTCTGCCGGCTTTTTTAAATTTCTAATCACCTTATAATATGATATCCAAAGTTAGACTAGAACATATCTGTGTATATCCCTGATTTCGGGGATATTTAATTTTATTGCCATGTTTGTTTCGAAATGAACAGTAGAAAAGTTTATCAGGTATTATAGCTGAATTGTATAGTTTTAGCTATGTTTGACACTCATCATCTACGTGCTTTTAATGAAAAAAACCGCTCTATCCTGTTTATTTATGGTTTGCGTTTACCTATCATTTGCGCAATTGCCCATAACCGATGTACGCTACCCTGATAGTTTGTTGAAACTTTTGGCAACTACCAAATCTGATAGTGTAAAAGCTCGTTCATTATTCCTTTTATCAGATTATTGGTCAAACAGCGATACCTTAAAATCTAAAAACTTCCTTGCAAAAGGTTTAAAATATGGAGATAAATATCCTTATGTTAAAGCGCTTTACTATTATTATCTGGGCGGATATTATTTTTCGACAAATGGTTCAAAAAGTGAAACAAACTATTTGGAGGCCGACAAACAGCTATCGAAATTTAGCAGTAAAGAGGCATTTCTTTTCAGAAGCAAATGTTGGTCTAAATATGCCATTTTAGAATTCAGTATAAAAGACAACTCCATTACGTCTATCGATATTTTCATAAACAAAGTGATTCCCCTGGTAAAAAAAACAGGCAATGTTCAGCATCTGGCGGTGAATTATCATAATATAGCGATGATATTTATGGATTGCCAACAATACGACAAAGCAGCGGAATATCTCCAGTTGTCTATTTCGTTATTAGAAAAACAACCCACCGTATATATTAATGAATTGTACCAAAACCACATCAGTCTTAGTCGAAATTATTTATTTCAAAACAGCACATTACCTGCAAAAAAAGAATTAGGCAAGGCTAAAGCTTTTCTTGTTAAAACTACAAGCCCCATAAATTATATGAAATTCTATGTAGTAGAAGGAACATATTATACAGCAGTCAAAGCATATGGCAAAGCATTGCAGGCTTTAAAAAAGGGGGAAGCGCTCGCTGTACAATCAAAAGAATACAATATGGAGCGAAATTTATCTTTAGAGATGTATCGGCTGTTCACAAAGCAAAAAGCATATCAAAAAGCTTTAGCAGTTTTAAGAAAAAATGTAGAAGGTCTTGTTATACATAAGCACTCTTCGGATGATTTGATTTATTACCTTGAACTGTCAGAAACCTACAGCAAATTAGGCAACAGTAAAATGGCCTATACCTGGCTTAAAAAATATAGCAAATTAAAGGATAGTATAAATGCCCAGGAGGTTGAACAAAAAATAAGTGCACTTGAAGTAAAATTTAAAACAGCAGAAAAAGAGAAAAAAATAATTGCCCTTAATGCCGAAAATGAAAAAGCAAACCTATCGGCAAAAAACAGCAAGCTATTAAGCTGGTTATTTGGTATAGCTTGTTTGTTTTTATTGATCGTTGCCATTTTGGGATGGCTTTTTTATAGGAGCAGTAAAAAATTAACGATACAAAAAGATTTAAACCACCGGCAACAAATAGAAGATTTTGACCGCAAGCAAAAAATAAAAATTGTTCAGGCCATGTTAAATGCCAAAGAAGAGGAACAGAACAGGATTGCCTGCGATTTGCACGATGGATTAGGCGGAACACTTGCGGGAATCAAGATCAATCTTTCTCATTACGCCTCAAAAAATAAAAACAACGATGATGCTGAACTGTACCAAATCATGGATCAAATGGAAGGTTCGATAAATGAACTGCGCCGGATAGCGCACGATACGATGCCAGAAATGTTGCTCAAATTTGGGCTGGAGGAATCATTAAGGGGTTTGTGCGCATCGCTAACATCTGAAAAACTGAACATTGATTTTAAATACCTGGGCGCTAAACATGCATTTTTGCCACAACAGCAAATTAGCATATATCGCATTATACAAGAGGCAATGCACAATGCCGTTAAGCACGCAGAGGCAAAAAACATTTTGTTGCAGTGCTCGCAAAACGATAATATATTTTATATTACCATAGAAGATGATGGCAAGGGTTTTGATCCCGCCTATTTAACTAAAGGCATGGGCATTCAGAATATAAAAAACAGGGTAGCCTATTTAGATGGTGAAATGGAAATTTTATCGGCCGAAAATAAACCAGGCACTTCTATTAATATAGAATTAAATGTTACTGCTTAACGACTATTTCCTTAGATCTTTAACATAAGCAATTTACTCGTTACTATCCTATCTTATGGATTATCAATAAGAAGATTTTTCATTATATCAGCCCATACTTTATAGCTCGGTTTACCACTGCCGACATACTGGCTGCTTCAAATTTTTCGATCAGATTTTTACGGTGGCTCTCTACCGTATGAGGACTGATAAACAAGTGTGTGGCTATTTGCCCTGTGGTTAGCCCTTTGCCTACCAGCTCCAGTACTTCTTTTTCTCTACGGGTAATGTGTGGTATTTCTACCAAATTGCCTTTTTGTGGGCTGTACATAATCTCTTTCGATTTAGTGCACAGGTATTTTTGGCCACTTATAATGGTCTGAATGGCCAATATGATCTCTTGACCTACAGAATTTTTAAGAACATAACCATTTGCACCGCTTTGTAAAACACTTTTAATTACAGGCCGTTCATTATGCATGCTCAGCGCAATAATACCAACTTGATTATCGGTTTTTCTTACCTGTTTGCATATTTCTACGCCGCTTATATCTGGCAGGCTAATATCAAGCAATACCACATTTGGCTTTAAATTGTTTATCCCCTCCAAACCCCTATGCCCATTACCGTAACAGGCTATTACTTCCATATCATCATGGTTAGTAAGCAGATTTTTCAATCCGTCAGATACAATAGGATGGTCATCTATAATAATTACTTTAATCATTTTAAATCAATTGGCTAATACCATTAAGTAACCACGCTAGCAGTAATATTCTTTGTCATTTAATATCAGCCAACTAAAATATCAGAAATATGCTAATAAGCGCGAATTAAAAGCATTACATTTTTCAGCCTTTACAACCCTTCTGCAACCGGTTCCGGATTTAGAACAAACTGTTTGTTCTTTATATTAAAATTCACGTTAAGGTATCCACCAACCCTGCCGATCTGATTGGAGATCAAAAAATTATTGTCTTTCCCTGTGGTAATGTTATCGTAAATGATGGTCATAACATTGCCTGTGGGCGTTTCGATATGTTCAAAATTAAATGTCTGAAAGATTTTATTAGTTTCCTTATTGATGATCTTTAATTCGCGCATGTGTGCTTCGGTAGATTTGCTCTTTTTAGCATAAACACCGATAAAATAGTAATGCTGCAAAGACGGAAACTGAAGGATCTGGATATTATCGAAGGCCTCATCTGAGAGATCACTGAGTCTGTTTACAAGCCGGAGATTTACCTTCAGTTTACTTTTACCACGGCTCCAGCTACCCGTGAGCTGCTGAGGTGAAAAATGAAGATGAAAAGTGGCCGAAACCCTATCATTAGTCCCAATTTCATAAATTTTAATCTCTTGGGTACTTTGGTTAAAAACGCCCTCAAGCCTGATAGGATGATTAAGTTTATCGTATTTATATACCCCAATAACATTATAGTGTTTTTTGGCAGGTTCACCAAAATAGCCTTCTTTTATCTGAAAAGATAAAGTAACCGGATACCTGTCGATTAAACCCGTATAATTGTAAGTATTATACCAACCGGCAAAGGTTTTCACCGATGTTAAAATAAGGGCGAACATCAATACAATAAGCTTAGTTTTCATGTTAAATTATTTGATTTTTCTTTTAGCGCTGCCTCAACGCCTAACAAAAGTGCTCTATTTTTACTCGATGACATAAAAAGATCATTGAAGATTAAATCTGTTTTGATTCGTGTATACTTAAGTATTTAGACCTGAAGCCAGATGGAGGTTCTCCGGTCTTGATAAAAAACAATCTGCTGAAATAGGCAGGATCGTCATACCCCAGGGAATAGGCAATCTCCTTTGCCGTTCTGTCTGTATGTATAAGCAATCTTTTTGCCTCCAGGATAATCCTATTTTTGATGATTTCGTTCGGCTGAGGAAGCTTAAGCCGCTTGAACCTATGCGTAAGGGTTTTGGGGGCTATCACCAGCAGATCAGCGTAATCGGCAACATTATGCTTTTCCTTAAAGTTCGCTTCGACCAATTGGGTAAACTTCCTAAAGAACTCAAGGTCATTGTTCGGTCTGGTGGCCATCACCCCTTCCAGGTGTTGCACCTTCCATAACCGGGTAGACTTGATCAAAAGCTGTTTAAGGTAAGTCCTGATCATTTCTTCCAGCGATCCATCCTTCAGTTCAAATTCATCCTCAATCCTGGAAAACAGGTATTCAATAAATGTTGCATCCTGCTGGGGTATCACCGTCATTGGCATATTATTGATGTTATTGAACAGGAGTCCATCGCAGGCAACTTCTTCATCATGCAATTGTATACAATAGAAATCGCGGTTATAGAACACCAGGCGACCTGATTGCTCACCAAGTTTTTCGATGCTGAGTACCTGATTTGGACTGATAAAGAACAACGTTGGACTGGTAGTGTGATAAACGTTGAAGTCTACTTTTATTTCAAATCCTTCATTAAGATAAAGCACCTTGATATAGGATTTGTATGCTTCGGAATTGATGGCCTCAACACTTTCTAAATCAACATTTACCATGCCGATGGTTTTAAGGTTTACATCAAAAATGCTTTGTTTCATGAAAGAGTTAATAAAATGGATTAAAAAATAAAATTACCATTATTGGTGACGATTTCAATATTTGGTTAAAGCAAAAATTACTTGCGGGCATTTAAACCCGCAAGTAATCTTTATCTTATAATTATTTTTGGGCAAACTGCTCAAGCTCTGAGTTGAATTTATCCATCTCTTCTACAAAAAGTGCGTGTCCGCTGTTCTCGAATTTCACAATGTATGAGTTTTTTAAGCCTTTATGCAATTGCTCAGCCAAGGCAAAATCAATCAGTTGATCTTTTGCACCTTGAAATATAGCTACGGGGATGGTTATGTTCTTAAGCACCGGACGCAAATCAAGATCGCCAAGGGCACTGATAGATTCGGTAACTACATACGGACTTGCAGATAAGTTGATATTTTCAAGCCATTTCTCTGTATTTTTTTGAAGTGTGGTACCTTTGGCCGCAAATGCCGCACCTAATCCACCTATCAGATCTTCTCTGTTGGTCATGGTTTGTTTGATCAGTGCTGCAGCACCTTCCTCAGATATTCCGTAATTGTAATCTGCACGTTGTTTCCATGATGGGGCAGCTGCAGCAAATAGTGCAAGTTTGCTCACATGTGCAGATTTATACTTGTTTACATAATGAATGGTAACGGCACCACCCATAGAAAAGCCACCCAGTACAGCATTCTCTATTTTTAAGGTATGGAGAACGGCATAAATGTCATCAGAAAAAACATCGAAATTGTACTTTCCATAAGGTTTATCAGATTTACCGAAACCACGTAGTGTAATGCCGATTACCCTGAAACCTTTCCTTACCAGATACTGATATTGATATTGGTACATTTCATCGCTAAGTGGCCATCCGTGGATCAATACAATTGGTTGACCTTCGCCAAGATCGGTTACGTGAAGTTTTACACCTGGCTCAACTTCGATATATTCCGCCCTTCCGGCTGAAGCTGGGACTCTTTTGCTTTGTGAAAAAGCGAATTGGCTTGTTAATAAAGTGATGATTAGACTTGCGATTAAGATTAGATTTTTCATTGTTATTTTTTTTAAAAATTAATGTTTGAAATATTTGTTGTTTGTTGACAATACAAAGATGGGGAGAACGCCAGGCCCAGGGAATGGATAAACAGACAACAATCTTGTACATTTTTCCCAACATTAGAATTAAATTCAAGCATCATACCTATTTCAGTTGATAAGCAATTGAATTTTTGACATAACACTAAACGCTGAAAACAAAAAAAGAGGCAGTATCAAAATATTGATACCGCCTCTTAGCTGATTTGATTGATACACTTTTTATCTGATTACGCTTTGATAAACTCAAGTATATCCTTGTTAATGGTTGCAGCTTCTGTAGTTGGCATGCCGTGAGAAAATCCAGGATATACAATCAGTTTTCCGTTTTTAAGCAACTGCGCAGCTTTAACTGCTGTGGTTTCATAAGGCACTATCTGGTCGTCATCGCCATGCAAAACAAGCACCGGAAATTCTACACTTTTCAAATCTTCGGTAAAATCAGTTTCTGAAAATACTTTGATACAATCATAATGCGCTTTAATGCCACCCATCATTCCCTGTCTCCACCAATTGTCCTGAATTCCTTTTTTAATATCGGCACCTTCACGGTTGTAACCATAAAATGGGAAGGTGATGTCATGATAAAACTGCTGTCTATTAAATCTTGTATTATGACGAATATCATCGAAAACAGCCAAAGGAACACCTTCAGGGTTGTTTTCATCCTGAATCATATAAGGTGTGATGGCACTGATTAACACCACCCTTGATACACGTTCTTTACCATATTTTGCAGCATATCTTATCGCTTCGCCACCACCTGTCGAATGTCCGATATGGATAACATCTTTTAAATCCAGAAACTCAACCAGTTCTGCAACATCAGCTGCGTAAGTATCCATATCGTTGCCCTGGTAAGTTTGAGTAGATCTACCATGACCTCTTCTATCGTGGGCAATAACCCTAAATCCTTGTTCCAGGAAAAACATCATTTGTGCATCCCAATCGTCTGATGATAGTGGCCATCCGTGGTGAAAGAAAATTGGTTGTCCTGTTCCTAAATCTTTGAAATAAATTTCTGTACCGTCTTTTACTGTTAATTTGTTCATGATTATAGTTTTTTAAATGTTTATGATTTGTTGTTTATTGACAATACAAAGATGGGGAGAACGCCAACCCCAGGGAATGGACAAACGGACAACAATCTTGTACATTTTTCCCATAAAGGAGATTTATCATGCTTATTCTAACCCATTATTAAAGCAGGATTGTATTTTTATCGTATTCTACGTGGCATACTTAATAATACCAAAGCAAATATCTCGGAAATATTCAATTAAAGCAATTACGGAAATAACAATTGCATAGGGATAAATTTTACGCTATCTGAATCGTAATACCGTACTTGTAGGAAACTATAGTATACCTGAATTTTGTATAAAATATATACAATGGAAAGGGAATTTAATTTCAACAACGAACTATCTGGCAAGATTGCCATGGTAACAGGGGGAACCAAAGGCACCGGAAAAGCAATTGCCGAAAGGCTACTGGCAGCCGGGGCACAAGTAATCATTACTGCAAGAAACCCGCCTGAAGAGCCCAATGAAAAGCTGTATTTTATTTCGGCAGACCTGAGCAAGCCTACTGGAACAGCAAAAGTAGTAACGGAGGTATTATCAAAATTTGACAGGCTCGACATCCTGATCAATAGCCTTGGTGGTTCAGAAACTCCAGCGGGTGGTTTTGCTAATTTAACCGATGAACACTGGGAAGAAACATTGCAAACCAATCTTTTAGCGCCAGTAAGATTAGACAGGGCATTTTTGCCGCAAATGATCAGACAAAAAACAGGTTTGGTTATCCATATCGCATCTATTCAAGGCAAACTTCCATTATATGAAAGCACACTACCCTATGCGGCGGCAAAGGCCGGACTGATCAATTACAGCAAAGGCCTTTCTAATGAAGTTGCTCCAAAAGGAATTCGGGTTTTAACGGTTTCTCCGGGCTGGATCATGACAGATAGCTCAAAGCGAATGATGGAACGCATATCGCAAACCAAAGCAATTTCGATAGAACAGGCCACACAAAGTGTAATGGATGCACTTGGCGGCATTCCATACGGCCGACCTGCCATGCCAGAAGATGTAGCAGAAATGGTTGGGTTTCTTGTTTCGCCAAGGGCAAGTTATCTTACCGGAACCGAATTTGTAATTGATGGAGGTACCATACCCACCGTTTAAAATTACAACAATACCAGCCTGGGTTGCATTTGGAATGAGTTTAAAATACTGACCGAAATCAACCTGGGCATAATTTAGCTGATACTCACTCAGAAAAAATCAGGCCAACTGCGGATATCCTTTCAGAATCACACGCTTCAAACTGTCCTGATACTCATCTCCCCAATTTCCAATAGCCGCGATCACCGGGATCAAGGTTTTGCCAAACGCAGTAAGCGAGTACTCTACCTTTGGTGGCATCACAGGATAGATTGTTCTGATAACCAATTCATGGTCCTCAAGCTCTTTTAGCTGAATATTGATTACCCTACGACTTGCATCTGGTATTTTACGTTGCAGCTCGCTCGGGCGTAAGTAACCCTCGTTGATAAACCACAACAACCGCATTTTCCATTTGCCATAAAGCACCTCTCCAACTAAATCGAGGCCACAGTTCAGATTGGGAAAAGTTTTTTTCTCATACATCTAACAAAGATACATGTAGGCCATTAATGAAACAATACGGATAAATTTTTCCCTATTCGAATCGTAATGCCTTACTTGTGCATCACGCCAGTACCACCGAAATTTGTACAACAATAAGTTAATCTAAAAATAAATATCATGAACTTACCAAAATTTATAACAGACCTAATTGAAGCGCAAAACAACCATGATGCTGTAGCTTATTCCTCACTTTTTTCAGAAAATGCCGAAGTATTCGACGAGGGAAAGAACCATATTGGAAGGGCAGCAATTCAAAAATGGATTGAAAATTCGAACCAACAGTATCAAACTACTTTAAAACCGATTAGTTATAGGGAAAGTGAAAAGGGTCCGGTATTTACTGCTGAAATTTCGGGAACATTTCCAGGTAGCCCGGCCATTCTTAACTTTAACCTCGTTCTTCAGGAGGGTTTAATTCAATCGCTTAAGATTACCGGCCGTCTTCTTTAGTTATCCTATTTTCAAAATCTAGATTTTCTGATATAATGCTCTAGTTTTTGCCATTTCATTCCACTTTCTGCCTTTAAACGACCAGACTGAAATATTATTCCAGGAACCTTCATTGGTTCGAGAAAAAATTATTATTTCATTTGCTTTATCGTCATTTAAATCTCCCGTTTTAGAAATATAAATCCCCAAACTTTGGTCAATACTTATTTTGGGGATGTTTTCTGTAAATTCAATATTTATCAAACAATTATTTTCCCCGCATTCCATTTCATCGGTTTCCATATTCCGTTTCAAACTTATAAATGCAGTGTCATTTTCTTTGTAATTATTTATGTTGCCAATAGAAAACTTTTTATCTACTGTTTCCATTCTTTTTGTTTCACAGCCAAGGATCACTAAGCACAAAATTAAAAGTCTAAATTTCATATTGAATTTCATTTTTAACCCAATTGCGATCTAATGTGATTTTTTTCTGTTGAAGGAGTAATCGTTTGGGAACTATAAATTCTGAACCGGGAATCGAAGTACGAAAAAGAGATTGATTCAGATTAATGATACTACCTATTGCCGGTCAACCTCTATTATTACCAAATTGTAGAGGCTGACCGGCATTTTTTACAAATAGATTTTGTTTTTCAATGGGCTTTTTTCACTATTCAGCAGATCGTCTGCAATCTGTATCATTCCATCGTTGTTTGAACCACCCCAAATTGCTCTTCCGAAAATATAACTGGTTGTGTATTCTTTCCAGGTTCTGCAATAGTCTCTTAGCCCTGTATGTGATTTCTGTAAATATTCAATCAGTTCTACTTCAGAAATATAGCCTTCTTCATAACAACAGCGTGATAAAAATGCACCTCTTCCATAATTCCAGGCAGTATCTCTTATATTCTTAATAGCTGAGAAATCCTGGAATACATTCTGTTCTACAAGCTCAGGTACAGCATTGCTTAAGTTTCGATATATTCCCACATAGTGTTTAAAAACGTCGTCATCATCTGGTAGATTAGATTTTAAAATAGCTACATAATTTTCCCTATTCTCAAAGGCATTATACACAATATCTAAATACTCGTCTTGATTTCTGTTTTGCAGATCTGAAAGAACTTCAATTGCATCATCTTTGTCAAATATCTCCCAATAATCCTCTAGAATTGTTTTCAATGTGCCTTTATCAAGCCCCGTTTCGTAAGAGTTAAGATAGGCAGATTGTTGTTCTGCATACATTGAACTAATTAGTAGATGATCTAATTGCAGGCCAATTACTACATTTTTATCGTTTAGTCTTAGATTCTTAAAGGCCTTAATAAATTTCGAAAATATGCTCACACAATTATGCTACCTGGAGGTTTGGGAACTTGTCTTGCAATATTTTCACAAATTTTTCACCCACTATTTGATATTTAACTCTTGTCATTAACTGTTTGTTCATGTTTAAAATATCCGTTGGGTCTGGTACATAATTTAGTCTGTCATGAACTTCAAGTGACAAAGGAGCACCATCGATGTTAAATGTGATAATATGTGTTTTTGGTAAATACTCTTCCGAAGACTTTAAGTAAACACCTAACTGTGATTTTAATATACCTCCATACCGAAGCGTTGCTTCTTCAATTCTGAAATTGTCAAAAACTATATGTTCATCTAATTCGCCAACAGTATTGGTGCTAAAAAAATGTAAATCACTGCCGCTTAACACCCAAAAGCATTCGGTTTCTATACGTCTAAGTTTTACACCAATTGCAGAGAGTGCTACGTTTTTTATGCCGTCACTTATAACACCCTGAACTTTATTTGTTGTAGATTGAGGTACAGATGCAGAGGTATAGGCATCTATTGATTTTCCTTTCATCCATTGCTTTATTTGCGGGAAATCTTGTGCTAAAAGCTCTTGTTTGTAAACATCATATTTATTTCTTTCAAAATCTAAGTCTATTTCTGATTTTGCTGATTGGTGTTTTTTGTTCATGTAGATCATAAAACACACACCGGCAATTACTAATACTGCAGGAATTAAGAATATTGGATTCATAAAAGATGCTTATTTTAAATATTAGTTGGTTCTACGTCTTTAGTTTTGTTTTTTGAAGGAATACTTGCCCAAATTAGTAATGCTATTATAACTAAGAAAACAAGTTTTCCTCCTGCTTTTTTCCAAAAAGATAAAGGATTTTCTGCAGTTTTCGCATCAAAATCATGTTTCTCTTTTAATATTTTAGCTACTTGGGGATCAATTTCAAAATACATATTATTTGAAATGTCACTCAATACAAATCTTCCATTAGTGTTCCAAATAGACATCCCAAAAATGCCATATTCTTTATTAGCATAAGATAGGTTTACTTTTTGTCCGGCCAATTTTTGAATTTCAGAATCTGTAGGTAATTCCTGCACAGTTTCGATGGATTCGCAGGGAAGACAAATAGGGATTTTTGCTTTTGCAGATACTAAACTTAGGCTTGCAAACGCAATACATGCAGTTAAAATAATTGTTTTCATCATATCTATTTTTTGTTTCAAATGGCATCGGGATTGCTGGAAATCTATAAGCGCAGCAGATCATTTTAAGTCAAAAAATTACTTAAAAAACAAATAAAAGAAATAAAATCTAAGGTGGACAAGGCGATAAAGAAGTGCTGCCTTTCAGTTAACGAGCGCTACACTTAAACCGGAATCCGTAAAGTGACAATTGTACCAGGAGCATCCACTTGGGAATTCATCGACAGGCTAGCCTCTCCTAAACCTTCAGTTTGTAAATACTGAATTCGTTCTGTTACAATTTGGGTGGCACGCGAAGTATGGGGCGGCTTATCAGTGGTATCCAAACCAACTCCATTGTCGTTAATGATAATCTTTAAAACCTCATTGTTAATGGCCATTGATACGTGTATATAACCTTTATAACTGATGTTTTTAAATCCATGTAAAATAGAATTCTCTATAAATGGCTGAAGCAACATTGCCGGAATCTCTATTTCATCAAACATATTGGCAACCTCATTGTCCAATTCAAATACATAGTCGAATTTGCCTGGCATCCTCATTTGCTGCAACTTTAAATAGTTTTCCAGAAAGTCCACTTCAGATTTCAAGTCAATATTTCGTTGTTTACCTTCCGTTAGTTTCTCTCGCATCAAAACGGAAAAATGATCCAGGTAAGTGAGTGTCTCCTGAGTTTTTTCTTGCCGAACCAAAGCACGAATACTCGCTAAGCAATTGAAAATAAAATGAGGGTCCATTTGGCTCCGCAACAACCTTTGTTCCAATTCAAGTTTGATATTAAGATCTGAAACCTGCTTATTTTCGGTAATGAGTTCTTTTCTCCTTCGGTCTAAAAACAGTAATAATATCATCGCAAATAGCAATCCTGAAAAAAGGATAATCACCGCCAACCAGAGCCTGTTCAACTCCAATTGTCCCGTTATCTTATCTATGTTTTTGTTTAATGCACCAATTTGTTGGTCTTTTTGCACTGTTTTATAGAGCGAAGATATTTCGTTTGCTGCTTTTCGGTTTTCATTTTCTTCTCTCTCTTTCTTTTTTTGAACATACTCTTCAAATGACGATTGCGCCTTTTTATTATCGCCACGAACGATAGCAAACGCGATCTTATTTTCCAGATACATCAGGTAATCATCTGCATCAAATTGGCTTAACCGCTTGGTAACTTCACGCTCTGCCACACGTGCTTTTGACAATTGATGCTTGTTTACATAAATGCCCAATAGGTTGTTGTAGGCCATAAAAGCATTGGAGGTATCTGCTTTATAGGCTTTTAATTGATAGTAAAGGGCAGAATCTAATTCTTTACCCTCGTAAAATATTTTTGCTTTTGATATATAATAATTGTAATCTATACGGGCAAGTTTGATTTTCTTTTTTATTTCTGTGGCCTGATTTAAATATAATCGAACGGAGTCATTAGCCAGTCCTTTCTTATCTAAATACCCTAGTGAAAGCA
This sequence comes from Pedobacter kyonggii, assembly GCF_004310665.1. Taxonomy (GTDB): domain Bacteria; phylum Bacteroidota; class Bacteroidia; order Sphingobacteriales; family Sphingobacteriaceae; genus Pedobacter; species Pedobacter kyonggii. Next base: position 34,468 of record NZ_SIXF01000004.1, on the reverse strand, counting down.
ATAAATTCGCGGATATAGACAAGTCTTTTGCCAACATACTGGTATCTTTTTTCAAAAGAAAGAGCATTTTCCTGGCAAATCTATTAGATAAATCCAATCTGTTATTGAAACTGTTTAGTTGTGATGCCCATAATAAAATAAAACCGGAAGATTTTGGAAAACTGAGCTTCAAATTGCCTGCATCAATAAGATATGCCGCTTGTGTGTAGTAATAAGTTGCCGCATAATATTGCGCTTTTTTTTGCTCAAGATAGCCCATCCAATAGAAATTGGTAGCTGCCTGGGCTCCATTCTTTTCCGACAAAGGCAATATATTTAAAGCTTTTTGGGCCACTTCAAACGAAGCAGAATCTTGTTTATTTTTAAGTAAGCAATAGCTGAGGTAAAAATAAGCCCGACTAAGTATGGAGCTATCCGTTTGATTTTCTTTTATTAATTGTTGTAGTTGTGGTATTGCTTTTTTAGGCTGTTTACTTAGTTTTATCTGCTCAAATAAGCTATCCAGTAACTGGCTTTGATTTATTCGCGGTGAGGAAGGCTCCCCGCAGCTGATAAATAGGGTAATGATTAGCCAAATAGAGATTAGGTAGGAGACCTTCAAGGGTTTATTATGCATTATTAATTGTCATTTTTTGCATCAATAAATCTTTCTTACGGGTAGATACAGGCACTTGTATACCACCTTGTAAAAAAACAAAGCCATCATGATGGTATGAAATAATAAAGTTTAGACAAATCAGAAAAGATTTATGAATTCTCAGAAACAAACCTTCCGGCAACAAGGTTTCATATTCTTTGAGTGTTGTACTTGTTGTAATTTCTCTGCCATCAAATAAAAAGAAGGTAGTATAGCCACCATCTCCCTTACAATATAGAATATCGGAATGGCGCACAAAATACGTTTCATTAAGGGTTTTCAATACCAACATTGTCGATTGCTTATCGAAGAGGATTTCCTTTTGTACCGCATGCAAGACATTAGGTCGCAAGCTGGCTTTATCGAGGGCATCATACAATTCCTTTTCCTTTACGGGCTTCAATAGATAATCCAATGTCCCCGCCTTGATGGCACGTAGCGCATAATGCTCATAGGCAGTTACAAAAATTACCGAAAAAGGTGTTGAAGGAAGGTGTTCCAATATCTCAAAACTATGGCCATCAGAAAGTTCTATATCCATCAATATAATATCCGGAGCCGCAGATGGGATGAGTAGTAATGCTTCTTTTACCGAGCCGCAGGCCCCTACGATACCATCATGAGTCCGCGCACTAACTAATTGTATCAGTTCTTCCCGTATTTCTGCTTCGTCTTCGACGATAAAAATTTTAGCCATTTCGTGCAAAAAAAATAAAAATAGGCATTTATATACAAAGCTAACCTGCTTTGTTGTTAATTACTTTAGTAACAGAGGAATGTGTTTTAGGTGAGCCATCACCACAGAAAAATGACGGAGCCGTTTTTTATATACCCCCCTGCTGCAATTGACCCCATCAGGGCCGCTATTCAAAAAATAAAAAACCATTCGGGAAGCGCACTTGTAATACCTGGCTGCATTTGGACTATTAACTTGCGTTAGCAGGTAGTTTGTTCCGATTGTGGTAGTCTCAAATTTGCGGAGGTTAAACAAGTTGGCTACATCAAATATTAGCGTTGCTTTATCTTTTAAGAAAGTTTTGCTTACACCTAAATCTATGTTATGGGTGCTCGCTGTTTTGCTTTGCGCACCACTAAAATTGTATCTACCTTGGAAACTTAATTTTTTAGGTAATTTAACTTGGGTACTTAATCTACTCGTTATAATATTGCCCGAAAAATCGAAATCCTGATTAGCATAAAATCCTTTTTGTTTAAAATTGTAAACGTTTATTTCATGCTAAATTGTAAAAATTTGTATGGATTGTACAAAGCCGAAAGTTCTAAACCACCACGGGTTTCGCCATCGATATTAATTGGAGTGGTAATAAAAACTCCGCTGGTATTTCTAAAGGTATAATCTTGCGTAACGTCTTTATTGTTTTGGTAATATACGGATGGATTAAAAGTGAATTTGCCCCAGTTTTAAAAAACTTAATTCCATAACATCGGCATAAGATGGATTTAAATTAGGATTACCAACATATTGTGCATTAAAATCTGTTAACTCATTAAACGGATACAATGCAAATAGCGAAGGTCTATTGATACGTTTACTATAGCTTGCCTGTAAAGTTGCATTTAAATCTACTGGATAACTTAAGTTTATCGTCGGAAAAAACCTAGTATAATTTTTATCACTATCAAATGTGGCAGCTTTGTCTGCCAAACCTCATTTTTACTAAAGCACAAATCAATAGGAAATAAAAAAACCGGAGTCAAGATTTAAAAAACCTGATCTCCGGTGAAGTACCCAAGAGGAGATTCGAACTCCCACACCCATACAGGCGCCAGCCCCTCAAGCTGGTGCGTCTACCAATTTCGCCACCTGGGTTTGTGCTGCAAATATAATTTAATTTTGGATTTTGGAAACAATGATTTACAATTCAATTTTCAAACCATCGTAAGCCAATTGAATATGCTCAGGTAAATTCTTTTCTACATCGGCATGTTTACCCAGATTATGACTGATGTGCGTAAGATAAGTGGTTTCAGCATCTACCCTTTCGGCAAAGGCAATGGCCTCTCTTAAAGTAAAATGAGAAATATGTGGTTCCTTTTGCAAAGCATTCAACACCAATATTTTTGTTCCCTTTATTTTTTCAAAGCTTTGCTCCGATATCGTTTTAGCATCGGTAATGTAAGTAAAATCGCCAATTCTGTACCCTGTAATGGGCAACAAATGGTGCATCACTTCAAAAGGAATAATGGCACTTTCGCCAATTTTAAAATTTTCGCCATTGGTTACAGTGTGCAGATTAATCTGTGGCAAACCATGGTACTTAGTCTCGGCAAAAATATAATAGAACTCTCTTTTTAAAGCCGTTTGAACCCTGTCTGTTGCATAAACATCAATTACCTTATGCAACAGGTAATTAAACGGCCTGATATCATCTAAACCAGCAATGTGGTCTTTGTGTTCGTGGGTAAACAATACCGCATCAAGATCTTTTACTTTTTCGCGTAAAAGCTGGTAACGGAAATCAGGCCCACTATCTACCACAATGGTTTTATCAGTTGTTTCAATTAATATCGAAGTCCGTAAGCGGTTATCTCTTTTATCAGCAGATAAACAAACTTCGCAATTACAAGCAATTACAGGAACGCCTTGTGATGTACCAGTACCTAAAAAAGTAACCTTCATCTGCTTAAACTTTCCTTTCTATAGTTGTAATGTTGGAGTTGTATCTTCATTAAAATAATTCGGTTTGCTGTAAGGAAAGGTAGAATTGGCGCTGTTTTTCTTCTAACAGGTTTTCATCTGTATTGGTTTGCTTAACCAAAGTTACCAATGCAGCAATTTTTCCTTCGAGATTTGAAAATTTATTTACCACAATAACCTTATTATGCTCGAGCAGGCAAGAACCCGTTTTAAAGTTCCCTTTCTCATAACGAACCTTATAGCCCATAGCAAAAAGCAGGGTTTCTAATTTCTCTAAAGTATGGTTTGTTAGTGGCAATGACATTGGAAACAAACTTAGATAAATCTGCGCAGCATTCATAAACACATGATGAAAAATTTATCAACCACTATGTTCACTTTTAAAATATTTAGAAAATCAGGACTCTGGATCAATCGGTTGCGAAAGTCCTGCATCTGCTTTACTCATACTGAACAATGTCCTATCGCGTAAGACCTTATTGTTAGCCTGGATTTGTTTTTTAGTACATATTACTAAGGCGATCGTCATGCTGAACTTGTTTCAGCATCTTTCCTGCTATTAAATTTTCCTGATATTTAACAAAAAATAGTTTTAGGGCAAATGTTAATTTCCCGCTCTCTGCCGCGGGGGCAAGGTACTTTGGAGCGCCAAAGTACCCAAAGCGCTTTGTCAATCCAGCAATGAGCCTTTTGCACAATTCCATGCCCATCAAAAAAACAGCGGCACTTCGTTTTGTGTTCAATTCTTTTCAAAGCTTTGAATCATTGTTTATGAACACAAAACCACTGCGTTTCAGGTTTGTTAGTGCCGATTTACCCTTACTACACCTGTTTTTTTGATTTCCCCAGCTCTTGGGATTGACGGCGTTCTTCGGTAAAACCTGTGTGTTATTAAAGCAAGCTAGCGTGACACCTAAACTATGCTCAAAAAAGAAGTGCTCCACACAGCAGGACTTTAAATCGGGCCATAACGAATGGCTGAACTGCTGCAACTTAACAAAGCTTTTCAAAAAATCAGTAGTGCTCTACGATACACCTAAAAATCTGATTTCAATAAAACAAAAAAGGTTCAGCTGTTTCCAACTGAACCTCCAGGTTTCATCCCGCCTTGGCGGAAATAACAATTATCTTAAATCTACCACTTCAACACCAGGATATTTTTTGGCATCGAAAGCAAAAGTAGTTTCTGGTACATTTACATTTGGCGAAAAAGTTTTTACATTGTAAGTGTATTTGTTACCATTTTTATCGAACAATACCACGTTTGCAATTTGTTTAGCTGTTTTATCGATACTTAAACGTACTTTAAAAATCGATTTTTTAGCGTCAACAGGTGTTAAATCAATCATTTGGTAAGTTTTGGCACCAGCTTTTTGTTCGCCAGTATACACATATTTAAATCCTTTTTCGTAAACCGTAAAAATCTTAGCAGGATTAATGGCATCGCCGCTATTATCTACATTGCTCACTTGCACCTCTTTGTCTTTTTTCAAATAAGTCCATTGGCTTTTACCATCACTAAACAATTCTTGGTTGGTCATAGCCACTTTATACTTATTAGAATTGGCTTTAACATACAAGGTACCTTGCTGGGTTTCTTTTACTTTTGCTTTAGGATTATCCAAAGTGAAGCTAAAATCTGTTTTTACAATATTATACGATTTGTATTTTTTACTCACCTCAGCTAAAATGGCTTTAGCTTTCGCATCAGTTTGAGCATAAGTTGAAGTTGTAAAAGCAACTACAACCATTAATGCTGAAATTAATTTCTTCATCTTTTCTTTTTTAAATTTTTCCTTTGAAACGTTAGAGTAGATTTTTTGTTATTGGTTTAATCTAATCTTTGTCATTCATACTATTCAAGAACTGTTCCAAAGAATATTCATCCGGGTACAAGACTTCGCGCGCCTTACTTCCTTCAAAGGGACCAACAATTCCAGCTGCCTCTAATTGATCGATAATCCGGCCAGCCCTGTTGTAGCCTAATTTTAGTTTACGCTGTATTAATGAGGTAGAACCCTGCTGATGCATCACAATCAGTCTGGCCGCATCTTCAAAGAACTTATCCCGTTCATTAGGATCAAAATCGGCCTTACTGCCTTCACCTGCTTCATCTATATATTCTGGCAGTTGATAAGCATCGGCATAACCACGTTGGTTGCCAATATATTCAGAAATCCGGTCTACCTCAGGTGTATCAACGAAAGCACACTGTAGCCTGATTAAGTCGCTACCTGTAGATAAAAGCATATCACCACGGCCAATTAACTGATCGGCACCGCCACTATCCAAAATGGTTCTCGAATCGATTTTCGACAATACCCTAAAGGCTAACCTGGCTGGGAAGTTGGCTTTAATGGTACCTGTAATAATATTTACCGATGGACGCTGCGTAGCCAGAACCAGGTGGATACCGATTGCCCTGGCCAACTGTGCCAAACGTGCAATTGGTGCCTCCACCTCTTTACCGGCGGTCATCATTAAATCGGCAAACTCATCTACCACTAAAACAATGAAAGGTAAAAAGCGGTGGCCGTTATTTGGATTAAGCTTGCGTTTAACAAACTTATCGTTATATTCTTTTAAATTCCTTACTTGTGCATCTTTCAGTAAATCATAACGCTGATCCATTTCGATACAAAGTGAGTTCAACGTATTTACTACTTTTTTGGTATCGGTAATAATGGCATCGGCCTCTCCCGGTAGTTTGGCTAAAAAGTGTCTTTCAATTCTATTGAATAAAGTTAGCTCTACTTTTTTCGGATCGACCAGTACAAATTTAAGTTGTGCAGGGTGTTTTTTAAACAACAGCGAAACCAGAATGGCGTTAATACCAACCGATTTACCCTGGCCGGTTGCCCCTGCCACCAATAAGTGAGGCATTTTAGCCAAATCTGCTATAAAAACCTCATTGCTAATGGTTTTACCTAATGCAATAGGCAAATCCATAGTGGTTTGGCTCCATTTTTCGGTATTTAGAATGCTGCGCATCGGCACCATTTCTGGGTGTTGGTTAGGCACCTCGATACCAATTGTACCCTTGCCCGGCATTGGTGCGATAATACGGATACCTAAGGCTGCCAACGAAAGTGCAATATCATCCTCCAGGTTTTTAATCTTCGAAATCCTTACCCCAGGGGCCGGAATAATTTCGTAAAGGGTAACCGTTGGGCCAATGGTTGCCTTAATCTTATCAATTTCTATATTGTAATGATTAAGGGTTTCGACAATTTTATTTTTATTGGCTTCCAATTCTTCGGCATTTACCGAAATTTTGTTGGTGCCATAATTTTCGAGCAAATCAATTGTTGGGTATTTATAACCCGATAAATCTAGTTTTTCATCATAATTCCCAAACTGTTCAACCAAATCATCCGATTTTTTCTCTTCTTCAGTTTTTTCGATCGTAAAAGCAGGTTCCTTTTCGGTTTCAATTGGTGGTTCTACCGTTAATGGAAGTGTTGTTGCCGCAGCAGTAGCAAGAGGCAAATTGGTAGCCAACGGCGATAACACAATAGGCGCTACAGTTTCTTCCTCTTCTTTTTCTTCGAAACGGCTTGGCTGTAATACCACATTTTGTTGTTTACGTTCGTTACTTACTGGCTTATCACGTACCGGAAATTCAATGGGCGCAGAGGGTTCTTCGAAAGTTTTATTCTTTACTGCCTGCTCTCTAATATCATTTACATAATCTGGCGTTTCGTTGTCCAGGTAAACCTCTTTCTCTTTACGCTCCGGAAATTTAAAATCGATATTATATGCGATGATTAAAATGGTTAAACCAGCAAAAGCAATTAGTCCCGCCACCCCAGCTGCGCCAATTTGGGCTCCTAATAATTTATTGCTCCAATAACCAAACTCACCTTCTAAATAATGTGGTGATTCTGACCAGAAACTATGTGCAAAACCTAAGGTTAAGGATATAAACAGTAAAAAGAAAAAGCTATAACCTAATGTTTTCGAGATTGAAAGGATTTTAACTTTGAATAATAAGCGGTAGCCGATAATAAAAAAGGCCAAAACGAACAAGAAAGATGCAATACCGAACCATTCGTAAATAAACTGGTGCGATAACAAAGCGCCAAACTTACCTAACCAGTTTTGAACTACGGGTATAGAAACACCGGCTTCTTTTAGTTCTTCTGTTGTTTTAAAAAGATTGCCCCAACCACCATTTGCATCGATTACATAACTCTGGTCATCTTGCCAGGTAAATAAATACGAAGTAAAAGCAATTAAAAAGTAAAGTGACAATATCACAAAAAACAGACCTACAATTTTAACTGCACGGCCATCTGCCAAATCGAAACTTGGCAAAAAATCTCTTTTTTCTTTCGGCTGCCGACCTGATGATGATCTGCCAGGTGCACTTTCTGCACCTTTATCTCTGAATGTATTGGTTTTAAACTGGTTACCCCTTACCGACATTTTCTATCCTAAATAATTTAATATTGAACAAACTTAGATAAAACTGCGCAGCATTAACGAAAGCCTAACAAAAAAAATAATCACAAATTGTAAGCATTGCTGTTAGGACTTTTATTATACCACTCACTATTTTCAAAAGGAGCTAAATTTGCACCTCTATCTATTGGTTTTATAATCTGCCTTAAATTAAATAAAAATATTCATCGGGCATTAAACCTTAAACAGAAATTATTGTCTATTATTTTAACAACACACAAGTTGTTACGTTTTTGTCAAATGAAACGGATTTTGTTTTAGGTTTTATCCCGTTTTACCTGGAGAGGTAAAACGGGATTTTTATTTATAAACCTTATAACCTCAGCCTGATTAATTTCCATTCGTAGCGACCATTTTTAGCCTCTTTCTCCTAACACGACTGCCATGCTGAACTTGTTTTATTATTATTTGAAAAGCAGGGTTCTGTGCACTTCGGTTGCAACCGTCCTGCTATCACTTCAAGGCCTCACTCATTCTTCGTTCCGGGCTTTTCGTTCTATCAGGTTTATTTAACCTGAGTCTGTAGTTCTTAAGGCTTAAATCTAATGGTTGCTAAGACAGTGGGTTTGCGTTAGGGATTGTAAGGGTTCAGTACCGATCCTTCATCGGTACCGGAGCGAAGCGCAGCCCTGCAAAGCCCGACCCTTTCCCGTTTTTCACGGGATTGGGTAACGCCCAAATGAGTTAACAGCTTTCAGTTGGCAATTTTCAACTGGTGGCTCGTATCTGTCCGTAGAGTTCCGAAGGGCTCTACGGATTAATAATAGAAAAGAGTCTGTGACTCGTTTTAATTGAGTTTATAAACTCAATTTTATTCTTATATCCATAGAGACGCTATGCTTAACGCTACGGACAGAGCGGTTTATCCCGTTTTGCCTGGAGAGATTAAACGGTTTTTTTTTCGCAAGACCTCATAGGTTTAACTCGTCGTTTAATTTATTTTTAAAGGTCTCGTTGAGGGCTGAAGCCGTTTAAAAACCTATGAGGTCTGAAATACTGGTTTATTTAACCTGAGTCTGTAGTTCTGGGGCTTGCGAGACCTCGCAGGTTTCAGAAACCTGCGAGGCTGATTTTTCTTCAGATTTTATCATTCTGAAAATCAACACATTACAGATTTGTATTTTAGAATTAAAAATTGCTGTTAAAGCATTGTTAACGGTATGTGTAGCACTTCCATTGCATACCTAAATACAAGTATTTTCAAGCTTAAAACCTAAATAAACCGCATTTTTATTTAGAAAATTCTTATCTTCCAAAATGGAAGTAATCTGCTTTGAAGACCGAGCGTTTTACGCAATGGTTGATAAACTGGAAGCATATATTGATAGCAAAAAACCGCAACAGCCCAACGCCGATAAATGGATATCAGGCGAGGAAGCAATGCGCATGCTGCGCATTAGCAGTAAAACGACTTTGCAGAAATTTCGCGATGAGGGAAAAATCCGTTACAGCCAGCCGGAGAAAAAAATCATCCTGTACGATGCTGACAGTATTCGCGACTTTATCGAAGATTTTACTTACGAAACTTTTTAATCATGCAAAAAGAACAAGACCCGTCACCGGAATATATCAAAGACTTTAATCAAATGTATAAGCTAAAACAGGAAATGCCCGATGCGGCACAGCAGATATTATCTGCTAAAGCTGATGGTGACCGCTTTAATGGTATGCGAGCAGGCGCAAAACAATTTGAATTGGAGCGTATCCGTGAAGTATCACAAAAAGGTCGCAATCAATCACACGAGTTAGACAGATAGGGCTTGCTTACATTATTAGTATATTGATTGTCAGATATTTATTAGAAATAATCATACCCTTTGCTCTTATTTTCATCTATTTATTTATCCCGAACTCACGTTAATGTAACTTCTTTTTATGGATTTAGGTCAAAAACAATTAATATTGATCAAAATCAGACTATTATTTTTGTAAACTTATACACAACTTTAATTATCAACTTAATCATACAAGCAAATCTAAACGCTCAATGCTTTATCATCTCTCATTAAAAATCAAAATAACATTTGTTATTATATCTCTCTTTTTATCAATACGTACACACGGACAGGAGAAAAAGGATTTAGGCATTGGAACATTTACATTTCAATGGTCTCATTACCCAAATCGTGTGTTTTCAGATGATAGCACACGTCATATCTTAGCCAAGCGTGTCTATTATATCAAGCATACAAAAGTAATTATGAAGACAATTGGTCCTTCTGAAGAGCTGAAAAAAGATACTGTCCAAATAATTTCAGAAGAAAATGACCTGTCAGTTAAGTCCAAGGTAGTAGCGAAAGCAATTTATCCTACTTATCTGGCTGACTATAACAGCCAGAAATACTTTATGTATTTTGAAAACACAAAAAAGTTATTTTACTTTCAAGATTCCTTAAAAAAACATCCTGAAGACCTTTATAATCCTAAAGTCAACAATCCTGAAAGACCAAAAATTATCAATATTAGTGGTAGCGATATCACTATTGCTGGTAAGCATTGCTTGGCCGCTTTTGCCATTAGAGGTAACGATACAACTAAATTTTACTATACGAAAGAGAAACTCAAATTTGTATCTCCTCTTAATACGATACCTGGCGTAGAAAATCCGATTCTGGGTATTCAAACCTTGCAAAAAGATGGAAATGCCTTTGGTCTTTTTATTATCAATATAAAAGATGAGGAATTGCCCGATGATATATTTACGATTCCTACAACGGCCAGATTTAAAACATGGGATGAAATTATAACCCTGGGCAAAACTCCGAATTAATAGTTCAGACATATCTGATATCTGCAAATTTTTTGCTACAGTATTAGTAAAAGCCTCAATTCTAAAAAATTCCTTTTGTGATTAAAGTATAACATCGCAGTTAAGCATGATAAATGTAAAAACCAAAAACATGAAAACAAACAAAAAATTCTTAATTAATCTCTTATCAACCATTTTTCTCATTACAGTATTAGTATCATGCAGTAAAGAGAAAATTGACATCAAAGCAACATCGGACAATAAATTATCCGAGCAGCTCTACAAACAGAAGCTGCAAGCGCTATCAGCAAGTAATAGCTCAAAAGCACAAGAACTAGGTATTAAATTTGATCTTGCAAAAGATACAATACATCAAAGTTTCAAATCTTACCAACAGGCTTACGAATTCATTGCTGCACTAAAAAAAGGTACGCGTTCAAACCGAACTGATACGGTGCTTGTTAAAAAATCTCTAAATAAAACCATGTCAAGTCTTGTAGCGACCAATGGTGTGGATAATGTTTCATATAACGTTAATTGCTCGAATGTAGCATCAATCAGCGGAACCCTCGGATCAAGCATCATACGGGAACTTGGGTAGTGAGCGGTAGTCTTGGATATTCTTATACCCAAAATAGCTCAGCATCACCTAAAGTATATAAAACTGTTATGCCCACTGGAACTTCTCTTTCTGATCCTTTTATGGCATATTCAGGAATAGGCTCTTTGACGGCATCAGGTGGCGCATGGAGTGGTTCCGCTGCCTCTTATAATATGAACAGAAATGCTCAGATAACGTGGTCAGTTACGGTTGATGGCTTTACGACCAACGGGTCGACAGCCTTATTAGTTACTTTCACTTCGAATCTTTCCTGGACACCAACACCACAAACTGTTTACGTCACTCACTCAATGACTGCTCAGGCTTATTAATAAACGCTATTTTTTCTGCAACTGCGATGTTATCTTATGATCTTATTATTAATAATTGCTGCAAGAATTAAGATATAGGAGATAAAAATTTAATGCTATAGCTTTAAATTAAAAGCTATAGCTTACAACATCCTATCCGATTACTAAATCCAAGGCATCATACACTTTTTTTCTTTGAAAAATTAGATTGGTATATCATTGTTGTCTGAATATTCAGAACGGCAAAACTTTCTTCATTTTCGTATACAGATTCTATCAGCCAAAGCAGAGGGTGACCGTTTCAAAAGCATGCAAGCCGGAGCAAAACAATACAAACCGGAACGCATCCGATAGATAAAGAATTATCAACCAGCAGTATGCATACTACCTTCTTATATAAAGCATAATAACTAATTATTTAGTTATTATGCTTTATATTGCATTATTTGCTGCTCGGGGTGAGGTCCATCCGCAGAGCCTAATCTTAAAATTTCATTGCATAGGATTAAAAGTGTTGTATAATAATGGGAGCCAAATTTAATGGCTTTTCAAATAAGATAGTTTTTTAAAAGGGTTAGAAGAATCGATGGTTTCCTACAGGGGTCGCCAATTCAACATTTCCCTACATCTTGCGAAATACAAAAACACTGTTTTTGTAAGCACTTTATTCCACTTGACAGATAGGAAAATATACCTATACTGCCTTAAATGCTCCCAAATTGGGGGAATTTTTGGGGAGCCAAACGCCAGGCAGAAAATTTGGCTCCCCATTTTTTACTTCACACAAAATCTCAACTATTCAAGAAAAGGACATGAAAAATGCCCCTAACCGATTTGCAATGCCTGAATGCAAAACCACACACCAATAAATACAAGCGCACCGATGATCAAGGGTTATTTCTTGTTATCATGCCCAACGGAAAGCGCTACTGGCGCTATAAATACCGGATACACGGCATTGAACGAGGGATCTCATTTGGTCAATATCCAATCATTACATTAGCAGAAGCCCGTGAAAAGCGGTTTGAAACACAAAAACTGATAGCCAAGGGTATCGATACGCTTCTAGTACGTGCGGAAGAAAAACAATTGGCCAAATACAATGCTGAAATCATATCTGTCCGTAGAGTTCCGAAGGGCTCTACGGATTAATAATAGAAAAGAGTCTGTGACTCGTTTTAATTGAGTTTATAAACTCAATTTTATTCTTATATCCATAGAGACGCTATGCTTAACGCTACGGACAGAGCGGGATACCTCGTTTCCGGGCTTTTCGTTCTATCAGGTTTATTTAACTTGCGTCTATCGTTCTTAGGACTTAAAACTAACTGCTGATTAAAACAGTGGGGTTTGCGTTAGGGATTGTAAGGGTTCAGTACCGATTCTTCATCGGTACCGGAGCGAAGCGCAGCCCTGCAAAGCCCGACCCTTTCCCGTTTTTCACGGGATTGGGTAATGCCCACATTAATAATAGTCGCAATTTAGCTAACGGCCCATACAAAGAACTTACAGGTTTTGATTTTTGCTAATTTGCCTTACACTATATATATTTAGGCATTAAAGTTTACAATTTCTTAATTTTTGTTAATTTAAAGCGATTTTTGAAACAATATTATGGGCATAGCGCAACTCGAAGAGCAAATTGAGGCTGGAAATTTACAAGCAGTAAAAGAAATTTTGGTTGAAAATCCAAAATTGGCAAATATTGATACTTCTCATCACATTTCGCCATTGTTATTGGCCTGTTATTATAAAAAACAGGAAATCGCTGATTTAATTGCTGAATTTGTAGATGACCTAACCTTGTTCGAAGCTTGTGCAGTGGGCAAATTTGATGCGGCATCGCAATTAATATTTCAAAGGCCTAATAGTATTAATGAATTTTCGGAAGATGGATTTACACCACTAGGTTTAGCCTGTTATTTCGGACATGAAGATCTTGCCCGTTTTTTAGTTTTAAAAGGTGCGGATGTTAACCTGCCATCGAAAAATGGGTTTAATGTATTCCCTATCCATTCGGCAGTTGCCGCTAATAATTTCAATATTACTAAAATGCTGTTAGATGCCGGTGCCTATCCGAATGTTTGTCAGAAAGCAGGATTAGCCCCCTTACATACCGCTGCACAATTAGGAAATATAGAGTTGATTATTTTATTGTTAGAACACGGAGCAGAAGTTTCTTTACGCATGGAAGGTGGAAAACTCCCCGCTGATCTAGCCGCCGAAAAAGGTTTTAACGAAATTGCAGAGATTTTAAGAGACGATGATTAGTTCAGTTTGTAGCTCACAATTTTCAGTTGAGTTAATTAAATACTGCCAACTGAATACTGCCAATTGAAAACTGAACTATTCCCATATCCGGAGCCGCATTCTTTTCATATACGTTCTGATATCGAGCACAACAGCTGCTAAAAAATAGAACAATATTGGAAAACCTACCGCTAAAAACGACGAATAAATAAAAAATAAACGGACTTTCGCCGTGCTCATGTTCAACTTGTTAGCCAAATAAGTAGAAACACCAAAACTCTGTTGTTCAAAATAGGTTATAATTCTTTGGAACATTTTAAGCTTATTTTAAAAATCTTAATAACAATACCACAAGATAAAATCATTGGAAACCGAAATCATAATTTGATTTCCAAAATCTAATTTAGCTATAATAATCGGTTAAATTTCAATAGCATATCCGATCCCAATTATTCCAAAACCAATTTTTCGAAATCCTGTTTATCTTCGTGTTTAATAAAAAGCGTTTGTTGTTCTTCCAGTCCTGAAAACTTTTTGATCAGTTCTGCCTTAAATTTATGGATATCGACATCTTTATTTAAAATAACAGTTAAGGCATCGGCATTACCCCTAACCTCAATAATCTGATTGGGATATAGTTCTTTTAGCTCGTGTGGAAATTCCATAATTTAAAAACAGATTATAGTGTAGAAAGTTTTGTTTGAAATAAGCATCTGGTTAGGCCTGCTTTAAAATTTTAATTCCAATACCACAATATAGACATTTTTTCTCATCGCAGTATTGCTTTTTCAGCTGCAAAATTCCTTGCGAAGCAAATGCATGATCCATCTTCACTCCTGCCCCGGTAAATTTATCTGTAATGGCATTTTGCTCAGCTGGCAAACGCTCCAACAATTTTATCGCCCTGCTAATGTAATATTGTGTGCCTGTGTGTTTACCATACGCAAATAAAAACAGAGCAACCGTATTTAACAAAACATTATCAACGGATGTTTTCCCAATTTGTGTATTTACACCAGAAGTTTCTTTTTTAAAATGATAATGTGTTTTCCAGTAATCGTTTACCGGTAGGTTTTCAAACAAAGCATGTAATTGAGCTATATCTTTGATTTCCATAATTTTAGAAAAAAGATGGTTGGCTTTTACAATTAACGCTGCAAATTGCGCCAACCTGATCGTAGGAAAGTTTTGCGGCCTCATCCGCATAAATTTCCACATCGAAACCTCTATAGGGTTAATATTGTATTTCTTTCGAAGAAACTGGAATTCGGCCTTTAGCTTTTTTGGGTACTCCTCTTCAAACTGATCATTTAAAAAACCAGCGGCACCAAAAACCAGTGCTTCAATTTGGTTTGGGTTATTTTTATGCTTGGCGTAAATATGCTGCGAAACGGCTTTGGCAAACAACTCAAAAGGCAGGGCATTTATTTTGAATCCAAAATTACGCGCCAGGAAACGGTAGAAAGTCTCATCCCAATTCCCATTTAATTCGTTTAAGGTTTCTGTAACAGCATTCGTTTTTTCCTCGAAACGCTCTATTAAGGTTCTTGATAAAAAAGAATCGACAATTAATTGATCTACTGTTCCAATTTGTGCAATGCAAGGAAAATCAGTTAATGTGAGAAATAGGTTTTCGTATTTTTTGATAAGATCGGTAGAGATACGGTGTTTTAATTCCAAAACGGGCAAAACCGTATTGTCTATTCTTTTTATTTCTGCATCATGCTCATAAACAACGTGTAAGACTACATTTTCGTAGGCGGAATTAATCTGATGACTGTGCTTTAACCAATCTGACGACCGGAGATGAATTTCTACATTACCAGCCCATGTGGTATTGTCAATTTCGATTTTCGCGTTAAAAAAATCCGGGCCGGCATTTTTGTTTAGCAAGCCTGGATTTATAATTTTCAAGTTTTCTCCAGCGATAGTTTGCAGTCCGCTATAATCAAACGACCTGAATTGCCATACATAATGAAGAAAATCTTCTGGAAAATTCATTCTTCAAGGTAATGAATTATTCTGAAAAGTTATAAACAATTACATATTTTGTCGCCCAAAATTTATACTATAGTCTTAATTACAATACAGCCCTAAGATTAAGTCACTTTAACTTCAGCCTTCTTTTTATAATTGGTAATAAAAACCCCTGCGATAATTAAAACGGTTGCAACTACTAAGTCTATACCCACCTTTTCATTTAAAATTAACCAACCTAAAAATACGGCAATAATGGTGTTGAAGTAAGTTAAGATAGAAACTTCGGATGCCGAAACCTTTTTTAGGGCATAATGATAACAGAAATAACCCAAAACAGACCCGAACACAGCCAAATAAACTGTGGCAAATATGCTTTCTGTTTTCCAGGAATTCACATCAGCCTTGCCAGAAAACACCATTGCTAGACCCAACTGAATAATGGCCGAAAACACAAACTGGTAAAATAGATTTAAGAAAATATATTGAGGTTTACCGCTATGTTTCTTCGAATAAATGGTGCCGATTGTCCAACCTGAAACCGCAATTACCAATGATAAAATCCCATTTCGGTAACCTGGTTCAAGCAAATCATTCAAACCATCTCTAAAAATAAAAATAATACCTAAAAACCCGATAAAAACGCCAATAAATCCCTTTAAGCTTGCCTTCTGAATCCCTAGAAATACACAGCCGAGAAACACGAGCAATGGAGAAGTGGCATTAATTAAGGAGGCCAATCCACTTGGAATAGTCTTTTCGGCAACGGTTGTCATGCCGTTGGCAATTACCACCATTAAAATAGACAATAAGATCTGTCGTTTAAAGCTCGGCCATCCAATCCATTTTAATTCCTGCTGTTTAATTAACAGAACCAATATAATTATCGAAGCAACCGATTGACGAATGGCTGTTACATACCAGGCCGGAATACTTTCTACAGCCACCCGTATTCCCAAATATGTTGTGCCCCATATCAAGGCCACACCAAATAGGGCGAGTATGAGTTTAAGATCTATTTTTGATTTCATGAGCATTTTTTAACCACAAAGATTTTAACCGCAAAGAACACCAAGTTCCGCGCAAAGGGCACAAAGTTTTAAACCAAGTGACATTCATTTGAAAACAGGTAACTTCCTTTGGGGCCTTAGTGGAAAACAAAAAATATTTACCTAAACAAGATCAGCCTTAACTAAGATCTGCTCCATTTCTTTTTGAAGTTTCGACGCTTCTTCCCTGGCCTTTTCTGCAAAATCTTCTCCCTGGCTGGCATAGATAATGCCTCTCGAAGAATTAATCAGCAAACCGCATTGTGAATTTAGGCCATACCTGCACACTTCATTTAAATCTCCTCCCTGTGCGCCAACACCTGGCACTAAAAGAAAGTGATTCGGCGCTAATTTACGTACATCACCAAAAGCTGCGCCACGGGTTGCGCCTACCACATACATCATCTGTTCATCCGTAGCCCAGGTTTGCGATGTTTTAAGCACTTTTTCGAAAAGTTTATCTTCGCCAATTTCCTGCAATTGAAAATCGGCATGACCAGCATTCGAGGTTAAAGCCAAAAGAATTACCCATTTATCTTTAAAAGTTAAAAACGGTGTTACCGAATCGCTCCCCATATAAGGTGCAACAGTAACCGAATCGAAACTCATATCTGATGATGCGGCATTGAAAAACGTTTCGGCATACATGGCAGAAGTATTGCCAATATCGCCACGTTTTGCATCGGCAATAGAAAAAATGTTCTGAGGAATATATTTCCAGGTTTCGATCAAAGTTTCCCATCCCTTCTTTCCATAACACTCGTAAAAAGCAGTATTGGGTTTATAAGCTACACATAAATCTTTTGTGGCATCAATAATCTGTTTATTGAATTCCAGAATAGGATTTTCATACTTCAATAAGTGTTTTGGTATCTTATCTAACGAAGAATCTAATCCGACACATAAAAATGAACGTTTTTTTTGTATCTGCTCGAAAAGTTGTTGCTTTGTCATATATGGGCTTATTTGCTGCAAATATGAAGATTTTTAAGTTTTCTGAGCGACAAAATAATGCTCACATTAATTATTTTTATAAACATTTTAAACTTTTGCTTGCAGATTACGTTTCAAATACATACAATTGCAACATAATTTCTCAACCGTTTATCTGAATATCCCAGAAAAATTTATCAAGACTTGTTTTTTGTTACCATTTTTTGAAAGCACATTTTGCTTTTTATTCAGCTTGTAAACAATTATGAAACAATTTGAGCATTTTCCATAATGAACTCATTTAATGTTTTATAGCCTTAAGAATTTATACACAATGAAAAGCCAGGCCTACACTAACACAAATATATTTAAGCCTGTGTAGATTTATAACAGAAAACATCCGTTATAAACAAATGAAAAATTTCTTGAAACATATATATTTAGAATGTTTAGTAAAACAGAATTAAATGATAAGCTCACAACAGAATTACGTGAGCTAGCAAAAAGCTATGGCATTGAAGGTGCCGACTCCCTAAGAAAAATCGACCTTGTTGAAGTACTTTTACACCAACAAGAAATTATAAATGCTGCTAAAGCCGGTGCAGACCCTTATAGCGAAATCGAACCTATTGCAGCTACTCCTGCACCTAAAACCAAAGCTGCAAAAGCACCAAAAGTTGCCACAGCTGCTGCAGCCGCTTCTACAGTGGTAGCTGAAAAACCAGCTACTACAGCCGACAAGCCTGTTAAAAAAAGAGCAAGGTTAACGAAAGATGAGCCTGCAGCACCAATTGAAAGAAGAAGAGATGCTGTAACGTTATTTGACGAGCCTCAACACCATCAACAGCCAGAAAGACAACCGGACAGAATTATTGAATCTGAAGAAAGTGTAAAACCAATCTCAGCTTTAATAGAAGAAAGTGCAGAAGTACTTCCGGCAGCTCCGAAACAAAAACAAGAGCCTAAAGAAAAGCAGGAAAAACCACAGCGTGACGAAAACCGCCAGCAAAAACAACCAGGCGGTGGCAATCA
This sequence comes from Pedobacter kyonggii, assembly GCF_004310665.1. Taxonomy (GTDB): domain Bacteria; phylum Bacteroidota; class Bacteroidia; order Sphingobacteriales; family Sphingobacteriaceae; genus Pedobacter; species Pedobacter kyonggii. Next base: position 15,806 of record NZ_SIXF01000004.1, on the reverse strand, counting down.
CCACAAAAACGAAAACAGTTACTCCAACTTAGATTTCGATAACGTAATTACAAATGAGGGTGTTTTAGAAATTATGCCTGATGGTTACGGTTTCTTGCGCTCTGCAGATTACAACTATTTAACTTCTCCTGATGATATTTATGTATCGCAGTCTCAGATAAAACTTTTTGGTTTAAAAACCGGTGATACTGTAAAAGGTAGTATCCGTCCGCCAAAAGAAGGCGAAAAATATTTCCCACTGGTTCGTGTAGAAACCATTAACGGCAGAATTCCTGCTGAGGTTCGCGACCGTGTTCCTTTCGATTATCTGACTCCACTTTTTCCAACAGAAAAATTAAATTTATTTACGGACAACAGCAACTACTCTACCCGTATTATGGATTTATTTACACCAATTGGTAAAGGGCAGCGTGGTTTAATTGTAGCTCAACCAAAAACAGGTAAAACAAACCTGCTTAAAGAGGTTGCGAACGCAATTGCTAAAAACCACCCTGAAGTTTATTTAATTATCTTATTAATTGATGAGCGCCCGGAAGAGGTTACCGATATGGCCCGTAGTGTAAGAGCAGAGGTAATTGCCTCTACTTTTGATGAACCGGCCGAGCGCCATGTTAAAATTGCCAATATTGTTTTAGAGAAATCGAAACGTTTGGTAGAAAGCGGACATGATGTGGTAATCCTTTTAGATTCGATTACACGTTTGGCCAGAGCTTATAATACAACAGCACCGGCATCAGGTAAGATATTATCAGGTGGTGTTGATGCAAACGCACTACATAAGCCAAAACGTTTCTTCGGTGCGGCACGTAACATCGAAAATGGTGGTTCTTTAACCATTTTAGCTACCGCGTTAACCGATACAGGTTCTAAAATGGATGAAGTTATCTTCGAAGAATTTAAAGGTACAGGTAACATGGAGTTACAATTAGACCGTAAATTATCTAACAAACGTATCTTCCCTGCAATTGATATTACGGCTTCAAGTACCCGTCGCGATGATTTATTATTAGATAGAGATATTTTGCAACGTGTATGGATTTTACGTAACCACCTTGCTGATATGAATAGTCAAGAGGCGATGGAATTTGTTCAATCTCAAATAAAAGGAACAAAAAGTAACGAAGAGTTCTTAATTTCGATGAACAGCTAGTTTAAGGCTGGAAGGCAAAAGGTGTAAGGCTTAAGGTCCCTATTTGGATGCCTAAACCTTACACCTTAAACCTTATACCCTATACCTCATGAAAAAGCATCTCCCTAATGCGATTACCTGTGCAAACCTTTTTTCAGGTTGTATCGGAATCGTTTTTGCATTTAAAGGCAATCTAGAAACCGCAGCCTATTTTGTTATTTTCTCTGGAATTTTCGATTTTTTTGACGGTATGGTTGCGCGTTTATTAAATGTAAAATCGGCAATTGGAAAAGATCTTGATTCTTTGGCAGATATGGTAAGTTTTGGGTTCTTACCGGGAGTAATCATGTTTCACTTATTAAAGGCAAGCGATTATTCATCTGAATACCTTCCTTATCTTGGATTTATCATTACTATTTTTTCGGCACTTAGACTGGCCAAATTTAACAACGATACAAGGCAAACAGAAGATTTTATTGGTTTGAATACGCCTATGAATACTTTGTTTATCTGTTCTCTGCCTTTTATTGCCAACGATTATCCACAGATTATTGCTTCCAGCATTTTATTGATTGCCATTACAGCAATTACAAGTTTTTTACTGGTGAGCGAAATCAAAATATTCTCTTTAAAATTCAGCGATTTAAGCTGGGCGAAAAATAAAATCAAATTTATCTTCCTCATCCTATCGGCTATATTAATTGCTTTTCTAAAATTTGCAGCAATTCCTTTTGTACTGGTACTGTATATTGCTTTATCGGTATTGCATTTTAGGGGTGCAACTCCAAATAAGTTACCTTAAGGGATATAATATATTGTATGGAATCGTCATTCCCAACTTGATTGGGAATCGTAATGCAATAAGCTTTAAGATTCCCGCCTGCGCGGGAATGACGACCATCCTATTGAAGGCTGTCAATGGTAGAGTAGTCTAAGGGCATCTGTCTTTAGATTCATAAATCGCTGAAAGTCTTTGACTACACTCTGACTGACAACTAATTAACTTAACAGCCTTGATAAGGCAAGGAAAATTCACAGCACCTTGGTCGCCCCTGCAGACATTAGAAACTTGATATATTAAAGTTTTTTAACCTCAAGCGGATCTGTAATATTTCTGCAAATATCAAGCATCGTTTCGCCCAACAGTGGATGTATCACCCCTGGTGCAATCTCAGCCAAAGGCTCCATTACAAATTTTCTATCCTGCATATGGGGGTGAGGTACCTGAAGTTTATCCGGAATATTGATAATTTCATCTCCAAAAAGGATCAGATCGATATCAATTAACCGTTCTCCCCATTTATCTTTTCTTACCCTGCCCAGTTCCTGTTCGATACTTAATGCACAGTCTAAAACTTCAAGTGCCGTTAAACGGGTTTGTAAACTTACAGCTTGATTTAAAAAAGCAGGTTGGTCGGTTTTTCCCCACGCAGCGGTTTCATAAAGAGATGAGATGGCTATCACATTACCAATTTTATTGTTCAATAGTTCGATGGCTTTTTTCAAATTCCCCTCCCTATCGCCTAAATTTCCACCCAGTAACAAATAAGCCGTGCTGCACTCTAAAGCTTTATTAAGCATCATGTATTTTTATATCTTTACAACACAAAATTAAAACATTTAAATGAGAGAATTCTTTAAGTATTTATTTGCCTCTATGCTGGGCTTTTTCTTATCAATAGTAATTGTATTTGTGATCTGCTTCGTAGTTGTTGTGGGTCTAATATCTTCTATTGATAGCGACAAAACCGTCATTGTGTCTAACAATTCGGTACTATTCCTAAATTTAGACCAGGCCATTACAGAACGTACACCAAAAAATCCATTCGGAAACCTGCCAATTGTTGGCGGTGAAGAAAAAGATGGCATTGGCTTAAACGATTTCTTAAAAGCGGTACAAAAGGCCAAAACAGATGATAATATTAAATGCATCTACCTGAATGTGAGCAGTCCGAATGCGGGTTTTGCAACCTTGCGCGAGGTTAGGAATGCGTTGATCGATTTCAAAAAATCTCACAAAAAAATTATCGCTTACAGCGAAGTGTATACGCAGGGTGCTTATTATTTAGCTTCAGTTGCCGACAAAGTATATTTAAATCCCGAAGGCGCTTTAGAATTTAAAGGTTTTAGTTCTGAATTAACTTTCTTTAAAGGAACTTTAGAAAAAGTTGGTGTAGAAATGCAGGTTATCCGTGTAGGGAACTATAAAAGTGCTGTAGAGCCTTTTATTTTGGATAAAATGAGCGATTATAACCGCAAACAGGTTACAGCTTATGTTGGTGGTTTATACAATACCTTCCTAACCGATATTGCACAAAGCAGAAACATTCGAAAAGATAGTCTTTATAACATTGCCGATAATTACAAAGTACAACAGCCACAAGATGCCGTAAACTTTAAAATGATCGATGCCCTGAAATATAAAGATCAGATTTTAGAAGAGCTGAAGGGATTGTCTGGAAGAACCAGGGGTGAAAATATCCGTTCGGTTACGATTAACGATTATGCCAAAAACAATACAGATACTGGCGAAGGAAAAGATAAAGTAGCCGTAATTTATGCCAATGGCGAAATTAATGGCGGCGAAGGTTCTGACAACCAGATCGGTTCGGAACGTATTTCCAGGGCAATTAGAAAAGCACGATTGGATGACAACATTAAAGCGGTGGTTTTACGTGTGAACTCACCCGGAGGTAGCGCACTTGCTTCGGATGTGATCTGGAGAGAAATTGTATTGACCAAAAAAGAAAAACCAGTTATTGCATCGTTTGGCGATGTTGCCGCTTCAGGCGGTTATTACATTGGTTGCGCTGCCGACAGTATCTTTGTGCAACCAAATACCATTACAGGCTCGATCGGTGTATTCGGTATTATCCCGAACTTCCAAAATTTAATGACCAACAAACTGGGAATTACATTTGACGGCGTTAAAACCGGTAAATACGCAGATATTATGGCCACTAACCGCCCTATGACTGCAGGAGAAAGATTCATTATCCAAAATGAACTGAACAGAATTTATAGCGGTTTTGTAAGCCGTGTGGCAGATGGCAGAAAGAAAAGCAAAGCATATATTGATAGCATTGGCGGTGGCCACGTTTGGATCGGTACAGATGCCGTTCAAATTGGTTTGGCTGATAGAATTGGAAGTTTTAACGATGCCATTAAGGCAGCCGCTAAAAAGGCTAAATTAAAAAATTATAAGGTTGTAGAATATCCAGATGTAATTGATCCATGGAAATCGTTAATGGATGAGGGTACAGACAGGATTAAAACCTATTACACCAAACAAGAACTTGGCGATAACTATATGCTTTACCAACAAATGAAAAAGGTAATTGCAAGTTCAGGCATTCAGGCCAGAATGCCATTTGAAGCAGTTATTAAATAATAATTAAACCTTGTAGTGTTCTAAAACCTGCAAGGTTTAATATTAAAGTTTATTTCACTCTGGGTTTGCGTTAGGGATTGGAAGGGTTCAGTACCGATTTTCATCGGTACCGGAGCGAAGCGAAGCCCTGAAAAGCCCGCCCCTTGCGTAGCTTGGGTAACGCCAAAAAAAATAAGTGTTAGTTTTTTCCTTAAAAAATGATAATCAAATTAAGAATGGATTGAAAGACCTTTAGACCATACATTTTATTTCACTTTCTTCTTTCTACTCTATTAACTTCCACTCCGGGTGCAAAGTAAGATAAGTCGCATTAACCGGAATATTCACCTGATGAACCGTTAAGGAAATACTTTTCCCTTTTAAAAATTCAAAGCCAATTCCATCTTTTTTGGCATCGTAAACCGTAACGGTATCTTTATCTTCATTTAAATAAGCAGAAAGTTTTTCAATGGTTGGGAACTTCAATTTCGCATCTTCCAAAGTGCCACCAGTAGCCAGGCCATCCTTTGTTTTAAACTTATTGGAGGTAATTCTAATCTGTTTTACATCTTTTATACGCATACTGGTATCCCGATAAGAAGAATATACCGCAATTTCGTTGCGGTGTTTCGCGGTAGAATCGTCACTGTACCAAATTCCCCAGGCTTTTCCCATTGCGGCATCGCCGGCATTTGGCCTGCCTAATTTTTCACCAACCTCTTCCATATCCTCTCCAAGCGCAATTTCTCCAATCGACCGACCGGCGACAACCAGGAAGCGCTCATCAACATTTTGTGCTGGGGCTGATGCTAAATTACTTATTGAATCGGTATCGTGATCTGTTTTACTGGCAGATTGACAAGCGGCTACACTCATACTTAATCCCAAGAGGGCTAATTTTATAGATTTCATGATTGTAAAACAACAATTAATAAATTTGTGTTTTAATTTTATGAGCACAAGAAGGATTTGAGGCATTATTTCCTAATTTTACCCCTTATGGAAAACAAGACCATCGCCCGCACCTTACGCCTTTTATCGCAGCTTATGGAACTGCATGAAGAAAATCCCTTCAAAATTAAATCTATTGCAAACGCTTATTTTAAAGTAGATAAACTGCCTTTTGCATTAAAGGATAAACCTTTAGATGAGCTGGATAAAATTGAAGGTATCGGTAAAGGACTGGCTTCCAAAATCATTGAACTTCTACAAACAGGAGAATTAAAAGAGCTTAACGAAATTCGAGAAAAAACGCCCGAAGGTGTAGTAGAAATGCTGGCCATAAAGGGCATCGGACCGAAAAAAATATTCATTATCTGGCGTACCTTAGGAATAGAAAGTATTGGTGAATTGTATTATGCCTGTAACGAAAACCGCTTAATTGAAGCCAAAGGTTTCGGTTTAAAAACCCAGGAAGAAATTAAGAATGCAATCGAATTTAAACTCGCGGCCAATGGACGGTTTTTATATGCGCAGGTTGAAGGTTTTGCCAAAACTTTATTTACACAGCTTGCTGATTGGACTGGAAAAATTGACAACAGTGCACTTTTGGGTTTTGCCGGTCAGTACCGCCGCGCCTGTGAGATTATCGATGAACTGGAAATTGTGATCGGTGCTGAACAAATTGATACCCTGAAACAAAACTTGCCTGCTTTCGAAGCACTCTCTCTGGTTGAAGCAGAAAATTCTTTCATCTGCACTACTGAAGCTGGTTTCAGGATAAAAATTTATGCAGTTGAAAAAGCTGAATTTTATTTACAATGGTTCAAACACACAGGAAATACCGAACACGTAGAGCAGGTTTTAGCATTAGCAGGCAATGACCCTTTTACAAGTGAAGAAGAAATTTACAGCAAAGCAGGTTTATCTTTCATTGTTCCTGAACTTCGTGAAGATTTTGATGAAATTGAACTGGCGAAAGCAGGTAAACTCCCTACCTTAATCCAATATGAAGATTTAAAAGGCAGTTTGCACAACCACTCTACCTGGAGCGATGGCGTACACACCCTGGAGCAAATGGCTGTATATTGTAAAGAAAACTTAAATCTTCAGTATTTAGGAATCTGCGATCACTCTAAAACCGCTGTTTATGCGAAAGGTTTAAACGAGCAACGTGTTTTTGGTCAACACCAGGAAATTGACGAACTAAATAAAAAACTCGCTCCCTTTAAAATCTTCAAAGGTATTGAGAGCGACATTTTAAGTGATGGCTCATTGGATTATTCGGATGATATTTTAAAAACATTCGATTTTGTAGTGGCTTCTGTGCACAGCAATTTACGCATGGACGAAGCCAAGGCAACTGCACGTTTGCTGAAAGCTATTGAAAACCCATATACTACCATTTTAGGACACCCAACTGGCCGTTTATTGTTAAGCAGAGCCGGATACCCTATAGATTATAAAAAAATTATTGATGCCTGTGCGGCAAATAAGGTCGTGATCGAAATCAATGCTAATCCCTTACGTTTGGATTTAGACTGGCGCTGGCACCGTTATGCTTTAGAAAAAGGTGTATTACTTTCTGTAAATCCAGATGCCCATAGAACTGAAGGTTTCCATGATATGCATTATGGCGTTCTAGTTGCCCGCAAAGGTGGTTTAAGTGCTGATAAATGTTTAAATGCTTTTTCTTTGGAGGAGATTACTTCGTATTTTGATAGTAAGAAGGTTTAGGGTTTAGGGTTTAGGGTTTAGGGTTTAGGGTTTAGGGTTTAGGGTTTAGGGTTTAGGGTTTAGGGAAAACAGGCCCGAAGTCATCTTGTTTTAAATCTAACAAATAAATCGGTGCAATCTTAAAATCTGTGTAATCAACCCGTCAGGAAAAATCAATCTATTTAATATCTTTGCCCCATGATAAGTGAAATTGCCAACCGCATATTTAATCAAGTAATTACAGACTACCATAAGTTTGATGATATTGACCACCCGGTTGAAAACCCATATGATGCCGAAAGTTTAGAGCATCTCTTTTATGTTAAAAACTGGATCGATACGGCACAGTGGCATATGGAAGATGTGGTGCGTAACCCTCAGATTGATCCTGTTGAAGGTTTAAGTTGGAAAAGACGTATTGATGCACAAAACCAGGTACGTACCGATATGGTTGAGTTTATTGATGGTTATTTCTTAAATCTTTATCAGGGAATTTCGGCTTTGCCAGATGCAAAAATCAATACAGAAAGTCCAGCATGGGCGATAGACAGACTTTCTATCCTTGCATTAAAAATTTACCATATGCAGGAAGAGGCTGAACGCGAAAGTGCCTCAGCCGAGCACCGTGCGCAATGCCAGACTAAGTTAAATGTATTGTTATCACAACGCGAGGATCTTTCAACCAGTATTGATGAATTATTGGCAGATATTGAGGCGGGTAAAAAATACATGAAAGTATATAAACAAATGAAAATGTACAACGATCCGAGTTTAAATCCGGTGTTGTATAATAAAGGTTAAAGACTAAAGCTGAAAGGCTAAAGCGAAAAGTAAAGATTAATCATGCCAAAAGACACGAAAGAACACTAAGAAAAACTTGGTGCTTTTGTGTCTTTGTGGTAAATAAAAACATGGCATTAACCCAAAAAATTATTGTTTTACGCTTTTCGGCAATGGGCGATGTGGCCATGGCAGCCTCTGTTTTACACGAATTTTCAGAGCAGAACCCCAATACAGAGATCATCATGGTGAGCAGATCTGCTTTTAAGCCATTTTTTGATCGCATTCCGAACCTGATCTTTCACCCTATCGAGCCTAAAACTGTCCATAAAGGAATTGATGGTTTATACAAACTCTATCAGGAACTCCGCAGTTATAAACCAAGCGCAATAGCCGACCTGCATGATAATTTGAGGAGCAGGGCAATTTCTACTTTCTTCCGTTTAACGGGCACAAAGATTAGGCGGATAGATAAAGGAAGAGCAGAGAAAAAGAGATTAACACGTAACAATAATAAAGTTTTTAAACCCCTCAGAAAAACGGTAGAGCGTTATGCAGATGTTTTCCGCGAATTGGGATTTGCGGTTAAACTCAGTTATAAAATAAATAAATCCCCTCAGGAAATTCCAGCAAATGCACAAGATTTATTCGCCAATAAAGCGACAAAAAAAATAGGTATCTCCCCTTTTGCGCAACATGTTTATAAAGTATATGCTTTAGAAAAAATGGAAGCTGTAATTGCCTCGTTAAGCGGATTAGGTTATGAACTTTTCATATTTGGTGGTGGTAAAACAGAACAGGCAGCCGCCGAAAACTGGGCGAAAACGCATAAAAACGCTCATAATTTAATCGGTAATTTTAACCTAACGGAAGAGCTTGCCATTATCTCAAACTTGGATTTAATGTTAAGTATGGATTCATCCGGCATGCATATGGCATCGCTTGTTGGTGTGCCTGTAATTTCAGTTTGGGGACCAACACATCCATATGCTGGCTTTTTGGGTTACGGGCAATTGGAAAGCGACTGCATCCAGATTGATCACCCTAACCGGCCAAATTCTATTTATGGAAACAAACCCTGCCTTTGCGGTGTTGAAAACTGTATAGACTTAATTAAGCCTGAAACAATAGTAGATAAAATTAAAGAGAAATTAAATGGCTAAGCAATTACTTTTGGTTCGTCACGGCAAATCGGACTGGGGAAATTTAGATTTAAAAGATTTCGATCGACCGTTAAACAAACGTGGCAAAGAAAATGCACCAGAAATGGCAGAAAGATTGATTAATAAAGGCTTCAAATTAGATCTGATGGTAAGTAGCCCGGCGAAAAGAGCCAAATCTACAGCTAAATACTTCGCAGAAGCCTACAATATAGACCATATCCAATTTGAAGAATCTATTTACGAAGCCAATACCAGCGCCCTACTTAAAGTAGTTAACGGATTAAATAATGGCGCAGACCATGTAGTGATGTTTGGTCATAACCCCGGTTTTACAGATTTTGCGAACGAGTTATGCGATGCCGATATTTATAACATTCCAACTGCAGGCATGGTGTTAATTTCTTTTCCTTTTGATTCGTGGCAAATGGTAAGCAAAGGAACAGGAGCATTGGTGTTTTTTGATTACCCTAAGAATAGTGATGAAGTCTAAGGCTTTTACCATTAAGGGATAAAGAACATTAAGGTAAGTAGTTAATTACTTGCCACGGAAACACCGATTTACACGGAAATTATTGAGCGTTTGCATTAACTCATTACAGATTGGCTTTAGCCAACTGCATAAATACTTCTAACGCTTAGCTACATTTGGCGCTAGAAAGGTTTTTCCCGACAAGCACAATCTAACGCAAAATAAACCCGGTAGTAGCGGCAGCCCCCGATCCTTTATCGGGGCTATAGCGAATAACGGGACTGAATACGCCAAGAACTACTGAACGAATATTTCTAAAAAAAATATCACATCAATTTAAAACATCTTAAATCAGGTATGAATATCACAAATCAAATAATTTTATTACCTTTGAATATATAAAACGAAAATCTGGCAATAGACATTTCGGTGAATTCATAACCTAAACTCCTCTGGTTATTTCATAATTCGTATCGCCAGAAAATTTATCCATTAATTTATCTGTACATGAATTTTGACTATAATACTACGCGTAGCCATTTGATTTTATCGGAATATGGCCGTAACGTACAAAATATGGTGAAGTATATCTGCGAATTGCCCACCATTGAAGAACGTAATAAATATGCCCAGGCGGTTATCGACCTGATGGGTTTTTTGCAACCACATTTACGTGATGTTGCCGATTTTAAGCATAAACTTTGGGATCACCTGCACATTATTTCTGGCTACCAGATTGATGTAGACAGCCCATACCCAAAGCCATTAATTGAGAATGCTTACATTAAACCAGAGCCTCTGGCCTATCCTCAACAAAGAATTACCTATAAACACTATGGTAAAACCGTTGAGAATTTGATTGAAAAAGCCATGCGCGAGGAAAATGCCGAAATTAAAAAGGCAATGGTTCAAAGCATCGCAAATTTTATGAAAATGGCTTATGTTACCTGGAATAAAGATAATGTGAGTGATGATACCATTATTAAGGACTTAAAGTATCTTTCCGGCGGACTGTTATCACTTGATGAAGGTGTTAACCTGGCCAAGGTAGAATTTAGAGCGCAAAACCCTCGCCAAAATAATAACAACAATAATAACCGGGGCAGAAGCAACAATAATAACAACAACGGAAAAAACCGTCAAAATAACAACAATAATAATAACCGTCAACGCAACAACAACAATAAACCTAAATATTAAAGGTGAAGGGTAAAAGGCATAAGGTGGAAGGTTAAGGCCGACACTATTACTTGATACCTGATACTAAATACAAAAAATATGAACGCATTTGAAATAACAGGCGGAATTAAATTAAAAGGCGAAATTACCCCTCAGGGAGCCAAAAACGAGGCTTTACAGATTTTATCGGCTGTATTGCTTACTGAAAAGAAAGTAACCATCAGTAATATTCCCGACATTAAGGATGTTAACAAACTGATTGAGTTACTTGGCGATTTAGGCGTTACTGTTGAGCGCATCAATAAAGACACTTATACCTTTGAAGCTAAAAATATTGATTTGAATTTCTTTGAATCTGATACTTTTAAAGCTAAAGGTGGTGGTTTACGTGGTTCGATTATGATTGTTGGGCCATTGTTGGCACGTTTTGGTAAAGCGGCGATCCCCAAACCTGGCGGTGATAAAATTGGCCGTAGAAGACTGGACACACACTTTATAGGTTTCGAAAAATTAGGTGCAAAATTCGTTTACGACAGCAAAAAAGCTTTCTTTAATGTAGATGCAACCAATTTAAAGGGTGCATATATTTTATTAGACGAAGCATCGGTAACCGGAACCGCAAATATTGTAATGGCGGCTGTTTTAGCAAAAGGCACTACAACTATATACAATGCTGCCTGCGAACCGTATTTACAGCAACTCTGCAAAATGCTTAACCGCATGGGTGCAAAAATATCGGGCATTGGTTCTAACTTGTTGACCATTGAAGGCGTTAGCGTTTTAGGTGGAACTGAGCACAGAATGTTGCCAGATATGATCGAAATTGGCTCTTTTATTGGTATGGCTGCCATGACGGAGTCAGAAATTACTATTAAAGATGTTTGTTATGATGAACTGGGTGTAATACCAGAGGTTTTCAAAAAACTGGGTATTAAATTAGAGCGCCGCGGCGATGATATTTATGTTCCTTCTCAAAAACATTACGAAATCGATACTTTTATCGATGGTTCGATTTTAACCATTGCCGATTCTCCTTGGCCAGGTTTTACGCCTGATTTATTGAGCATTGTTCTGGTTGTGGCTACACAGGCAAAAGGAAACGTTTTAATCCACCAGAAAATGTTCGAAAGCCGTTTATTCTTCGTGGATAAATTGATCGATATGGGTGCTCAAATCATCTTATGCGACCCACACCGCGCAACCGTTAATGGCATTGATAAAAAATATAAACTTCGTGGAATCAGCATGACTTCTCCTGACATTAGAGCTGGAGTTTCATTGTTAATTGCAGCTTTATCTGCTGAAGGCAAATCGACCATTTACAACATCGAACAGATTGAACGTGGCTATCAGGATATCGACACCCGTTTGCGTGCCTTAGGCGCACAGATTAAGCGCGTAAATGCTGATGCACCGAGTCATTAAGGTAGAAGGTTTAGAGGTATAGGGTTTAAGGTAAAACCCAAAGCGAAAATAGCATAAATAAGAACGTCCGGGTAATAATTACCCGGACGTTCTTATTTTGGTCACTTTTTAAGGGAAATCGTCATGCTGTCCCGAAGCTTCGGGATCAGCATCTATTAGTCTTAACATTAAGACCCTGAATAAATGAGAGTAACGACCAAGAGATTACTTCTGGATCAGCATCTTTCATGCTATAAAGATCCTGAAACAAGTTCAGGAGGACGATCGCAGGAATTAAGCCATTATCCACCTTACACCATTACCCTGATATTGCGTTAATAATATCGTATTGCGTGATAATTTCGATCTTTCCTGATTCATCTTCTACTAAAACGGCCGAGTTTTCTTTATTGATCAATGAAGATATTTTATCAATTGAGGTGTTCAAATCAACAAATGGGAAAGTAGCTGTCATAATTTCTGAAATCGGCGCCGATTTCAAGCCTGGATTTTCAAGTAATGCACTTAAAATATCACTCTCTGCGATTTTACCTACAATCATTCCTTGTTGCGTTACCGGAATTTGAGAGATATTCATCGATTTAATTGTATTGATGGCCTCAAGCACCGATTTTTGTGCATCAAGTGTTACAATCTCTGTACTTTCTTTTTTAGCCAGGATAGATTTAGCAGTTAACTTTTCATCCTGTAAAAATCCGCGTTCGCGTAACCAATCTTCATTATACATTTTACCCATGTAACGACTGCCATGATCGTGAAAAATAACGACAACAACATCTTCAGGCTTAAGTTTATCTTTTAGCTGAATTAATCCGCCAATGGCGGCACCGGCAGAGTTACCCACGAAAATACCTTCTTTACGCGCAATATCGCGTGTCATTAAAGCAGCATCTTTATCTGTAACCTTTTCGAATAGGTCGATTACATCAAAATTTACGTTTGCCGGAAGGAAATCTTCGCCAATACCTTCTGTGATGTATGGATAAATTTCATCTTTATCAAATATGCCTGTTTCTTTATATTTCTTGAAAACCGAGCCATATGTATCAATTCCCCAGACTTTAATATTCGGATTCTTTTCTTTCAGATATTTTCCCGTTCCAGAAATGGTTCCACCAGTACCCACACCAACTACTAAATGGGTAATTTTACCTTCCGTCTGCTCCCATATCTCAGGACCAGTTTGCTCATAATGAGCCTGTGAGTTCGCTAAATTATCATACTGATTAGGTTTCCATGAATTTGGCACCTCGCGCTCTAAACGCGAAGAAACAGAATAATAAGAACGGGGATCTTCAGGCTCAACATTTGTAGGACAAACGATAACTTCGGCACCAAAGGCACGTAAAGCATCAACTTTTTCTTTCGATTGTTTATCAGTAGTGGTAAAAATACATTTATAACCTTTAATAATGGCCGCCATAGCCAGGCCCATACCTGTATTTCCGGATGTTCCTTCTATAATTGTTCCACCTGGTTTTAGTTTACCACTTTTCTCGGCATCTTCAATCATTTTAACCGCCATACGGTCTTTAATTGAATTGCCTGGATTAGTAGTCTCTATTTTCGCCAGAATTGTTCCCGGAACTCCTTTTGTTATCGTATTTAATTTTACCAATGGCGTGTTGCCAATGGTTTCTAAAATATTATTGTACCACATATTGCAAAATTAAGCAATGGCATTAAGTATTTTATAAACTATATTTTATTTAAAACATAATTCCGAAAATAATAAATTAAAAGAATTTAATTCCATAATCTATAATTATGATAGGCATTATAGATTGATTATTGGGCAAAATGCAATTTCAATTTCTTATAAGAGCTTATATATCTTTCCTGGTAGCGAAACAATAATCCCCTGCATCTCTAATGTAAGGATTACGATCGCCAGTTTACTTTGCTGAATATTCAGTTGAATGCAAAGCTCATCTATAGAAAGTTGGCCGCTTTGTAATGCATCAACAACCCGCTGTTCGTTAGGGGTAAGGCTAAGGTGTAGCGTGGTTTGCGCCTCCTTTTTCTTTTCTCCTACCTCATCATCCCAACCCAAATAATAAATCAGATCATGAGCATTATTTATTAATCCGGCTCTATTGGTTTTAATCAGGAAATTACAGCCTTCCGAAAAAACATCATTTGTTCTACCCGGAAAAGCATATACATCTTTATTGTAAGAATTTGCAATTTCAGCGGTAATTAAGGCACCTCCCTTTATTGATGCTTCAACTACAATGGTAGCATCTGCAAGCCCTGCAATAATCCGGTTTCTTTGTGGAAAATTAGGCCGATCAGGATTGGTTAGGGTTGGGAATTCGGTGAGCAGGCTTCCATTCAGAACCATTTTTTGAGCAATTGTTTTATGAATTTTTGGGTACATCCGATCTAAGCCATGACCAAGCACACCAACTGTAGGAATATTATTTACCAAGCATTCTTTATGGGCCGTTATATCAATACCATAAGCCAAGCCACTCACTATCAAAACATTGTATGGCGCTAAAACTTCGCACAATTCTTTACAGAGATTTTTCCCGTAGCTTGTTGCATTACGGGTTCCAACGATGCTGATGATGCGCTGATGGTTAAAATCAACTGTACCTTTGGCATAAAGCAGTATTGGCGAATCGATGCAATTTTTTAACCTTTTAGGATATTTTTCGTCAGAGAAAAACAATACTTCTATTCCATGTTTTTCGATAAAATCTAATTCTTGCCGGGCTCTTACCAGAGCATCGGTACTACGAATGGCTTCAATTGTTTTCTCTCCAATACCCGGAATCTGCAAAAGCTGCTTTTTGCTTGCAGAAAATATATTTTCGGCACTTCCACAATAGGCAAGAAGATTTTTAGCCGTTACCGGACCGATAGATTTAATAAATGTTAAGGCAATTTTATGGAGCATGCTCATGATCTGATAAGGTTAAATAAATGCGGGATGATTTATTTCCTTAAAGCAAGCTTAAAATTCAATATCGATTAAACTTTTTAACGGAATATGAATATTATTCTTTAGCTGTATATATTTTTCTGTAACAGCCCAAACTGTAGTATCAACACGTTTTGGACCAATGGTAGTATTAAAAGTAATGACGGCTTTTGATTTAAACTCATTACCCAGCCGTTGTGCCTCATCAAGTTTTGTTTTTAATTCAGTAGTATGATCTTCTTTTGCATTGATGATGTTTAAATAACTAATATGTTCCTTTTCTACAATTTCTATTGGCATGGTATCTCTTTAACGATTAATGTTAAACAAGCTTATCAATTTTTTATAAAAAAAACAACACTTATTTCTCAAATAATGCAGTAATCACATAAAAAAGGCCAGATTTGAAATTGGACTGACCCCCAAAGGTTGGACAAGTTAAAAATTAATTACATTGGTGAGCTCGATATTTTATCGGGCTCATTCCATTTAGATTTAGTTTGATCCTGTCGTTATTATAGTAATAGATATACTCTTCGATATCTTGTTTTAACTGGTTGATATCATTATACTTTTTAAGATAGAAAAGTTCAGATTTTAACGTTCCAAAAAAGTTTTCAATGACCGCGTTGTCCAAACAGTTCCCCTTCCTTGACATACTTTGTCTTATTCCTTTTTTCTTAAGCAGATATTGGTATTCTTTCATT
>NZ_SIXF01000039.1 GCF_004310665.1 Pedobacter kyonggii | reverse complement strand
TTAATCTCGGTAGTGTCCTGAAAGCAGATAACATATCTGCCTGAACAGGCTGCTTTACAGTTCCCAATAAGGTTGGACAAGAGTTCATTCTCGCTTATCCGTTCATTCAGGAGAAAACGGTAGAAGCCTTTTGCGGATGCATCATCATCTGTAAGTTGGCGTATCGAATGAACACTCCGGCTAAAAAGATCATTTAAAATCTTATTCCCTCTTAAAAGTAAACGGTGATCCCCTAAATCTGTAAATTCTCGACGCATATCAAGTGCAAAGTAAATAAAAAGATGTGTCCACACGATAGGGCATACGGGGGAATGACGACATACTGTTAGAAACATGTTACTGGTAAACCCGGCCTGCAGCCAAAGATCGGGGGATAGTATCATAAATTAACGAAATAAGGTAAACTTAAAACTTGTTTGTTTTTATTAATTATTTGGTAATCAGCATTTTGTTTGCTGGCTTTTGTTTTGAAACATAAAAGATGATCACTAAAGTAGTGGCATTATCAATCATCTTAAAACACAAACAATTCATTATGAAGTACAATAAACTCATTGCAGGTACTTTGCTGATTTCAGCAATCGGTTTAGGTTCATGTAAAGAACAGCCGAAAGAAAACAAGGAAGAAAAACAAACAACAGCGACTACTGAAGGAAGAAAAGAATACTATGAAGTTGCACCAAATGTAAAGCTGCATGTAACAGATCTGGGCAATGGTCCTGCAGTCGTGCTGATCCATGGTTATCCGTTGAGTGATGTCTCATGGGAATACCAGTACCACGCTTTGGTTAAGGCCGGTTATCGGGCGATCGGGATTACTTTGAGAGGCTTTGGTCAGTCTGATAAACCTTTTGGCAAGTATGATTATGATCAGTTTGCGGATGATATCAAAAGCGTTTTGGACCAAATGGATATTAAAGACGCGGTAATTGGCGGACATTCGATGGGCGGTGCAATTGTGTTACATTATGTAGCCAAATACAATGGTGCACATATTAAAAAGCTTGGTCTGTTCTCGGCGGCTGCCCCACGTCACACTAAAACTGCCGATTATCCTTACCCATTATTCACAAAAGATGATATCAGTGGTTGGGTTGCGCTTAACGATTCAGATCGCCCTTCATTATTGGCCGCGGTTGGTTCCAAATTTGCTCTGACTCCAACTTCACTTTCTCCAGGCATCGGCCAATGGTTATATTCTATTGAACTTCAGTCATCAGCTTATGCAATGGAGCAGGCACTTATTTCCCTAAGAGATGAAGATTTAAGGGCCGACTTGGCAAAAATCAAAGTCCCAACCTTGATCATGCATGCAAAACATGATCACATTGTGGCCTATGCCTTAGCACAGCAGATGAATAAGGGAATAGCAGGTTCTAAACTGGTAACCTTTGATAAAAGCGGTCACGCTTCCTTCCTCGAAGAAAAAGATAAGTTCAATGAAGAACTGATCAGATTCATTAAAGAATAATCAATCATCTGGTGGATATCACGCACACTGCCGTGCGGGATATCCACCTTTTAACTTATACATTATGTCAGAAAAACAAAGCCTCAGCACCGCCCAGATTCTCATTATGTCGGTAACGGCAGGGATATGTGTGGCCAACGTTTATTACAGTCAGCCTATACTCGGCGCAATTGCCACATCCTTAAAAACAGATGAAAAATCAGCGGGACTGATTTCCGTTTTATCCCAGGCGGGATACGGTTTGGGTTTATTTTTCCTAACGCCACTTGGTGATAAAATGGACCGTAAAAAATTGATTCTCTGGCTACAGCTTGCCTTGGTTGTAGCTTTGGTTGCAATGGCCTTATCCCCGAATCTGGCAATAATTTACGCTTCAAGTTTAGCCGTTGGCTTATTTGCCGTTTCAGCACAGGTCATTTTGCCCATGGCAGCAAGTCTGGTTTCCGAAAACAGAGGAAAAATAGTAGGTGTTATTTTTACCGGAATTCTGGTTGGCGTTTTAGCGGCCAGGGTATTCAGCGGATTCGTTACCGAATGGCTGAGCTGGCGTTATGTTTTCGGTATTTCTGCAATAATGGTGGCACTGTCGGCAATATTGATGCAAACAGATTTTCCCTCAGCTAAGGTCCGTTTTGATGGCAGTTACGCGCAGTTACTTCAATCCACTTTTGGGCAGTTTAAACGCTTTGGGACTTTGAGGAGAACGGCCCTGACCGGTGCGCTTACTTTTGGTACACTGAGTTCATTTTGGATTGCGTTAACTTTTCACCTTAGCGGTGCACCATTTAATTATCAGACCGATACCATAGGTTTATTTGGCCTCTTGGCTGTCGCGGGTGCTTTATTGGTTCCGCTCTTTGGAAAGCTTTCTGATGGTGGCGGGAAACCAAAGCGTTCATTAATGCTTACGCTGTCTTTGGTTATTGCAGGTATTCTGGTGTTAAAGATTTTTCCTTTTTCGGTTATTGCGCTTTCAGTTGCCGTGGTATTATTGGATATAGGTGTTCAGGCTACTCAGGTAACTAATATAGCACTAATTTATAGCCTAGATTCAAAAGCCAATAGCAGGATCAATACGGTTTACATGACCTGCTATTTTATCGGTGGTGCAACTGGTGCCTTTGTTGGCTTAATCTGTTGGAAAATGGGTGGCTGGGAAATGGTAACCTGGCAGATGATTACTTTTGCAATGCTTGCATTTTTGACGATTATTGTAGGGAAAGATAAGGGAATATGATGGGTAGTATCATTTCCCTTTCAATCACCTCATTATTCGCTACCTCGATCATTCAGGTCTTCTATTATATTTCGTATCCAGAATCGTCTTTTAGCGAAATATCGTGAGCTATTTGTTGTCGTGGTGTTGATGATACATCATTAGTGCCATATTCTAGCATTTGGCATATTCTTTGAATTCGCGGGTTTGAACAATAAGCAAATCAATCCCTATCGAATCAATCCTCAATCGCTTGGTGATGATTAATCATCATCCGGGTGTTGATCGTTTTGGCAATTGCTATAAAATTCAATCACC
Source organism: Pedobacter kyonggii (assembly GCF_004310665.1). Taxonomy (GTDB): domain Bacteria; phylum Bacteroidota; class Bacteroidia; order Sphingobacteriales; family Sphingobacteriaceae; genus Pedobacter; species Pedobacter kyonggii. The sequence continues at coordinate 38,734 of NZ_SIXF01000039.1, read as the reverse complement.
CAGTTCCCGGATATATTCCGGGGATGATCAATTATAAAGAATGATAAAGCAGGAATCAGATTTTAGCTCCAATACTAATGTTGATGACATTGATATTAATCCTCATGCCAATTCTTATTTCGGAGCACGGGCAGAAACTTTGGCAGAACAAGAAAAGAATTTTACCTTAAAAGAACTGTTTCAAGGTGTGTTTTTTAAACTGTACCCCTTATTCTCGATTGATTGCGGAGCATTAATGCTCTACAACGAAGAAATGGACCACATCACTAGAGCCTATCTGACCGAAGCCATTTCGGGCAAAATATCCTGTACCGAAATCATTTCCGATCCGGTGAGTCTTTCGCTTATCACAAAAGAAATTTCGGATTTTGATTTTCCTGTGCTTAAATCGCGGCAAGACTGGATAACTGATTTTGGCGAAAATCATTGCTTAACCAATCATCCTATAGAATATCATTTTCACTGTTATATTCCTTTGGAACACAAGGGTCGGATATTGGGAACCTTCGAACTGCATAACCATAATCGCGAGCTAAGCGCAGAAGGATTGAGTTTTTGCTGTAACATTGCCGATTTTATTGCCGGCCTGCTGGCTGTAATGGAGGAAAGAAATGGATATGCGTCCAGGTTTGTAAGACTTGCCAGGCCCGAAATGATAAATGGCACCAAAACATCATTACATGCTGAGGAGAAAATTAAGCAGTTGGAAAATGAAATTGGAAAACTGAACACTCAACTTGCCGAATACCTTGTTTTCAAACCAGAAGTAACAAACGAAATTCTTGATCACCCAGAAATTGTGGGCAGCAGTCCGGAAATGCAGGAGGTTTACAAACTGCTCAACCGGATCTCCACCTCAGAAACTACCGTGCTAATTTTGGGCGAAACAGGCACGGGTAAAGAATTGATCGCCAAAGCCATTCACGATGGGTCTGGAAGGAGCCAGAAAACAATGATTAAGGTTAACTGTGCTGCTATTCCGCCTAATTTAATCGAATCAGAACTTTTTGGCCACGAGAAAGGGAGCTTTACAGGTGCCACTGAAAAACGGATAGGCAAGTTCGAACAGGCACACAAGGGCACAATTTTTCTTGATGAAATAGGTGAGTTAACGCTCGATTTACAAGTTAAATTGCTCCGTGTTTTACAGGAAAAAGAAATAGAGCGTGTTGGTGGTAAAACAACTGTCGCAACTGATGTACGCATCATCTCCGCCACAAACAGAAATCTTTTCGAAGAAGTAGAGGCGGGAAGGTTTAGGCGTGATTTATATTATAGGTTAAATGTTCTTCCGGTTTCATTGCCACCGCTTCGAAATCGGAAATCGGATATCGCAGTGCTTGCTACCTTTTTCTTAGAGAAATTCGCCAAAAAGTCGAATCGAAATTTCGATGGATTTTCGAAAAAAGCAATTTCTACAATGATGGCTTATAGCTGGCCGGGCAATGTTAGGGAATTGGAGCATCTTATCGAAAGGCAGGTTGTAATGGCACAGGGGCCTATGATCAAGGACCTCGAAATCCCTAAAAGCACTGAACATTCTTTATCAACTGTAGCGCGTGTTAAAACCATTTCAGAAAATGAACGTGATCATATTTTCGCTGTTTTAGAATTGTGTAATGGGAGGATTTCTGGAAAGCATGGCGCGGCAAAACTGTTAGGGGTTCCGGCAACAACACTGAATTCGAAAATTAAAAAGCTTGGCCTGGCCAAAAAGCATGTTTTTAATTAAAACGACTACAGGTTATACGCCAGATAAACAAAACTTTGAACAACTAATTTCTGCCCTGGAAATGATTTTGTAACGCAGCGGTTAAAGAGTCAGGTTTGAACGAGCAGTAGGCTAGTGCTTATCCTTTTGCTAGCAATCATTAGAATGGAGATATCTTCTGAGCCAAGTCTAAAGATATCTCCATTTTTCTTGGAATAACGATTGGCCTAAATATCCAATTCGAAAGATGATCTGGAGGCTTTATCTGCCTGATCCAATAAATCAGCATCATGTTCGGCAGCCATTTCACCGCTAATCACTGTACTTTGATTTAGCGCATCTTCTTCACTTGTTAATGCGTCTTCCTTATCGTCAGAAAGTTCTTCTTTATTTGGGTCTATAATCATGGTTTTTTTATTTAAAGATAACCATTTAAATACGTTAACATCCTCTTTTTTTGTTTTAAATTCAATGATTCAATTTTCAGTTCAAGACAGATTTTTTTATAAAAATTTCATCATAAATTTACTTTATATCGCTAATGATTTATTGTTGGTTTGTGTTTAATTATTTGTATATCAGTATTTTGTTGGTAGGTTTTCTTTTTGTTGCCTTAATGTATGATCTCATACCTGCACCTAAAATTAATGATAATTGGTAAAATAAGAGCATGATTGATCCAATCTTTAAAATACTTTTTAGCGAAGTATAAAATTTTTGTATCAGCGGTCAGTGAGACTAGTATTATTTTACAATGAGGCTTATATGATAGTTTTTAGAATACTTGAAAACCCATTGGAATTTTCATGCTTGGGCTAATAAAAACTAGGACATTTACTGCAATCCGTTTCAGTTTGAAATACGAATTCAATCTTTATTTCTTCTCTTGGAAGATGATCTGCCATCAAAAAGAAGCTTATTTTTTAAAATGCTTATTCTTTCTTCTCTGGAAAGTTTTTTGATCGATTTTTTTGCTTCTCCGCTTCCGATTACAGAATGAAGATTAGAGTTAATGATGCTTAATAGTTGGTTCATGTTCTGCAGTATTTCTGTAATTAGATTAATACTTTCAGTCTGATAGCTATAATTTTCTAGGTGATTTGCTAACCTTGATGATGGGTTTTTAAGGAGTTGTTTTTCTGTTTGCTTTGGTCGTTTATGGGAGCTGTTATCCAAACCCAAACCTTTCATTGACTCACTAATTTCTTTTAATTTTGATCTCATATATCTATCAATGCTAATCAATCCATCGGTATAAAGCATAACCTAGTTCAAAACAATAGTATTTGGATATTGCTTAGATAATGTTAATGGGATAAGAACTTGAAAGTTCATCTGTAATTTGATATATTTAGGTAGAAACAGCTCTTTGGAGTTGATTTTACCATCGATTTTTAGTGGCAAAAGGGGGAAAAACTAGGGGAAATAATATGCGTTTAAATGCCTTTAAAGGCATTTTTTTAATTTTCTTTTTCAGTTCTAAAACTGCCTTTAAATATGTTTTAAGGTGGTTTTTTGTCGTTTTTTATCAAAACAGTTTAAAGTATGATTATAGACAAAATCGCGTTTTGGACTTCACAGGTGTGGAAAACTTTTTGGCAGAAATCTCTTTTCAAAGCATCTTATTTGATAAAATCAGAATGCCGAACGTGTTCCTCCGCCATCCACCACTGAAACCGTTCCTGTTATATATTTAGCCCGCGGCGAAACCAGGAAAATAGCCATATCTGCCATATCCTGCACTTTACCAAAATCTTGTAAAGGTATTTCACTCTCAGCGTATTTCCGGCGCTCATCGCCAGGAAAATAAGGCCGGATGTTTTCAGTATCGATAAGTCCTGGTTGTAAACAGTTCACCCTGATTCCGTATTTGCCTAGCTCACTGGCAAGTTGTTTAGACCACATTGCCACTGCGGCTTTAGCAATAGCTGAAACATTCAATGAGCGTAATTCATAAGTACTGGTCAAATTGAGTATTGTTCCTTGTTTGCGGGCAATAAAATGTGGTAATAGTGCTTGTGTGAGTAGCCTGGGGCGCTCAAAATCTAAAGCCATCGATTTAGTCCAGGGTTCTTCCGGTCCTGTAACATCTACAGGCTGACTTTGGCCCGCGTTGTTGATAAGGATGTCGATATGGCCAAGTGCAGCTAAGGCCGCAGTGGCAATTTTGTGAGGCGCGTTATGTGCTAGCAAGTCCTGTGCAAAAACAATAGGGGCAGGGTTGCCTTCAGCAACGATTTCATTGGAAAGGCTCTCTAGAGATTGTTGGTTACGGCCTGTTATAAAAACTTTTACGCCTTCCTTTGCCAATTCTTTTGCTATTGCTCTACCAATTCCTTTAGAGGCTCCGGTTACCAATGCAGTTTTCCCGGTTAAATATAAGTCCATATTTTCTCGTGATTAAAATGACCTTGCAATAATAATCTGTACCACGTATTTTTATAGCATACACTACCATTTGTATGGTACAAACAAATTTGTAAGTAATGACGGCACGAAAAGAAAATTCGACTTATACCCTCAACGAAAAATTTATAACGGATTGCGATCTGACTTATGCGGCCAACAAAATAGGAGGGAGATGGAAAATTGTAATATTGGATAAACTTGGAAACCGAAAATTGAGGTTTAGCGAACTGAAAAAGGAATTCCCATATATATCAGAACGAATGTTAACCTTACAGCTGCGTGCATTAGAGCAGGATGAGCTGGTTAAAAGAACCGTTTATGCAGAGGTTCCTCCAAGGGTAGAATATGAACTAACTCCGATAGCAGTAGAGTTTCTTCCCATTTTTTGTCAATTAAGTGCCTGGGGTAAGAAGAATAGATCATAAAACCGCCAAAGTATGACTATAGATATATGTAAATCAGCAGATATTGGTTACCTTTAATTGATTTGGCAGCTATTTAATGCTGCATCAGTTGATGAACCGAGTTTAAAAATTATATTGAGGTAAGTATTATGGCAGAAGTTAAATTAAATATCCAAAAAGAAGAACCCAGCGCATTCGAACTTTATGATGAAGGTGAAAAATACGGAGAAATGGTTTTTGATATTCAGGGAGAAAATTTAACGGTTTACCATACCGAAATTGATCCTGAAAAAGAGGGCAAAGGTTATGCAAAACTATTGCTTGATGCAATGATAAATTATGTACGTAAAAATAACCTGAAAGTAATTCCACTGTGCCCTTACGTGCATTTGCAATTTAAACGCCACGAAGAACTTTACAGAGATATCTGGAACAAAGTGCGTGAAAACGATTAATCGATAAATAATTCTAGAATTATGTTCAACATAAAAAAAGGGCATATATTCTCCCGCAAATTACGCAGGAAAGCGCTGATTTGTAATTTTACTCTGCGTTAATCTATGTGATCAGCGGGAAATTAATAGCCATCATACAATTAACTTATCACTAGAATTAAATTCAGAAAAGCTACACTAATCAAATATTTTGATCTGGATATTTTGTGCGATATCATCAAAGAAAATTAACTTTACAGAAAATCCAACCACTAAATCTTAAATTATACTACGCACAAAAATGAAACTCGTAATCATTCAGAAAAACGTTTTAGTAATTGTTTTCATGCTGTTTTCACTTGCTGCCTTGGCGCAAGGCACTAATGCTGATGCATCAAAGAAATTAAATGCACTTCAACAACAGTTCGTTGATCTGCGTTTTGGCATGTTTATCCATTATAACATCCCAACTTACGCAAATGCGGATTGGCCTGATCCTGAAACTTCTCCGAAATTATTCAACCCCAAAAAGCTTGATGCAAACCAGTGGGCCAAAGCGGCCAAATCTGCTAATATGAGTTATGGTTGTTTAACCACTAAACACCACAGCGGATTTTGTATCTGGGACACCAAAAGCACCGATTATAATGTAATGAACGGTCCTTATGGAAAAGATGTGGTAAAGCAGTTTACCGATGCTTTCCGTGCAAACGGATTAAAAGTTATGCTTTATTATTCCATTTTGGATACACACCATAAACTGAGGCCTAATCAGATTACGCCAAAACATATCGATATGATTAAACAGCAATTAACCGAGCTATTAACCAAATACGGTAAAATTGAAGCTTTAATTATTGATGGCTGGGATGCACCATGGTCGAGAATTTCATACGATGACGTGCCTTTCGAAGATATTTATACTTTGATCAAAACGCTGCAGCCCGATTGTTTAGTAATGGATTTAAATGGAGCAAAATACCCATCAGAAGGACTTTATTATACCGATATTAAAACTTACGAAATGGGTGCAGGCCAACGCATGCCTAAAGAAAGTAAAGTGATGCCAACTTTAGCTTGTTTGCCCATTAATACTTCATGGTTTTGGAAAACCGATTTTCCAACGGTTCCGGTAAGAAAACCACAAGAGATTGTAGATGAGTTAATTAAGCCTTTAAACACGGCAAGCTGTAATTTTATTTTAAATGTGGCGCCAAATAGAGATGGTTTAATTGATGATAATGCACTAGTTGCCTTGAAAGAAGTTGGTCAATTATGGAAGAACGAAGGACCGACCAAATCGCTTCCGCCATTGGGTTTGCCTATCATTTCCAGTAACCTTGCCAAAAATCAGGCAAGCAACTCAAGCTGGAGCAACGATATGAATATTATGGATTTTGCAAATGATGATAGTTATCGGTCATCATGGGAATCGAACAGTGCTGTAACAAATCCTTGGTACGAAATCGATTTTAAGAACGAAAAAGCTATAAATATGATTGTTGTAGCTGAGCAAAAAGAAAACATCGATACTTATGTACTTGAATATTGGAACGGTGCAGAATGGAAAAAAGCTTTTGACGGAAAAAATGAAGACCGCATTAAAATTCACCGTTTCGATCGCGTTTGGACAAGTAAAGTTCGTATCCGTATTACACATGCCAGAGAAACGCCATCCATTGCCGAATTTCAGGTTTTTAATGAACGGAGATTATAAAAAAGAACTAAAGCCGGTTGTTTTGTACGATTTATTATTTAATGTGTATAGATATGCATCTTCATCTATTATTTAGCGGTCTTGCTCTATTTTTATTTCATTCGAAAGAAAGTAGCGGTACTTTTATAACAAGAATCAAATCAACGGGACGATTTAGGGATCTTATTGGGGTTCCTCAGCGATGAGGACCCTTTTTTTATTTAGGGCTAATGATATTGATCAGATAGTTAAGCGCATTTGCAGAATGAATTGGCAAAGATTGTATAACCAGTTTAAAACTTATCCTTCATGCCGAAAAGGCCCATTAGCCCTCCGGTATGGATAGCCAACACTTTTTCATCTGTACCAATAATTCCTTTTTGCTGCAGATCCCGGATGGCATAAAACATCTTTGCTGTATAAACAGGATCTAAAAGTAATCCGGTTTGGGCTGTGAAAGTTTTAATAAAATCAATCAGTTCAGGTGTTGTTTTGGCATAACCTCCAAAATGATAATCGAGGTGAAGTGTTAGCTGGTTGGAAAGGGGAGTATATTTCGCTATTTCGTCTTTAATAAACGAAGCTCCTTTTAACACGGGTATGATATGTAGTTTTGTGTTTAGATTGTGCTGTTGAATTCCTTTCAACAAACCTGCAGCTGTGGTTCCTGTTCCGGCAGCGCAAAAAATGTGGTCGTATGGTTCCGCCAGCTCTTCAATTACTTCTGCGCAGCCAATGGTGGCTTCAACTGATGCCCCCCCTTCATTTATAAAAAAAGCTTGTGCGTTGGACGCAAAATATTGATCAAACAATTGGTGTTTATCCCGATAACTTTCACGGTCGGTAAAAATGAGTTTCATCCCAAATAAACTACACAGTAATAACATCTCATTTTTTACTTCTTCTCCACGTACAAAAGCAGTAGCGGTTAAGCCCGATCTTGATGCTGCTGCGGCAGTTGCCACAAGGTGATTGGAATAAGGGCCTCCAAAAGTGACCAGGTGTGTTTTGTTTTCTGCTTTGGCCTTGGCTAAAATGTATTTGAGCTTACGCCATTTGTTGCCGGAAATATAAGGATCAATAAGATCATCCCTTTTAACAAACAAGTTGTTGAAAGGTGCAAATGTTATTTTTTGTACCGGGCTATAGATTTCTTCGAACACGTATGAAAATAAAAGGGGGTTGTATCATAAATATAGATTTGTCATCCTGAGCCTTTCGAAGGACCTATTTAAATACTCTTTAGGGTGTTTCGACAGGCTCAACATGACAGCATCTGGGTTGAAATTGCCTTTATGATACAACCACTTTAAACATAATTATATCTAATCGTTTATTATTTACCGATACCTAAACCTATACCTGCATTAACCATACTGTATTTTGCCTGGGTATATGAACTGTAAAATTTAAAGAAACCAAACTTCAACTGAAAGCCTAAACTTCCTCTTATGCCATCAATATCGGTTTGTTTCACAGAAATCGGATCAACATAAGTTGCATTACTTGCACCATCTTCAAATTTATAAGTACCAAGCGCTTTTAAATTGGTATTCGAGGTTTGATAACCGACCTCCGCTTGTATAAATTTGCATTTTACCACCTTCATGGTCATCGCCAAATGCAGTAGGGCCTATAGATGATGCACCAGGTGCAGGTTTAATATTACTTAAACCCAAGGTATTTACATCATAACTTCTGCCCGATTGCGGCACAAATGGTGCAGAGGCAGATACCCGCACCTCGAATTTTAAAAAACCTTTCGATTGAGCAGTGTTCGACCATCCATCGGTTAAACCCAGGCCCAAACCTTTATACAAAGAATCAAAATAGGCATTAACCAGTTTGGTCGCATCTGCTGGCCCGCCAACAAATAAGCCGCCAACATCTTGCTGGGCACTTGCTTTTTGAGCCATCACCAATAAAAATAAGTCACACAGGGCCTTTAAAGAGTAGCATTTTTTCATATAAAAAATTTAGAATGTTTTGATTGTGAGTAAAGATAGGGCTGTTTTTTCGAAAACTGCAATCATTAAAAAATTCTTGGAGTTAAAAGTTTATTTTTGCGCCATGGAAAATGTGGTCGAATTGCAGGAATCAGAAGAGCAGGAATTATATGAACATTTAAAAATTATTGTCGATAAGGGGCAGTCTTTGCTTCGAATCGATAAATTTTTGATGGTGCGCGTAGAAAATGCCTCCCGAAACCGTATTCAAAACGCAATTGATGCAGGGAATGTACTCGTTAATCAGAAACAGATCAAAGCGAGTTATAAGGTTAAACCTTATGATGAGATATCTATCGTTTTACCTCACCCACCACGCGATACCGAAGTTTATCCTGAAGATTTACCGCTTGATATCATTTATGAGGATAGCGATCTTTTGGTGGTGAATAAAGCTGCCGGAATGGTTGTACACCCTGGTTTTAATAACTATACCGGAACTTTGGTTAATGCTTTGGCGTTCCATTTTGAGCAACTGCCTCAGTTGCCTGGCAATGATGGCCGACCAGGCCTGGTGCACCGCATTGATAAGGATACCTCGGGTTTATTGCTGATCAGTAAAAATGAAAAGTCTATTACACACCTTGCACGTCAGTTCTTCGACCACAGCATTACCCGTAAATATATTGCACTGGTTTGGGGCGATATCGAAAACGATGGAACGGTAACCGGTTACATTGGCCGAAGTGTGAAGGATCGCCGTGTGATGGATATTTACGATGATGAAGAAAAAGGGAAATGGTCTGTAACGCACTATAAAGTATTAAAACGTTTGGGTTACGTTACTTTGATCAGTTGTGAGTTAGAAACGGGTCGTACGCACCAGATCAGGGCGCACATGCAACATATTGGCCATCCACTTTTTAACGATGCAATGTATGGTGGCGATAAGATTTTAAAAGGGACTACGTTTAATAAGTATAAACAGTTTGTTGATAATTGTTTTGAATTGCTGCCCCGTCAGGCTTTACACGCACAAAGTTTGGGTTTTATCCACCCCACCACTAAAGAGTATATGTATTTTGAATCGCCATTGCCACCCGATTTTAAAGCTGGCTTAACCAAATGGGAAAATTATATCGCTACATCATAAAATATGCTTCAGGAGTACCTTTTATTTAATGATGAATTTCAAGCAGTTGATTTTCCGATTTTAACGGCTTCGAACAGAAGCTTCAAATTTGGCGATGGACTATTCGAAAGCATGCGAATGATTAATAATAAGCTGCAATTTGCCGATTTACATGCCGATAGATTAACGGCTGGCATGAAAGCGCTTAAAATTGATGGCCATGCTTTAATGGATGATTATTTTCTTCGCCAAAAAACTGCCGATCTGGCCAAACGCAATAGATGGAATGGCAATGTCCGTTTTCGCCTTTCTGTATACAGGGGTGGAGCTGGCGTTTATACGCCCGAAATAAATAAAGCAGGTTATATTTTAGAAGGTATTCCCTTAAAAGCATCTACATACGAGTTGAACAGCAAAGGTTTAATCATTGATGTTTTTGATGAAATGACCAAGCCGGTTAATAAACTCTCGAATTTTAAAACAGCCAATGCGCTGCTTTATGTCATGGCCGGAATTTTTAAAAGCCAAAACCGTTTAGATGAGGCAATGATTCTGAACCAATATGGTTTTCTTTGCGAAAGTATCAGTGCCAATGTTTTTGTAGTTTATAATAAACAGATTTATACGCCGTCGCTAGCTGAAGGTTGTATAAGCGGCGTAATGCGTACGGCCATTATGCAGTTGTGCAAAATGAACGATATGCCTTTAATTGAAGCGCAGATTAATCCTGAAATATTAAAAGAAGCCGAAGAAGTTTTTATCACCAACGCTACGCAAGGCATTCAATGGGTAATGGGCTATGGCCGGAAACGTTATTTTAACGAGGTATCGAAGTTTTTGATCGAAAAACTAAACGCTTTATAAATATACTCGTCATCTCGATTGAAGCGCAGCGGAACGGAGAGATCCTTACTTAACTCATTATTTTTTTGGAAAGCAAAGATCGTGGTGCTTCGGTTCCGATAGTCCCGCCCTTGGCTTAATCCCGATAAAATTTGCTTTATAAGATAAACTATACTGAATCGGGATAACGCTGCCGGTCGGGTTTATTTAACAAAGGGCAGTTCTACTATGCAGTTTAAACCCAAATAATTGTACTTCTGTGGCCACCTAAACCCGATCAAAGCGATATGCCAATTTCCTTCAAATTGGCAGAAGCGGGAGCGGGGCTGTACGGACCTAAAAGCTACTGCAACTGCTTTCCGAAAAAACTCTAAAGTTTTCATTACAAATCGTTTGTCATTCTGAACGTAGTGAAGAATCTCTTGGCAATAACACACCGCTAAACTTCATTATAAAGATCCCTCATTGCATTCAGGATGACATATACTACGACGCCAAACGCGCTAACTCCAAACTCTTTTACAACCGCATTCCCCTTAAAAAATCTTCGATCAGCATTCGTTTTTTTCCTTCGTATTGGATATCTAAAAGCTTGATAAAACCATCTTTAGCAGCAAATTTCAAATAGGTTTTACCATCGGTTAAAAAGCCTCCGGCTACAATGCCTGGCTCTTTATCTTCTATTTCGGCCTTAAATACCTTTAAGGTTTTCTCATTGAGTGAGGTAAAAGCAGTTGGGTAAGGGCTTAAACCGCGGATTAAATTATGGATGGTTTGCGCCGGACTGTTCCAGTCGATTTTGCAATCTTCCTTAAAAATCTTCGGCGCATGCTTTAAATCATCATTTTGTGGCTGCGGCTGCTCTGTTATATTATTGGCTTCGATAGCAAGTAGTGTTTTTACCAAAAGCTTTGCGCCAACAACCATCAATTTATCATGCAACTCACCCGCAGTTTCGTCGTCGGCAATGGGCACACTATCGCTGAGGATAATATCACCGGTATCAATTTCCTGTTTAAGGAAAAATGTAGTTACGCCACTTTCTTTCTCGCCATTTATAATGGCATGGTTGATGGGGGCTGCACCACGGTATTGCGGTAACAACGAGCCATGTAAATTGATGGTTCCTTTAGCCGGCATATTCCAAACTATTTCTGGTAGCATTCTAAAAGCCACGACCACTTGTAAATCGGCTTGATAAGATCTGAGTTCTTCAATAAACTCAGGATTTTTTAACTTTTCAGGCTGTAAAACTGGGATTCCTTTTTCTACAGCATATTTTTTTACTGCACTTTCATTCAGTTTTTGGCCACGGCCTGCAGGTTTATCTGGTGCAGTAACCACTGCAACTACATCGAAATTGGCTTGTACCAAGGCATCTAAAGAGGTTACCGCAAAATCGGGTGTACCCATAAAAACTATTTTCATAAAGAAAGTGTTGTGTTTCTAAAAATAACGTGGCTACCCACGTTAAAGTTTTGCAAATAACTAAAAATAAATCCATACTTATAGGTAAAAAATGGTACAAGGCAAAGATGTTGTTCAGGCAAGTGGATTGGTGTATGTAACTGATACCATGCCTGGTATTTACCGTAAAGGAAAACCTGGCAAATTTCATTACGAAGATAAAGAGGGCAACAAAATTACCGAAGAGAAACATCTCAACCGGATAAAAGCCTTAGTTATTCCACCCGCATGGCAAAATGTGTGGATTGCCAATAAGCCAAATGCATATTTACAGGTTACCGGTATTGATGCTGCAGGCCGGAAACAATATAAATACCATGCAAAGTGGACCAGCCGCCGATCTGAGGCTAAATATTTCCGTTTGCTGGAATTTGGAAAAGCATTGCCCAATGCACGGAAAAACCTGGAGAAAGACCTCTGCAGAAAAGATTTTGATGAACGCAAAGTATTGGCCATTTCTGTAGATGTACTGCAAAAAACGCTAATCCGCGTGGGTAATGAAAGTTATAAGCAATTGTATGGTTCTTTTGGCTTAACCACACTTCGCGATAAGCATGTTAAAATTGAAGGAAGTAAAATTACCATGGATTTTGTTGGAAAAAAAGGTGTTCGGCAAAAAGTAGAGTTAAACGATCGTTCGCTGGCAAAACTGGTCAAGAAATGCAGGGACATTCCTGGGCAGGAATTATTTCAGTTTTATTCGAACGGGAAAGAACATAAAAGTATCGATTCAGGCAAAATAAACGCTTACATTAAAGAAATTACAGGCGATGATTTTACGGCTAAGGATTTTAGGACCTGGGGCGGTACCTTAGAAGCATTGCGCCAATTTTCGAAGTGTAGTGCTGATGAAAACTTTAATATAAATTCAAAAAAAACAATTGTAACGGTTTTAGATTGCGTAGCGAAAAAATTAGGCAATACCAGGGCCGTTTGTAAGAGTTCTTACGTATATCCGTTATTGCTCACCGCTTACGAAAACAATGAACTTGGTAAATACATGAAAAAAATGAATAATAACAAAACAACCGGTAAATTAGATTTAGCGCACGATGAGAAAATTTTATTATCATTTTTAAAATCAAATAGTAAATAGATACTTTGTTATAAAAATCGTCATTTCTAGCGGAGTGAAACGCAGTCGAGAAATCCGTCGTATGTATACGGCCGTAATAAGCTACACTCCGGTTGCAATGACGGCGTTTTGAAATTATTCTTTAGGGGCCTTTTTTATCGGATGAACAGGTTGCTCCTCGAGCTCACGCTGCTTAGCGGGATTATTCGTTTTTGGTGCTTTGTTAGGGGTGCTGTCATTATCCTTTCTAACTGTTTTATGGTCAACAGGCTCCCTGCCTTTAGGTACTTCTTCCTGGTAATTGCTTCCTGGTTTATCGCTTTTAATTTTCGGACCGCTCATAGCTAAAATGATTGAATGATTGATTTTTGAATGATTGAACAGCACAACGCTTATCAATTACAAATAATAACAAACCACTATCTGTTAAGTTTGAAAATAATTGCAAGGGCAATTTGATCCTTCTCTCACTCAGTCATTCAATCCTTAATTATAAAGCAAATATTTCTTACGCATGGTTTTGTACGCACTCAGGCCCGGTTCCCAGCTCGCTCTAATCTCTGCTTCACTTTTTCCGTCGATTACCTGTTGTCTGAAATCTGCCACACCAACTAATCTCTCGATAGTACCCATTTCTTTGCTTAACTTGGTATTAAAGAAATCTTCTTTTCTTGGCGATGCGTTATAAAGTTCAATTAACCAGCTGATGTTTACCTGTTTCGATTTTACCAGTTTTGAGGTATCGTAAGTTCTTAAATCTAAGCCATAACAAACCTGATCCTGAAACAATGGTGTTTCAGACATTCCTTTTATACTTTTTGGTGTAAAGCTGAAATCAAATTTTCCCTTAAGGTACGGTGCTCCAACAACAGTAAATGGAAACATCGTTCCGCGGCCATGGTTTAAATAGGTGCCCTCAAATAAACAGGTAGATGGATAAAGTAAAATAGATTGCTGCGTATTCAGGTTAGGAGAGGGTTTAATTGGTAAAGTATACTCCATATCATGATTGTAATTGGCGTTTTTGATAATGGTAATCTTACATTTCACTTTGTTCTTTAACCAGCCTTCACCGTTTAGCATTTGCGCATATTCGCCAACCGTAAGACCGTGAGCAATAGGAATCGGCTGTACACCAATGCCCGATTTAAATTTTGGATCCAAAATCGGTCCATCAATTAAATAACCATTTGGATTGGGGCGATCTAAAATCAACAGCGTTTTGTTGTTTGCGGAGCAGGCTTCCATAACGTGCTGTAATGTATTGATATAAGTGTAAAAACGAACACCAACATCTTGGATGTCAAACACCATAATGTCTATATCTGCTAAATCTTCAGCCGTCGGTGTACTGTGTTTGCCATAAAGCGAGATGGCTTTTATGCCTGTTTTGGTATCAACATCATCGTTAACGGTAACGCCAGCGCTGGCATTGCCTCTAAAGCCGTGCTCAGGACCAAATATCTTCTGGATTTTAACACCTCGTTTCAGCAGGCTATCAACCGAAGTCTGTGTGCCGATAATTGATGTAGGGTTAACCACCATACCAACACGTTTTCCTTTTAAAAGCGGGAGGTATTTTTCGGTCTGCTCTGCACCGGTTTTAATTGTAGATGGCAGTTTAACATTCCTGATCATCAGTTTTCTGTTTTCAGGGCTTTTCTTTCCAAGAACTTCCTGTTCGAGTGGTTTGGGTTGTCCGCAGGCCGATAATGCAATTAAACTGGTTAAAACAAAGCTGATGTAATTTTTCATTTTGAGTATTATTCTAATCTTCCGGTATTATAACAAAACAATTTACAATATATTTTAATTATGCTATTGGTATTTTCTTGTTACAACTTAATGATTGATGTTTAAAGTTGGTTATTTATTTCCGAAAATGCCATTTTTAAAAAGGAATTGAGCATTTTTGTTAATACAAATTGATTAAATTGAATTTCGAATATTTCATCGCAGGGCGGATAGCCATTAAATCTGAGCGTACTTTTTCAAAACTTATCGTGCGTATTGCAATAGCAGGCGTGATGTTGAGTTTGGCTGTTATGATTCTCTCTATAGCCATTATAAAAGGCTTTAAAACTGAAATTCAGGATAAAGTAAGGGGCTATTTGGGCGATGTGCAGGTTACCCGTTACGATCTGAATAATTCTTTTGAGCATTCTCCCTTCGTACTTGATGGAGAAACAAAGAAAATGCTCAAAAACAATCCCGATATTGAATATTATTATCCTTTTGCTACAAAACCTGCCATCCTTTCGGCCAATAATGAAATTGAAGGCATTAATTTTAAAGGGATAGACAAGAGCTACAAGTGGGATTATATTAAGCAGCATATTATCAGCGGAACCATTATCGATTTTTCCGACAGTACGGCTGCCATGCAAGAATTACTTATCTCGAATTATACGGCAAATCGTTTAAGACTCAAAACAGGTGATGATTTTATCATGTATTTTGTTCAAAACCAGTTGCGGCCTCGTAAATTTAAAATTGTAGGCATTTACGATATTGGTGTAGAAGATATTGATAAGGGTTTTGTACTGGGCAATCTGAATATAATTAAACGCCTGAATAACTGGGAGGCCAACGAAATTGGTGGTATAGAGATTAGGATTAATGATTTTAACAGGCTTAAGCCTATTGCCAATAATATTTATGAAAAGCTTCCACGCAATTTGCGCTCGTATTCTATTGAAGAAAATTTTCCTAATATATTTACCTGGTTAGGTCTTCTTGATGTAAACACCAATGTGCTTTTAATCCTGATGCTCATTGTAGGTGTAATTAACATGGTTACGGCATTGTTGATTATGATTTTGGAGAAAACAAATATGATCGGGATGCTAAAATCTTTTGGGGCCAGTAACTGGAGTATTATGAAAATTTTCCTTTACAATGCGGCTTATTTAATTGGTATTGGCTTATTGCTGGGGAATATTCTGGGTTTAGGACTTGGTTTTTTACAGCAGGCCACTCACATTTTCAAACTTAACCAGGCCTCTTACTTTTTAGCTTATGCACCAATAGAATTTCATTTTATCGATGTGCTGTTGCTTAATATCGTTACGGTAGTGGTGTGTTTAGCGGTTTTGATTATCCCTTCGTTATTGATCAGTAAGGTTTCTCCGCTTAAAGCAATCCGATTTAAATAAGGAAAAAACTTGGGTCACCGGACAGATCATTTTCCGATGCCCAAGCAAACCTAAACTTAAGCTCTTGTCAACTCAACTTTTACAGTTTGTGTGTTATCACTTTTCTGAAGCTGAGGATATGGTGTAATGTCAATTAATTTGAGTGAATAATCTATGCCGTTAATTTTAAGGTTTGCTACACCCTCTAAGGTGCCACAATCTCCTTTGCATAAGATAATTTCCTGATCAATGTTATTAGATGTTAATTTGAAAAAAGCTTTTGCACCACCAGCGCCAATGCAATCAGCATTTATTGGGCAACGGCTATCGGTAATCGATTTTAATACTAATGTAGATGCACCGATTGATTTTGAAGTATTGATTTCAAAATCGTAATCCGTTGTTTTTGTTTCAGATTTTTTCTCACATCCAAAAACAAAAATAGATAAGACAATAAAGAAGAATATTAAATTTTTCATTTAGATGAGGATTAACTACTTCTTTTTAAAATATATTCATAATCTACGGTAGCATACGATGTAGCCGGAGAAAAATCTGTTTTTGCAATAAACCGTTTTCTAAGGGTTAAATCTACTCCGCTGCTTCTAATATCGTATTCACCGTTTAAAATCATATTCCAATCAAAATCTGCTGTCCAAACGCCCTCATCGGTAAAATATCCGATCCCGTTCTTAAAGTTATAGATTCCCTTACCTCCTGATGGTTTTAGGTTAGCATCAGCACTAGGAGTAATGTTGAATTTTCCATCCTGTAACGAGATTGAAATTGGTCGGGTTACCGGCACAGACCTAACACTATTGGTAATTACCAACACACCTGTATAGTAGCCATCCAATAAAACATCTACGTTTGTAGATTTTTTACAGCCTAAAGATAGGATCAGGGCAAAGAGGAAAATACAGATTTGAACTTTCATACCCCTTAAACGGAGTTCAAAATGAAAACGCTACACTTAAATTGAAATCCAGTCTATACCTTGGGTACTATGGATAAATTCTGTCCGTGGTTCGAGGTTTAAATACGGATAGGTGACTTTCGAAAGGTATAAGCCTGTTGGGTGGGCGGGCAATGATAGTTTTGAAGATTGCAGGGTAATCAGTCCGCTTTCAAATTCATCAAGACTAAGCTCCCCTTTGCCAACCATGAGGATTTTACCCATAATAATGCGGATCATTTTGCCCAAAAAGCGGTTGCTGGCAATATGAAACCTCAGCCTGTCGCCCTTTGGATTTACAAATAAATCGGCTTCCATTACATTGCAGATGGTATGCTCGTATTTATCAGGATGCGTACAAAAAGCCCTATAATCTTTGTATTGGGGTAATAATTTTACAACGGCTTTCATTTTATCAAAATCTAGATTATTTAATTGATAAAAGGAACTTTGGGTGCTTAAAAAAGGCTCTTTATAGGTATGGATAAAATAATCATATTTCCGTTGTACAGCATCAAACCGGGCATGCGGTTTCCCCTCCATTTTAATAATGTCGAATACTGCGATATTATAAGGTAAGGCTTTATTCAGGATGTAAAGCAGATCGAAATCAATCTCTTTTTCAATATCGGCGTGAAAAAAAAACTGACTGGCATGTACATGCGCATCTGTTCGCCCACAGCCGTTAATGGCAATCGGCAATTTTAAAATCTTCGATAGGGTTTGTTCAATAACTTCCTGAACGCTTTTTACCCCAGGCTGTTTTTGCCACCCACTAAAGTACTGGCCTTGATAGGCAATGTGAAAGAAATACCTCATTTTTCAGCTGCAATTTTACGGAAATTTTAGCAGCAGGAATATTAAATCATACTTTTGTGTGGTAAATTTTAATCATGGATTTAATTAACTGTCCTTGTGGAAGTAGAGCTGCGTTTAGCCATTGTTGCCAGCCTTATCATTTAAAAGTGAAGGCGGCACCAACTGCAGAGGCCTTAATGCGTTCCAGATATTCGGCTTTTGTAGTAGCTGATGCTGCTTATCTTTACGATACCACGCATAGCAGTAAAAGAAAAGGGCACTCGAAAAGTGCTTATATAAGCAATGCGAAAAATACCAAATGGCTAAAACTCGAAATTGTTTTTTCTGATTTTGATGTCGTCGAGTTTAAGGCCTATTATCTGAATAAAAAGTTCCAAACAGAAGTGTTGCATGAAAAATCTAATTTCAGGTTAGAAGACGGCAAGTGGTATTATGTGGACGGGGAATTTTATGAACAAGGTTGAATCGCAAATTTATATTAAATTTGCGATTTTACTCCTTTTGGCTATATTTTCTTTGCTTCATTCCAATATACATCCATCTCTGCAAGGGTCATATCAGCCAGGGCTTTTCCGTTTTCTTTTGCTTTGGTTTCGAGGTACTGAAAACGTTTGATGAATTTTTTATTGGTTTTTTCCAATGCATTTTCAGGATTGATATTAATGAAACGTGCATAATTGATCAAAGAGAAAAGTACATCGCCAAATTCTGATTCTGCCTTTTCGATATCGATGGCCGTATTATCGGCAACGTTAAATTCAGTTTTAAACTCCTGTAGTTCTTCTTCTACTTTTTCCCAAACCTGATTTTTATCTTCCCAATCGAAGCCTACGCCGCGGGCCTTTTCCTGAATGCGGGCAGCCTTAACCAAAGCTGGTAGTGAAGATGGAACACCAGCCAATACTGATTTATTGCCTTCTTTTAGTTTAATCTGCTCCCAATTGCGTTTAACGTCTTCTTCGTTCTGCACTTCAACATCGCCATAAATATGTGGATGTCGGTTTACCAGTTTATCGCAAACTCCGTTTAAAACATCTGTAATGTTAAAATCATTGGTTTCGGAAGCAATTCTCGAATAAAAAACCAGATGCATCATCACATCGCCAAGTTCCTTTTTAATTTCGTCTAAATCGCCCTCTAAAATGGCGTCGCTCAATTCGTAAATTTCCTCTATAGTTAAATGGCGCAATGTTTCCATGGTCTGTTTTTTATCCCAGGGACATTGCGTACGTAGCGTATCTAAAACAGTGAGTAAACGTGTAAAAGCATCAGCTGGATTATTGGCACTTGCAGGAATTGGATTGTTAGGCATGTTTTATGGTTGAGCTATATTTATCGAACGCTAAAGTACCAAACCCAAGCGATTAAGAAAAGCTGAAAGGGTATTCTGAACCATAAATATTTTGGTCCAGGCCCTGGTTTATGCAGATCTTCGTAATTGATGCGGTGTTTGGCAGTGTAAATATTGGCAGGTAAGATAGCAATGTAAAAAATAATTAGGGCTATCCCTGTAAAAGATCTGGTGCTTTCAATCGCCAGGCCAATAGCAAATAAAATTTCCAGAATACCTGTTAAAAGCACAATTTCTACCTTTTTAGGAATAAATAGGGGGATCATGGCAGCCATACTTGTTTTAAACTTGAAATGCCCGATAGCAGTAAAAAGTAACATCACAGCCATAGCAATATTGCCTGCAAAAATATTTCCTTTATCAAAGGTAGTATGGCCACCAAAAGCCAATAGCGCAACATAAACAATGATTAATACGAATAAGGGTTTCATGAAGTGGATTTTTAATCTATTTTATTAAATTAAAGGCAATTAAAATTGTAGCAATAAACAATACCAATAGGCCAGATAAAAATACGAAGTCGGCAACTTTTTCTAGCCGCTGGCTTGCAGTTTTTTGTCTTCTCATAGAGATAAAAGATAAGATGCAGCTGGTCATAAAAAACATTACGGCAGCTACGGCAAATTCATCAATTATGGAACCATCGGTAAGTGCGAGTTTTTTTAAAGAAGTAAGCACAATAAAGCAGATGCCCAACAGATTGGCAGAAGTGCTTAAAATATGAGGCGATCTATTTTCGGCCATACTAATCCTTTTCTTCTAATTTAATTTTTTTCGTAATCTGATAAACACGCTTCTTTTTGTCGGGCTTATGCTCTTCGCCCATTAAAATACCCCAAGGTTTTAAATTATCCACTCTATCGAAGATTATTTTTAATATGGCCAGATAAGGTATACATAAAAACATGCCCGATATCCCCCAGATCATTTCGCCAACTACAATGCCAATAAAGGCGAAAAGTGCATTTATTTTTACTTTCGAACCCACTACTAAAGGCATTAAAACATTTCCATCTATTGCATGTACGCCGACAAAGGCAATTAAAACCAAAAGCACTTTACCTGCACCAGCTGTTGCAAAGGTGATTAAACAGCTTACCAGTAAAGCAAAAAAAATCCCTAAATAAGGTACAACATTGAAAATGCCTGCTACCAAGCCTAACAGCACTGCATATTTAACCCCTAATAAACTCAGTACGGTAATCATTAATACCGTAACAATAAGCATCTGCAGAAATAAACCGATGATGTATTTTTTAATGATATATTGAATCTGACTAACAATTTCTGAAACTTTTTCTTTATGTTCTTCTTTAAAAACAGAAGTTAAAAAAGTGAATAAAACACGGCGGTAATTTAAAATGAAGAAGGTGAACAAAAGTGTGAAACCCAAAAATAATAGGGTAGAAGATAGTGTGGCCAGGGTTGTAGCTACAATTGCAGCGCTGGTAGCCAAAGCTTTTTCGGTACTATCATTTAAATAATCGAGTTGTTTCTGAGAATTTACACCAAAGGTGTGCGAAATCCATTTCTGCAGTTCATGGTACGAAACGTTGGCTTTCTCTTTTAACAATGGCCAATCGGCCCATAAATCGCTCAACTGATTGCCAAAAAAATATATAATTCCGCCAATTACAGCGATCATTAGCACTACTGAAACAAGAGTAGATAAGCTTCGTTTAAACTTAAATCTCTGCTCTAAAAAATTGCCCACGGGCAACAATAAAATTGCCATTAAAAAAGAGAAAAGTAGCGGTGCTAACAGCGATTGCCCTAAAATGGCGATATAGGTTAAGCTTATTAAACAGAAAAGTACCAAGGCAAGCTTGGGGAGGAACGATAATTTGTCTTTCATATAATTTTAAATCCTGTTTAATACAAAATGCCCGATTATTGTCTCACCAATCGGGCATTTAAATATAAGAGATTATTTTTTAATAGATACTTGCTTTATCTAAAAGTGAAATATCTTCTGGCGATAATTTTAAATTCACTGCATCCGTAAAAGATTTTAACTGGCTTAAATCGGTAACGCTTGCAATCGGCGCTGTAATTGATGGATGATAAATTAACCAAGCCAGGGCTACCGAAGCTGGCTCAACATGGTGTTTTTCAGCAACCTCATCCAATGCCGCTAAAATTTTAAAGCCACGTTCATTCAGGAATTTTTTAACGCCACCACCACGTTGGCTTTTATTCAAATCATCTTGGCTGCGGTATTTTCCTGTTAAAAATCCGCTAGCTAACGAATAATAGGTTACTACTCCCAAGCCATAATCCAGACAGATTTTTTCGTGCTCCTGCTCAAAGTTTTCTCTATCATAGAGGTTGTATCCTGGTTGGTAAACTTCGTAACGAGGCAGGCCGTGTTCAGTAGCATAAATCAAAGATTCTTTTAACCGCTCAGCAGAAAAGTTTGATGCGCCGATCCAACGTACTTTGCCTGCTTTAATTAAAGTTTCGTAAGCACTTAAAGTTTCTTCAACCGGAGTATTTTCATCATCGTAATGAGAGAAATAGAGGTCGATATAATCTGTTTGAAGGCGTGATAATGAATGTTCTACTTCATTTATGATGTAATCTTTCTTTAAAGATTTACCCTGGCCCATATCAGAACCTACCTTTGTTGCAATAATTACGTCGTGGCGTTTGTTGTGTTGTTTAAGCCAATTGCCTATGGTTGTTTCTGATTCTCCACCTTTATTCCCGGGTGCCCAACGCGAATATACATCGGCAGTATCGATAAAGTTGAAGCCATTTTCTACAAACTGGTTTAATATTTCAAACGATTTTTGCTCATCGATTGTCCAGCCGAATACGTTTCCTCCAAATACAATCGGTGCAATATTTAAATCGGTTTTTCCTAAAATTCTTTTTTCCATGATACGAATGTTAATATTAAACTAACAAATCTTGGAGCCAGCAGTTTTTATGGGAGGTCGAAATTATGTCAAAATGAGGTGAGGAGGGTTTTTGGAAAGCAATTAACCTTGAATTTTAAAGTTAGTCCTGCGTTACGCTATAGCTCCGTAGAAAAAACGGAGGCTGCCGCTTCACCCAGGTTTAGGTACTTTTGCAAATGCTACTATTTACATTTTCCTGCAAATTGCCCAAAACCTTTCCGCCCTATACCTTCTAACCCTCTGCCTTCGTTGCCCTAAGCATTTCTCTTTTTCCGGGTGCACCAGGTAATTTTTCGATGGTAAATCCGCAGGCTTTAATGGCTCTTTTCAGCTTTCCGGTAATGGCGTAAGTAACAAAAACTCCGCCTGGTTTTAAGAAACTGCAGGCATGTGCAATAATTTCATCACTCCACATTTCGGGCTGGTGCTGCACAGAAAAGGCATCGTAATAAATCACATCAAATTTTTGGTCGCTCTGGTATTCTGCCAAGGTAGTATGTGGAATTTCTAAGTTGCAAAGCGAAGTTAATTTTTGAGGCGCTTTTAATGCATCAGGGTAATTTGAAATAAAATCGGCCCATATTACTTCGAGAACATATGCTGCATAACCTGTTTGCTCAATTACTGCTGTAGGAAGCGGAAAGGCTTCGATACTGGTATAGTTAAGTTTAATGTTATTTGCCGCACAATATTCGAAACTTAAAATAAAGTTCAATCCGGTGCCGAAACCAACTTCGAAAATGGAAATTTCAGTTAAATTAGCAGATGTGAATTTTAATCCTGCATCAATAAATACGTGTTTGCTTTCCTGTAATGCACCATGTTTACTGTGGTAATGTTCGCCTATAGTTTCATTGTAAAGTGTATTCGAACCATCAGCAGTAGGCGTTATTATATTCATGAGCTAGGATTTAAAGGATTTTTTCAAGATAATGATGCAAATATAGACACAGGATCAATATGATTTCTGGATTTCAGGATAAATTAGCCAGAGATAGGAAAGCTAAGCCGCTTTAATCATCGGACTCCGGACGCCCGGCCTCTGACTTTTTCTCTTTCAGCTTTAATCTTTTGTTGTTAGCTTTGATCTTACCTAAACCCTAAACCCTAAACCCTAAACCCTAAAATGGATATCGAATCTTTCAGAGAATATTGTTTGAATTTACCTGGTACAACCGAGGGAATGAAATGGGGTCATTTATGCTTCATGATTGAAGAAAAAATGTATTTCATTATCGCTATTGATGAAGATAACAGTTTCTCTATAAAGTGTGATCCTGAAGAGTTTGATGCATTAACGGCTAGAGATGGCATACAACAGGCCCACCATATGGCTAAACGACAATGGATCCGGGTTGATAATCTGGAGGTGTTTAATGATACAGAACTGAAAAAAAGAGTGGCCGATTCGAGGGCGATGGTTTTAGCCAAATTACCCAAGAAAACACAGGCAAAGTATGCTTAGATTTTAAACTGAAGCATGGGAATATCATAGATGCAACCTCCTATACAAGTTTCTTTAAGGCCATGATGTAGCCAATGTGCATACCCTCGTGGAAAGGAATAAAATTTATTGCATCTTCAATTGAGTTTAATTTCATGCCATAACGTTTATCCCATGGGTCGAACTTTAGAAAGGCACCGCTTGAATAATCAGCGGCTAAACGATCCATATTATTTAACAGTACCTCGAAAATCGAATCAATCTCTTTCTGCTCAATAAGCTTTTCAGGCTTTGTCCCACTTAAAAACGGCGAAAAGTGCTCGTCTTTAACAGTTATCGCTAAGCCTGATCTTACATAACACATATTTTGCTGCGCCGCGGTTAAATGGGCGATATTCCAAATGATGTTATTGTTAAAACCTGCTGGGATTTTGTTTAATTGCTCGATGCTCAAATCTTTTACCAGCTCTAGTATAAAAGTCCTGGTATTTTTAATCTGGGTGATGGTAGCAAGTGTATCAGTCATTTAATTTTTTTATAGACAGTAACTTACTGCTCATTTTTAGTTTCCCCTTTGGTTTCCTTCTTTTGTGTATCATCTTTTTTTATGCCTTTATCCGCATTCAGTTCTTTCGACTTCATGATATTGAAACGGTACATTTCTTCAATCCCAACAAGTTTCCGAGTGCATTTATCAATGTCGGTACCTTCTTCCCATAAATATGGGCGAAAGCTATAAGTTTTGGTGCCATCTAAATTTGCAATAAACTGGTTCCAGCTGCTCCAACGTAAGCCTTTATAAAATTTAGAAAGATCACTATCAAAACAAAAAACAAGAAACTCACCATAGCCCGCTCCAAGTGGTTGCCAGGTTAGGCTGTTAGGCTCCAGGTAATACACGTTTTTAATGTCTTTACCTAAGCCGCCATAATTGATGGCAAAGAAACCACCTACAGCATCATCGGCAATTAAAAGGTAAGGAATGTTATCGCCATATTCTTTTATGGTTTTTCCTTTGTTCCATTCAGCAACATTCCGGCTCAATCTTTCGCTGCCCGAACCTAAAATTCTAATCCAGCCATTATCAACCAAAATGCCTCCTGTATTGTAAATTACCGAGCCAAGTGTAGCATAGGTAGTCATTTGCGAATTATATAAAACTTCTTTTGCTTTTGCAGAATCAACTGGCAGAATCTCGACCTTATTTTTGGCAGAATCGATCCACTTTTTTACCAGTGGCCAAGCTGGATCGGTTTTATTTACCAATGCTTCGAGACTGATTAACTTATTATCTTGAGCAAAAGTTATTGAAGAGACTAAAGTTAAACTTAGGATAAGAATTGTTTTGAATGCGCTTCTCATGAAAAAGGGGCTTATGTTTTTCCAAAGATAGAATGATAATTAAGAATTGTTGAAAGGAGTTGGATAATTTTTGATTAATTGTGCAGTCGGATGGTAACATCCGACTGATTTATTCAACATCTAAAAGAATTGATTATTCTACTGAATTGAATTGATAATTTCAGCCAGTGTTAGATGTTACATCTGATGCCACGCTAATAAAACGAAACGCCCCAATTAAATCGGGGCGCTTGTAATATAGGGATGATATAAAATAATTGACTATTGAGTGAAAGCCTTAAGCCCTCCACCTTTTAACCTTCCACCTCAATCTACCACATTCTAATTCTGTCTTCTGGTTTTTTGTATAATTTATCGCCAGGCTTAACATCAAAAGCATTGTACCATGCATCCATATTTACAGGTGCACCAATAGTACGGTACGGGCCTGGAGAATGTGGATCGGTTTTAATTAACTGAGCGGCACTTTCTGGTAAAATATTACCTCTCCATACCTGCGCCCAGGCAAGGAAAAAACGCTGATCTGGCGTAAAACCATCAATTTTCTCATTACTTTGACCTTGTTTAGTCATTTTAAAAGCAG
Source organism: Pedobacter kyonggii (assembly GCF_004310665.1). Classification (GTDB taxonomy): domain Bacteria; phylum Bacteroidota; class Bacteroidia; order Sphingobacteriales; family Sphingobacteriaceae; genus Pedobacter; species Pedobacter kyonggii. The sequence goes on along the minus strand of NZ_SIXF01000039.1, from coordinate 13,066 downwards.
TATAAGCCGCGTTTAGGCCTCCTAAATCGCCTATGTTTTCGCCCATAGTCAATTTGCCGATTACATGGATAGTATCTAAAACGGTATAGCCATCAAACTGCTCACCTAAAGCTTTTGTTTTAGCATCAAATTTGGCTTTGTCTTCAGCTGTCCACCAGTTTTTTAAATTACCAGCAGCATCATACTGGCTTCCGCTGTCATCAAAACCATGGCTCATTTCATGACCGATTACTGCACCGATACCACCGTAGTTAACGGCATCGTCAGCATTTGGATCGAAGAAAGGAAACTGTAAAATACCTGCAGGGAAAACAATTTCGTTCAGGGTAGGGCTGTAGTAAGCATTAACTGTTGGAGGGGTCATGCCAAAACGTTTGCGATCTACAGGTTTACCTAACTGATCAACCATTTCGTTGTAACCCCAAACGCTTGCATTACGTAAGTTTTGGAAGTAGGTGTCTTTATTAATTACTAAACCATCGTAGTTTTTCCATTTTTCCGGATAACCCACTTTTGGTGTAAATGCATTGAGCTTAGCCAATGCTTTTTGTTTGGTTTCAGGGCTCATCCACTCTAAACCATTAATCCTGATTTCGAAAGCTTTCCGCAAATTCACAATCATCTCGTTCATGCGTTCTTTAGCTTCTGGCTTAAAATACTTGGCTACATAAAGCTGGCCCAATAGTTCGCCAATAGTGCCATCAGTTAAAGATGACATCCGTTGCCAACGTGGTGTTTGTACTTTCTGACCAGTTTGCGCCTGTGTGAAAGCGAAACTTGCCTTAACAAATGGAGAACTTAAACTAGAGGCAGAACCTTTTAAAATGTTCCACTCCAGGTAAGTTTGCCAATCGGTAACTGGAACCGATTTTAACATTCCATCCAGGTTTGCCATAAATTTAGGCGATGAAACCAGAACGGTATCTTGGTTTTTGATTTTAAATTTAGGTAAATAGGTTGTCCAGTTAATGTCTGGAGTTTTTTTGTTCAGTTCTGCAACAGTAAGTTTGTTGTAGGTGGCGTAAGGATCACGCATTTCTAAACGGCTCATCTGCGCTTCAGCAAATTGCTTTTCAATTGTATAAACGGTAGCTGCTTTTTGTTTTGCTTCTTCAGGTGTACTTCCTGTTAAGGTAAATAGCGTAACCATATACGTGTTATAAGCCTCACGGATTTTAACACTGCGCGTGTCATCTTTCAGATAATAATCACGATCGGGAAGTGTTGTACCGCCCTGACTAATATTCACCATGTATTTGTTTACATTCTTGCGGTCTTGGCCAACACCCAGGCCGAACATTCCACCGCCTAAACCATTGGTTCGCATATAAGCAACTTGATCAAGCACACCCTGAATGTTTTTAATCTGTTTGATTTTCTCTAAATCGGCTTTTATTGGTGTGTAGCCCAGTTTTTCTATGGTTGCACTATCCATGGCAGCCGTATAAAAATCGCCAACTCTACGCTTAACAGAGCCTGCAGGAGCAGATTTATCAGCAGCTGCATCTTCTACTAAAGATTTAACAGCATTGATGTTGAAATCGCGAAGTTCGTTAAATGAACCCCAACGGGTTTCTTTAGCAGGAACAGGATTATTTTTGATCCACGTGCCACTTGCGTAGGTGTAGAAATCGTCGCCTGGCTTAACGGAAAGATCCATGTTAGCAGGGTCGATAAATTTTTTGGTTTGTGCATTTGCAGAAAAGCTAGCAGCGACTATACCTAGCGCCGCAAAACATCTTTTCAAATTTTGGTATTTCATTCGCTTAATAAGTTAGTAATTATGCGAAATTTATGAAATACTAATTAATACTGGTACTATATATTAAGAATATTACTTGTTAAACCAGTAGTAGATTTTTGCTAAACCTAAACGTCTCCAGAGTTCGGATGCTGAAAAAGAAATTTTAATAGATTTCATGATTTTAAATCTTTTATACACTATTAACATTTTTTAACAAAATTTATTGTGTGCTTGTAAAAATTATTGCTATTAAGAACGATTCGGGATAAAGCATTTTATTTTCCATAAATTTGAAAACGGTTATCTAAACCTGCGAGGTTTTATCGATAATAAATAAAAATGATGTTTAGCATACAATAGATATAATGAGCCATTCACACGATATAGAAGATAGCTGTTGCAGCAGTAAAGTACATTCCGCCCCAAAACATAACCACGATCATTCACACGAAGAAGGCGACGAACACGGCCATGATCATGGTGGAGATCCATCGGCCTTTCAAACTTATTTACCAGCCATTGTAACATTAGTTATGCTGCTGATCGGAATTGCGTTTGATAATTTATTTCCTGTTCCTGCATTTCAGCTCATCCGGCCTTATTGGTATATCGTAGCTTATTTACCTGTGGGGATTCCTGTTTTACGTGAGGTTTGGGAAACTTTTAAAGCCAAAGATTTCTTTACCGAATTTTCTTTAATGTCTGTCGCTACAATCGGTGCTTTTGCAATTGGCGAATACCCAGAAGGGGTAACAGTGATGCTTTTTTATACCATTGGCGAGTTGTTTCAAATGGCTGCAGTAAATCGTGCCAAAAGGAATATCAAAGCTTTGCTGGATGTCCGAGCAGATGTAGCACATGTATTCCGCAACGGAAAATATGAAGACGTTAATCCTGAAAAGGTAGAAATTGGCGAGATTATTCAAGTAAAGGCTGGTGAGAAAATCCCCTTAGATGGAGAACTGGTCAGTGATAAAAGCAGTTTTAATACTGCTGCTTTAACGGGCGAAAGTAAACCGCGTACAATCATTAAGGGCGAATCGATTTTGGCCGGAATGCTTAATCTGGATAAGGTAATCGAGGTAAAAGTAACCAAGGCTTTTGCCGACAGTGCATTGTCGCGCATTTTGGAAATGGTTCAGAATGCCACTACGCGTAAAGCTAAAACCGAACTCTTTATTCGTAAGTTTGCTAAAATATATACACCAATAGTTTTCTTTTTGGCCCTCGCGCTGGTTACTATCCCGATATTGGTTTTAGGAAGCGAATATCACTTCCAAACCTGGTTGTACCGTTCGCTGGTTTTCCTGGTAATATCTTGTCCATGTGCGCTGGTGATTTCTATCCCTTTGGGTTATTTTGGTGGTATTGGTGCTGCATCGGCAAATGGAATTCTTTTTAAAGGCTCTAATTTCCTCGATTTAATTACCAAGCTGAATACTGTTGTAATGGATAAAACGGGAACCCTGACAAAAGGCGTTTTTAAGGTTCAGAAAGTAGAAAGCAGTATCGATGAAGCAACGTTTTTGAATTTATTAACTGCGGTTGAAGCAAAATCAACACATCCAATTGCTAAGGCCATTGTAGAATACGCAGGCCAGAAAGAAATTCATCCCGCCGAAAACATTGAGGAAATTGCTGGAATGGGCTTAAAGGGATCGGTAAATGGCAAAGCGGTTTTGGCAGGGAACACAAAGCTTTTAGAGAAATTTAATATTGCCTTTGATGCCAAGATTACAGCTATTGAAGAAAGTATTGTGGTTGTTGCCGTTGACGAAAAATATGTTGGATATGTTTTAATTGCCGATGAAATAAAAGAAGACGCCGCAGAAGCCATCAAACAGCTTCACGAAAACGGAATAAAACAGGTAGTGATGCTGAGCGGTGATAAAACCTCAATCGTTAAAAAAGTAGCAAAGGGCTTAGGTATTGATACTTATTTTGGTGATTTATTACCTGAAGATAAAGTAGCCAGGCTGGAAGAAATTAAAAGCGACAAAAGTAAGGTAGTGGCTTTTGTCGGTGATGGAATAAATGATACGCCTGTATTGGCCATTAGCGACATTGGTATTGCCATGGGGGCAATGGGGAGCGATGCTGCTATTGAAACGGCCGATGTAGTTATCCAAACCGATCAGCCCTCTAAAATTGCAACTGCGGTTAAAATCGGTAAGGCAACCAAAAAGGTTGTGATCCAGAATATCGTATTGGCATTCACGGTAAAAGCATTGGTTTTAATTTTAGGTGCAGGTGGTATTGCCACCATGTGGGAAGCCGTTTTTGCCGATGTTGGTGTTGCACTTTTGGCCATTTTAAATGCGGTACGAATTCAGAAGATGAATTTTTAATACGCTATTTATATGCGGAGTATATAATCGTTTACCATTAAGGCATTTAAATAATTAAGAAAATTACATAAAGCCTTAACCTTTCTTAACTTCTTAATGATGAAAAAACAATGTAGATCCGTTTACCATTAAGAAGTTAAGGGCATTAAAAAGATTATGGTGTAACAGTTCTCTAAACTTTCTTAACTTCTTAATGATGAAAAAACAATGGAGATCCGTTTACCATTAAGAAGTTAAGGGCATTAAAAAGATTATGGTGTAACAGTTCTCTAAACTTTCTTAACTTCTTAATGATGAAAAAACAATGTAGATCCGTTTACCATTAAGAAGTTAAGGGCATTAAAAAGATTATGGTGGAATAGTTCTCTAAACTTTCTTAACTTCTTAATGCGATATTTGTGTTGTTTGTGATAAAAGTAAATTAGATGCCCGTGGTTGTATCGGTGCTCCAGATTTAGTATTGAAATTTTATCTCCTGGCAATACCAAAATGGAGCTGCTTAATAAATACCGCGTTTACGAAGAATTTGGGGTTAAAGAATATTGGGTGGTTAGCCAAAGCGATCAAAGCATCCTCATTTACACCCTTAATGATTCAGGCAAATTTCAGCCTTCTAAAATATTTACCCATAGCGAAAAAATCACTTCATCGGTATTGCCAGGTTTTGAATTGGAATTAGATGATGTTTTTGAGGATATCGATTAACTTATTTTTTCAATTTTGATTTTTGTGTTGTATTGTTTGAATCCTGATTCAAAAACATAATAGCGGTTAGTACGCATATAAGTACGAAGTTATACTCCATGCCATTTCTTCCGCCACCTACAACAAACCAGCCCTCCTTAAAATGTACCATAATTATTCCCATAATCAATAAGAAAATGGTTGCAAAGCATGCCAGCCGGATATATTTATTCATCACAAGCAATAGGGCACAAACTATATGTGAAAGTTTAATTATCCATGCAATTGCTACTCCATAGGGCGCAAATCCAATTTTATTCAGATAGAGATTGCCAAAATTATTAATCCCGCCATCAAATACACCCAAAACACTGTGCGACAATAAAATGATGGCTATTGACACACGTAATATGGCATAACCAATTTTGAGGTTTTTTGGAGTCATGGTAGTTTAAATGGTTTTATGGCGGAGCAAATCTTTGTAATGGGTATTTGGTGTACACTAAAATACAATTATCGACGGAAAGATGAATCAAATCGTGGGCGTTTAAACTATAATATTTCACTTCTATGCTTGCTTTCAAATGATTTCTGCTTTAATTTTTGCCCTTAAAAACGTATTTTTGCCACTCAAATTGATATTGAATAATTTTTCATGAGCATATCCACCAAGTACAATCCTGCAGAAACAGAAGATAAATGGTATAGCTATTGGCTATCGAAGAAATTTTTCCACTCCGAACCAGATGATCGCGAACCTTACACCATCGTTATTCCACCGCCAAATGTTACGGGTGTGCTGCACATGGGGCATATGCTTAACAATACCATTCAAGATGTGTTGATCCGTAAGGCTCGTATGCAAGGTAAAAATGCATGCTGGGTACCTGGGACTGACCATGCCTCTATTGCTACTGAAGCAAAAGTGGTGGCTATGTTGAAGGAGCAGGGGATTAACAAAAAAGATCTTTCGCGTGAAGAATTTTTGAAATATGCCTGGGAGTGGAAAGAGAAATACGGTGGTATTATTTTAGAACAGTTAAAGAAACTGGGTGCAAGTTGCGATTGGGACCGTACCCGTTTCACGATGGAAGAAGATCTTTCTGAAGCGGTGATTGATTCGTTTATCCACTTATATAAAAAAGGGTGGATTTACCGTGGTATCCGTATGGTAAACTGGGATCCAGCCGGTAAAACTGCTGTTTCTGATGAAGAAGTAATCCGTAAGGAAGTAAATCAAAAACTATATTACATTAAATACCTGATTTCAGGCACGGAAGACCAGTTTTTAACGATAGCTACAACCCGTCCTGAAACGATTATGGCCGATGCAGCCATCTGTATCAATCCGAACGATGAACGTTTTACACATTTAAAAGGCAAAAAGGTTTTTGTCCCTCTCGTTAACCACGAAATTCCGGTTATTGAAGATGAATATGTTGATATTGAATTTGGTACAGGTTGTTTAAAAGTTACACCGGCACACGATCTGAACGATTATGAGTTGGGGGTTAAGCACAATTTACCAGTTACCGATATCTTAAACGATGATGGAACTTTAAATGAATTAGCAGTTATTTTAGTGGGCGAAGACAGGTTTGTTGCCCGTAAAAAAATCGCCAAAATGCTGGAGGAAGCCGGGCATTTGGATAAAGTTGAAGATTATAAATCGCAGGTTGGTTTTTCTGAACGTACTGATGCCGCTATCGAACCAAAACTTTCCATGCAATGGTTTGTGAAGATGAAAGAAATGGCACAGCCAGCTTTGGATGATGTATTGAATGGAGAAGTAAACCTGATTCCAAATAAATTTGAAAATACTTACCGCCATTGGATGGAGAATGTCCGCGATTGGAACATTAGTCGCCAGTTGTGGTGGGGACAGAGAATCCCGGCCTGGTACGATGATAAAGGAAATTGGGTGGTTGCCAAAACCAAAGATGAAGCATTAGAAGAATTCTGGAAGAAAAAACATTTGGATGAAAGCTGCTCTGAAACGGAGAAAGCTGGATTCAAACATCAGTTAGAACCGTTTTTAAGGCAGGACGACGATGTGATGGATACCTGGTTTTCGTCATGGTTATGGCCGATTTCGGTTTTCGACGGCTTTAAAAATCCTGAAAATAAAGACATCAATTATTATTATCCAACCAACGACTTGGTTACCGCGCCTGAAATTTTATTCTTCTGGGTGGCCCGTATGATTATGGCCGGACATGAGTTTATGGGTAAAAAACCATTTACAAATGTATACTTAACAGGGATTGTACGCGATAAATTAGGCCGTAAAATGTCTAAATCGTTGGGTAACTCACCTGATCCGATTGGCTTGATCGAAAAATATGGTGCCGATGCTGTTCGTGTGGGGATGTTAATGTCGTCACCTGCCGGAAACGATTTAATGTTCGATGAAAGTTACTGCGAACAGGGACGTAATTTCGCCAGCAAAATCTGGAATGCTTTCCGTTTGGTAAAAGGATGGGAAGTTGACGAAAACTTAGCGAACCCAAATACCCAGGCCATATCTTGGTTCGAAAACCGCTTTAACGAAGCTCTGGTAGAGATTGAAGCTAACTTTATGCAATACCGCCTATCGGAAGCATTAATGATCACTTATAAATTGGTTTGGGATGATTTCTGTGCCTGGTATTTAGAAATGGTTAAGCCTGCTTACCAACAACCAATTGATGCGGAGAGTTTTAAAGCTACAGTCGGTTTCTTCGAAAATATCATCAAATTATTGCACCCTAACATGCCTTTCTTAACTGAAGAGCTTTGGCATGATGATCTGTTTGCCGAACGTGGAGAAATGGACTGCTGTATTGTTGCCGAATTTCCGAAAGGAGGGGCTTTTGATGCGCAATTATTGAAAGATGCTGAGGTAATTAAAACCGTGGTAGCCGAAATTAGAAATGTAAGGAACCAGAAGCAGATTTCGCCTAAAGAAGCATTGCCTTTAAGCATCAAAATAAACTCTGATCTGGATTATGAAAAATGGTTGAACATTGTTTTCAAATTGGCCAATGTTTCAGAAGCGGAAATTGTAAACGATAAAATTGTTGGCGCAACTGCTTTTATGGCTGGTAAAGATGAATTTTTCATCCCGCTGACTGAAAATATTGATGTAGAAGCAGAACGTGAGCGTTTAAATGCCGATTTAGTATATTTACGGGGCTTTTTAAAGTCGGTTGATTCTAAATTGAGCAACGAACGCTTTGTACAGAATGCAAAACCGGAAATTATTGCAAACGAACGGAATAAAAAAGCCGATGCTGAAGCTAAAATCAAAATTATTGAAGAAAGTTTAGCGGTTTTAGGATAATAATAATTTACAGACGCTGCGATTATGCTGTTCCGAATGTTCGGGATAAGCATCTTTCCTGCTATTATATTTAGACCCTAATCCCGAAGTTTCAGGACAGGGTGATGAGTTTTACTAAAAAGCCTTTCAGATTATTTTCTGAAAGGCTTTTTTATTAATAGTCGAATAAAAGTATTTGATTAAGAATAAATTATTTCAAACGTTTTCCTACATATCGATAAAAATATGTTATTGCCTTAAATACTGGCTTCCTGGCTATTTATTTAGGATTAATATGATTATAAGCCATTGTTTTAATATAAAGTTTCAAAAATATTACTTGCGAATATTTAAGGTTTGTTTTTATTAACCATATTTTAGGTTTTATTTAAATGGTTTGTCAGATTAGCAAACTAAGAGATAATCTAACCTAATATCCCAAATGGAAAATTCCAGAAGAAAATTTATTAAACAATCAGCAATATTTGCTGCTGCAACTTACGCGGGTACAATGGGCATGAGTGCCAAAAGTTATGGACGCATCATCGGTGCAAATGATAGGGTGCGCGTTGGTGTTGTTGGCTTTTCTGATCGTTTTAAAGACACCCTTTTGCCTTGTTTCCTGAACCACAACAAGGAACTCAATTTCGATATCGTTGGTCTTTCTGATTTATGGAACTACCGGAGAGATTTAGGAATTGCCCATTTAAAAGCAAAATTTGGTCACGATATTAAAGCCTGCCGTAACAACGATGAGCTTTATGCTACAAAAGACCTTGATGCCGTAATTATCAGTACTGCCGATTTTCAGCATGCACTTCACACCATCGAGGCCGTAAAAGCCAGTTGCGATGCATATGTAGAAAAACCCTTTGCCGAAACCATGGACGATGCCAAAGCAGCATTTAAAGCCGTTAAAGCAAGCAAACAGATTGTACAGATTGGTTCGCAAAGAAGGAGTGGAGAGAATTATACCAATGCGGCAAAATTTATTCAGGATGGAAAATTTGGGCCGATAACTGCTGTAGATTTAGTTTGGAATGTAAACCAGCCAGGCCGATGGCGCAGACCAGATTTAGTAGCCAAATTAAAAGAAGAAGATATCGATTGGAAAAGATTCTTATTGAACCGCCCAACCGAAGCCTTCGATCCAAGAAAATATTTAGAATACCGCTTGTTCTGGCCATATTCTTCAGGTATGCCAGGACAATGGATGTCGCACCAGATTGATACCGTACACTGGTTTACCAATTTAAAACATCCGCGGAGTGTAGTGGCAAACGGAGGTATTTACACCTGGAAAGATGGCCGTAGAAACTGGGATTCGATGGTTGCCGTATTCGATTATGGTCAGCCCGATACAACAGATGGTTTCCAGGTTACTTTTACCTCAAGAATGCAGAATAGTGTGGGCGATGTGGGTGAAGTTTATTATTCGAATGGTGGTGAACTGAATTTGATTACCAATAAAGTATCGCCAAAAGGTGGTTTAAAGGAGAGAGAGGCTGCAGCTATGGGCCTAAAAGCCAATCTTTTGCCAGAATTTGATTTAAGTAAAACGGAAATTAAAGCGGCTACAGGAGCCAATATGGGCGGGGATTCGTTAACCTCTGGCCACATGCGCAACTGGATGGAATGTGTACGTAGTCGTAAAACACCAAATGCACCTGTTGAAGCTGGTTATTCACACTCTATTGCCAATATAATGACCAATGCTGCGGTACGAACAGGAGCAAAAGCAATTTTCGATGAAAACAGACAAGAAGTAATCGCAAACGGAAAAGTATTTAAATATTAATCACAGTGTACCGTCATTGAGAGGAAGGAAGCAATCTACTTAGCAAAAAAGATTGCTTCGTCATTCTTCCTCGCAATGACGGCAAGAAAAAACCAATCATGTTAAATTTTAAAAAATATAGTATTCTAGCCCTTTCGCTAATCAGTTTATCAGCCGCTGCCCAAAAAGCAAAACCATTATTTGATGGCAAAACCTTAACCGGTTGGAAAGCAGTTGCAGGAGCCGCTCCATACAAAGTTGAAGATGGAATGATTATCGGAACAATGACCAAAGGCACACCAAATTCATTCTTAATCACTGAAAAAGAATATGGCGATTTCGTTTTAGAACTGGATGTAAAACTAGAAGGAGAAACTACCAACTCGGGCGTACAAACACGCAGCCACATTAAACCAGAAGGGAACAACGGTAAAGGATTGGTTTTTGGTAGACAGATGGAAATAGACCCTACCCCCAGGGCGTGGACAGGCGGAATTTACGACGAAGCCAGAAGATTGTGGCTTTATCCTTTAGAACTTAGCCCATCAGCAAAACCACTGTATAAAAAGAATGAATTTAACCATTACAAAATCGAATGCATTGGTAACGAAACTAAAACCTGGGTAAATGGAACTCCTGTTGCTTATGTAATCGATACGTTGGATAAATCGGGGTTTATCGGTTTGCAGGTTCACGGTATTGGCAATAACCTCGATAATGACGGCAAGAAAGTATATTTCAAAAACATTAACATTCAAACAGAGGGGTTAAAAGCCAAAGCTTTTCCAAAAGGAATTTATACGGTTAATTTAACCCCAAATACCTTATCTGCTTACGAAAAGTCAGAGGGTTATAAACTTTTGTTCGATGGTAAAAGTAATGCAGGTTGGGTTGGTGCTTATAAAACTACTTTCCCTGCCAAAGGATGGAAAATTGCCGATGGCGTTATCAGTGTAGAGCCGTCGGGTGGCGCAGAATCGACCAACGGCGGCGATATTGTAACCAAGAACGAATATGCTGCTTTTGATTTGTCGTTCGAGTTTAAACTTACCCCAGGTGCCAACAGTGGCGTAAAATATTTTGTTACCCTGAGCGAAAAAAATACAGGTTCTGCTATTGGTCTCGAGTATCAGGTTTTAGATGATGTTTTACACCCAGATGCAAAATTGGGCAGAGATGGAAACAGAACTTTAGCTTCGTTATACGATTTAATGACTTCGAAAAAAGAAGCCCGTTACCTGCGCCCCATTGGAAGCTGGAACAATGGTCGTTTGGTGGTTTACCCAAATAACAAAGTAGAGCATTATTTAAATGGCGTAAAGGTTCTGGAATATACACGTGGCTCAGAGGAATTTAAAAAACTGGTAGCTATTAGTAAATATAAAGACTGGAAAAACTTTGGTGAAGCACCAAAAGGACATATCCTCCTTCAGGATCACGGTAACAAAGTAGATTTCAGGACGATTAAAATTAAAACATTATAGATGCAGCGCAGATCGTTTGTTAAAACATCAGCTTTGTTAGGCTCTGGTTTACTTTTGGGTAACCAGGGCTTTGCTAATTTAGTGGCTGATGAAATTATTAATGTGGCAATGATTGGTTGTGGCGATCGTGGCAAAGGCGTTTTGTCGGTAATTAAATCAATGCCTGCAAAGTATAAAATTAAAGCTTATTGCGATTTACTCGATTTTAGGCTTAAGGAAACCGAAAAGTATGTTCCTGCAGATGCAAAGGCCATAAAAGATTACCACAAAGTTTTAGACGATAAAACAATCAACGCGGTTTTTATTGCCACACCTTTAAGTGAACATTTCAGAATTGCCAAAGATGCGGTACTGGCTGGCAAACACGTGTATGTAGAAAAAACCATGACATACAATATTGCCCAGGCACTCGAACTTAAAAAACTGGTAAAACAATATCCCAATCAGGTTTTTCAGGTGGGGTATCAATACCGTTATTCGCCTTTATATTTTAAGGTGAAGGATATGATCCAAAGTGGTTATTTGGGCAAGGTTAGCCAGATCGATTGCCGTTGGGACCGTAATGGCAATTGGCGTAGGGCAGTGCCAGATCCGGCTTTAGAACGTAAGATCAACTGGCGGATGTATAAGGAGTACTCTGGAGGCTTAGCTGCCGAACTTTTATCGCACCAGATTGACTTTATCAATTGGGCTTTCGAAACGCAGCCTGATGAAATTATGGGGTCGGGTGGGATAGATGTGTTTAAAGATGGGCGCGAAACCTACGATAATATCCAAGCCATTCTCCGTTATAATGAAAAAGGCATGATCGGCAATTTTGGAGCCACTTGTGGCAATGCACATGATGGTTATCTGTTTAAAATAAAAGGCACCAAAGGTTCGGTTTCTTTGCTAACCAATACCGGCTTGTTTTATCCTGAAGAAAGTGTTAAAAAAGAATTAGGCATAGTTGATGGGGTAACCGGGGCCACAAAGATTGTGGTAAATAAAGATGGCGGAATCCCGATTTTAGATAAAGCCACCATTGATGGAACAAATTATGCGTTGGATGAATTTTATAAATCGATAACAACCAGGAAAGAACCAGCATCAAATATCAATACCGGAACGCAAGCGGCTATTTGTGTGGCCATGTGTAACGAAGCCATTTATAGCGGGAATAAACAGATTTGGAAGACGGAATATAGTGTTTAGGTGATCTGTCATCTGCACAAAATCGTCATTGCGAGAAGGCTTTTTCAGCCGACGAAGCAATCTAAAAGATAGATTAATAGCGATCGTTGTAAGATTGCTTCGTCGTTCCTCCTCGCAATGACGGAAAAAGAAAGAATCTTTAATGCTCTTAATTTTTTTCGAAAGCAATTGTTGTGGTTGGTTTTAAAGTTAGTCCTGCTTTTCATTACAAGTCCTCGCTGTGGGCTTTACATTTCAATCAGTATCTATGTAATAAAAGTGATCTTAGTTCAAGTGGTCTTTAGCAAGCCACAATTGTTAAATTTAAATAAACAATAGAACTAAGATCATGACAAATTTAGCAGAAAAATTAGATTTTAGCGGTCATACGATAAGCTGTGGCATCGATGTTCACCTTAAAAGCTGGACTGTTTCACTCTATCTAGGGAAACAGTATCTCAAAAGCTTCGTCCAGTCTCCCCCGTCAGTGGATGGACTTTGGAATTTTCTTTCAACCAATTATCCAGAAGCCCGTTATGAATGTGCTTATGAAAG
>NZ_SIXF01000038.1 GCF_004310665.1 Pedobacter kyonggii | reverse complement strand
AAAGCCCATTGACTGAATGTGTTTTGTATTTGAGAACAGCTTAACACAAAGCCCATAACAAAATCCATCGGAGAAATCTTCTTTGCACTGCGCTGAAGAAAACCACTGCTTCGAGCTATAGTATCAATGGTTGATCCATTAAAAAAAATATCAAATCTTTTCTTTATTTTAGAGTTGAAAAAGCGGCTTGTAGACATTGTCAAATGTGTTTAGAACTACAAGTTGCTTTTTCCCTTTTAAATAATAATCACAGACTTTTCAACCTTTGTCAATATCATTAACTTGACGCTAATGCGAACTTTCGGGAGAGAGATCTATCCAGATAGATTTTGCTTCGCAGAGCCTTCGGGTTCTCGGCTTCGTTACACTCCGCTCGAAATGACGACATTTTCGGTTTGTTATTCTTTTATTAACTACCTGTACTGGCATAAATATGCCGTTTGTACGATTGCATTTACTTTAAAAGATGAGTTTGCAGGCACTTCAAAATTACTGCCAGCTTTAATGCTTTGCCAGTCTGTAGTACCTGGTAAAAGCGCTGTTAGTTCACCCTCTATAACATGCATAATTTCTTTCTGAGCTGTTCCAAAAGTATATTCTCCTGGATTTATAACGCCGATAGTCGATTTTCCTTCAGCGGTTTCATAGCCTAACGATTTAACGTTGCCATCAAAATATTGGTTTTCAGTAATCATACGCTAATTTATAAAGTTTTTGCTAAAACGGCTTTTTGTTTATCAGCCTGGTAAATCTTTTTATAAAAATCTACATACTCACCATATTTTTCTGGTGGATACTTTTTATTGTTCATGGTTTGCGTGCGGCTATAAACAATCATATTATCCTTAACACTAAATTTCGCGGAATATGATCCAAACTCAGAACTAATTGCAATATCTTTTGGAATAAATTCTACATTATACCCTTTTGGTAAAATGTAATTAATTTCATCATCGTCATTATAACTGAACGGAACAGCAAAGTATGTTTTTCTGTTCTCTACTTTAAGCGGAACGCTTTCGCGGCGGTTAACCTGGTTTACCACCAGAAATAACTTATCTCCACCTTTAGTTAACAATGGATTGGTTTTAAAGTTAATCTCTTCTGTAAGCACAGGTAATGTTTTATCTGGCTGTACATACTTATAACTGATCAGTTCTGCTACCGGAATAGGACTATCTCCAATTATTGTTTTCCGGAGATCTACTGGTTCCATTAAAGTCATTGGAAAATTTTCTTCAAACTGCGCGTTGCCATAAGTAGATTTTATTTCAGCGCTGGCTGTACCATCTTCTGCCAAGGTAATTTTGGTTTTTCTGATCTGATAATTTTCTTTGGCATTGTAAGCAGGGGTATGCACTATTTTTCCTCCATCTTCGGTAACCATTAATACATTTCGGTCAGAATTGCTATAGCCGATAAATCCCATTGGTTTATATTGGCTTGTGCATTCTAAAAAGGTAGTATCTTTTGCTAATGGAACACACAAAATCATGTGATTTGCCTGCCCCATACTGGAATAATTGGGGTTTAAACTTGGCATGTCATTTCCAATAACAATTAAGTTTGAAGAAATTCCAGCCTCGTTAAGCAGTGCTTTCATGTAATTGGATAATGCCTTACAATCTCCATAATTTACCTGGGCAACTTTTTCAGCTAAAATCGGTCTAAAGCCGCCAATCCCCAGTTGAACACTTACATAACGGGTATTTTGTTGCAAATGGTTATACAAAATCCGGATTTTTTCTTTTGGTGTTTTAGTATCCTTGATTAAATTCTGTACCATTAATTTGGTCGCTTCAGGAAGTTTATTTCCACCTTGATTTAAAGTATACAGCCACGATCCGAAATTTTTCCAATTATCGAAATTTCCTGTCGAACCATCATATTCAAATTGATTGGGGGAGGCTTTAACCCAGGCAGAAATGTTATCAATGCCTGTACTTAAAGGCTCTTCAGCAACTGCTGCAACATTGGCACTTTTCCATTTGTACTGTACTTTTTCTCCATTAATTATCGAGTCGGTCTGTAAATTCGAACTCGTAATATACCGCATTTTGTAATTTTTGGCCCTTTGAATCGTATATGCCGATTTTTCTACCGATACTCCAAAGCCTTTTAAGTCGCGCCATGAAGGGAAATAAAGCAGTCCATTATAGTCCTGGCTATAACTGTACTCTATGGTGTATGGATAGGTAATACTTACAAATTTTAAGTGCTTAAGTCTATTCTCTTCGAAGATCGAAAAATCCGAAATCAGGCTTTGGTCTTTAATATCCGAACTTTTATAATCTTTAACTTTTTTACCTGCTGCATCGTAAAGCGTAGCTCTAATGTTGTAGATACTGCTAAATTTATCGTAAAATTCTGCCATTTCACCAAAACCTTCTCCCGCCTTGTTTAATATGGTTATGGCTACCTTATAATCCATTTTTGCCGTGCCAAGTCCTTTAATATCAAAAAAGGATTCTTCATTTCTCACTACGGCCACGGCATCCTTTTTCAAGTTTTCGGGGATCTTCGCCACATCGTAATCTACCTGAGCAAATGTGGTATTAATGGCAGCAAGTGCGAACACCAAACTTAAATAATACTTCATTATACTTTCTTTTTAAAGACGATTTGTTCGGCCTGTTTTTCTACAACCGTTTTAAATAATTCTTTTAAATCGAAATATTCTTCTGGTGTATAAAGCGATTTGTTTACGCTTATGATACTTCTTACCATTAAGGTTTTACCTTCTGCAACGTAATTGATTGTAAACGTCCCGTTGTCTTCAGGAAGCTTATAAACCCCGCCTTTTGGCAGCTTATCCACCTCATAATCCTCAGGGAAATTGATTGTAATCCTATAACTTTCTTTAAACGGATAGGCAAAATCAACCGGGAATTTCCGTTGCTCTAATTTGAATAAATTTTCTTTGGTTCTTTCAAAAAGGAGAGGCGTAAAATACACCAGGTTTCCGGCTTCTTCCACATTATCTTCAATTACTACATCCATGCTTTCTGTCAACAACTCATCAAGATTGTCGAGGTTGTCGATTTTGTAATTTGAAATCTCTAGGCCTGTTTTGTCTTTTTTGAAGTTTTTAACAAATTCAGTTTCGTTATTCGTTTTTCTATATTTATTGCGCAGGTTTAATGCACTGTATCCTTTTGAGTATTGATTAATTTTGCCGGTTAGCTTATTTTCTTTATCAAGTGTCATGTTATAAACAAAAATCTTTTCACTTGATAAGCTTGGTTCTGTAGAAAGCCATTTTCCATTAAAGCTTTTTAAATTCATATAAAAGCCCTGGTGGCTCAGGTTCTCATAATCTAACATACCGACAGGAAGATCTTTATCTGTAGCATCAAGAAAATAAAGTGTATTCCCGATCTGTGTAACGCCAATTATGTTATTAAACGCAGATTCTACCGGATAGCCTGGGTGTTCTCCATTTTCTCTTGTACTGATCAAAACAGGGTAAGCCTCAATTTTTGCTTCTTTCAATAAGCTTAATAGAGAAAGGTTGATATCAGCAGACGAACCAGTTTTCTTTTCGAAGATACTTTTTGGATTGGTTTCTTTAGCATACTCCGAGTATTCTTTATTCCATTTTAAGTTGTTTTTAACATAGTTAAAAATGAGTTTCACTGCTGCAAGGGTATCTTTTTCGCCTTTCAGAATGCCAGGAAGTACAGATTTGGCATAACTGTTTTTATTAATAAAACCGCCAAATTTTTCGTCTTGAGCCAGCCCATTAATGATTTTGGACCACGAACCATTAAAGTCTTGGTAAAGTTCGCCTGGAAATTGGGTTGCCCTAAGTTCAAATTTTATTTTGGGGATATAATCATCCATCGTGGTTACATAAGGCTCCTCTTTCAACGCAGGTACATTAGCAGCGCAATATTTATCGTAAACAGCAGTAGAACTTAGGCCGGGTACATAAGATGCACTTACATTTTGGTGTAACGGATGATCGACCTGATAATACCCACTTAGGTTGTTCTTATAAGTTAGGTATTCAGGTATTTTTACATTGTACTCAGACCAGAGCGTTGGAATGTTTGACTGAAATTTCCAGCCGCGTAATGTGAAAATAAAATCTGATTTGATTTTGTACTTAAATTCGATGATAGAGCCTTCTTTAACATTAGGCAATGCAAATTTTTTAACTACATTGTTTTTATCGAACTCTTCAGTAAATCTGGCATCCTTGTTCAGTTTACTGGTAACCATTTTGCCATCAACCATATTGTATGTTGCAGCATCCATAAAACTGAGGTCTTCTTTGGCAGAATTACTGTTTCTATACAGTTCTACTCTATAATTAGCCAGATCGTAACCGTTTTTGTTTAAGATTTTGTAACGAATATGCCGTTCAAACACATAAATAAATCCTCCAGTAGGATTATATTCGAAATAACAGTCGCCAACATCAAACAGTTTAATCGCCGAGGCAGAGGAGTCCTGGCCTGTAGCTTTCACTTCGAATTCTGTTGGTGCAATTTTACCAAACTTAAATTCTCTTTTTATAGTTTGAGTGGTTTGGGCATAGACGGTGCTAACTCCAATGCATAGCATTAGAGTCAGAAATTTGAGAGCATTTTTCTGCATTTATAAAATTAGTTTTTTGGTTACTGCAATATTAGAAAGATTTAGTTAAATATGATCAATTAATTGACAACATATTTTTAATCTAAGACTTTTAAATCAGCTTGGTAAGGTATAAGCAAAGATTTTATAAAGTACTTCTGTTAACTCATCTTATGAATTGGCCATTTCAGTTTTGTAGTTTTTCAAATATTCCGATCTCACTATTTTTGCCGTTTTATGGTCTTTGGTGTGGCTCCATCCCGGAGGCATAAAGATATATAGAAACTTGTTTTTAATACCTGGTGCACGCCAAACATCTTTGGCCAACAGAACAATCTCGCCGAAATAAGCATCTAAAAAACTGTTTTTTTTCATTTCCCGGGTAATACCATATTCAATTTTTATCGTTTTATCTTCTTCCTGATAGGTTTTAAAGACATGGTCCCAGATGGGTAGCAGGTTGCAGAAATTTGTATCCATATACAATGCATTCTTGGCATGGTGTACACGATGGTGAGATGGAGTAAGTATGATTTTATTTAAAAAACCGAAACGGCCATCTTTAGAAATGTTTTCTCCAATGTGGATAAAAGATCCCCAAAAACCATCGATAAACATGATTAAAAAAAGCAGGGCAGGGCTTACACCTAAAAGAATGCATGTTGTAGTTCTAATGAGGTCTGCATAAGGTGCCTCAAGAAAAAAATGCGCAAAATTTACCGATAAGTTCATGGTTTCGGGTGCGTGATGGGTGGAATGCAAACACCAAAAAAGCCTTACTTTATGTGCTAAAAAATGATAAATAAAATGGCCCAATTCCCAGATCACATAGCCATATATTAGCCAATACCAGGTAATCTCAGTTTTAAAAATGGCGTATTTACCAAATAAGCCGATACAGATAGACACCATGCCGATAGAAATAATGCGGCCAATAAAAGAATTAATCACCAGTGAAAAGAAAGAAATCCGGTAATCAACTACTTTAAAACGGCGGTAAAATGCCATCCTGATGATTTCAAAAACCAATAAAAAGGGAATCAAGGGCCCCATAAGCGCACTAATGCCATTCCAGCTCATAAACTGGCTATAATCATTGGTCTGCAGTAGTTTTAACAGCGCTGGTAAGCCTAAAAATCCAACGAGCCATTCCTTTACGCCTTCAAGAAAATCTATCATCTTATTATATTTGGTTTGTTGAAATTATATAAAACTAAAATTTTATTCAAATAAAATCTCTAAATGGATAGGTCATTGTTACCATATATTCATTAAACCTTGATTTTTGCTTTGTGATGGTAACGATTGTCAGACAAGCTCAATATTTAAGCATTTTTATTATTATACTTTTATATTCTCTCAATTTTCGTATCTTTGCCTGGCAAATAATAAATCCTAATTTATTTGCTATGCAACTCGATTCCACAAAGTTTATTGCCACAGGTTTAACGTATGACGACGTACTTCTAGTACCTGCATATTCCGAAATTCTGCCCCGTGAAGTAAATACAGCCACTTTTTTAACAAAAAAAATTAAACTTAATGTTCCATTGATTTCTGCCGCGATGGATACTGTAACAGAAGCCGAACTAGCTATTGCCATTGCGCAAAATGGTGGTATAGGTATGTTACATAAAAACATGACCATAGAAAGACAAGCCGAAGAAGTACGTAAGGTTAAACGTTCTGAAAGCGGTATGATCCAAGATCCGGTTACTTTATTGGAAACAGCTGTTGTGGCCGATGCTTTCAAGATTATGAAAGAGCATAAAATTGGGGGTATTCCTGTTGTAAGCAGCGACAATAAATTGGTGGGTATTATTACAAATAGGGATTTACGTTTCCAAAAGGATATGAAAAGACCGATTTCTGAGGTAATGACTAAAGAAAATTTAATTACTGCGCCAGAAGGTACTACTTTGGTTCAGGCAGAGGAAATTCTTCAGAACCATAAAATCGAGAAACTTCCTGTAGTGAGCAAAGATGGTTACCTAAGCGGTTTAATTACTTTTAAAGATATTTCGAAGGTTAAAAATTACCCTGCCGCCTGTAAAGACGAACGTGGCCGTTTACGTGTAGGTGCTGCGGTTGGTGTTACAGCTGATACTATACAACGTGTTGATGCCTTGGTTCATGCCGGTGTTGATGTTATTACCATCGATACTGCTCATGGCCACTCAAAAGGAGTTGTTGATAAATTAAAAGAAGTTAAAGCCAAATATCCTGATCTGCAGGTTATCGTTGGAAATATTGCTACCGGTGCCGCTGCAAAATTCTTAGCCGATGCTGGTGCTGATGCCGTTAAGGTTGGTATTGGTCCTGGTTCTATCTGTACAACAAGAATTATTGCTGGCGTTGGTGTTCCTCAATTATATGCAGTTTACGAATGTGCCAAAGCTTTAAAAGGCACAGGTGTTCCTGTTATTGCCGATGGTGGTATTAAACACACAGGTGATATTGCCAAAGCAATTGCTTCTGGAGCAAGCACCGTAATGGCAGGTTCGTTATTTGCAGGTGTTGAAGAATCACCAGGCGAAACCATTATCTACGAAGGACGTAAATTTAAATCTTATCGTGGAATGGGCTCAATTGAAGCAATGGAGCAAGGTTCTAAAGACCGTTATTTCCAGGATGTGGAAGATGATATT
The DNA here is from genome assembly GCF_004310665.1 of Pedobacter kyonggii. Classification (GTDB taxonomy): domain Bacteria; phylum Bacteroidota; class Bacteroidia; order Sphingobacteriales; family Sphingobacteriaceae; genus Pedobacter; species Pedobacter kyonggii. The sequence goes on along the minus strand of NZ_SIXF01000038.1, from coordinate 38,732 downwards.
AAAAAGCTAGTTCCGGAAGGTATTGTTGGCCGTGTGCCATTTAAGGGTACCTTAGCAGAAGTAATGTATCAATACATTGGTGGTTTACGTGCAAGTATGGGCTATTGCGGTGCAGCAAGTATCGAGGCCTTACAAGAAGCACAATTTGTGCAGATTACGGCTGCAGGTATGCGCGAAAGCCATCCGCACGATATTACGATTACTAAAGAGGCACCTAATTATACAAGATAAGTATTTCCTTCCCAATAATCGTCATTGCGAGAAACGAAGCAATCTCATTATTCAACATTTTTATAGAATTTAATTATAGCGGGGCATCGTTTACGATAGCCCCGTTTTGTTTTTAGACCTTATAGGTTTTTAAAAGCTATAAGGTCTGGAGAATTAATAAAAAATAGAAAAATCACAAAATAAAATTTGGCAGCTAAAGTTTTTTAATATATTTGTCTACTAAATCTATAGAATTTATATGATAATTATGAAAACACATCAAAAAACACGCTCGTATTGTTGTTGTAGCCATTCTAAAACAGTAATCGGATACTTCCGAACGAGTCATTAATCAACAACATTAAACAAACTATAACTAATCATGAACAAAAGTTTACTAATTCTCTTTTCATTTTTACTTTCGGCAAGTTTTGCCTTTGCCCAAAGCCCAATAACTGGCGTAATTAAAACAACAAATGGCAGTACAATACCACATGCTACCGTAAAGGTAAGAGGAACAAACCAGGCCGTAGTGGCCGATGATAATGGTGTTTTCAGCTTAAATGTAAAACAAGAGACTCCATTTTACCTTCAAGTAAGCTCAGTTGGCTATAAACCTCAGGATTTTCAGGTTTTAAAACTCCAGGAAACACCAATAGAGTTGGTTCTGGTAGAAAATGCATTATTAGATGAGATCGTTGTAACGTCGAGAAGACGTTCGGAGGTTTTACAGGATGTGCCTATTCCAATTACTGTAATCGGTGGCCAGGCAGCAGAAAATGCAGGTGCTTTTAACGTTAACCGTTTAAAAGAGTTAGTGCCATCTGTACAATTGTATGCTTCGAATGCCAGAAATACAACACTTAATATTAGAGGTTTGGGTTCAACATTCGGTTTAACTAACGATGGTATCGATCCGGGTGTAGGTTTTTACGTAGATGGTGTTTACCATGCGCGTCCGGCTGCTACTTCAACCGATTTCCTGGATATCGAACAAATAGAAGTAATCCGTGGTCCTCAAGGTACGTTATTTGGTAAAAATACTACCGCCGGTGCATTTAACATCACCACTACAAAACCAACCCAAACACCAAGTGCCAAAGTAGAACTAAGCGTTGGGAATTATAACTTTATCCAGGCAAAAACGTCAGTTTCGGGAGGAGTGGCAAAAAATCTTGCTGCAAAAATATCAATCTCCGGTACCCAACGCGATGGTACAATATGGAATACCAAAGAGGAACGTAAATATAGCGGACAAAACAACCTTGGTTTTAAAGGCCAGTTGTATTTCACCCCTTCGGATAGGTTACAGATATTGTTGAGTAGCGATGTAAGTGTTCAGCACCCTGCAGGTTACCCATTGGTAATTGCTGGTGTTGCGCAGACAGAAAGAAGCGCTTACCGCCAGTATGCCAAAATTGTTTCAGATTTAGGCTATCAACAACCAAAAATTGATCCTTTCTCTCGAGAGATCAATACCAATACTCCCTGGAGACACAATCAGTCAATCGGTGGTATATCTTTAAATGTGGATTACAAGATTGGTGGCGGAACATTAACTTCTACTACTGCATGGAGATTCTGGAACTGGGATCCTACCAACGACAGGGATTTCTCTGAACTGTCTGCATTGACCAAATCTCAAGGTAACTCCCGTCATGATCAATATTCACAGGAAATTAGATATGCCGGTAATATCACCGATAAATTAAGCGGCGTAATCGGCGTGTTTGCCCTTGCCCAAAACTTAAAAGGTTTAGCCCAAACTGAAGAGGTAGGCAAAGATCAGTGGAGGTTTGTACAAACCAGCAATACCGGTAGCCAGGCTTTATACTCAACACCAGGTTTATTAGATGGCTTTGGTATTAAAACCAATTCAACCATCAAATCGTTAAGTGCTGCTATTTTTGCTCAGGTAGATTGGGAGTTTTTAACCAATCTGCATGTTTTACCTGGATTAAGATACACCTATGACAAAAAAGATGTTGATTATGACCGGGTAACTTATGGAGGTTTGCAAACGACTGATGCAGCATTATTAGCACTTAAAGCAGCGGTGTACAGCAATCAGCAGTTCACTACAAATGTAGATAACAATAATTTGTCTGGAAACCTTACGGTATCCTATCGCCCAAATCCTAAATTAAATGTTTACGGAACTTTTTCTACTGCATATAAACCAGTTGGTGTAAACGTAGGAGGCTTGCCAACTACCTCAACCGGACAGGCAGACTTATCATTAGCTGTTGTAAAGCCAGAATATGTTCAACATTACGAATTGGGTTTAAAAACCAAACCAGTTAAAGGCGCTATTTTAAACATTACAGCTTTTAATACCGATATTAAAGATTATCAAACCAATGTGCAATCTCCACAATTGGGGGTAAACAGGGGTTACCTGGCTAATGCAGAAAAAGTTCAAGTAAAAGGTTTAGAAATTGATGGAACTTATCAACTGGAAAGGTTCTTAACCTTAAATGCGGCAGTAGCTTACCTTGATGGTAAATATGTGAAATTCACCAATGCACCACTGCCTTTAGAAGAAACCGGACATACTGAATTAATAAATGGTGTAGCTACTCAAGTGGCATTTAAAGATGCGTCAGGAGGCAGATTGCCGGGTATATCTAAATGGAATATTTCTGGAGGTTCTGAATTTAGTACCCCGGGTAATTTAGCAACCAGGGTTGGTAGATATTTTATTGCGGGGGATGCCAGTTACCGTTCAGAATATTCTTCAAATCCCACACCATCAAGCATTTTGAATGTTAAAGGTTATGCTTTATTTAATGCAAGGTTAGGATTCAAATCAGATAAGTTCTCTTTATTTGTTTGGAGCAGAAATATCGCAAACAAAAACTATTATGAACAATTGCAGGCTGCGGCTGGTAACTCAGGCTTATACGCAGGTGTACTTGGCGATCCAAGAACTTATGGCGCAACAATCCGTTATGCTTTTTAAGGGTGTTTAAATAAGATAATTTATCTCTTATATTTGGTTAAAAGGAGTGGCGTTAATGCTGCTCCTTTTTGTGCTAAAAAATACTTAAGTGGTCAATATTATTTAGAAAAACAAAGACAGAATTCCATTTTAGAGTCAGTCCTGCTATCCCTCTAAATCCTCGCCACATGCTTCGCTTTGGGCTTTCTGTTTTATCAGGTTTATTTAACAAAGTCGCTGGTTCTTGGGAAGAAAATTATACGATCAAACCTCGCAGGTTTTTAAAACCTGCGAGGTTTAATTAAAATAAGTCCTGTAACAGCTTTGTGCAGAATTAAAATTTACAGAAAGCCGATAAAGTCTTAACTTCGGTAAATTTTAACTAAATGAATAAGCTTAAATCAGTTTGTGTGTATTGTGGCTCAAACTTTAATGGCGATGTAGCGCTGCGTAACGCAATAAAGCAACTGGCAGAAACACTTGTAAAACAGCAGATCAGATTGGTATACGGTGGTGGAAGTGTAGGCGTGATGGGTGTATTAGCCAATGATGTACTCGAGTTAGGTGGTTTAGTTACAGGTGTAATCCCACAGTTTTTAATGGACAAAGAAGTTGGTCATAAAGGAGTAACAGAAATGATCGTAACTGAAAATATGCATCAAAGAAAACAGAGAATGGCCGATTTAAGTGATGGTTTTGTAATTTTGCCAGGTGGTTTCGGTACGCTTGAAGAGTTTTTTGAAGTGTTAACTTGGTTGCAGCTCGGCCTGCACACAAAACCAATTGGCATATTAAATGTAAATGGTTTTTACGATCCTTTATTTGCCCAGATGGATATGATGGTGCAAAGTAAATTTTTGAAACCGGCCAATCGCGATTTAGTTTTTAATGAAGCAAATGCCGAAACTTTAATCGATAAAATGGATGATTTTTCTGCCGTTCCAGACGAGGTTTGGTTTAGAGAAAGAAATCTGAGTTAAAAATTAATTGTCAAATAACAAGAAGCAAATTATTAATTCGCCAGCCGCATAACGCTTGGCGCTAAAAATATAACCAAAATGCAAATCATTACCTCCCACGCAGAATTTGAACAATACCTTGGCAAGGAATTAGGCGTTTCTTCATGGCACACCATTACACAAGAACAGATTAATAAATTTGCTGATGCCACATTAGACCATCAATGGATTCATGTTGATGAAGAAAGAGCCCAAAATGAAGGCCCTTTTAAAGCAGCCATAGCGCATGGCTATTTAACGCTTTCGCTAATCCCTTATCTATGGAAAGAAATTGTTGATATCCAAAAATTAAAAATGGAGATCAATTATGGTATCGAAAGTTTAAGATTTGCACAAGCTGTTACTGTAAACAGCAAGGTAAGGTTAAAAGCTAAACTGGCTTCTATTATAAATCTCCGTGGCGTAACCAAAGTAAATATGGCTATCGAAATGGAAATTGAAGAACAAAAAAAACCTGCGTTTAGTGGTGAGGTTGTTTTCTTATATCATTTTGTGAATTAATAGCTTACAATGTAGCGCATTGTTTATCTTTAACGTTAAATAAGGAAAAACAAATGCCTCATGATCGTAAACTGGAAATCTTTAAGTTTTATTTTAATTAGTCTTGCTATCCTTTCTTGCCAGAACAATAAGGCTCAAAACAGGGCTGCCGATTCATTTTTGCCGATGCAGATTGGCAATTTATGGTATATGAATGCTCAATCCTATACCGAAATCAAGGATACTGTTCGCATCAATAAAAAGCTTTTTTACAAGTTTTATTCATTGGTAGGAGGCGATGCAGTGAGTACAGTTTATTTAAGGATCGACGAGCAGAATAAATTGATTGAGGGCTATCCCGATAGTCCTTTGAAAACTTATACCAGAGCTGATTTTAATGCAAAAATGGGCGATAAATTTTTTACGACAGGAGAAAAGGATGAAAATGATAACGAAGTAACTGTTATTCAAAAATCGGATACCGAAATGACCTTTTCGTTTGATCCAATTTATCATCCAAATTTAAAAGGACACCCATCGCAGGTAAAATACATAAAAGGTAAAGGCTGGGCAGAAAAGTTTAAAAAGCTGAAGATTGATGGCGTAGTTTATCAAAATTAGCCTTTACGTTTATATACTTTTTCATATTGTTCAATCCACTGCTCGGGCGTGATTTTTCTGATGAGCTCGGCAATTAATACGTATGGGATATCATCAGGCTTTTTAAAACGGACGCAACCTTTTCCCATATCCAATTTGTATTTGCTGTGTTTTGGGTATTCTGCCTGAAACCATACCAATAGATCAGTAAAAGTATACAATCCTAAGTGGTGCATAACAATAAAATTCTTTTGCGAACCAATATTGATAAAAGGTAAAGCCTGTTCTGGTGTACAATGGTAACCTGCCGGATAAAGCCCGAGTGGAATAACATATCCCAGCATACCATAAGTAATCTGTTCTTCGAAACCAGCTGGCAGGTTATCTAAAATAGTATTTCTCAATTTCGAAACCGGCGCTTTCCTTTCTTCAGGGAGGCTATTTAAATATTCTTCTGGTGTATTTACAGATGGTTGCATATCAATCTTTATCAAATTTCTTTTTAAACCTACTTACAATTGATGGATTATCGAGTTCTTCTAAACTGCTCAATTCCAATTCCAGTGCCTTTGTACTGATCTGGATTTCAATTAAGGAAATGATTAATGATATCATGAAAAATATCAAGCTCAGGGCAAAAAGAATTTCAGCAACAGTATTCCAGTCCAAATAAATAAAAAACATACAAAAAAGGCAGCTGGCAAAGCTAAGTACACCAAAAGCCTGCATGTTTTTGATCAACCTTAAGCGGTAACGCAGGTTTTCGATCTGTTTATGAAGCGCTGCATTTTTATTGCCATCCTCATATTTCGATTTTAAACTTCTCACTAAACTTGCCAAAGCCAGAAAACGGTTGGTATAAGCAAGCATAATTAAGCTAATGGCAGGAAACAATAGCGCAGGAATATTGATGGTTAGTTCCATTTTTCGGATTTACCCAAAAATATCATTTTAAACGGATAATTAACCACAAAGGGAACAGAGTTTTTACACAGAGGTAAACTGAGAAAATACTTTAGTTATCATTCAAATTGTAGGTAATCTAACCTTAAATAAAGCGTTCAGATCTCTGTGCCCTCAGTGATTTCTCTTGTTTTCTCTGTGGTTAAAAATCGCTTTGTACCAGAAACCGTTTTGGTCAATACTGTTTTTCTAAAATTAAATTTAAATTGCCACCATGAATATCGAATTCAATAAAAATGAGGATGTAAATAAACAGTTGGTATATGAACTGAAAACCAGACTCAAAAAAATATATTTAGGTGGCGGTGAAAAAAATGCGGCCAAACAAAAAGAAAAGGGAAAGCTATTGGCCCGCGAGCGGATTGCCTATTTAATTGATAAAGATACCGATTTCTTAGAAATTGGTGCTTTTACGGCTGATGGTATGTATGCAGCGCAAGGTGGCTGTCCTTCGGCAGGAGTGGTGTGCGGTATTGGCTATGTAAGCGGAAGACAATGTATGATCGTAGCCAACGATGCCACAGTAAAAGCAGGTGCCTGGTTCCCCATGACCGCAAAAAAGAACCTCCGTGCACAGGAAATTGCTATGGAAAACCGTTTGCCAGTAATTTACCTGGTTGATAGCGCTGGTGTATATCTGCCCATGCAGGATGAGATATTTCCTGATAAAGAACATTTTGGTAGGATGTTCCGTAATAATGCCATCATGTCGTCGGAAGGGATTGTCCAGATTTCGGCTATTATGGGTGCTTGTGTTGCAGGAGGAGCGTATTTGCCTATTATGAGCGATGAAGCGATGATTGTTGATAAAACCGGGTCGGTATTTTTAGCTGGTTCTTATCTGGTAAAATCGGCCATAGGTGAAGAGGTTGATAATGAAACTTTAGGTGGAGCAACTACCCATTGCGAAATCTCCGGTGTTACCGATTATAAACATCCCAACGATCAGGCATGCTTAGATAGTATCAGGAATATCATGAGTATGTTGGGGTCACCTCAACATGCGGGTTTTGATCGGATTAAACCAGCAAAACCAAAAGAAAATGAAGAAGAGTTATACGGTATCCTGCCTGAAAATCGCGATAAACCCTATGAAATAATGGATATCATTAACCGTTTGGTTGATCAATCCGAATTTGAAGAGTACAAAAAAGGCTATGGGCAAAGCATTGTTTGTGGTTTAGGCCGTATTGATGGATGGGCAGTGGGTATTGTGGCCAATCAGCGTAAAGTGGTGAAGTCGAAAAAAGGCGAGATGCAGTTTGGCGGTGTAATTTATTCTGATAGTGCCGATAAAGCTACCCGTTTTATTATGAACTGTAACCAAAAGAAAATCCCGCTGGTGTTTTTGCAAGATGTTACTGGCTTTATGGTAGGCAGCCGATCAGAACATGGTGGCATTATTAAAGATGGTGCCAAAATGGTTAATGCTGTTGCTAATTCTGTGGTGCCAAAATTTACGATTGTGTTGGGTAATTCTTACGGTGCAGGCAATTATGCTATGTGCGGAAAGGCTTACGATCCTCGATTGATTTATGCCTGGCCAACGGCTAAAATTGCGGTAATGGGTGGCTCGCAGGCTGCAAAAACTTTACTTCAGATTCAGGAAGCCTCTTTAAAAGCGAAAGGTGAGGTGATTACGCCAGAAAAAGAGGCAGAGTTGTTAAAAGAAATCACCGATAGATACGATAGCCAAACCACACCTTATTATGCCGCGTCGCGGCTTTGGGTAGATGGTATTATCGATCCACTGGAAACCAGAAAGGTTATTTCGATGGGAATTGAGGCTGCTAATCAATCGCCGATTACCAAGAAATTTAATGTTGGGGTGATACAGACTTAGTATAATGTGCTGTCAGATGTTACCATCTGACAGTCGGTGTTATATTTTTTACAAGCTAAATATATCCAAGTATTAATATTAAGTATGGACTATAAAATATCATTTTCAAAAATGGATCAATTAGGTCAACAAGCTAACTTAAATAGATGCAGAGTTTCCTTATCGCAAATGAGAAAACAAGCTTTAGATCTAAAAAGCAGAAGTATATCAGAAGCGAAAAAACGTTCTATTTAAATAGGGTTTGCTCTAAAATAAATTTTTTTGATGTGCTGTCAGATGGTGCCATCTAACAGTTAAATATTACATAATTTTTTATCATCTAAGCCAACTTAGCACACCTGGGTTTTGAATATAAAAGTGCCTTTGTTTCTTAGTGGTGAAAAAAAATGATGGGAACCCGAGTGTCTGTACTGGTAAAAACAATTAATATTATATTTAGCACATGAAAAATCTTTATCTTTTTCTTGTCCTTACATTATTGCAGATCAATCTCTTTGCCCAAAATTCGGATAAAATTCATCAAAATGCGATCGTAATCGATACCCATGGAGATATACTGTTCAATCAGATTATATCGGGCATTGATATCGGCAAACCTCAACCCAAAGGTAATTTCGATTTAGTGCGTGCCAAACAAGGTGGCTTAGGTGCTCAGTTTTTCTCCATCTGGTGTGATGAAACGGGTGGGTATGCTATAGCTAACCAGGAAATAGACTCGCTTTATAGTTTAATTAAACGATATCCAGATAAGATCCAGTTGGTTACCACCGCTAAAGATTTGGAGCAGGCTGTTAAGCAGCATAAATTAGCTGCTATGATAGGTGTAGAAGGTGGACATATGATCGAAAACCGTTTGGATTATATTGATAGCTTAGCAAAGCGGGGAATGGCTTATCTTACCTTAACCTGGAACAACAGTACTCCATGGTCCAGTTCGGCAGCCGAAGAAACTTCTGGTAAAGTAAAACCTGAAAATGCAGGCTTAAATAATTTTGGAAAACGGGTCGTAAAGCGATTGAATAAACTTGGGGTGATGGTCGATTTATCACACGTGGGTGAAAGAACATTTTATGATGCCGTTGCTGCATCTGCCAAACCCGTAATTGTTTCCCATAGCTGTGCTTATGCTCTAAATCCGGTTCCACGAAATTTAAAAGACGATCAGATTAAAGCTGTTGGTAAAAATGGCGGTGTAGTTTGCATTAATTTTTATAGCGGTTTCTTAGATTCTGCCTTTAATACTAAACAAAAAGCTTTCTTTACAAAGTATGATAGCGAATTTAAAACATTGACTGCTAAATATGGTAGAAGCAATGCCATTGATACCTTGATTTTCAATCATCTTGCTGATGCCGATGCCACACGACCACCAATTGCACTTTTGGTTAAACATATTAGTCACGTAGTGAAATTAATCGGTATAGACCATGTGGGACTGGGCGCGGATTTTGATGGTGCCGAATCTTTTCCTTTAGGTATGAACAGTGTAGCAGATTATCCTAAAATTACCGACGAGCTAATTAAAAATGGATATTCGGAAAACGATATCAAGAAAATTTTGGGAGGCAATGTAATTCGGTTGATCAGAGAGAACAAAGGAGAATGATTTTTTGTGCTGTAAGATGTTGCCATCTTAAAGTTGAAGCATACCTGAATTTATTGTGCTGTTAGATGTTACCATCTGACAGGTGAAAAAATCATCAGGCATATATGGAGTCAGTGTCAGATGGAAACATCTGACAGCACGAGTGAGGCACCTCAATGCGCCTGAGCTTTAAACACCAAACGCCATGCGCTTTCCGCTCGGCTTATGATGTTAATAAGTAAACTATGTTGACAATGTGCACTTGCCAACAAATATTTAAAGCATTAAATTTGCGCTACGATTAATGAATTTCAAACACACAATATAATGTCACAAGAAAACGAACACGTTCAGTGTTTAATTATAGGTTCAGGTCCTGCAGGTTATACTGCTGCAATTTATGCTGCCAGAGCTGATTTAAAACCAATTATGTATACCGGTATGCAAGCCGGTGGGCAGCTTACGCAAACAACAGATGTAGAAAATTTTCCAGGTTACCCGCAAGGAATTATGGGGCCAGAAATGATGGAAGATTTCCGCAAACAAGCAGAGCGTTTTGGTACCGATATCCGTTTTGGTTATGTAAGTTCGGTAGATTTCTCTTCAACGCCACATAAAGTAGTGGTTGATGAAATTAAAACCATTACGGCTGATACCGTAATTATTGCTACAGGCGCTACGGCTAAATGGCTGGGTTTACCAAGTGAGCAACAATACAATGGTTTTGGGGTTTCGGCCTGTGCCGTGTGCGATGGTTTCTTCTTTAAAGGACAAGATGTTGCCATTGTAGGCGCTGGAGATACTGCCGCCGAAGAAGCAACATATTTAGCCAAATTATGTAAAACTGTTCATTTATTGGTTCGTAGAGACGAATTCAGAGCTTCTAAAGCAATGGTGAGCCGCGTATTGGCTACACCGAATATTGTGGTGCATTATAATACCGAAACCCAGGAGATTTTAGGTAACGGTAAAAATGTAACTGCCGTTAAAGTTTTAAATAACAAAACCGGTGTTGAGTCTGATATCGCTGTAGAAGGTTTCTTTGTGGCTATCGGTCACAAGCCAAATACCGATATTTTTAAAGGTCAGTTGGATATGGATGAAACAGGTTATTTAGCTACCAAACCAGGTTCTACTTTAACCAATATCGAAGGCGTTTTTGCCTGTGGCGATGTGCAGGATATGTATTACAGACAGGCGGTAACTGCTGCAGGTTCTGGATGTATGGCCGCGCTCGATGCCGAAAGGTATTTGGCTGCTAAAGAACATCCGGTAGAAGCTTAAGGATATTTAATATAATTTTAGGAAGAGAAATCAGTAATGGTTTCTCTTTTTTGTTAAAGTCGTCATCTCCTGAAGTGCAGTCCCGAATTTTCGGGAGAGAGGTCTATTAAGGTTGATCTTGTTACACAGGGCTTCCGACTTCTCTTTTCTTGGAAAGCAATTGCAGTGGCTCTTTTTATTGTTAGTCCTGCTTTACATTTCAAGCCAGCTCCCAATGAAAAATCACTGTTGTCCGGTTAAAACCTAAACGTACTATAAAATCATTTGAATTAAGCTAAAACAGCCTTTTTAAAGGACTTTAAAAAGGCAAGCCCCCCTTATTTCTTCATTTTTAAAATTCTTAATCAAATCCGGCTGTCCGGAGAAAATTTGATCATAATCCTAATTTTAGCTTTTTAAACTCGTCGTAGCTTCAATATTCATAAAAAAAATATTTCAGTCCCTGAATATTGCAGCCATTTGTAAATCGGCTGTCCGGTTAAAATTTATTAAAAGATTTCTCCGGACAACAGTGATGAAAAATCGGGATTGCGTGCTTTCCATTGCAATCAGGTTTAAATACTTAGGTTTTTGCTACTATTTAAAGTTGAACAGCATTGCTGCCTAGAATAATTCTGCTACGCTTTGCAGCCCAAAATAGTACCACTGGCAGTGCCACTTAAACCCGATCGAAGCGGGATGCCAATTTTCTTCTAATTGGCAGAAGCGGGAGCGGGACTATTGTAACCCAAACGCTTCTGCACTCGATTTCCAAAAAAGACTAAGGTTTCCATTATAATAGTTTATCAGAAACATTGGAAAAACGTTTTAATAAATATTGTTTAGATTTATCTGCGTTATGCGGTGCAGTCAAACGGTTGATCTTAATTGTAACAAGAATGTGGGATTCGTAATATCTCCATAATCTCTATCTTGGTTCCAACAATCAAATAAATCTATAAAAAACCTAAACACAACATGAACAAAGCATTATCGATTTTTATTGGAGTATTAATCAGCACGAGTGCATTTGCGCAGAGTGATCCTAATCTGGGTATCATACCTGCACCTGTAGCCATTACCAGGGCAAACGGAAATTTCATTTTAGATAAAACTACAGTTTTAGTAAATCAGAGCATCGACGGCGCAAAGATGGCTGATTTATTAAACGCTTTTATCGTTACCAAGGCAGGCTTTGCCTTACGTGAAACTAAAATTACCCAACCTAACCAAAAAGCAATTGTTTTAACATCTGTTGGAGCAGATCAATTACCAGCCGAAGGTTACACCATTAAAGTTACACCGACACAAATTGTTTTAACAGGAAAAGGTGCAGGTCTTTTTTATGCCGTTCAATCGGCCATGCAGATGATGCCAGATAAAGTGGCCAATAAAATTACCATTCCAGCAGTTAACATTAACGATTATCCACGTTTTACTTATCGCGGAACCATGTTGGATGTAAGCCGTCATTTCTTCCCGATCTCTTTTATCAAAAAATACATCGATCAGCTGGCTTATTACAAAATCAATACCTTCCATTGGCATTTAACTGACGATCAGGGCTGGAGACTGGAAATAAAAAAATACCCTAAATTAATTGAAATCGGTTCTTCACGTAACGGATCGATTATTGGCAATTATCCGGGCAATGGCAATTACCTAACACCTGTTAAAGGTTATTATACGCAAGAAGAAGCCAAAGAAATTGTTAAATATGCGGCTACGAAATACATCACCGTAATTCCGGAGATCGAATTGCCAGGTCACGCTTCTGCGGCAATTGCAGCATATCCTGAATTAAGTTGTTTCCCTGATCGTGATACCTTTATCAGTGATAAAACACCATGGGCGGGCAGCAGAAAAGGAAAGCAAGTGCAGCAAACCTGGGGTGTTTTTGATGATATTTTTGTGCCATCTGCAAATACATTTACGATGTTGAATAATATTCTAGATGAGGTTATTGCTATTTTTCCTTCTAAATACATCCATATTGGTGGCGATGAAGCACCTAAAACCTATTGGAAAGAATCTACATTCTGCCAAAACCTGATGAAAGAAAAAGGTTTGAAAGATGAGCATGAATTACAGAGCTATTTCATCCAGACGATAGAAAAACATGTAAACGGAAAAGGACGCTCGATTATTGGTTGGGATGAGATTTTGGAAGGTGGTTTGGCGCCTAATGCAACCGTTATGAGCTGGAGAGGTGAAGAAGGTGGAATTGCAGCTGCACAGCAAAAGCACGATGTAATTATGACCCCAGGATCGATGGGTTTATATATCGACCATAAACAATCTAACTCTCCTGACGAGCCGGTAACTATTGGCGGATTTGCCCCTTATCAAAAGATTTATGCTTACGATCCGATTCCGAAAGTGTTAACTGCCGATGAAAGAAAATACATCAAAGGCGTTCAGGCAAACATGTGGTCTGAGTATATTAAAACCACAGCAAAAGCAGAAAATCATGCTTTCCCACGTTTATTGGCTCTATCTGAAATTGCTTGGTCGCCAGTTGAGCGTAAAGATTTAAAGAATTTTTCTGAACAACGCTTACCTGCTCATTTGGCCCGTTTAGATAAAATGAATGTTAATTTCTGGGTTCCTACACCAATTGGTCAGAGTGATAAACCTTTAACCGGAGGAGAATTTACAATTGATTTAAAAGCACCTGTTACAGGTGCTAAAATTTATTATTCGATTGATTTGTCACGTCCATCAGAAAATGCATTTTTGTACACCTCGCCAATTAAAATTACAGTACCACAAGGCGAAAAAAGAGTATTAAAAACCATTGTTATTGCACCAAGCGGCAGAAGAAGCGTGGTTGCCGAAACGGTTTTAAATAACGGAGCACCTGAAGTTAAAGCAGAGGCAAAGAAATAAAATGTTGCTTTAAAAAGCTAAAATACTTAATTTGGGGCAACCAAAACGTCCTAGATAGAATGAAATTACAGAAATATACATTACAGCATCTCTTGTTAATAACAGGGATGCTGTTTTGTTTTGCCTGCACAGAAGAAAAACCTAAAGAAATTAAAGCCGAAACCGCAAAAGTGCAGAAAAACCCCTTCCGTTTTTATAAAGATATAGAAGTGAGACCCGGATTAAATTTCGAAATTGTAAGCTGGGGAAAAGGGGTTGACTCTATTGGAGGGTATCAGATTCTTATGTCTGATTCTGTGCGTAATAATTACAGATCTGCTGCAGTAGATCGTAAAGGTATTGTTATTGATGCCTGGAATATGGATTTAGACAATGATGGAAATCCTGAATTGTATATTCAGCTCTTAAGCAAGAAAACAGTTTCGGATTTAAATGTTTTTGAATGCACGCGTGGCGATTTCAATAAAATCAGTTTCCCTCCTTTAAGTACCAGTCAAAAGAAAGGTTATACAGGTAACGATAATTTTTTTATTAAAAATGGAGACCTGTTCCGTTCTTTCCCGGTGAAGGATAACGCCGATAGTACTAAAACGATTACCAGGACCTATCAATATAAATTAAGTGGAAATAGTTTTTCTACAAGTGAGGTAAAGTAAGGTTTAGGGTTTAAGGTTGATGGTTTAGGGTAAAAAGGGTAGGGCGTACAGCATAAAGTGGCAAGGGGACTGATTGTTGCGACTTTTTGCACTTGGTGTCATCCTGAGCGTAGTCGAAGGATCTTTCCTCATGCTTAAATAAATTGGTAATAGCATGTGCTTTAAGATTGCTTCGTACCTCGCAATGACAACCCTTTTAAACATGTTATTGAACTTGTTTCAGCATCTATCACGCAATTTAACAAACAATGAACAACGAAAAATTTTCTATCATCGATCGGATCAAGAGCTTTAAATATGCTTTTAACGGGCTAAAACTGTTTTTTGTGAACGATCATAACGGAAGAGTTCATTTGTTTGCAGCAATCGTTGCCATTGGTTTATCCTTTTACCTGAAAATTTCCGGTTCAGAATGGATTGCCATTTTATCTGTTATTTCAGCTGTTTTTGTTGCCGAAATTATAAATTCTGCTGTCGAGAAACTGGCCGATGTGGTTTCTCCAGAGTATCATCCAAAAATTAAAGTGGTAAAAGATTTGGCTGCTGCTGCGGTTTTGATAGCTGCATTGCTGGCGGTAGCTGCTGGTTTTATTGTTTTTATTCCAAAACTATTTTTGTAATTCGGACATAGCAATCCTCGATTCTTCAATCTTATCCCGGATAATGTCATCCCATCGGGCCTGCATTTTATGGTTGCTGCCATGCTCGGTTTCTTCATCATAGTTACGTTGCATGGTGTCGAAATAATTGCTGATCTGATTGGCGAGTTCGGATATCTGGGCTTTATAGTTGCTTACAGCATAGTTCCGGTTTTTTAATACCCTTTCGGCCTCCAATAATAAAATATACTGAATATCGGCGTGCCCTTGTTCATGGTGTAAAAGACTTGCCCTAATTTCAGGATCTTTAATTTTATCCCACTTAACCCACGATCTCGTTTTATCAATACTCACATCATTTTTAAGCTTAATGGCAACCCGATTACGGTAAACAGTGCTGGAGTAACTATATTTCCAGGTCATTGCAGTCAGCGCAAAAAATGGAGAGCGCATATCGGCTTTTCCTTTAAAATGCATTTCCCAATTTAATTGAATTGGCCCGGAAAAATCTTGTTTAAAAGCAAAAGTACATGGCAGTACCAGCAAAAATAAAAGCAATATAATATGTCTTTTCACCTGTGTAATTTTAGTTTCAACGCTGGTGAAGCGATCATGACTTAGTTATCCCATTGTTAAATGGTAAATCATGATGGTTTCATGTGTTGGTTTTTACAATGAAAAAACCGTGCCTAAAATTACTCAGCAATAGAAATCTGTCCGCTAATGCGCTCAAATTTCTCAATTAATAAAGCAATGCGTTCTTTTTCCCTTTTAATTACAGCTTTTCGCAGTATTGTTGAGCAAAATAGTATCCATGAAAAAGTTAACACAATTGCAGCCACTTTTTGAAGCATGCTCAAATGGGTTAAAATTTCAATGAAATAGAATATAATTCCGAGTGATAATGCAATAGCGTAAAACCAATATAGAGAATTGTAAAGTTTGTACCGGTTTAATTGATATGTTTTTAAGTTGTTCAGGTATTCGTGTGGATGGGCGGTAGCATCATTTTTAGCAATCAAACGGTGATCGCGATATAGGATAAGTGTGTATACACCAATAGCAACAATGGTAATGCTGATGCCAACATGGGTTGTCCATGATTCGAAATGCATAAATATCCATAATGCAGCAATGGCAATAAAGGATGCGAGCATACCCAAAATGTTTAAAGCAGATTTTAGCTTTAATCCATTTACTTCTTTCTTTGCTTGTTGCAGCATTTCATCAGCAGAAACCTTAACTTCTACCTCGTGCTTTTGCCACAACTCCTGTATTTGATCAAACGCTTGCATACTGGCTATATAGTTCTGTTAATTTTTGTTTAATACGGTGAATTTTTACCCTTAAATTGCCTTCGCTTATTCCAGATATATCGGCAATTTCATGGTATGGTAATTCATCAAGTACCATTGTAATAATTAAACGGTCATTCTCTTCGAGTTTGGAGATACATTTGTAAAGTAGGGCAACCTGTTCATTTTTCTCTGAAAATTCCTCTATTTTATTCTCTATGATGTTGTCAGTTAACTCGTCTTTCGCCTGTCTTTTTTCCGATCTCAAATAAGTTAAACAGGTATTCACGGCAATTCTATAAATCCATGTAGAAATTAACGATTTGTTTCTGAACTTATCCAGATTTTGCCAAACCTTTAAAAAAGTTTCCTGTAAAAGATCATTTGCAGCGTCGGTATCACCAGTATAACCATAACATAAATGGAATATCTTTTTGGAATTTGAATCGAAGATCTCTTTAAATAACTTGTCTTTTTGTTCCATTTAGGGGTTTATAGTTGCGTTTTAGATGATGATGTACATTTTTTGTTACACCAAAACCAAAAATAATAATTGTTTGCTTACTTGACGCAATTAATTACTTTTGTGGATAAACCAAAATAGCATGAAAAAAAACCGACCGATGTTGATTGCAGTAATCTGCGTATTTTTATTAGCCATATTATTACAAGTTCTCGGTTTTTTTGAAGTTATAGGTACAGGAAAAGATTTTAATGGAATTTTTACCCTTAAAGATCATCTACCATTATATTGTGTAGCCTTAGGAGGTTTATTGCTTTATCTCTTGCCCAAAAAGGCAAGTACAATAATCTTCGGACTTCTGTTCATCAGCTTTTTATCTTTCAGCGCCTTTCTATTACTGAACACACAATTTAATTGGAATACCAATCTTTCTTTAGAGGTTGATACGCTATTTTTTGCACTGAGGTGGGTAATGCTTGGTTTTATTGTGTTTTATGGTTTTATAAAAAAGACACTAACCTTTTGGATTTTGGTAGCATTACTTGTTGGTATTTCCATCGGTCATGATTTTCCATTCTTTGGTCAGGGACTGCAAATCTTTAGTCAGATTTTCCTTAAAATGATTAAGGTAATTATTGCACCATTACTTTTTGCAACACTGGTTTATGGTATTGCTGGTCACTCTGATATTAAGCAGGTTGGCAGAATGGGCTGGAAATCGTTGCTGTATTTTGAAATTGTAACCACTTTTGCACTAATTATTGGATTAATAGCCATTAACGTTAGTAAGGCAGGTGTGGGTATAAAACAAGCGGCTGCTGTTGCACATGATATACCCAAAGTAGAGGCACAAACCGCTAAAGAAGTTATTCTACATATTTTTCCTGATAGCATAGTTAAAAGTATGGCAGGTGGCGATGTTTTACAAATTGTAATATTCAGTGTTCTTTTTGGTATTGCATTAATTATGGTGCCTATGGCACAGCGAAAACCGCTAATTAACCTTACCGAGAGCTTATCCGAAACCATGTTTAAGTTTACTAACCTGGTGATGTATTTTGCACCGATAGGCGTGGGGGCGGCTATGGCTTATACCGTTGGGCACATGGGGCTCGGTGTACTTGTTAATCTTTTCCATCTACTTATTACACTGTACATTGCGCTAATTGTATTTATATTGGTTATACTTTTGCCAATTGCACTAATTATAAAGTTACCAATTAAAAGGTTTATTCAAGCCATTGCCGAACCGGTATCAATAGCTTTTGCAACTACAAGTTCAGAAGCTGCTTTGCCCCGAGCGATGGAAGCAATGGTTAGTATCGGTGTTCCGCGTAAAATTGTAGCTTTTGTAATGCCAACTGGCTATAGTTTTAATCTTGATGGAACAACATTATACCTTGCATTGGCCTCGGTATTTGTAGCCCAGGCAGCAAATATTAATTTAACACTTGGTCATCAGATTGTGATTGTTTTTACACTAATGCTCACCAGTAAGGGGGTAGCAGGAGTACCGAGGGCATCACTGGTTATCCTTTTAGGCACTGCAGCATCATTTGGATTACCAACCTGGCCAATATTTATAATTTTAGGTATTGATGAGTTAATGGATATGGCAAGAACATCAGTAAATGTAATAGGCAATTGTTTGGCATCAGTTGTGATTGCAAAATGGGAGGGTGAATTTGACCCTAATAGTGAAGAAGCAAAAGAGATTAGTATATGAGTAGTAAAGGAAAAAAGATATTCTTAGCAATTACCATTGTCGTTCCGATGATTATTTATTGTTACATCTATTACAAGCCAATTATACAAAATGCACCTTTCCGTAAAGATGATTTTGTTTCGATGCAGTATAGCTATGGCTTAAAAGATACTTTGGAAAACAGATATGATTCGAAGACTGGTGTTTACCAGTACGTAAATAATAAGGACTCAGTGGTTACCAAAAAGTTCTTTTTAAAGAGCAATGATGTGTTATACATGCATAGAAAAGCAAATGAAATAGGCCTTTGGAATTTTCCAGATACCATTGGTAAAAAAAGTGATAAATCCAGGTTGGTGCCACGTTATGATATAACTTTCAATTATAAAAAAAAGTCGAAACACGTAACCATTTATGGCGACTTTGATGGCAATCCAAAATTACTGGATGCGGCTGTTCAAATGAGGAAAATCATTCAGGAAACCTTATTACAAGCCGAAAAAAGAAGCGGTAAGTAGTCCGAAGTTCACAGTCGATTTAATTTTTTAAAGTCGAACACTGGTTAACTATTTACTAATGGCCAATGAACTGGGAAACCAGAAAAGACTTTAATAACGCGTTAAATGTTAGCGTTTTGTTAAAGTCTTTTTCTTTTAGGATGTTTTCGTATATTTACGATATATTCGTAATAATGGAAAAATTAACATTGCAGGAAGAGGAAGCCATGCTGGCTGTTTGGCAGATCGGTAAGGGCTTTATCAAAGATTTTATGGATGTACTTCCTGATCCGAAACCACCGTATACTACACTGGCCTCTACCATCAAGAATTTAGAACGCAAGGGCTATCTGATGAGCGAGCGTTTTGCGAATGCCAACCGCTATAGTGCAAAGGTTAAAGAGGTGGAATATAAAAAACGCTTTATGAGTGGTTTTGTGAATAATTATTTCCAGAGCTCTTATAAAGAACTGGTTGCTTTTTTTGCAAAGGATAAAAAAATCAGTGCAGAGGAACTTAAAGAGATTATAAATTTAATTGAGCACCCTGAAAAGTAAATGCCATGCCACATTTCTTTATCATTTTATTGAAAATTAATCTGGTGCTGATCTTGTTTTCGGCAACCTATTACCTGGTGCTGCGGAGGCTAACTTTCTACCCCATCAACCGGATGTTTCTGCTCTTTGGAATCATCTTTTCTACTGCCTATCCATTTATAAATCTTACTGAGTTTTTTGCCGGACAAAAAGCTGTGCCTGCCTTTGTTCCACAATTTAGCCAACAGGTAAGTGAATTTGTAAAACAAGATGCCGTTTCGGTATTTTGGCAAGGACTAACGGTGCTTTTTTATACCGGTGTTTTATTGATGGCCTTAAGATTACTCGTGCAGTTTATTTCGCTTTATAGAATGCATAAAAATTCTTCACCCGATCATTTAGATGATTATAAGGTGCGGATTTTAAACGATGAGGTGAGTCCATTTAGTTTTTGGCAGACCATTTATATCAACCCAAATCTGCATAAAAAGCAAGATTTAAACAATATTCTCGAACATGAAAAAGTACATGTAGAACAATGGCATACTTTAGATATTATTCTGGCCGAAATCTGTGTGGTTTTCTATTGGTTTAATCCAGGGGTTTGGTTGATGAAAAAAGCCGTTAGAGAAAATATTGAATTTATTACTGATGCAAAGATTTTAAAAAAAGGAATCGATAAAAAAGCTTATCAATATAGCATGTTAGATGTTGGAACATTGCAGCCATCGGTAGCTATTGTGAATAATTTTAATCTATCCGACCTAAAAAATCGGATTAAAATGATGAATGCGAAACGTTCATCAAAAGTAAATTTAACCAGGTATTTATTTGTCTTACCTGTATTACTTTGCGTTACTTTAGCGTTTACCATCGATAAAAAGGACGTAAAGAAAAGTTTAGCACCATTAACAAAAATAGTGAATGATGTTTTGCCCGAAAAGGTTGCTGTACAACCTAAATCAGTTTTAAAAGCTAAATTCAAAAAGAGAATAATCATTGATACGCTGAAAGCGCCTGATACCGCCACCAAAATGACTTTTATTTTTAAAAGCATTGTAGACGGTGCAGATTCTTCACGAAAATCGATAGAAGAGACTTTAAAAGGTTTAGGTAAGCAATTGAAGATCATGAGCTTTAAAACCGACGGAAATTTTAAAGGCAGAACCTTTGTACAGCATTTTAATTTTACTGATACCATGAAACCAGACCATAAAATGGTTGATATAAAAATTGTAGCTAAAAAAGGTGCTGATTTCGAGGCTTTGCCAATACCCGGGAAAAACAGTGTTGCGATGTTTTATTTTTTAAAATCAACGGCCAAAACCTCAGCTGCTAAAGATGGAAACCAACATGTAGCAGGCAATGGAGCTATCGTTAACGAAACCACAACCTATTTTTTAAATGGTAATAAAATCTCAAAAGAGGAGCTTGATAAATTGAATGTAAATGAGATTTCTGATCTCAAAGTTGACAGAAATAATCAGGCGATTCAAATTAGTATGAAGCCATAGTTAATTTCATCATTCGTCATTTCGAGCGCAGTCGAGAAATCTTTTAAACTTGCCATTTAATATGTACAGGCATTGCTAGGGATAAAAATCTGCGTTATCATCTTAAATCTGCGGGAAAACAAATAGTCGATTGCTTATTTTTCCCGCAGATCAAAAAGATTTTCGCAGATTGTATTCAAGAGGTCATAAACTTCGGAACGCCATTACGGGAAGGCTTTTTCAGCCGACATCTTTTTAGCAAGAATCACTAGCATGAAAGATTGCTTTGTCGTTCCTCCTCGCAATGACGAATCTATTTATTAAAAATTAAAAGTAGCTTTCAGCATGGCCACTCTGCCCGGTATATAATAGGTTCCGGTTGTAAGTGAATTTGCTGAAAGGTAAATCGCATCAAACCTTTTGATATTGGCCAGATTCGTTACACCAAATTCTAAATCTGTTTTCATTTTTAACAGTTTGTATTTGATGTTCATATCTGCAAAAAGATATTTCAGATTAGGCTGTGTAGATTGATGCGTAAATAAATGCTCTGCAGATAAATTTAAATACACATTTCTAACGGTGGTAATGGCTAAAGTAGATTGCTGCCTAAGCTGTTGGAAATTTGTTTTTATCGCACCAGCAACTTTAGCTTTATTATCGGTAACCGCAAAATTAGCAAGGTAAGACCAGTTGATGAAATTGGTAAGTTTTGCTTCTATACCTACTTTATAAGAAACCGTTTGCGCGTTAAAGGCAAATAGTTCATTATTCTGCAATTGATCGTATTTACTCTGCGAAAAAGTTACCCCTGCACTCACTGTACTTCTCAGGTCGAAAAGATATTTACTTGCATTTGCACTGAATGAGAGTGTACGGATGTGGTTGTTTAGTGGCAAAACAACCCTTTGCTGAATGTTGTTGCTCAAACTGTATGAAGAAATGGTGTTCAGTTTAGCATCACTGTAGTTAGCCGTTAAATTAATAAACAACATCTGCATCGCTTTTCTAAAGTTAAATCCAGCTCCAATGTTATGGGTTTCCGATTCCGAAATCGGGGCATTGTTCGCGAAAAGTGAGCGGTAATTTTTTAAAACTGTACCACGATAAACATCGTCAATTCCTCCCAAATCATTTCGGAAGGCATAATTTGCCGTTACATAATTCTCAGGACTGGTTTGATATCTTGCATTAAATGAAGGGTTTAAAAATAATCTATGCAGGCTTTTGTCTAGTTGATTTACGTCATCACTGTAATTGATCTGGTTGTAACTCAAAGGTAAACTCAGTCCTGCTTTTATTTTATCATTTGTAAAATCATAGTTAGCTTCAGTGTAGAGCTTTGTTTTAAGCCAATCAAGGTCATTTACTGCATTGCCCGAAACCAGTTCTGTTTGCTGGTTATTTTGTTTACGGTAAAGTTCAGAGTTGAGCTGTTGCTGCTGTACATTAAAACCTGCCTTATAGGTTTGTACGAAATTGTTTTTTACAAAAGCAAATGATGCATAATTATTAGTGTACCAGGTTGGTATTTTAATGTACTGGTTTAAGCCGAGGTAACTATTTCCGTTGTTTAAGATATCGGCATTAAGTCCCGGTGTAATGTTTAATGTTTCAGGCTGTGTTGTGCGGTTTAAATAGGAGTAGAGGTTGATCACATCATCCGACTTTAATTTTTTTCGGTAATTAAATTCGTTAGAAATATCAATTGTTTCCTGCCGAAGTATCTGATTGGCTGCAACATTATTGATTACAAAGCCGGAAGAGGTTTTATAAGGTGCATAATCCAATACAAAATTATTGTTCAGGTAATATTTATCTGCATTTCCATTCAGGTTAAACTGTACCCGGAGTTTTTGCGGATTGATGGCATTGTTCTGCGATTCTGAATAACTGATGGTTTGGCCCGAAAGGTAAGTTTCCGAAAATTTATTGTATTGTTGATCACGCTGATCATATAGATACGAAAGGTTTGCCCTCAATTGCAGGTCCTGATTAAACTTATATAAGTTGTTTAGATTGATGAGCCCAGCTTTATTAAAAAGATACCTGCTTTGTGGTAAAGAGGGTACACCAGCTGCCCCTGTAGATAGCAATCCACTTGGCTTATTGTTGTCGAGGCGTTTTAAATAATCCGATAAATTATGCGAGGTGAGGTCAATACCCGGATCGTTACCAATATTATTGCCTTTAATATTGTTGATAAATTTCAGCTTTTTATTAAATAACATGGCCGTTAGGTTTTCGTCAAAACGGTTGGGCATTCCTGCGCCAACCGTTGCATCGCCCATTACTTTCAGTTTAGCATCGTCTTTAATCACCAGATTTAGCGCAACATCATCACTCATGTTGTTTTTGCGCATCATTTTAATCGGTTGATCATTCTGGATCACCTGCACCTTATCAACAGCGCTCTGTGGGATGCTTTTAGTTCCAATGTTATACTTGTCGTCCAAAAGGTTGTCGCCGTCCACATAGAGGTTAGAAATCGATTTTCCGTTATAGCTGATCTTTCCATTCTCTGCAACTTCGATTCCAGGCATTTTTTTAAGTACATCGCCAATGCTCCGGTCTTGTTTGTCTGCAAAATCTGATGGCCTGTAATTTAAGGTATCGCCATTTGCTGTTAAAGATGGCCGGTTTTTTACGGTAACTGTTTCTAATGCGGTTTCGCTGTTTTGCAGAACCAGATCATAATTTTTGTTTACATCGGCAACAACCATGCTCAGTTTTTTATAACCAATGCTCGAGGCTTCTATTTTATAGCCAGTAATCTGATCATTTTTTAAACTAATGCTAAACTCGCCATTGCTGTTCGTCCTGGTGAAATTGATTATGTTCCCTTCGGGATCTTTTAAACTGACATTAACAGATTCAATTGCTTTTCCATTGCTATCCTTAACAATTCCTTTGATCGGTTTCTGTGCCAGCGCCGAAAAAGCAGCAAACAGTAGCACCAGCATTATAGCGCATTTTCTCATTTTTTCTCAGGGATTTCGATCGGGTTGTTGATTTCAGCTTTTGTTATGCCTGCGCCTCCAGCCGGACGGGGAGCGGCAGTGGTCTTAAATGAACCCTGCATACCACTTGCGGCCATTTGTGCCTGCATAAAGCCTTGAGGGTCTTTATCTCTTGCCGCTTTAAGTTTATCTAATTCTTTTCTGGTCGTTTTAATGGCATCTGCAGGTAATTTAATCTCCGATCCAAGGTAAGAAGTGCTTACATCTATACCCACCATTTTTACTACGCCTGTGCCATTGGGTATTGCAATTTTACCGTCATCACCTGCGTTTGTTTGGTTGGCATCGTCTTTTACATTTTCAAGGCCAGCGAATGTAAATTTTACTTCTTTTTTTTCATCATAGGCTTCCACAATTAAGCCTGGTAAACCATTTAATTTCCATGGACCACTTTGAAAAGGAATTTCTGTGGCAAACCAGGCAATCCATTTTCTGCCTTTAAAGGTTGCGGTTGCTTTCTGGCATGGTATCCCTGAAAAACTCATGGTATCTTTTAAAATCTTCCAATCAATTTGTGGAGCGGTTTCTTCAACAAGGTAATTGTTAAACAGGCGTTCCTTGGTAATCATTTTATGTTCATTGGCAAAAAAGAAATAATCTTCCTGTGTTAATGGAGCTTTCATTTCACTTTTCACCTCGATTTTGATATTGGAGTTGCCTGTTTGGTTTTTCATCTGCTCCTGAATCTGCTTCTGGGTATTTAACGCTTGGTTCAGCTTATCGTAACTGGTATAAACAGAAGCATTTTTTCCAGTTACGAGTAACATGTTTTCGGTTTTAGGTTTATCGCGCTGTGTAGTATCCTGGATGTGTGTAAAAGTATACCGTACTCTTGCTAAAGCCTTATCGGGGCTTTGTGCTTTTGCCGAAATGGTTAAAGCGGTTGCTAAACAAATGGTTAGGGTTAATTTCATGAGGTTGGTTTTTAAGTTATCTATTTAGTTTTCGTAAATCTACGAAACATTCGTAATAAGAAAAACGCTTTAACATTTTTTAACGAAGAGAATTAAGTAGGGTCTTTAGCTGCGGAGACATATAGATTAACACGGAGAATTATTGCTATTATCCTTAAGGGGAAAGAAGAATTTGTCATTCTGAATGTAATGAAGAACCGCTCTAGGCTGAACTTAGGTTCTAAGTCTATTAAGTAAGATTCTTCACTGCGTTCAGAATGACGGTTAACTCTGACTAGAATACTGCAAAGGAAAATATTTAGAAATGAATGGCTATAGATCTCGGATGGTGTCTCACCGCCCGAAACCAAGCGTATGCTCGCGAGTGTTTAATTCCGATTTGGAAATGAGCGGCTTGTGGTTCTTGGAGGTTTTCAGCCCCGCCATTCGCTGTAGCTCCGATGGAAAATCGGAGGCTGCCGCTGCTGTCGGGTTTAGGAACAAGGGGTTGTGCACCCTGCAACCATAAAAATGAAATGCAGTCTTAGCTCTCTAGCCCTGGTTGAAGCGTTACCCTGCAGCAACGAGGTACGAGGAAGCGAAGCGTATAAGCGTAAAACGGGAAGAAACTTAATATTTTGCACTGACCTTGCGCTCCAATCATAAGTGTTTGCTACAATAGACAGCAAGGCAGGCTTAACCTAAGAATTATTAAACCACGATTTTCAAAAAATGCAGTTAAAATAGTCGTTAAATCGATATTGAAATCCTTAAATTCTCCGAATCTTGATCCTGTATGATTTTAGTGAAAAATATTTTCGATATGTATTTGTGTGTTAATTGAATTTGTTCTATATTTGCACCTCGTTAAATAAAAATTAAAAAACTAATATTTAAACAATGTACGCAATAGTAAATATAGCAGGGCAGCAATTTAAAGTTGCTAAAGACCAGCACCTTTTTGTACACAGATTACAAGGAGATGAAGGCGCTAGTATTGAATTTGATAATGTATTGTTGGTTGACAACGGTGGTGCAATTACTGTAGGTGCTCCTGCAGTTAAAGGTGCTAAAGTTTCAGCTAAGATCGTATCTCATTTAAAAGGTGATAAAGTAATTATTTTCCACAAAAAACGTAGAAAAGGTTACAAAAAGAAAAATGGTCACCGCCAGTTTTTCACTAAGATTCAGATCTCAGACATCACTCTATAATTAATTGTTAACCCAATAATTCGCTCTTTAGCGAGTTACAAAATATAAAATCATGGCACACAAAAAAGGAGCCGGTAGTTCGAAAAACGGACGTGAATCGCATAGTAAGCGTTTAGGTATTAAAATTTTCGGTGGGCAATTAGCTATCGCTGGAAACATTTTAGTACGTCAACGTGGAACAAAACACCACCCTGATAAAGGTGTTGGTATTGGTAGAGACCACACTTTATTTGCTTTAGTTGATGGTACTGTAATTTTCAGAAAGAAACAAGATAACAAATCTTATGTTTCTATCCTTCCTATCACTGAAGCTGAAATTGAAGCAGCAGTAGCTAAAGCACCAGTTGCTAAAAAAGCGGTTGCGAAAAAAGAAGTTGTAGCTGAAGAGGTTGTTGAAGCAGCTCCGGTTGCTAAAAAAGCACCTGCTAAAAAAGCAGCTAAAAAAGACGAAACTACTGAAGAAGCTGCACCTGCAGAATAATTAGTAACAAAGTTATAAAGGAAAGTCCCGATGCAAATCGGGACTTTTTTGTTTTTATATATGGTTCACTGGTTCATTAGGAACTAGTTCGATTGGTCAAATCGGTTAATTGGCGCTAAACGCCAAGCGCTCAACTCAGACTGGTTAATCGCCCTTCGACTTCACTCTCCACAGGAGTCCTTTGGACATGGTGACATATTGCAGAGATCAATTAATCGACTCCAAACCCAAAACTCCCAACTCCAGAAAGCTAGGGTATATAAGTGCGTCATTCCGAGCGAAGTGCAACAAGGCCGAGAACCCGAAGGCTCAGCGAAGCTAAATCTATTTTAATAAAAATCAATTTTATAGATTTCTCCATTCCGCTATGCTTCAGTCGAAATGACGAATATCTTAATATTCTCTGGCCATTAATTGATCAGTAAGCATTAAGAGATTCGCTTTGCGCTCATCGCTCACATTAATCTGCGCAAATACAGCTAAAGCTCTGTTGAGGTAGTTATTCATGCTTTTTTTTGCAATATCCTGAATATCCAAAGTGTCGTATACCTGGCGCACAGTATCTACTTTTTCTTGCGCATTAAATTCTTTGTATCCAGTCCAGGTATCTAATGATGCTCTGGTTTCTCCATCGGCAAGTTCAAAGGCTTTTAATAGCAGGAAGGTTTTTTTGTTGGCTATGATATCACCACCAACCTGTTTTCCAAATTTTTCAGGATCAGCGTAAACATCTAAAATGTCATCCTGTAGCTGAAAAGCGATACCGATATTTTCGCCAAACTGATAAACTAAGTCTGCATCTTTTTCTGAGGCACCAGCGATAATGGCTCCAAGTTTTAAGGCTCCCCCCAAAAGCACTGCCGTTTTTAACCTGATCATGTTGATGTATTCTTCAATACTCACATCATCACGGCCTTCAAATTCCATATCCAATTGCTGGCCTTCGCAAACTCCCTGAGCGGTTACATTAAAGGTATTCAATACCGGACCAAGAAAGGCTGGATTAACTTTTGCAAGGCTTTTATTAGCTTCCACCATCATTACATCACCACTTAAAATGGCAATATTGGTACTCCATTTCTCGTGGACGGTAGCTTTCCCTCGCCGGAGTGGTGCATTGTCCATAATATCGTCATGAACGAGCGTAAAATTATGAAAGATCTCAATGGCCATAGCGGCGTGGATCGATTCGTTTGCATTTTCACCAAACAGCTCTGTCCCCATTAAAACTAATAACGGTCTTACCCGTTTCCCGCCAAGATTAATGATATAAGTAATCGGATCGTAAAGCTGTTTAGGATGGTCCGGAAACTTTAAATTTTGTATTGCAGTATCTAAAATTTGTTGTAATTCTTCTGTAGTATGCATTGTACTTATTGCGTAAACACTGTGTTTAAGGCACAATTTTATATTTTTAATCTGGAATTAAGGTGAAATCGATCTGACGTTTAGAAAGATCTACTTTTTTTACCCTAATCATCACTTCATCACCCAACTGGTATTTTTTCTTTTTGCGTTGACCTACTATGCAATAATTTTTCTCATCAAGCACATAAAAATCGTCTGATATGTCTCTTAAACGAATCATACCTTCACATTTGTTCTCTTCAATCTCTACATACATGCCCCATTCGGTAACACCCGAAATAATCCCTTTGTACTCCGTACCGATATTGTTCTCTAAGTATTCGGCCTGTTTGTATTTAATCGAAGCACGTTCGGCATCAGCGGCTCTTTTCTCCATTGCCGAAGAATGTACAGAGGCCACTTCGTAAAATTCCATGTCTGCTGATTTTCCGCCATCTAAATAAGTTTGTAAAAGCCTGTGCGCCATCACATCCGGATAACGGCGGATAGGAGAAGTAAAGTGAGTGTAATATTCGAAAGCCAGACCATAATGGCTGGTTTTTTTAGTCGAATAAATTGCTTTTGCCATAGATCTGATGGCCAGCGAAGTCAGGATATTCTGTTCTTTTTTGCCTTCTACATCGGCCATTAAATTATTCAGTGATTTGGCAATTTCTTTATCCGATTTGGTGTTGATTTTATAACCGAAACGCGAAGCGAAAGTTGCGAAAGTATTCAGGGTTTCCATATTTGGCGAATCGTGCACACGATAAACAAAGGTCAGTTTGTCTTTTCCTTTAGTTTTCTTGGCTATAAATTCGGCAACTTTACGGTTGGCCAAAAGCATGTAATCTTCAATCAGTTTATGGGCATCTTTACGCTCTTTTACGTAAACACCAATTGGTTTGCCAGATTCATCGAGTTTGAATTTAACTTCTGTACTTTCGAAACTGATGGCACCGTTTTTAAATTTACGATCGCGAAGGATATAAGCCAATTCATTCAGTTTAAGAATTTCTTGAGCGTAATCGCCTTCTTTATTCTCGATTACTTCTTGTGCTTCTTCGTAACTAAATCTTCTGTCTGAGTGGATTACCGTTCTGCCATACCATTCGGATTGAATATTGGCCTGCTCATCCAGTTCGAAAACAGCTGCAAAACACAATTTATCCTCGTGTGGACGTAATGAGCATACACCATTACTCAAACGCTCTGGCAACATTGGGATTACACGGTCTACCAAATAAACCGAAGTTGCACGGCTATAAGCTTCTTTATCAAGATCGGTTCCCTGGATTACATAATGCGAAACGTCGGCAATATGCACACCAATTTCGTGGTTTCCGTTAGGGAGTTTTTGATAAGAGATGGCATCATCGAAATCTTTCGCATCTGCCGGATCTATTGTAAAAGTTAATACCTTTCTGAAATCTTTTCTTTTGGCAATTTCTGCTGCAGGAATTTCTTCTGGAATGGCATTGGCTTCGCGTTCTACCTGTGGTGGAAATTCTAATGGAAAACCATACTGCGCTAAAATAGCATTCATTTCGGTATTGTTCTCGCCCTGGTTTCCCAGTACATGCTTAACAATTCCTATTGGGTTTTTGGCACTTTCAGGCCAATCTGATAGGGTTACCAATACACGCTGACCGTTTTTGGCTTCGTGGGTATCGGCCAGGGGCACAAAAATATCGTGCATCATTTTTTTATCATCCGCAATTACAAATGCAAAACGATCTGATATCTTGATTACACCTGTAAAATCTGATTTTGCTCTTTTAATGATTTCGACAACTTCGCCGTCATTTTTACGACCGCTTTTCTTTGCGAAAACATAAGCCTTTACGGTGTCCCCGTGTAATGCATTTTTGAGTTTTCGTGGAGCTACAAAAATATCCTTCTCAAATTCATCTTCCGGAACAATATACGCTGAACCATCGGCGGTCATATCAACGGTGCCAATGATAAAATTTTGTAGTTCTTTAAGTTTAAATTTACCTTTTTCTGGTTCTAAGAAAATTCCTGCACTTTTCCCTTCTTTTAAGACCTCGAGAATGGTTTCTCTTGATTCTTGATCGTTCAAATTTAATTTGGCCGAAACCTGTTTGTAATTAAGTAGCTGATTATTGTTTTTTTCAAAAACATCGCTAACCAATTGATTCAGAACTAATTTTATATTTGCCGATTTTTTCTTTGCCATATGCTAAACTGAATTTACCGAAGATACAGAAAAGATGCTCAGGATGAAAAATATAGGGTATAATATGTAAAATGGATGATGGTTTATAGTTCATTGGTTCATCGGCCATTGGTTGGTAAAGCAAATTGCCAACTAACTTAGGGTTCATCGTTAATGGTCAATGGAGTGGATAGGTTATGGGGAATGGCTATTTGACTATCGGCTATAAACCATAAACCAAATAAATAATATTAGACGGTTAAAACTTCTTTCAGAATACCTTTCCGTTCTACGGACTATGGACTAACCTGATCTCCGCATAAGTAATTTTCTTCCGCTCGACAGTATAGCTCAAATGTATGTTGCCGTTTTTATCCTGGATAATGGCCGGATAGCTGTATTCGCCCTTAGCATGGTTTTCTAGCGTGTAAATATCCTGCCAGTTTTCGCCATCGGTTGATATGGCCAGTTTTAATACTGACCTGCCTTCCCACCAGTTTTTGCCTGCTGTTAACGGATTGTAAACCAGTAATTGTCGACCATCTTTTAAGGTTACGGCATCGCTACCAGAGTTTGGATTAGGTAACTGTGTAGCCTTAAGTTTTGACCAGGTTTCGCTATTATTTTCCGACCAGCTTTCTACAATCACATTCTGCCTGCTTCTGCATAATAACTGCAGTCTTCCGTGTGGATAGGTTAAAATAGAAGGTTGGATAACACCAAAAGTATCACAGTTGATATTAATCTTTTTCCAGTTTTTACCTTCCCCATCTGATTTTTCAATGTGGATGGCCCATGTTTTTTCATCTAAACTTTCTGTACTTGAGGGATAAAGAATTGTTCCATTTGGTAATTGGATAGGTTTGTTTTTAATTGGCCCTAGAAAATCTTTAGGCAATTTCTGTGCTTTAGACCATGTTTTTCCATTGTTAACGGATGTTTTATATTCTGCCCACCAGGTTCTGGGATTTGCACCGACCTTATAATGTAAAAACAAAGTGCCGTTTTTTGTTTTAAAAAGCACAGGATTCCAGCAAGCAAATCGGCTGGTATCGTTTATTATCCCATTTGCAATTTCGATTGGCTGACTCCATTGCGTTCCGGTTTTTATTGACGACCAGATGACTACGTCTTTACTGCCTTCATGTTTGCCACCAAACCAGGCCGCCATTATTTTTCCTTTACCCAAATCAACCAGAGTTGAAGCGTGACAGGCCTCGAATGGTGCCTTTTCAAAAATAGTAGTGGCCTGAATGATTTCTACTTTTTGCGCATAAACGTTTAAAGAAAGAAAAATCAGTGTAAAAACAATTGAAAGATATTTAAGCATTTTCTATTATTGGTGTCCTGGAATGGCCTCGATCAGTTTTTGGGTATAAGCTGCTTTTGGTGCATAAAATATTTGCTCTGGAAAGCCCTCTTCTTCAATTTTTCCTTTATTCATCACTAAAATACGGTCTGAAATATGTTTTACAACGGCCAGATCGTGAGAAATGAAGATATAAGTGAGTCCAAATTCGCGTTGGAGATCTTTAATAAGGTTTAAAACCTGCGCCTGAACGGAAACATCTAAAGCAGATACCGATTCATCACAGATGATAAATTTAGGTTGTAAAGCCAAAGCCCTGGCAATAACCACACGCTGCCTTTGTCCGCCACTAAATTCATGCGGATATCGGTTAAAATGCTCTTCTTTTAAGCCTACTTTATCAAGCAATTCCAGTACTTTTTGTTTACGCTCGCTATCATTACGGTATAATTTATGCACGTGTAATGGCTCTAAAATCGATTGACCGATACTTAATTTTGGATTTAATGAAGCGTAAGGATCCTGAAAAATAATCTGAATATCTTTCCTTAACTTCCGTAAGGCCGTTTTACCGATGCGTGTAATGTTTTCGCCATTAAAAATGATCTCGCCAGAAGTAGGCTGTATCAACCGTAAAATGGTACGGCCGAGAGTGGTTTTACCACAACCCGATTCGCCAACCAGACCTAAGGTTTCGCCAGGAAAAACCTCAAAATTCAACTGCTCAACAGCTTTAACATAATCAGTCGTTTTGCCAAAAAGGCCATTGTGAATGGGATACCAGGTACATAGGTCTTTAATCTGAAGTAAAGGCTTTTGGGCGTAAAGTTCCGCTCTCCGTGCGGTTATTTCGGCTGTTGTTAGTCGGTTTGAAGCCTGTAAATGTGCTGAAGCATCATCAATTTTTCCGGTAAGGAAATCGGCCACCACTGGTAATTTTTTTAATTGTAGACTAGGCGAGGGGCGACAGGCGAGCAAACCTTTGGTGTATGGATGTTGTGGGTTTTCGAAAATAGATTTTGCAGAGCCTTGCTCTACAATTTCGCCTTTGTACATTACTGCCAAATCATCGGCAATTTCATTTACTACGCCTAAATCATGCGAGATAAAGATCATCGCCATATTCCGTTCCTGTTTCAGTTTTAACAGAAGCTGTAAAATTGTTTTTTGAACGGTTACATCCAATGCCGTAGTAGGTTCATCGGCTATTAATAATTTCGGATCGCAGCTTAAAGCCATGGCAATCATTACCCTTTGCTTTTGCCCGCCTGATATTTGGTGTGGGTAGCTATAAAATATTTTTTCTGGTCGTGGTAATTGCACTTCATTAAACAGTGCAATGGTATGTTTTTTTGCTTCCGCTTTATCTACTTTTCGGTGCAGCATAATGGCTTCTGCCACTTGGTATCCGCAGGTAAAAACGGGGTTGAGCGAAGTCATGGGTTCCTGGAAAATCATTGAGATCTGGTTTCCCCTGATCTGGCGGATTTCGTTCGAGCTGAGATTGAGCAGGCCAATGTCTTCAAAATCTATTTCTCCGGTAATTTTTGCCGCACGTTCATCATGCAAGCGCATAATGGAGAAGGAAGTAACCGATTTTCCAGAACCAGATTCGCCAACAATGCCTAAAACAGTTCCTTTTTTTACATTAAAACTGATCTGTTTTACAGCTTTAAACCAGGTTTTTTTATCCTGGTTATAGAAATCGATATTTAGGTTCTCTACGTTTAGCATCAAATTTTTGAAATAATAAGCTCATTTGAACCTGTTTCCAGGCTATTGTAATCATCTAAATGGTAGTGAGAGCCAATTGGCGTTTCATCCTGTGCTAAGGAAAGCAGCTGTTTTGCAAGGGAAATGAGTCCTGCTTTATTCGCATGAATTTGGATTTGATTTTCAATAATATCTGTTTTAAGAATAAACCCATCTAACCAGCTAGATTGCAACCCTGCCTCATCATTATATTTTGGGATTTCCAGTTTTACTTCGACCATCATTTAGGTTACAATTGTAATGTTTTCTGCCGGAATTATATCCATTCCTTTAAATTTTAACAATACCTGGGCAGTAGTAATTACATCTTTCTGGCAGTAGGTAACAATTCTATCGAGATTTTTTTCTTCATAATAAACTTGTCTTACCTGCGCTCCGTTGATGTCATCTTTAGGTGTTGGAATATCTAAAATAGCAGCCAGCAGGTTTAACGAAGTAAAATGTTTGTAATCGCCGAATTTCCAGAGTTCCATCGTATCGATATGGTTTACTTCCCAAGGTTTTTTACCCGAAAGCTGCAATTGAACCGGAATTTCTATGCCATTAACCAATAAACGTCGGCATAAATATGGGAAATCGAATTCTTTTCCATTGTGCGCACAGAACATTAAAGTGGGCATTTGTTTACTCAATAAAGCAGAAAACTGTAGCAGCATTTCTTTTTCATCATGACCAAAAATAGATTTGATACGCAATGAGGCGGATTTGTCCTGAGCACTGAAAATCCCCATGCTGATGCAGATAATCTTACCGAATTCGGCCATAATGCCTGCTTTTTCATAAAATTCTTCAGCATTTTGGTCTGGACTTCTTTGATAATGTGTTTTCTGCTCCCAAAGTTCCTGAAAATGCGGGGGTACATCTTGAAAAGATGGATATTGAGGTACAGTTTCTATATCGATAACCATTACCTGATTGAGATCTAACGTCTTTAACATATATAGATAGTTTTCAGTTAACAATTTACAATTTTCAATTCAAAATCTTCTATGCAAACAATTAAACATTACTACTTAAATTTTATAAGTTTGGATTATGGCAAAAAGTAAATTTGAGCAATCTTTATCAGATGGTGCTCACCAAAAGCTTCAAAGTTTAATTGGCACCTGGAATGGGTTAACCAAAACCTGGTTCGAAAAGGATGTGCTGGCAGATGAATCTCCAGCTGAAGCAAAAATTACTTCAATTTTGGGTAACCGTTTTATTTCTCTTGATTACCAGGGAAGTTTGGAAGGAAAAGCTTTTGAAGGCAAAATGATTGTCGGTTTCGATATTCCTTACCAAAGATTTACAACAAGTTGGGTAGACAGTTTCCACATGGGTACGCAGATTATGCTTTCGAGTGGTGAGGCTACCGCAGATGGTTTTTCTGTTTTTGGCGAATATGGTAGCCCAGAATATGGTGAACAGCTTTGGGGCTGGAGAACAGCGCTTGAAATAATTAACGAAAATGAAATCGTATTAACAGCTTATAATATTTCGCCAGAAGGGGAAGAAGCTAAAGCTACCGAAACGGTTTATAGCAGAAAATAAATTTAGAAGGGCCTTCATTCCCAACTTGATTGGGAATGAAGTACCAAAAAAACTAAAACAAACTTGGCGAAGCCTGATTGGCCATTACCGGGATTTTTAAAACAGTTCCTACAGCTTTATTCAGTTTATCTGTAAAATAAGCTGAAAATAATGGGGAAGATAGCTCAATATTTTGATGGACAAAGAAATATAAGTTTTGCAAGCCCTGTTCTTTCCAACTTACAATTCTTTTAATCCAATCGTCTAAGCGTTTTTTATCTATGTCATCATCGTTTGCGCCAACAAAACGCACAAAGGCCGTAGGCGAAGTTAAACGCATATGCAGCATGTCTCTTCTCCCTGCAGTATCAACAATAATATTGGCTACACCATTTTCCTGAAATAATTGTGCAAATTCGTTGGTTATGGCTGGATTTGAAAACCATTCTTCATTTCTCACTTCAACACCCAAAGGAATTACTTTTGGGAATTCGTTGATTACGATTTTTAGCCTTTCAAAATCTTTAGGCTTAAAGTTATCGTGCAATTGAAGAAAAGCCATTCCTAATTTATCTTCAAAATTACTGATGGCATCACAATACTGTTCTACAGGTTCTTTAACGTTGATCAATCTTTTAAAGTGACTGATGGTATTGGTCAGTTTTGGGAAAAACTTAAAATCTGCAGGTGTTTTTTGTGTCCAGGTGATTACTTGTTCACGGCTTGGCATACCATAAAATGTGGCATTAAGCTCAATAGAATTAAATTGAGTAGCATAGTAAGTCAATTCATCCTTAGTTCCTTTTGGATAAAAGCCCTTTAAATCTGCCTTGTTCCATTTGGCGCAGCCCACATAGGCCTGGAAAGATTGTTTAGGTTTATTTGCTGCTAAAATTGCTGCTGTTTCAGGAGCATCAGCAGGAAGGGCATAATCTATAATGGTTGGGTCTTCTACTTGGCCGAATTTCATTTTTAAAGGTTTTAGGTGTAAGGTAAAAGGTTTAAGGCAAAAAAATACCTTAGCTTATTCAACTAAGGTATTTATATGTTGTAAAAATAAGAAACTTGTTCTTTGCTTTGGCTTATTGTGGAAAGTTTATGTTTTTCGTCTCTCCAAACTACAAACTGAATTAATAACCCAGAATCTTCAATACCTGCTTGCTATTTTGTTCTTCTCCGAAAACCTCAAAATTAAAGCTTTCATCACGGTTTCTGCGGATCAAAACATGTTTTGGGCTTGGCAATAAACAGTGGTGGATACCACCATAACCGCTCAATACTTCCTGGTAAGCACCAGTATGGAAGAAACCTAAATACTGCACCTTACGTGTTTTCGGCATAAATACACTGTTCATGTGCGCCTCCTGGTTGTAATAATCCTGTCCATCGCAGGTAATACCACCTAAGTTAACCCGTTCATATTCAGCGTCCCAATTGTTAATTGGCAATAAAATGTATTTTTGATTTAATGCCCAAACATCAGGTAAGTTGGTAATAAAAGAACCATCCAGCATTAACCAACGCTCACGATCATTCTGTTGTTTACGGCCCAGTACTTTATAAAGTATACCAGAAGCCTCTGCAACCGTATATTTACCAAATTCTGTAATAATATCTGGTTCCATTACATCGTGGATAGCGCAGATTTCTTTAATCCTTTTCACAATTTCGTTTACCATGTATTCGTAATCGAAATCGAAAACCAACGAATCTTTAAATGGCATACCACCACCAATATCGAGGGTATCTAAATCCGGATTGATTTTTTTGAATTTGCAATAAAGTGTTACGTATTTCTCTAACTCATTCCAATAGTATGGTGAATCGGTAATACCCGAGTTAATGAAAAAGTGCAATAATTTAACCCTGAAATTAGGATTGTGAACGATTTTATTATTGTAGAAATCAATAATGTCTTCCATACGCACACCTAAACGCGATGTATAGAACTGCGAATCTGGCTGCTCTTCAGCAGCAATACGGATACCTAAGTTACAAGGGGTATCAATATCAACCTCATCATCAAAAAGGTTAAACTCTTCTTTATTATCTAAAACAGGGATAATATTGGTATAACCATCATGCAACATATCAATGATATATTGTTTGTACTGGTAGGTTTTAAAACCGTTACATATGATGGTGGTATCTTTCGTTAACACACCTTTTTTCTCCAGCGCATCAACCATCGGCATATCAAAAGCCGAAGAAGTTTCCAGGTGGATGTTATTTTTTAAAGCTTCTTCTACAATATGCCTAAAATGCGAACTTTTTGTACAGTAGCAATATTTATAATCACCACGATAATTGTTCTTTAAAATAGCGGTTTGGAAAAGGATCTTCGCCTGCTGAATCTTCTTGCTAACCATTGGTAAGTACGTGAAACGTAGGGGAGTACCGTAAGTTTCGATCATTTCCATCAGGTTTAAATCCTGAAAATACAACTCATCATCTATAACATCGAAACCCTCTTGAGGGAAACCAACACTTAGATCAAGAAATTCTGAGTAACTCTGCATTTACTTTTAAATAATTTTTGCAAAAATGTAATTTTAAATCGAGAATTAAACGGTATTGAAAATATTTTTACTGTAAGGAAACGCTTAGCCTAACTACAAAAAATGCCGACAAATTGTTTTGAATAGAAAGTGAGTGATTCTATTTTGGTAATGATCTGGAAAACAGGTGCTAATAATATCTTTAAGTTTTAAGATTTGGAAAGCAGGTTCCTGTTTTTATAGGTTAGGGTTGGCCCTGCTCTCCACTTTACTCGTTGCACTCGTGTTCGTTCCGATCCCTTAGGTTTAGTTGGGAAGGACCGCACTGTTATTTAAGGTTTGATAGCGAGTGGACTAATAAGGCAGGAGTAAATAATCAAATAACGCTTTATCCTTTGCGGAGGTATTTGGTTAAGATTACAATAGTTTGTCCTTCAACCTTACCTTCAATTTGTTCGATATTATCATGAACTAATCGGATATTTTTAACTACGGTACCCAATTTAGCGCTCAAAGTTGAGCCTTTAACATCTAAAGTTTTAATCAAAACCACGGTATCGCCTTCAAATAAACGCGTACCATTGCTGTCCTGATGAAATTCTACAGTTCCGTCTTGCTCGTGGTCGCCGGTTTTTTTAGCCCATTCCAAAGTTTCGTCTTCAAGGTATAAAATATCCAGACTATCTGCTGCCCAGCCTTCATTTCTTAATCTGCTCAACATTCTCCAGGCAACAACCTGTACCGGGGCAAATTCCGACCACATGGTTTCTGTTAATATTTTCCAATGGTTTGGTGCAAGCTGTTCCGTTTTTTCAATCTGATCTAAGCAGGTTTTACAAACTAAAATACTGTTATCGCTATTGGCATTGCTGGTTGGCGGCACTTCATATACCGATAAATTGGTTTCAGCGGTGCATAATTCGCATTTATTGCCCGAACGGGTCTGTAATTCTTGTACTAAAGACATATTGATACTGGATTTTTGGCGAAAGTAATAAAACTAATCGGAATAGATGATTGTAAAAGGGGAGAAGTAAATATAGATTGTCATTTCGGCGGCATTAGAGAGAGCCTGTTTGCTGATCATTTGGAAAGCAGGTTCCTGTTTTTATAGGTTGGGGGTTGGTCTTGCTCTCCACTTTATCCCGATAAGAATCGGGATGTTCGTTCCGATCAGTATCTATGTAATAAAAGTGATCTTAGTTCAAGTGGTCTTTAGCAAGCCACAATTGTTAAATTTAAATAAACAATAGAACTAAGATCATGACAAATTTAGCAGAAAAATTAGATTTTAGCGGTCATACGATAAGCTGTGGCATCGATGTTCACCTTAAAAGCTGGACTGTTTCACTCTATCTAGGGAAACAGTATCTCAAAAGCTTCGTCCAGTCTCCCCCGTCAGTGGATGGACTTTGGAATTTTCTTTCAACCAATTATCCAGAAGCCCGTTATGAATGTGCTTATGAAAGCG
>NZ_SIXF01000037.1 GCF_004310665.1 Pedobacter kyonggii | reverse complement strand
TCCACCTACAGCAGTTGCTACATAATGGCTGTACCAATGAAAAACGGATTAGCACGAATATATACCTCCTGTTGATGTTTATATGCCTGTTTATGCAAAAAATATTTTTGCCAGTTGTCAGATATGCCAAAGGCTCCGTTAGCTTGATCAAATGTGTAAAGTTCTTTGTATTGAACATGAAAGAGGTAATCGCTACAGGTAGAAAGCAGTTCAGAGATATTATAGATAAGTACTGTAAATATGAAAAAAGAAACCACAGAATTAATTTAAGCCAACTATTTTCAGCTTAACTTGACGCTCATGCGAAAGTTCGGGACTGCGCTTCAGTCGAGATGACGACAATAATTCATCATGAGAAATATAATTGCCGTTTTTAAACTCATGCTCTGCGGCTAAAAGCTCATTATTATAGGCTTCAATGGTAATTAGATGCTGATAAGCAAGTAACTAAGTTGATTTGCTATCAATTGGTGAAGAGTTGTCAACTTTCCGGCGCTTCTGCCATTAAAGTTGACAACTCGAGAACAAAAAAAGCAACCCAGTTATAGATTGCTTTATTTTATAGTCATCATGCTGATCCGATAACTATCGGATTTATTTCAGCATCTAATAGACCCTGAAATAAATTCAGCATGACGAACAGAGTGTTATTAACGTAACTCTA
The DNA here is from genome assembly GCF_004310665.1 of Pedobacter kyonggii. GTDB lineage: Bacteria > Bacteroidota > Bacteroidia > Sphingobacteriales > Sphingobacteriaceae > Pedobacter > Pedobacter kyonggii. The sequence continues at coordinate 48,595 of NZ_SIXF01000037.1, read as the reverse complement.
AAGTTTGTGCTCTATCTGGTCCTACAGAAAGGAATTTAATTGGCACTTCTAATTCTTTTTCTAAGAACGCAATGTAATCAGTTAATTTAGCTGGGATTTCATCTACAGAAGTAATTTTAGTAACATTAGTAGCCCAACCATCAATTGCTTTCAATACTGGTTTTGGTTCGATTGAAATGATGTCGTACGGCATATAATCAATCGTTTCGCCATTATATTCGTAGTGGGTACAAGCATAAATGGTATCGAAAGTATCCAAAACATCGGCTTTCATCATAATTAACTCGGTTACACCGTTTAACATGATGGCATATTTTAAAGCAGGAAGATCAATCCAGCCGCAACGACGGGCACGGCCTGTAGTTGCACCAAATTCGTGACCTAAAGCGCGTAAATTTTCGCCAACTTCATTATCTAATTCAGTAGGGAAAGGACCGCCACCAACGCGTGTGCAGTATGCTTTGAAGATACCATAAACCGCACCTACTTTATTAGGCGCAATGCCTAAACCAGTACAGGCACCTGCAGTTGTGGTGTTACTTGATGTTACGAAAGGATATGAACCGAAATCTACATCCAATAAAGTTCCTTGTGCACCTTCAGCTAAAACGGCTTTTCCTTCTTTTAAGAAACCATTTACATAATGTTCGCTATCTACGTGAGGGATGGTTTTTAAGAATTCAATTGCTTCAAAGAATGATGCTTCTTTCTCTGCTAACTCATATTCGAAACCTTCGTAATGAGAAAGGATTTCAGTATGTTTTTCTACCAATTTAGCATAACGCTCTTTAAAATCAGGTAGTGTAGTATCGCCAACACGTAAACCGTTACGGCCGGTTTTATCCATATAAGTTGGGCCAATACCTTTTAAGGTTGATCCAATTTTATTTTTACCCATGCGTGCCTCGTTAGCTGCATCCAATAATTGGTGGGTTGGTAAAATTAAGTGTGCTTTACGGGCAATCACCAATTTGCCATCGGCAACAGGGTCATGACCAGCTTTTTTTAAATTATCTAACTCTCTTTTTAGGATAATAGGGTCGATTACTACACCATTACCGATAAGATTCATGGTTTTTTCGTTAAAAATTCCTGAAGGGATTGTATTTAAAACGAATTTTTTGCCATCGAACTCTAAAGTATGTCCGGCATTTGGGCCACCCTGAAAACGGGCAATAAGATCATATTTTGGACTTAGTACATCAACGATTTTTCCCTTTCCTTCATCACCCCATTGCAGGCCGAGAAGTACATCTACTTGCGTCATTATTTAATAAATTAAGCTGGTTTTATTTGTATTTTGATTTAATTTTCTACAGTTTTTGCGGCTGTTGCAGCACTTTCGTTTACTTTCCTGGCCATACTGCAATCAGAGCAGAAACCGTAAAGATTTAACGAATGGTGTTTCACATCAAATTTTAAAAGATCACCAACCATGGTTTGGATCTGATGGATTCGTGGATCGCAGAATTCTACTACTTTACCACATTCGATACAGATTACGTGATCGTGCTGGCGGTAACCATAAGATTTTTCGAATTGTGCCATGTTTTTACCAAACTGGTGCTTGGTAACTAAATCGCATGAAACCAATAACTCCAATGTGTTATAAACCGTAGCACGACTTACGCGGTACTTTTGGTTTTTCATGTGGATATAAAGGGTTTCTACATCAAAGTGGTCGTTTCTTGAATATATTTCTTCCAATATAGCGAAACGCTCTGGTGTTTTACGTAGATTTTTGTTTTCTAAATAAGCCTCAAAAATCTTGCGAACGAGCTCATTTGTTTTTTGTTCAGACATAGTTTTTAAACTCCATTCAAAGGTAGGTAAATTGTTTTGAAAAATGATTACACTGATTAAATGATTACACTGATTTGGTAATTGTTTGATTGTTATAGTGCTTGATAGTTGAAATGTTGTAATAGTCGGAGGTCAGAAAGACAGCGGTACGAAGTTCAATCTGCAAATAGCGTGCACTTAGCATCTAGACTTCGAACTCCGGACTAAAGACTTCGGACTAATTAAGCATCAAACCTCGTTACTCCGGTAACACCTCTAACTTTTAATAAATTTTTGATCAGGTTTTCCAGGTGTTCGGTATCATTTACAAAAATCATAATCGAACCATCAAAAATCCCTTCGTTGGTATCAACAGTAATCGATCTCATATTTACTTTAAAGTCGGTAGAAATAACCCTGGTGATGTTATTGATCAAACCTACATCATCAATGCCTACAATGCGTAAGCCGGTTAAGAAAGTTAATTCCTGCTGTTTGTTCCATTTGGCTTTCACTACGCGATAACCATAATTGGCCATTAGCTGCGCAGCGTTAGGGCAGTTGGTACGGTGTATTTTAATACCTTCACTCACGGTAATAAAGCCAAAAACATCATCGCCGGGAATTGGGTTGCAACAGGCAGCCAAGGTATAATCAATCCGCTGCATATCTTCACCAATCAATAAAATATCAGATTCTCCACCTTTAATTTTACTCTTGATTCCGTCAACTGAAAGGTTTTCGGGACGTTCCGGTCCACGGTTTTCGACCTCTTTTTCGCTAGATAGATACTCTTTGATATCTTTCAGTTCGATCTTTCCAAGCGCAACATTAACAAAAAGCTCTTGTGTAGAAGGTAATTTAAAGAAATAACTTAGCTTTTGAAGATTATCGGTATTGTAAGTGATTTTTAACGATTTCAGCTTCCTTTCTAAGATTTCCTTTCCATTTTCGGCAATTTTCCGCTTTTCTTCTTTTAAAGATGACTTAATTTTAGATTTGGCCTTGGCAGTAACCACCACATTTAGCCAATCTTCTTTAGGCGTTTGTTTGCTTGAGGTAATAATTTCTACCTGATCGCCATTTTGAAGCTTATACGAAATAGGAACCAGCTTGTGATTCACTTTAGCGCCTATACAGGTTGCCCCTACATCGGTATGGATCTCGAAAGCAAAATCCAATGCTGTAGCGCCCAAAGGCAACTGGATTAAAGCACCTTTTGGCGTGAAAATAAAGATCTCATCCGAGAAAAGGTTCATCTTGAAATCATCGAGGAAATCTAAAGCATTGGCTTCAGGATTACTCAACATTTCGCGAACTTTCTGAATCCACTGATCCAGACCGTTATCATTACTCGATTCTTTATACTTCCAGTGTGCAGCAAAACCTTTCTCTGCAATTTCGTTCATGCGTTGTGTACGGATCTGTACCTCAACCCATTGTCCGCGTGGTCCCATTACTGTAGTGTGCAAACTTTCGTAACCGTTCCCTTTTGGTGAGGAAACCCAATCGCGTAAACGATCTGGATTTGGTCGGTATAAATCGGTAACAATAGAATACGCTTTCCAACAATCGGCCTTTTCATTTTCAGGTGCAGAGTCTAGAATAATCCGGATGGCAAAAAGATCATAAACCTCTTCGAAAGGAATATTTTTCTTTTTCATCTTGTTCCAGATGGAGTGAATTGACTTTGGTCTGCCGTAAACATCGGCCACTAAACCTTGTTCGTGAACAATCTCATCAATCGGTTCGACGAATTTTTTGATGAAAAGCGCACGTTCAGCTTTTTTCTCGTTTAATTTTTTTGCAATGAATTTGTAAGTGTCAGGGTCGAGATATTTCATCGAAAGATCTTCCAACTCTGATTTAATGGCATATAAACCCAATCTATGGGCTAGTGGTGCGTATAAATAAATGGTTTCTGAAGCGATTTTAAGCTGCTTGTGGCGTGGCATAAAATCCATTGTACGCATATTGTGCAAGCGATCGGCAAGTTTGATCAGGATTACCCTTACATCATCTGCCAGGGTAAGCAGCATTTTACGGAAATTTTCGGCCTGTAAAGAGCTATTGGTATCAAAAACGCCAGATATTTTGGTTAAACCGTCGATGATTTTAGCGGTTTTCTTGCCAAATTCGCGTTCAATATCTTCTAAAGTGATATCGGTATCTTCTACCACATCATGCAATAAGGCACATACGATAGAGGTTGTTCCTAAGCCAATTTCTTCAGCAGCAATCTGCGCTACAGCGATGGGGTGGTAGATGTAAGGCTCGCCTGATTTTCGGCGCATATCTTTATGGCTCTCCAATGCCATATCAAAAGCTTTCCTGATTTCTTTTTTATCGCCCTTTTGTAAAGTAGATTTGCTTGCCCGTAGTAATGCCCTATATCTTTTTAGAATCTCTTGCTTTTCCGCCTCTAAATCAATCACTAACTCTGTTTTCATTTGTATTTTTTGCGTAAAAATTGCGTCTTATTTATGAATAAAACTTATATTAGTTTTGTGAAACACCTAATATATGAAATAACACCTAACTTTGTAAAAGTATAAATTTATGAAAATTAAAGGGCTCTTTTTTCTTTGTATTGTAATGATTTGTAGCATTTCACTACAGGCTCAGGATCCTGCTGCGCCAATATTCCCTAAATTGGGTAAAAGCGATACGATAAGAGTAGCCTCAACAAATGATAATGGTGTAATGATTCCGTGGATGCAGCTTGATGATGTATCTATTTATGCCGCAAGGAAATGGAAATCGCCGGCAGAACAGGCTGCGTATAATCGCTTAAGGTATAACGTATTAAAAGTAATGCCATACGCATTGTTTGCAAAACGTAGATACGAGCAATTAGAGCAAGATATTGCCCGAACTCCTGAAAAAAAGGAACAGAAACAGCTGGTTAAACAATGTGATAAAGAAATTAAAGACATGTTTAACCGTGAAATAAAAGAATTAACCATTACTCAAGGTCAGATTTTAACGAAACTGATCGACCGTGAAGTAGGCAGAACAACATATGATATTGTAAAGCAGACCAAAGGCGGTTTCGCTGCATTTTCTTATCAGATTGTTGCCCGTGTGGTAGGACATAATTTAAAAAGCACTTACAATCCGAATGAGGATAGGGATATAGAATCCATTATCCGCACTTCAGGATTTTATCAATAACATATAATGCAGGAACGCATTCCGAATATTTATTCATTTAAGGTTAAAAAAATTAATGGCGAAGAGCAGCCATTATCAGCCTACCGCAACAAAGTTGTTTTAATTGTAAATACCGCATCAGAATGTGGTTTTACACCACAATTAAAGGAACTACAGCAGCTTAAAGATGAAATTAATAGTCTTGATTTTGAAATTCTGGGCTTTCCTACCAACGATTTTGGAAAACAGGAGCCACTAAATGGTTCTGATATCTCATCTTTTTGCGAGATTAACCATGGTGTAAAATTTCCGGTTTTTGATAAAATTATGGTTCGTGGGGCACATGCCCATCCGCTTTATCAATTTTTGAGCGATAAAAAACAAAACTTAAAATTAAGTTCAAAACCCCGTTGGAACTTCCATAAATACATCGTGAACAAAAATGGAGAATTGGAAGATTATTTCTTACCCTTCACCAAGCCGTTGAGTTCGAAAATTAAAAAGAAAATTCAGCAACTCCTAAACCAAAATGCCCAATAAATAATGAAATTAGATATTTTAGTGATAGCCGTGCATCCTGACGATGCAGAACTTTGCTGTTCAGGTACTATTTTAAAGCATATTGCCCTAGGTAAAAAAGTTGGAATTGTAGATTTAACCAGAGGCGAGCTGGGTACGCGTGGTACTGCAGAAACAAGAGATGAAGAGGCAGCAGATTCTGCAAAAATTTTGGGTTTACATGTTCGCGAAAATTTGAGAATGAGGGATGGATTTTTTCAGAATGATGAGTTTCATCGTTTGGAAGTGATTAAAGCCATTAGGAAATATCAACCCGAAATTATTTTAAGTAATGCGCTAGAAGACCGTCATCCCGATCATGGCAGAGCTGGCGATTTAGTTTACGATTCGGTTTTTTTATCAGGTTTACCGAAAATAGAAACGTCGGTAGATGGTGTTAAACAAGAAGTGCATCGCCCGAGGTTATTATTGCAGTATATTCAAGACAGATACTTAAAACCTGATATTATTGTGGATATATCAGACCACATGGATAAGAAAATTGAATCTATTAAGGCTTTTAAAACACAGTTTTATAACCCTGATGTAGATGGACTGCAAACTTATATTTCTTCACCAGAGTTTTTCGAAAGTGTAATTGGCCGTTCGAGAGAATTTGGTAAAAGCATTGGTGCCACTTTTGGTGAGGGTTTTACCTCAAGGAAATTGTTGGGTGTTGATAGTTTGTTTGATTTAAGGTAGTCTTTTTAACCGCAAAGAAAAGCATCCGCAAAGCTGTAGGGATTTGTCTTACTAAGATTTCCCTTTCTTTTCCTTCGCGAAAAACTTAGCGCCCTTTGCGGTTATTTTGACAGTCCAACAAAACCGCCCTTCGTTTGTTATTCTCCAAACGAATAATAATGGCGAATATATTCTCTTCTCTCAAAAACGCTTACAATCTTTTTAAACATGTAGATTTCGATAAGTTAGAAGCTTTATCGAAAAAAGTCGATTTACCCAAAATGGTCGAAACCATATCTAGTCTGGATGATAAACAGATCCAGGGGATGATGAAAATGATGGGTGGATCGGGTAAAAAGCGCGAATTGCCCCCAATTGAAGGTGATTTTTACCATTTGGGCGACGAAGCGCTCAACGATGAGGATCGCGAACTCCAGTTAAAAGTGCGTGCTTTTTTAGAAAAAGAAGTAAAACCCATTGTAAACCATTATTGGAACAAAGCCGAATTTCCTTTCGAAATTATCCCAAAACTTGCTGAACTTAATATTTGTGGCTTAACCTACAAAGGTTATGGCTGTCCGGGGAAATCAAATTTAATGGAAGGGATTTTAGCGATGGAAATGGCGCGGATTGACACTTCTATTTCTACTTTTTTTGGTGTACAGAGCGGCTTGGCCATGGGGTCGATCTATCTATGTGGATCAGAAGAGCAAAAACAGCAATGGTTGCCATTGATGCAGCAATTTAAAATTATTGGTGCATTTGGGTTAACTGAACCCGAAGTGGGCTCTGCTGCTGCTGGAGGACTCACTACAACTTGCAAAAAAATAGATGGCAAATGGATATTAAATGGCCAAAAAAAATGGATCGGTAACGCCACTTTCGCCGATATCTTAATTATTTGGGCAAGAGATGAAGAAAGTGGAGAAGTGAAAGGCTTTATTGTAAAAAAGGATAATCCGGGTTTTGCCGTAGAAAAAATGCAGGATAAAATGGCCCTCAGGATTGTGCAGAATGGAATTATCACTTTAACCAATTGTGAAGTAGAGGAAACAGACCGCTTGCAAAATGCAAACTCATTTAAAGATACAGCGAAGGTATTACAAATGACAAGAGCAGGAGTAGCCTGGCAGGCTGTTGGCTGTGCCCGTGGCGCTTACGAAAATGCATTGGATTATACCCGCACCCGAAAACAGTTTGGTAAACCCATTGCATCTTTTCAATTGATCCAAAACCATTTAGTTGAGATGTTGTCGAATTTAACGGCCATGCAAACATTATGTTTTAGGTTATCACAATTGCAGGATCAGGGCCTGTTGAAAGATGAACACGCTTCGTTAGCAAAGGTATTCTGTTCGTTACGTACACGTGATGTGGTGAGCAAGGCCCGTGAGGTAATGGGTGGTAACGGTATTTTATTGGAATATAATGTTGCGCGTTTTGTGGCCGATGCTGAAGCAATTTATTCATATGAGGGTACAAAAGAAATTAATACGCTGATTGTAGGTAGGGCCATAACGGGATTTTCTGCTTTTGTTTAGGCGAAACTCACAAAGTTAAAGGGCTAATGCGCTTGGGAGAACTTCTTGAGTTTAAGTGAAATAATACGAGATGTTTGTCAGTTTGAGCGTAGTCGAAGACTCATCGGAATAATAAATAACGGATTTTTTAGGGTTAGGAAACGAATGTCAGCATTTCATAGGTGCTGCAGTCCTGCCCCATTCGCTGTAGCCCGATGGAAACCTGTGAAACAAGCAAGCACACAAAATGTAACATAAACCGGTGCTTAAATCGGGGCTGCCGCTGCTGTCAGGTTTATTGAACAATGGTTTCTTTCAAAGCACTAAACTTTGTTCATAAACCCGATTGGCGTGGATGCCGAGCCTTTACCGATAAATCGGCACTAACTTAGCATCGGCAGAAACAAAAGCGGGACTGAAAATGCCAAAAGTACAGAACCCTTCATTTCCAAATCAATAGAAGTTAAGTTTTTTGGGTAATCAACTTCTCAAATTTTAGCCTTCTATTAATATGGATACTTATTAAACGCTGTCTGGCTCATCGCACTTTTTTCATATAGGGCAATACAGGATTTATTAAATGTTGGGTCGAAGTTTACCTCTCCTGGCTGTAATGTATTTGGAACATTTCCATTTTGCATAAAGAAGTAAACTTTCGTATTCCCGTATTTAGTATGGGGCATTAAATTGCCATAATCTTCCATTTCTTTCCATGCCGAATCTTTAACCGTAACTACATAAATCCGCTGTACCGGACCAGTATTGTTTGCATTTCTATACTTGGCAACTTCTTTAAAACCGGCTTTCATATCCTCAATCCCGGGCTGATCAAAAACATCTTTAATCATGAAAAAAATCAATAATAAAATACCTGCAACTAAGAAATAAACTAACGATTTTCTATTCATGCCTACAATAAAGGCAATATTTTTTCCATAACCGTCAAGCCTTCGTCAATATGTTTTTGTTCAATGCAAAGTGCTGGGCGGAAGCGTATCGTTTTTTCGCCGCAGCCCAAAAACATCACATTGTTTTCCAATCCTTTTCCAATAAATGCATTGCGCATTTCTTTTGTCGGGAAATCAAAAGAACACAACAAACCTCTTCCACGAACATTTGTCATTTGATCAAATTTATGTGATAGATTTTCTAGTTGATCTCTCAGGTAAGTACCCACTTTTTCAGCATTCTCACAAAGCTGATCTTCTTCTATAATCTGTAAGATCTGCGTAGAACGTACCATATCAACTAGATTGCCTCCCCATGTTGAGTTAATACGGCTTGGCACTTTAAATACATTGGTTTCAATTTCATCTACCTTATTACCCACAAGGATACCACAAACCTGCATTTTTTTTCCAAAAGCGATGATATCTGGTCGAGCTTTTTCACTAAAATGTTGATGACACCAGAATTTACCGGTTAACCCAACACCGGTTTGCACTTCATCATAAATCAAAAAAGCATCATTTTCATCGGCCAAAGCCTTAAGTTGGATCAAAAATTCTTCACGGAGGTGGTTATCTCCACCTTCAGATTGGATTGGCTCTACAATTATAGCACAGATATCGTCTTTATTATCAGCAAAGGCTTTTTTGATCTGCGCTAAAGATGTTTCTTCGGTTTGAATGGCATGACTTAAATTATTTCCCGAAAGTGGAAATTTAACTTCAGGAACAGCAACTCTTGGCCAATCGAATTTGGCAAACCACTTGGTTTTATCGGGTAGGGTATTGGTTAAGCTTAAAGTATAACCGGTTCTGCCATGAAAAGCTCTTTCGAAGTGTAAAACCTTAAAGCCTTTTTCTTCGGTATATCCTTTTGCAAAGTTTTTCTGAACTTTCCAGTCCATGGCTACCTTAATTGCATTTTCTACTGCTAAGCCACCACCAGCAATAAAAAAAGCGTGTGGCAGGTAATCAGGAATACCAACTTTGGAAAATGTTTCAACAAACTGTGCATACTGCTGGGTGTAAACATCAGAGTTCGATGGATTGGCTAATGCAGCGAGGAGAAGATTTTTTTTAAACGCTTCATCATTGATCATTTTAGGGTGGTTATAACCTAAAGGAACGGAAGCAAAACAAGTGAAAAAATCGAGTAAAGTTCTGTTGTGTTTAGCATCGTAAATGTAAGCACCATGACTTTTTTCCATATCATAAGTCAGGTCGAAACCATCGGCCAAAATGTGCTTACTTAACGATTCGTTAACGCGATCTGCAGGTATTGTTAATTGATACATAAACTTGGTTTTGGTATAATCCAAATTTAGTTAAATGTGCCTAAAATCAAAATTTAAGCACTTTTTGTGCACTTTGTACAAAAAATAGGTTTAAACAGTTTAAAGCAATATTTTGTGCAATACATTTTGTATTTCACGATTAATGTGGAAAACTTTTTTCGAAGACCTAAGAGGATGAGCTTCTTAGTGCACTTACACTAAGAGGGTATATGGGTATTCCCTGTCTCTTTTATTTTATTAATTTTAGCTATTGCTTTTATTTCTGATAGTTAAATTGAACTTTGTTTTCATTGCAAAATTATTTTAAACAAATTTGCGAATCTTCTCTTAATGGATTTCACAACATTGAAAAAGTGTGATTTTTTTTTATTCTAAAAACAAAGACCAGGTTTTTGAGAATTATACTGATTTTGGATACTTATTGCCGTAAATGTCGCAATAGATCTCTTTATTTTTGTTTTTTTATGTCGAATAAATTTAAAAGACTATTTGATTTCCAATTTATGGGAATCTTTAATAAGTATTTTTTACGCTATTTAAATGGTGTAAAATTTTGATTCTCAAAGTTTTTAAACTTGAGTCAAGCCCGCGAATTTTTGTCAACTAAGTTTGTGCGAATCATCTACTTATCTGTCAAAAGTGGGGAGAAACACTTTTACCGAAATCCCCACCTAATGCAGGGCTTTAGAATCAGATATTTGAATGGAGAAGGGGGCTGGGTCTTCTAAATAGAACAGGAACCAAACCCTATTGGTATAATAGCCTTTTAAAGCTTTTGTTTTGTTTAACATCAAAGACTTACCCATACTGATTGTAAAAATCAATTCTCATTTATTCCATAATTGCTAAATAATTGATTTCCATTATTTAACCTTTAAAATGTATCCTAATCCATATACATTCTCTATACTAACCTGTTCTGAAACCTTAAAAAGCCTGCGTAGCCTTGAAATGAATACTTCAAGGCTTTTTCCATTAAAATAATCATCATTTCCCCATAATGCCAATAAAATATCTTTTTTTTTAACTACCTGATTAATATTGCCTGCCAAATGATCCAGCACTTCGGATTCCCTTACGGTGAGGGAAACCTCTTTACCATCGGGCATTAGCACAAACAGCTGGTCCTTTTTGTACCTGATATCGCCAATATTGATAAATCCCAGGCTGTGTCCTGGCTGTGTCTTCGCACTGCTGGAAAACTTATTGATGATATTTCCTATCCTTAGTACCAGTTCTTCAATTTCGAACGGCTTTGATATATAGTCTATCGCACCGATTTTGAGGCCCCGGAGGCGGTCCTGTTTTTCATTGTGTGCGGTAAGAAAGAAAAAAGGCTGGTTGGTATTCATCTTTACCATCTCGGTGGCCAGATCAAAACCGTTCATGTCCGGTAACTGTACATCAATAATCACTAGTTTGTTGTCGAGCTGGCTTGAGCCATAGTAGTCCAGTGCGTCTGTAGCACCCTTAAACCATAGTACGCTGAAACCCCTCAATTTCAGGTATTCCGAAATCACGTTGCCCAGATCTATTTCATCTTCAATTATTATAATATCGTAAAGCATAAAATTCTATCGATTAATGATTTACACCGGTCGGGGCATGTGCACCAGAAATTCGGTTCCTTTTCCCAGTTCTGTCCTTACACTGATTTCCCACCCATGGATATCCAGGCACTGTCTTACATAGTACAGCCCAAGTCCCAGGCCGGGAACTGTATTGTCCTTATCGGCACGGAAGAACTTATCGAAGATTTTTGCCTTGAGTGTATCTTCGATTCCTTTCCCGTTGTCCTTGATATGGAGAATGTAACCACCTTTATCCTCGGTGATAAACAGCACCGTCATTTTTATATCGCTATGGTTGTGTTTGAAGGAGTTATCGAGGATATTCTGCAGCATGGTTGTAAAGACAAAAGGATCGATCATCATCAGTATTTCCGAACCATTGGGATCAAAGGTTAGGCTGTCGGGCTCATGGACTTTTATCTTATAGTCGTTGACCAGCGTCAGCACGGCATAATTTAGGTCTATTTCCTCTAAATTGATATTGTTGTTGATTTCCGAAATCTCCAGCATCTGGTTGATGTGGGAATGGAGCCTTCTGGCCTGCCTTTCAACGATATGGATAAGGGCCTTTACGCGGGTGCGGTCATTGAGTACTTCTTCTTCATCAAGGCTTTTGCTTGCCACGAGTATAGTGGTAATCGGTGTATTAAACTCGTGCTTTATACTATTAAGGAAGTCAGATTTAACATCTGTTTCCTTTTTCTGTCGCATCCAGTTGATATAGGTATAATAATTAATGCCGACAATAATAATGATGCACAGCGCGACCAGCGAAAATGTTGGCAGCATCTGATAGGCCACCTTTAGCGTGCGGCCCGGTGGATCGACAAAAAGATTGAAGGTAATTCTATAGTCGTAGACCAGCTTGCCGCTAACAGAAAGGTTGGTAACCCGGTTCTGGATGTTCGGATCGGTCAATGTACCGTCAATAATAACACCGTAGGGCGTCTTTTGGTCTGGTTTGAAAAGGGTATCGGTCTGGCTGTCGAATATTGTGATGTTACCGATATTTATATCGAAGTTTACTTCTATCAACTGAAAGGTGAGCAGGTATTGAAGGTTGGTGTCCAGCACGTTTCTTTTTACAATGGAGCGAAAAACACTGTCCATCGAACTTTTCCTTTGCAGCTCTGTGAGCAGCGTGTTGCTCACGCGTTGCGAAAGTTTGTTAAATGCTGTCCTGTTAGTCAGGTAAGTTTGTTTAAGCGCCGGCATATTTCTGGAGAGGACTGAATCGATGATTTTTCCACCACCGCTAAAAACCTTATCATCCGATATACTGCGTCCATATTCATCGTTTATCAGTGTCTTTTCCTTTAAACTATAATCTCTGTCTCTTAGTACATACGAATTATAGGTTAATCTGAGCTGTACCAGGAGCAAGATCAGAAAACTGACCAACACTACGGACTTATATATGCGATCTTTCATTTTATCCCTTAAAAATAGGCCTATTATTTCATAAATGCCCTAACGTTAAGCTTTTGTTAGGTTTCTGTTACGGTTTCGTTCGACAAATTTCGTCTATCTCAGATGTAGTTTTGAATATTGAAAAATAAATGGTGCCGTTTAACCGGATTTTTCTTGATTGAAAGAAATTGATAAAAATCTGTACAGCACTTCACCATTCAACAACTAACACAGATACATAAACCAAAAAGAAGAAAAATGACCTTTAAAAGGATTTTATCATTATTACTTATTGTCTCGGGAACAATATCTATTTACCCGGTAATGGCTCAGCAAAAATCAGCCAATAAACCTTTGCCTGAACTTCAACAGGATTTTGTTGATCTTGGCCTGGGTATGTTCATCCATTACGGCATGCCTACCTTTATGGATCAGGACTGGTCTGATCCTGATGCAGATCTTTCGTTGTTTCAATCGCCGAAGCTCGATGCAGATCAATGGGCAAAAGCAGCAAAGTCTGCTAACATGACTTATGGCTGTTTAACAACCAAACACCACAGTGGATTTCCAATCTGGAATACCACAACCACCGCATATAATGTAATGAATACGCCACTAAAACGCGATGTGGTGAAAGAATATGCTGATGCATTTCGTAAGAATGGTTTAAAGGTAATGTTATATTATTCTATATTGGATACCCACCATGGCATTCGTCCAAACCAGATTACTCCAGCGCGTGTAAAGATGATTAAAGATCAGATTACCGAACTGTTGACCAATTATGGTGAGATCACCGCCTTAATTATTGATGGATGGGATGCACCATGGTCGAGGATTTCTTATGATCAGGTACCTTTTGAAGATATTTATTATTTAATTAAATCATTACAGCCAAATTGTTTGGTAATGGATCTGAATGCGGCTAAATACCCTACACAGGCGCTGTTCTACACTGATATCAAATCTTACGAGCAAGGTGCCGGCCAGTTTATTTCGAAGGAAAATAATAAGCTTCCCGCACTCGCATGTCTTCCATTGCAGGCCAACTGGTTCTGGAAAACATCTTTTCCAACTACTCCCGTAAAAAATGTAACTGAGCTGGTTTACAAGTTTATCATTCCTTACAATGGCGCATATTGCAATTTTATATTGAATGTAGCCCCGGGCAAAAATGGCCTGATCGATGATAACGCGTTAGCGGCACTTAAAGAAATGGGGCAGATTTATAAGAAGCCTGTAGCTCTTCCACGCATACCAGCACATCCGGCTCCGATCATTTCAAGTAATATTGCGAAGCACATTAAGAGCAACAGTAGCTGGGGTGATGATATGAACATTATGGATTTTGCCAATGATGATGATTTTGGTTCGAGCTGGTCTTCAAATCACACCGTAAAATCGCCATGGTATGAGCTGAACTTCGAAAAGGCTGTTCCATGCAACATGGTTGTGCTAACTGCAGGTAATAACCGAAAAGCCACTTATAGCTTCCAATATTATGCAAATGGCAAATGGAACGCTTTAGCGGTAAAAAATGAGGGCGAAAAAAAGGTGAGCATTTTTAGGTTCGAGCGCATCTGGTGCGAGAAGATTAAGGTAATCATTAACGATTTTGATAACTCGCCTGCAATTGCAGAGCTGGGCGTGTTCAACGAAAGAAGGTAATAAAATAAAACATTTAGCCGGATCATATGCTGACCCGGCTAATTTATTTAAGCGCTTTTCCCTTGTCTCGGCATTATTTGAGCTAAGAAGATACTGTACTGATCAATCTAACTAATCTGATCAATATTTTTTTGAAATAAATCAACACTTAACCAACCAAACTTTATGAACCAAAATTTTACTGATAGGATAAGGCGTTTGCCTTATTTTGGGAACATATGGATACTGCTCTCGGTATTCAGTACCTGTATGCTGCTCCTGGGCAGCCCCACTTTTGCGCAGCAGGGCGCAACAATCAAGATTACCGGAACCGTTAAAGATTCTCTTGGTTTAGGTATACCCGGGGTTAGCCTTCAGGTAAAAGGGCAGAGTGCTATGGGGACTATTACCGATGGCGATGGTAAATTTTCTCTGAATGCTACGGCTAAATCGCCCGTGGTAGTCTCATCTGTAGGTTTCAGGCAAACTACTTTTATTGCTGATCCACTAAAACTCAAGGTAGACCTGATACTACATTCAGATGATAACAATCTTTCTGATGTAGTGGTTACTGCTTTTGGAAAAAAAGAGCGAAGAGAAGCCATGGTAGGATCGGTTACCAGCATCACACCTTCAAAACTGAAAATTCCATCAAGTAATTTGACCAATGCCCTGGCCGGACAGATTGCCGGGGTAGTGGCCTACCAACGGAGTGGCCAGCCAGGATTGGATAATTCTACGTTTTTTATCCGCGGGGTAACCACATTTGGCTACAAGCAAGATCCATTAATTTTGGTGGATAACGTGGAACTCACGCCAACTGATTTGGCAAGGTTGCAGGTTGATGATATCGCGAGTTTCTCGATATTAAAAGATGCCAGTGCAACTGCGTTATATGGTGCCAGGGGTGCCAATGGGGTAATTTTAGTGACCACCAAAGAAGGTGTAGAAGGCAATGCGAAGGTAAATGTACGTTTTGAAAACTCCATTTCGCAGTCTACTCAAAACCTTGAGATTGCCGATCCCATTACCTTTATGAAGATGTACAATGAGGCGCTAACCACAAGGAATCCTTTAGCGGTGCCCAGGTTTAGCCAAAATGATATTTACAACCGCGAGCAGACCTTAAGTGGTGCGCCGGGAAGCAACAAGTATGTTTACCCTGCCGTAAACTGGATAGATGAACTTTTTAAAACCAGCACCAACAACCAACGGTTGAACGGGAGTGTAAGCGGTGGCGGAAAGATTGCAAGATACTATATTGGTACATCTTACAACCGCGATAATGGGATCCTAAAAGTGAGCCCGGTAAATAACTTCAACAATAATGTAAAGCTCGAAAATTATCAGCTCCGCTCCAATGTCAACATCAATGTTACGCCTACCACAGAGGTGGTACTGAGGCTTTCGGGTACTTTTGATGAGTACAACGGGCCAATTACCGATGACGGTTCTTTTTCTGCCGATCTTTATAAAAAGGCACTACATACCAGCCCGGTACTGTTTCCTGCATTTTACCCTGCCGATCCATCGCTGGGTATAGATACACACATTCTTTTTGGAAATAGCTCAACAGAGGGTACCGGAAATACCGTGGGTTTTTCCAATCCTTATGCAGACATGATGAAAGGATATAAATCTTTCTCCAGGTCAAGAATGTCGGCACAGTTAGAGTTGAACCAGGACCTGAATTTTTTAACAAAAGGTTTGACCTTTAAAGGACTTTTTAATACCAACAGATATTCCTATTTCGACCTGACCAGGCAATATTCTCCGTTTTTTTACAATGTAGCATCCTATGATAGGATCAGCAATCAATATAGCCTCAACTGGATTAATAACCAGCCTGGCCAGGCTTCAGAATACCTGAGTTTCGAGCCCGGTTTTAAGGATATTAATACTTTTGTTTACATGCAAGCGGTTGTAGATTACTCGAGGCAAATCGGTAGTAAACATAACATCAGCAGTACCTTAATTGCAACCAGGCAACAGCGTTTATATGCCAATGCCATCGATCCGGCTACCAATTTATCCAGCCTTCAATATTCGCTTCCTTACCGCAACGTAGGCCTGTCAGGAAGGTTAGGCTACTCGTATGATAACCGGTATTTTGCTGAATTTAATTTTGGTTATAACGGATCGGAGCGTTTTGCCGAGAAAAACAGGTTTGGTTTCTTTCCAACTATCGGCGGTTCATGGGTAATTTCCAACGAAGCTTTCTGGGACGGAGGGTTAAAACAAGCTGTGAGTAAGCTCAAACTACGCGCAAGCTATGGCCTTGTAGGTAACGATGCCATTGGCGCACAGCGTTTCTTCTATCTTTCGAACGTGAACCTGAATGGTGGTAACCCTGCTTATTTCGGGCAGGCAAACAGTGTTACCAGGCCAGGGGTAAGCATTACCAATTATGCAAACGATGCAGTGACATGGGAAACCTCCAGGCAAACGAATATTGGACTGGAAATCAGCCTTTTCAAAAGCCTGAATATCATTGCAGAAGTTTACAAACAACACCGTTATAACATCCTGATGGAACGTGCTTCAATTCCTTCAAGCATGGGCTTAGAATCCGGAGTAAGCGCCAACCTGGGTACTGCTGATTCGAGAGGGATAGATTTTTCTGCCGATTATAGCAAAACATTCAGGGGAGGATTTTGGATGTCGGGAAGGATGAATTTTACCTTTTCGCAAAATAAATACGGACAATACGAGCAGCCAGCCTATAAAGAGCCATGGAGAATACTCTCCGGACAGAAAATCGGGGTAAGATGGGGCTACATTGCCGAGCGCCTTTTTGTCGATGATCAGGAAGCTGCTGCTTCGCCTACGCAGCTTTTTGGCGCTGGGGCTTCGGCACCTAAGGGAGGAGATATTAAATATACCGATGTAAACAATGATGGCAAGATTACCGAAGCCGATCAGGTGTTTATTGGCCTTCCTTCCACACCTGAAATTGTTTATGGTGCAGGGCTTTCAATGGGATTCAAGAAGATAGACCTTTCGCTTTTCTTTCAAGGTGTAGGCCGCACGAGTTTTTTTATTGATCCGTCACAGGTTAGTCCATTCCTATCCAACAGGCAGGTGCTTCAGCCCTTTGCCGATAGCCACTGGACAGAAGAAAATCAGGATTTATATGCCAAGTACCCACGTTTGGGAACCACCTCTTCCGAGATCAGTAATAACCTTCAAACCAGTTCGTGGTGGATGCGGGATGGTGCTTTTATCAGGCTCAAATCGGTAGAAATCGGCTATACTTTCCCTGATAAGTTATCAAAAAAGGCATTTCTGTCTAATTGCAGGATCTATTTCAATGCACTAAATCCGCTCACCTGGAGCAGGTTCAAAGACTGGGACCCGGAACTGGCCTCAAATGGCTTCAGCTATCCGATCCAGAAGGTATATAACATCGGAATCAACGTAAACCTATAAGCACGCTAGTAATGAAATTCAACATAAAACTTCTCATACTCATTGCAGTGATTTCGGGAATGACCCTTTCCTGCAAGAAATACCTGGATGTAACGCCAGATAATGTGGCCACAATCGATTATGCTTTCAGAAACAGAAATGAGGCAGAAAACTACCTTTTTACTTGTTACTCTACCTTGCAGAACATGGGGCCGTCCAATAGCGATGCTGCTTTTACTACTTCCGGAGAGATTTATTTTCCAAATACCTTAACAGAGGCCACATTGGGGACTAGGGAGGCAGAGCAAGGCTTCCACCTCATCAGGGGCGTACAAACGACTGATAACCCTTCTTTAAATTATTGGGATGGCGAACAGCTTGGTCAGCCTATTTTTAAAGCCATCAGAAGATGTAATATTTTCCTGGAAAATATCGACCGTCCGAAGGACCTGGCTCAATTTGAACGCAATCGCTGGATCGCGGAGGTAAAGTTTTTGAAGGCCTATTACCATTTTTATCTTTTGAGAATGTATGGCCCGATCCCATTGATTAAACAGAACCTGCCGATAGATGCTGGAACGGATGAGGTAAGGATAAAACGTGCGCCTATTGACCAGGCATTTGCTTATATCGTATCCTTGTTGGATGAGGCTACGCCCGATCTTCCACGTACCATACAGGATCCGGCAAGGAGTTTAGGCCGGATTACGCAGAATATTGCCCTATCGGTAAAGGCAGAAGTACTCACCACACAGGCAAGTCCATTTTTTAACGGCAATCCCGATTATACTGGTTTTAAGGATAAAGATGGTGTAAACCTTTTTCCTGCGGCTTTTAGTGCAGAAAAATGGAATAAAGCGATGCTGGCCTGCCAGGCTGCGGTAAAATCCTGCGAAGAAAGCAACCTTTCACTTTACCGTTTTACCTCTCCGGGCAATCTTCCAACTATACCTGCGCCATTGAAAACAGTGATGGACATCAGGCAGAGCATTACCGAGAACTGGGAGAAAAATCCGGAGGTAATTTGGGCACTTAACCCTGAATTTGGCTTGCAATCAATGGCTATGCCCAGGCTCACCAATGCCATGGTACAGAATATGGGCGGCACGCCAGGAAATTTTGCCGTACCCATTGGAATGGCCGAGCTGTTTTATTCGAAAAATGGTGTGCCAATGGCTGAAGATACTGGTTACGATTACAGAGGACGTTATGCCGTTACTGCGGCAGGTACAGAAAATAAATACTATTTAAAAAGCGGTTACCAGACCATAAAAATGCACATGGATCGGGAGCCTCGCTTTTATGCCGATTTATCTTTTGATGGAAGCTGTTTTTTTGGTAACGGTCAAACAGATCCAGAAAATATGCTCTATGTGCAGGCCCGTGGCGGAACTTCATTGGCTGGCCCTAAAGATAATATCAGGGTTAACGTATCAGGCTACTGGCCAAGCAAACTGGTAAATTACCAATCTGTTTTTGGTACAGAGGTTACCCAGGCAAGTTTCAGGATGCCGCTAATCAGACTGGCCGGACTTTATCTGCTGTACGCAGAAACGCTTAACGAGGTAAATGGCCCAACGGCAGATGTTTATACCTATATCGATAAAGTACGCGCACGTGCAGGCTTAAAAGGTGTTAAAGAGTCGTGGGCAAGCTATTCAACTAATCCCGGCAAGGCTTCGAGTAAAGATGGCCTTCGGTCAATCATCCAACAGGAACGACGAATTGAGCTTTGTTTTGAAGGCAGAATAGGGTGGGACTTAAGGCGCTGGAAAGTGATGCAGGATGTGCTCAGCAAACCACTTCAGGGCTGGAATATTCAGGATACCACACCTGAAGGTTATTACCGTCAGCGTAATCTGATAATTCCTGTATTTGGCCTGAAAGACTATTTGTGGCCACTTAAATACAACGACTTGATCGTAAATCCGAACCTGGTTCAAAATCCTTATTGGTAAATTAAATAGAAGATGATGAAAATTAGATCAAAAATATATAACTGGCCTTTTGCATTGCAGTTTATTGTCATATTACTTGTGGCCTGCTCGTTCTACTCCTGTAAAGAAAGCGAAGGTTTTAATGAGGTGGTATCGAAAGATATGACAAAACCCGGAGCACTTACTGGAGTAAAAGTAGAAAACCTGGCTGGAGCCGCAGTAATTTCCTATGTGCTGCCCAATTCCGAAAATCTGCTGTATGTACAGGCAGAATACCGCATCAATTCGCGGACCGTAAGGCAGAGTAAATCTTCTTACTATAGCGACACGATCAAGGTAGAAGGCTTCGAAAAAAGCGGCGATTATGATGTTACGCTTTATGCCGTATCGCGTGCAAATGTGAAAAGTGATCCTGTACAGGTACGTGTACACCCCGCTACACCATCTTATCTGTCCGTTTATCCAACAGTTCAGCTTCAGGCTGATTTTGGCGGGGTAAATGTAATCGCCAGTAACCCGGCTAAGAAGCCAATCGGGGTGATTGTGATTTCCAATGACAAAACAACAGGGAAAATGCTTCCGATAGAACAGTTCTACACCGAAGCCGAAAATATTAATTTTAGTGTAAGGGGATTTGATACCCTAAAAAGAGATTTTGGCGTATATGTAACCGATAGATGGGGAAATATATCCGATACCTTATACAAATCAATCAGTCCCATATTTGAGATTATGGTACCAAAAGCGCAGTTCAGCGAATATCGGTTACCATCAGATTCTCCACTGGGTGCAACAGGCCTTGGATGGAATACTTCGAGGTTATGGGATAACAATACTTCCGATCCCGGCTGGCATACAGAGGCCGGTTATAGCAAGCCTCTTCAGCTCTGCACATTTGATATGGGTGTACTTGCCAAGCTCAGTCGCTATAAATTGTGGGAAAGAGGAGAAGCCTATGGTAACGATTATTCTTATAATCATGGTAATCCTAAGGCTTGGACACTCTGGGGATCAGCCAAAACTGCACCGGCAGATATTGAGTTGCCCGTAAGTTCGGCAAAAGGAACTGTTGTAGGCGATTGGATCAACCTAGGGAATTTTAACTGCCCGCCACCGCCTTCTGGTAATTCTCCCGGACAAACTACACCGGCAGATCTCGCCGCTGTAAAAGCCGGGTTTGAATTTAACATTGCACTTGATATTCCTAAAGTGAGGTTTGTCAGACTGGCTGTTAATTCAACCTGGGGGAATGCAGATTTTGCTCATGTGATGGAATTATCTTTTTGGGGAAATACTAACTAAAATTAAAGCAGATGACAACTAAACATATCAACAGCATTTTAATGGTTTTTACGGCCATTGTGGTTC
Source organism: Pedobacter kyonggii (assembly GCF_004310665.1). Lineage (GTDB taxonomy): Bacteria > Bacteroidota > Bacteroidia > Sphingobacteriales > Sphingobacteriaceae > Pedobacter > Pedobacter kyonggii. Next base: position 27,318 of record NZ_SIXF01000037.1, on the reverse strand, counting down.
TCTGTGGCTGTAGCAAGGATGCGCTAGATTACAGAAAATACCTTGACGGAAAAGAACGTATATATCCAGGTTTTGCCGGCAAAGTTGGTGCAGCGCCAGGCAATTACAGGATAAAACTAAACTGGAAGGCAAGTCCCGATCCGAGTGTAACCCATTACCGCATATTCTGGAACAATTCGGCAGATTCATTGGAAATGAAAGCGCCAGACCGAAGCGTTCCTGATGTATCTGTAATTATTCCCAAACTGGTAGAGTATAATTATTCCTTTACCATTTATTCTTATGATAAGGCTGGCAATAAATCTGTGCCTGTTCAGATTAGCAATGTAAAGGTTTATGGCGATAGCTACAAATCGAGTCTAACCAACAGATTTCTGGTTTCAACAGATCCTTATCAGCTGGATGATGACGGCATTACACTCAATTTTGAAAAACCAGATACCATCAATATTACAACAGAAATACGCTATACCTATAAAGATGGTACCATTCATAAAAGCGTGTTAAGTCCTGATGAAAATTCGATCAGGCTTGCCGACTACAAAACCGGAACCAAGATTTATTTCAGGTCGGCCTATGTGCCGGTAAAATCGGCGATTGATACCTTTTATACAGCAGATTTCGATTCTTTGAGCAATATTATGGTGCCAGTGGATAAATCACTGTTTCGTCCGCTAAAGCTGGCGAATGATGTGGGTACTTATTCTAGTGAAACCTCTTTATCGAAACTTTGGAATGGCAATAAAGCGCCAACAGGATATCCGGATATTTTCCATAGCGACGATAAGTCAGCGCTTCCACATCATTTTACTTTTGATATGGGTAAAGCGATAGCCAACCTTGCTCAGTTCGAAATCATCGGGCGCGACTGTTGTAATAATCCTACCAAATTTGAAATCTGGGGAATCGAAGATATCACCGGTGCTGAAACACAATCTCCAGGCAATTCGGCAGGATGGACAGCAGAATCAAGGGGAAGAGGTTGGACTTTGCTCAAAACCGTAGAGCGTTCGGATGATGGATCGGCACCCTTTAAGGTTAATCTTCCTGATGGGCTGCCTGCGATGCGGTATATCCGTATCCGAGTGATAGAAGTAGCCAGTGGCGATGCTTATTACAGCAACATCAGTGAAATATCGTTCTGGAACAAATAGGCTTTCTCTCCTTTACAATGAGGAAATAATACAATTATGAATAAAACTAAAACAATCATTTATTTACTAGTCCCAATTTTCTTATTGGGACTAGTTTCAAGATCCAGCGCGCAGCTTAAGGATCAATCTACCAAAACAACAAGCACTCCTGATTCTGTGTGGAAGGAACACTGGTTTGAGCACCATGAGGAGCTGAAACTTGTAGGAAGCAATGCGGATGTGTCTGTTTTTTACGACAAAAACATGCCGACCAATGTTAAATGGCCTATAGCCGTAATGGCAGAGTGCTGGGCCTATGTTAAACGCAATTATGGCGATTACGGACCAGACCCAAAACTGTATGTGATCCTGCACCGCGCAATGGGTAAGGATTATGGAGGAGGGCATCCATCACCTTTTTTTGATGAGAGCCATGATTACCGCAACGTGATAGATTGTGGTTTAGCGCAATGGAATAATCCTACCGGCGAACAGATTGGCATGCCGATACACGAGATGGGACATATCGTAACCAGCGCCAGCCATGGTACAAAAGGCTCGCCCTCTGACGTATTGTGGGGAGATAGTAAGTTTATGGAGATTTTCAATTATGATGTGCTCAAAAACATCGGAATGGCCAACGAAGCCCATAAGGTATTTACACAAATGCAAACCCAATACGACGACTTTCCGAGACAGGGAACACAGTGGTTCAAAAACTGGTTTTTCCCTATTTATAGTAAGTATGGTGAAGGAAAGGTACTCAATAGGTATTTTGAACTCCTTGCATTAAACTTCCCAAAAAACAAAAGCGGGCGGTACAAAAGAAATCTGAATTTTGGAGAATTTATTCATTTCTGGAGTGGTGCATCTGGAGTAAACCTACAGGATGTTGCTGAAAAAGCTTTTGGTTGGCCGATTGAATATGATCTTCAGTTTAAACAGGCCCAAAAGGATTTTCCGAAACTAAACTATGAAACTAAAGGCAGCAGCAGATAGGGTGTATGCTATCATTTAAAATATTCCCTTTGATGCTTTGTTAAATCAGGAGCCTGAGCAGACATCAATGGGAGAGGTATCCGGTGAGGACCGGTCATAAATTCAGTCTTAATGAGATTTGATTCTTGTTGTGTGCTGATTTAATTTGGTGAAACATAGGCTGTGGCGGATACCAGGCCTATGTTTTTTTTACGGGAATTGTTTCTTAAGATAAAGTGTGAGATATCGTCGTTGCGAAGAGGAACGATGAAGCAATCTTAATGCGCCCGCTATTAGCGATCAATGTAAGATTGCTTCGTCGGCTGAAAAAGCCTTCTCGCAATGACGATTTTTCTTGCCTAATCTTTGCGTCTCGCTAAGTCATTACAGGATATCGTCATTTCGAGCGGAGTACAACGCAGTCGGGAACCAAGAGAAGTGCTCACCATAGCTAAATCAATTTTCCATTTTAATTTGGCTCATAGATCTCTCCATTCCGCAATGCTCCAGTCGAGATGACGACTTTCCTATGGAGGCATGTCAATGGTAGCTTGTCGAAGGACCTTTTTAAATACAATTGCAGTCATTTCGACAAGCTTAATGTGACAGATTTATAAATATTTTACGATTTAATAAAGGCTAAAATATCCTTGTTAATTGTTTCTGCCTCTGTTGTAGGCATACCATGAGGGAAACCTGGGTAAGAGATCAGTTTTCCGTTTGGTAATAATTTTGCCGCTCTTGGTGCCTGGTTGAAAGGAACAATCTGGTCGTCTTCTCCATGCAACACCAATACCGGAATTTCCACACTTTTTAGATCTTCAGTGAAATCTGATTCCGAAAATGCTTTAATCCCCTCATAATGTGCCAATACAGACCCCATCATGCCCTGGCGCCACCAGTTGTGTTTTATTCCTTCCTGAACGGTTTTACCATCACGGTTCCAGCCGTAAAATGCTACCGGGAAATCGTAAAAATATTGGGCTCTGGTAAAACCTGTACCTTGACGGATTTCATCGAATATCGCCAATGGCACACCTTCCGGATTGCTTTCGTTTTGGATCATAATCGGCGTTACTGCACTGATTAAAACTGCTTTTGCAACGCGGCCTTTTCCATGTTTCGCAACGTAACGGATTACTTCACCACCACCTGTGGAGTGGCCAATGTGAATGGCATCTTTCAGGTCGAGTGCTGCTGTTAGTTCTGCAATATCGGCTACATAGGTATCCATATCATTGCCATTGGCACTTTGACCTGAGCGGCCATGCCCACGGCGGTCATGCGCAATCACCCGATATCCCTGTTTCAGGAAAAACATCATTTGTGTATCCCAGTCATCTCCAGATAATGGCCATCCATGATGAAAAACGATTGGTTGTCCCGTTCCCCAATCTTTGTAATAAATTTCAGTTCCGTCTTTTACTTTGATCGTACTCATAGCTTTTTTATGATTAATTTTAATTGTTTAAAGCAGTTTTTGCGAATTACCCAAAATTAATATTGATGTTAAGGTAATCACTAAACTGTATCTTAAGTTTCGTGCTGACTTATTGCAACTTGCGATCCATTTTGTTAAGTATTTGATTTTTAGTTATTTATTATTTATTTGTTGATTATTTATTTGCTTTATTTCGTTAATTTACGGTAGTTGTTTGGTAGGATTGATTTCTACTTAATGATTTTTGATTATGCTTTGGCAGTGAGATAATCGTATTGATTAAACCAACAACCTGGAGCATTAGTTTCTGGCATTATCATATTACCCATTTATTGTTTGTTTAGTGGATTTCAGCAATTATTCCAGGTAAAATCATGTTATATCGTCAATTGCTTTGCTGAAACAACAACCCTTTAAAGCTCAAGTAACTGGTTATTTGTTGATTATATTTGTGGTTTGTTTTTTGTTTTGAAAAAGCTATGCACTATACCCTTCTTCAGTTCATTATTTTACTTTCAGCAGCTTTTCTGTTGATTATGCTGGCGCAAAAGGTAAAAATTTCCTATCCTATATTTTTAGTAATTGCCGGTCTAGGTATCAGCTATATTCCGGGTATCCCGCCAATGTCTATAGATCCTGAAATTATATTTCTGATTTTTCTTCCTCCGCTGCTTTATGAAGCTGCCTGGTATACCTCATGGAATGATTTCTGGCGCTGGCGCAGGCCGATCAGTTTGCTTGCTTTTGGCCTGGTTATTATCACATCGGTAGCCGTTGCATTTTTAACCTCTTCCATGATTCCCGGTTTTACACTCGCTATGGGCTTTTTGCTTGGGGGCATTGTTTCGCCACCTGATGCCATTGCGGCAACATCAGTATTGAAGAATATTAAAGTGCCAAAACGGATTACCACCATTTTGGAGGGCGAAAGTTTGGTTAACGATGCCTCAAGTTTAATTGTGCTCCGTTTTGCCTTAGCTGCGGTAATTACAGGGCAGTTTTCGCTTTCAAATGCAGCAGGTGACTTTTTCTTAAGTACTGTTATGGGCATTGTAATCGGATTGGCCGTGGCTCACGTATTATATCTTATCCATCGGTTTTTACCTACTACACCCAGCATCGATGCTGCCATCACTTTAATTTCGCCCTATTTTATGTATCTGGCTGCTGAGCAGTTCCATTTTTCGGGCGTGATGGCTGTGGTAAGTGGGGGTTTGTTTTTATCGTACCGGTCGCACGAAATTTTTGTAGATGGGCAGAGCCGATTGCAGGCCATCAATGTATGGGCAACATTAACCATGATCCTAAATGCCTTGGTATTTATTTTGATCGGATTGGAATTACCGATCATAATGGCCGGTTTAGAAGGTTATTCAATTTGGGAAGCTTTTAGTTATGGACTGATCATTAGTGCACTTGTAATTGTACTCCGCATCGCCTGGATTTACCCGGTAGCTTTTATACCAAGGTGGCTATCTGCCAAGGTAAGAAGGAGTGAAGCCCACCCAGGCTGGAAAGGCCCGTTAATTATCGGTTGGGCTGGAATGAGAGGAGTAGTTTCTTTGGCCGCGGCACTCTCATTGCCTATTACTACTGCTGCCCACATTAATTTTCCACACCGTAACCTGATCATCTTCATCACGTTTGTGGTTATTTTGGTTACCCTGGTTTTTCAGGGCCTTACTTTGCCTTATATCATCAAGGCGATCAACATTTACGAAATCGATCCACTGGTACCTGATGAGCAACAAGAGGCCAGTATTAAACAGCGGCTATTAAAGGTTTCGTTAAACCGCTTAAGGGAAAACTACGCAGAGGAAATAGAAGGAATTGGATTGGTAAATGGTTTGAAAAATGAACTCGAGAACAGTTTAAACCATACCTCCAGAAGACTCGAATCGATGGAGTGCGAAGCGATCGAAAATGCAGAGATGGAAGTTTATAACCATATCTTAAAAGATATTTATCATATCCAGCGGCAAGAACTTCACAAAATCCGCAAGGAAAAGCAATTTAGTGATGAAATGATCAGGAAGCAGGAAATGCAGATCGATTTATCAGATACCAAAATTCCGCATAAGAAATTGCAGTAAAATAATGGCTAAATGGTTTATACAGCAGTGACCAGGCGTTGCAACGCAAAATCTTTTAACATCGTTCAAAGATCTCTCCACTGCGGAGATGACGATTTATCTTAACCTAGATCACAGCGCTTAATCGACTCCGGACTCGGGACTACCGACTCCTGACTAAAACCTCAACTTCACCTAAAGCCTACTTAACAAATTCAAATTTTATCCCTAGTTTTTTAATTTTTGAGTTTAATGTCGTAGAAGGGATATTAAGGATTTCCGCCGCGCCACCCGGGCCAAATATTTTGCCTTTACACATTTTCAAAATACCCATAATATGCTCCCTCTCCATTTCCTCCATGGTTTTGATTTTGAAATGATCTCCATGAGCAACACTTGCAGCCAAGGTAGGGTTTGGAAGGTCAACTTTAGTAATCATTTCCCCTTCAGTTAACAGCATACTTCTTTCTATCAGGTGCTCTAATTCCCTGACATTTCCAGGCCAGTGATAATCCTGCATTTCATTCAACGCATCCGTAGATATTGAAGTAACTGATGACGATCCTTTTTTGCCATACTTGTCAATAAAATAAGCGGCCAGAGCAGGTATATCTTCTTTTCGGTCTCTCAGCGAAGGTAACTCTATCGGGAAAACATTCAAGCGGTAATATAAGTCAAGGCGGAAACGGCCTTCTGCAACTTCTTTTTCCAGGTTTCTGTTGGTGGCCGTAATGATCCTAACGTTTATCTTTTTGGTGTAATTTCCACCCAAACGTTCAATTTCTTTTTCTTGGAGAACCCTTAATAGTTTTACCTGAGCTTCTAAGGGAAGTTCGCCTATCTCATCCAGAAAAATCGAGCCTCCGTTGGCCTGTTCAAACTTGCCGATGCGTTTTTCGTTTGCGCCTGTAAAAGAACCTTTTTCATGCCCGAAAAGTTCCGATTCTATTAAGGTTAAGGGTAAGGCTGCACAGTTTACGGTAATTAAGGGTTTGTTTTTACGGGGAGATAATTTATGGATGGTCTGTGCAATTTTTTCTTTTCCAGTGCCACTTTCGCCCAAAATAAGCACCGAAGTATCATCGGGTGCCACCAGTTCCAGTTTCTTAAATGCGGCGTGCAGTAAAGCACTGTTGCCAATAATGCCATTAAAATCCTTTCGGATTTCTATAGCTTGTTCTTTTTTGATGATTGGCTTTTCAACTACAGGTAAGCCCACAGCTGGAGTTTGAGCTATACTATCCTTACTTAAAATAATTTTAGCTATAATGAGCTCAAGGCTTTTCTTAAATTGGCCAATAATACCTGAATGGACTTTTGTGTAGAGATCTGAAAGCTGGTTGAAAAAAACGAACTGAAATACATCTGTATCTCTTTCAATTTCGGTAATCAAGACTGATTCAAGTTTGTAATGGTCTGAAAGTGCTTGTATCGATAGACTTTCCATTCTCAATTTCCGAAAATCATATCCGTTAAAGATGGGTTTCCCATTATGGGCAAGCGCGGTGCTGTTCCATGTTTTAAAATCACGATCTGAAATATTGGTTTCTTTCAGTAAAGCGTCGGTGCTGAGGATATTGAATTTTCCGTCGGAAGCGCGGCTGATGTAAACATCCTTCGTAGTGGTGCGTGGCTTTGATCTGGTAATCCAGAGAAAATCAAAAGGTACAACGGGGTGCATCGCGGCACTGATTTGTTTTAAACGCTGAGAAACCGGTTCCTGCTTTTGGGCAATATGCTCAATCTGTTTATGTAGCGGTGGCTCTTTATGATGGTTATATTTCAGGTTTTGTTCATGTCTGTAACGGGCAATATCCAACATTACCATCAGGTCTTTTTCGCGGAAAGGTTTAACCAAAAAGCCATAGGGCAGGGTTGCTTTTGCGGCTTCTAAAATCCCCTGATTGGTGTTTGCGGAAATATAAATAAAAGGGATTCCCATTTCGGTAAGCTGGCCAGCCAGATCAATTCCTGTTTTGTCGCCCTGCAAAAAAATATCCAACAATATCCAGTCGGGTTCTTTAGCTGCGATCAGCTCAAGCGCTTTTACCACAGATGGTGCTATCCCACACACTTTATAGCCAGCTTTTTCGAGCATGATCCTAAGATCGTTGGCTACAATAAATTCATCTTCTACAATTAAGATTTTCTGTTTCATTTTCTATTTCGGGCGAGCGTTAGATATAAATCAACGGCCAACAAAGGTCTCTTTTTGATTAATACAGTCTATTCAAGTCAAGAAAAATACCAATCTTTAAGTTTTTGTTTATCAGTGTTTTATTGTGTTAGTTGGTTTTTGGAATTCATGATATATCGTCGATTTACTAAATATCACTAACGTTTTATATCCAGCTTTTTAATTTTAGAACTCAAAGTAGTTGCCGGAATGCCCAATAATTCTGCCGCACCACCGCTGCCTGCAACCTTACCTTTGCAGAGCTCCAAAACCCTGATGATATGGTCTCTTTCATTATCGATAATTGTTTTTATTCCATTTTGCGAAAGCGGTTCCTCATTTTTAATTCCAAGTTCCAAATGATCGGGATTAAGTTTTTCATTCGATGAAAGCAGTACACTCCTCAGCATCACATGTTCCAATTCTCTGATATTGCCTGGCCAATCATATAACATCAGCCGATCCATAAAATCAGTTGGAATTTCGGTAATGTTTTTACCTACTGCTTTTGCATGTTTCTGAACAAAATATTCTACCAGTAGTGGGATGTCGGTCTTTCGTCGACAAAGCGGAGGAACGTGGATTGGAAAAACATTAAGGCGATAGAAAAGATCCAGCCTGAACCTGCCTTTTGCGATCTCTTTCTCTAAATTGACGTTAGTAGCAGCAATTATTCTTAAATCGACTTTAATAGGTTGTTTGCCACCAATCCGCTCAATTTCTTTCTCCTGCAACGCGCGGAGAAGCTTTGCCTGCAGATCGAAGGGCATCTCTCCGATCTCATCGAGAAAGATGGTGCCACCGTTGGCCTCTTCAAATTTTCCGATTCTGGTGTTCACAGCGCCTGTAAACGAGCCCTTTTCATGGCCAAATAGAATGGATTCAATTAAATCTGCAGGTAGTGCAGCACAATTTACGGCCACAATTGGCTTTGCGCTTCTATGCGATAAGCGGTGGAGGCTTTTGGCAACTTCTTCTTTTCCTGTCCCACTCTCTCCGGTTATCAATACAGATGTATCAGTTGGTGCAACAATTTTTATCTTGTCTAAAACACTGAGCAAAGCAGTGCTTTTGCCAATAATATTTTCAAAATTTTTTTTTGCTACATGATAGTTGCCGCTTTCTTGATGAAAAACTGTTTCCGTTCCTGCTTTTTCAAGCTCGATAATATGGACCAATTTTTTCTCTAAAGTGCCTGATAAAAAGTTAAGCAGCTCCATGTGTGCGGGTTGGTAAATGTTTTCAGTTCTACTGTAAAACGAAAAGCTGATCTGATCGCCATTTTCCAGGTAGAATGTTTTTACCAGATTGGAATAAAGATGATAAGTGGTGGCGATTAAATTTTTCATTGGGGCAGCCTTTTTTACCCCCTCAAAATCATCACCAACGTAAATGGCATCGGCTGTTGTTTCGGGTACCAGTTGATTGATGGTATCATATTCTGCCCTGCTTAAATCCGCGTATTTTAAGAACTCATTTGCTGTAAATAAGTCGTACTGGTCGAAGTTTTTTCTGGTGATTCCAATTTCGCTATATCGTTTTCCATCTTTTGCGATACCTGAAAGCGCAATAAAATCAAAAGGAATATATGGCTGAAAGGCAGCTGCAATGGCTAAAATTTTCTTTTGCCAGTTTAACGATTTCATCGAAATATCTACAATGAAATCCTGCATAAAGCGCTCGCTGCTCATTTTCATGTTATTGCTGTTTTCCTTGCGGTACCTGGCAATATCAATGCTTAATAAAATGTCCCGGTCGCGGTAAGGTTTAACAATAAACCCGTACGGACAGGTAGACTTTGCAGCCTCCAGCACTTTTTCATTCGAATTTGCAGAGACATAAATAAAAGGGATCTGGCTTTTCATTAAGTCATGCGCCAGATCAATGCCGGTTAGTCTGCCCTTTAAATAGATATCTAAAAGAACCAGGTCTACCTGATGTTTTTCCAGTAGGGCTTGAGCATTTTTAACAGAATCGGCAATGCCGACAACCTGATAGCCGGCACGCTGCAAAATCATCTGCAGATCGTGCGCAACGATAAATTCATCTTCAACAATTAGAATTTTTTCTGTCCTCATCTTCAATTAATCTTTCAACAGGAATAAATCTTCACTTCTATTTATAAAAATTAAGCTTAACGAAACACCATCTTTGCTTTCCATCGTAAAAACACCATCAATTTGGGCACTCAATCCCTTCATTAAAATAATGCCTAGTGTGTTGTTCTGTTCATAATCAAAGTCGGCGGGTAATCCGATGCCGTTATCCTTAATAAACAGTTGATAATGATCTGCCTGACATTCTTTTAGGGTAATGATCACTTTTCCGTCATGCCTGTCAGGGAAAGCGTATTTGAAAATATTGGTAATCGCCTCGTTTATAATTAAGCCAAGCGGAACGGCTTTCGAAATGTCCAGTTCGAGATTTAAAATGTCCAACTCAAAGCTTATCTTTTTATCACCGTTCAGGCTTTCCTTTAAATATTCAACCAATTCTACGATATAAGGCTGAATGTTTATGGTAGCCAGATTTTCTGTTTGGTAAAGCTTTTGATGAATCAACGCAATACTTTTTAAACGGTGCTGACTTTCCTTTATCGCCTCAATTGCAGATAAATCTTCCAGGTAATAACTTTGGCTGTTCAATAAACTCATTGTTAATTGCAGGTTGTTTTTAACCCGGTGATGCACTTCCTTAATTAAGCTTTCTTTCTCTTCAATTAAATTATTTTTTTGTTGAATATTTATCTCGAGTTCAGCGTAAGCAAGGTCTATATCTGCCTTTTTCTTTACCAAAGTATCATGAAGTTTCTTTTTCAACCGGAACCTGCCATAGATTAAAACAAGTACGATTGTTAAAAATGCCAGCCCGGCGATAGTGGCATTTTTAATCCATTGAATGCGGTTAAGTTCCTGGCTTTGCAATTGCGATTTCTTCCTGAGGATTTCATTTTCATTCTCCTTTTGCGAAGCCTGGAATTCAATCTTCAAACGCTCAATGGTATTTAAATTCTCCTGGCTAAGCATCGAATCTCTAAGCTTATGAAAAGTTTGCAGGTGAATAATGGCCTCTGCCGGACGATCTGTAGATAGATCTATTTTGTAAAGAATTTCATTTAACCTGATCTGCCTTGGTAAGGTCATGCTGATCTGGTTTTCTCTTGCTTTTTCTGCAAACTGCAACGCCAGTCCGTATTTGTTCTGGGCAAAGTAGAATTCGCTTACGGAGAAGAAAACTGAAGTTTGGAAAGGGTTAGAGTATGTTTGTAATGTATTATCTTCTAGGAGTTTATCGAAATGTTTTTTAGCCAGATCGTACTTTTTTAGCGCAGCATAACACTCGCCAAATGCCAGAAACATAAAATATTCATGTCCACTTGATGGATTGTTAACCTCGCTCCAGGTTTTTTCGAGTATGGCCAGTGCTTTTTTTGCTTCACCCAGTTTGATCATTTGGCTCGTAATGGAATAAGCCGTAACAAAGCGGAAAGGATCTTTTTTATCGTTAACATCAAGGGTTTTACGGTACCAGGCAATGCTTTCTTTAGCTTTACCCATGGCCTCATAGGCAGAGCCTACCCGGTTTAAATAAGTGCCGAGCACTTCCTCGTGGTTGTTTTGTGCCGTTTTTACACTCAGTAACGCGTAATTCAATGCCTTACTGAGTTCTCCTTTTCTTTCATAAACTGCCGAAAGCAGATCATAGGCCATTGGCAGATCGGGAAGTTTGAATTTTTTATCCAAGGCAATAACCTCAAAAAGCTCTTTTATGGATAAATCAAATTTTTCTTCCTCCAAATGGAAATCTGCCATTGTTTTTAGAAGCGTTGCCTCTCTGTATTTTTCCTGGAAAGAGGTGCCAATTTCTTTATATAAGGCATGTGCGGTAGCTGCGCGGTTGTAAAATGTTCTATTTTTATAATCCGAAACGGTATCGGGAACATTGACATAATAAGAATACCATGCGCTGGCTTCGAAATGTTTATTGCCAATTCTTTTTGCAACAGCAATTGCCTTTTCATAGGTGAGTGCCTGCTGTACTCTTAAATGTTTTTTGTTCAAAAACCGGGCGTAAGCCATAAGGGTACGAAATTCCCAGTTTGGGGATTTAAGTTGCTCGTTTAAAATGCGTGCCTTTTGCAGATAAGGCATTGCCTTCGCTAAATTTATGCTTTGGTTTTCTTGTTGATTAATGAAATGATTGGCAATTTTTAGCAGGTATTGTATGCGGTTTGTATCGGGTTTTGAATCAGCCAAAAGTCTCTGTAGCTTTTGAAGAGAATCTGTAGGGTTTAGACTGCCTACCTGATCTCTGGCTGAAGTATTACTGCTCCTAATGAGCATTAAACTGAAAATCGCAAATAGCATAATGAGCACTATCATTTTATTGACATGCTTTACTGCCGCAACTTTTTTAAACAGTTTGTTTAATTCTATCATTAAATGTTACTTATTCAGGATGTGTTCCCGTTTAATCTTAAATTTTTTAATTTTTGAGTTAAGGGTGGTAGCAGGGATATTTAATATTTCTGCAGCTCCACCGATACCGGATATTTTTCCCTTGCAACGTTTTAAAACCGATAGAATATGGTCGCGCTCGTTTTCGTGGATGCTTTTGATTTTTTGCTCATCCGTATTGTTAATTGCCTCATTTCTATCTGTTTTAGGTAGGTGGATTTCTTTTAATATGTTGCCGGATGTTAATAAGATGCTACGTTCAATCAAATGCTCCAGCTCCCTCACGTTTCCCGGCCAGGGGTAGAGCATGAGTTTGTTCAGCGCGCTTTTGGAAATGGCGTTTACCTGCTTTCCTGTTTTTTTTGAAATGCGTTCAATGAAGAATGCCGTAAGATGAGGGATATCATCCAATCTATTCCTCAACGGTGGGATTGGAATTGGAAATACGTTTAACCTGTAATATAGGTCGCTCCTGAAACTTCCTTTTTCTACCTCTTTTAGCAGATTCCTGTTCGTGGCAGCTATAATTCTTACATTTGTTTTAATTACATCCCTGCCGCCAATCCGTTCAATTTCCTTTTCCTGTAATGCACGGAGCAACTTTACCTGAAGTTCTAATGAAAGTTCGCCAATCTCATCCAAAAAAAGCGTCCCATTGTGTGCCAGTTCAAACTTGCCGATGCGCCGCTCTGTTGCACCTGTAAAGCTGCCTTTTTCATGACCAAAAAGTTCACTTTCAGCCAGGCTAGCAGGGATTGCGGCACAATTGATTTTAACCATCAATTCATTGCTGCGAAGTGAGGAATTATGTAATGCCCTTGCAATGAGTTCTTTTCCTGTTCCTGTTTCCCCGGTAATAAGTACAGTGCTATCGGTAGCAGCCACAGCCTCAATCAGATGGAAAATGCCTTTTAACGACTTGCTCTGCCCGATGATTTCTGTATGGTTGTATTTGTGTTGGATCTCTTCCTGCAGGTAACTTTTTTCATCCTCTAATTTTTGTTTGTACGCATTGATTTCTAAGAGCTGCTGCTCTATTTTTTCGTTTGCACGGATGTTCGATATCGCTATTGAAATCTGCAGCGAAATGCCCTGCAGCAGATCAAAATAGATATTCGATAACGAATTCATGTTCTTAGTGTAGAGGTAAAAGAAACCGATACATGCTGATCGGTCCACCATTTTCAGACCAATCATTTCTTTGATGCCTTTGTTGTGCCAAAATGATAACCAGGCAGGTGCGTCATCCCACCTTAAAACTTCTTCAACATTAAAAACGATTGGTTTTTCTGAAGAAATCATCGCCCTGCACATGCCGTCGTCGAGCGTGTACTTCTTAGACGATTCTGGCGCTATACCGGCTGTTTTAAGAAAATCCTCTTTTTGGTTATAGATGAAAGCACTATGGGTCTGCTGGTCGTCATTAATCAAACAGATAACAAAGTCATCAAAATCAAATAATTTTTTAAGCTTTAGGTCTATAACATCGAAGAGATCAAGTTTATTTCTGATGGAAGCAATGGAGTTGCTTAACGATAACAAAACTGCATTTTCCCTTTCTTTTTGTTCGAGTTTTTTAACCAAGCGTGCATTTTCGATTTCAACTACTGTAGCTCCATTAATATTTAGGATGGCATGTTCTTGATTTTGAATTTCAGATAAATTGCCCTTGCTTTCCATGTCGCTAAAGTAGGGTTTATAAATTTAATTAATGAATTTTGATTCGTTAAATTGGTAACGAAATTTCGTTATTTGTTTATTTTTACTACTGATTTTTAGTGAGTTATGTTGTGTTTTAATGTTGGTATTTTTTGATTTTTTTTCGTTATTGTTTAGGTGATCAAATAATTTACCCCGCAGATTTAGGAAATTTCCGCAGAGGTAAATGTTTGTTTTAAATAGACCCCGAAATAATTACTTATAATAAATCCCCAAAATAGGTCGTCATTGTGAGGAGGAACGACGAAGCAATCTTTCATGTTCGCGAGTCCTGCCATAAAGATTGCTTCGTCGGCTAAAAAAAGCCTTCTCACATCCGATAGCTATAGGATGACGATACCTTAATCAAATCGCTGTTCGGAAAAATTAACTAAAAAACCCAAATTGTGCGCTCAGTGCCCTACTCTGTTTTCTCTGTGGTTAAAACACACACGCTTTCCCCTCTACTTCCTTTGGTAAAAACAATATTAAAATTCGTAAATCAACGATATATAGTTAATCATATTTCGTGTGTTTTTATGTAAGATTCTGATTTATAGCTATTTGTTTGGTGGTATGTTTTTTGGAACAGTGAGGGAAACAAAAATATTTAATTATGAAACCATCACCTGACTTATTATCTCCGGAAAATCATGCATTAGTATTAATCGATTTCGAGGGGCAGATGGCTTTTGCAACAAAAAGCATCTCTATTACCGAACTTCGTACAAATGTTGCCATTGTTTGTGGCGCATCTAAAATCTTTAACGTACCCACTATTGTAACCACAGTTGCCGAAGATTCGTTTGCAGGCCCTGTTTTTCCAGAAATTGAAGAATTTTATCCCCAGGCTACTTCAAATTATATCGATAGGACTTCGATGAATACCTGGGAAGATGAACCAGCTTACAAAGCAATCACTGCAACCGGAAAGAAGAAACTTGTATTGGCTGGTCTTTGGACAGGTGTTTGTATCGTTGGTCCGGCTTTATCAGCCTTGTCAGAAGGTTTTGACGTTTTCGTGATCACTGATGCCTGTGGTGATGTAAGCAATGAGGCACACGAACGGGCCATTCAACGGATGGTTCATGCAGGTGTAAAACCGGTAACTTCTGTGCAGTACATCCTCGAACTTCAAAGAGATTGGGCCAGAACCGGAACCTATGAGCCTGTAACCACATTAATGAAAAAATACGGTGCAGGTTATGGCCTTGGTATCCAGTATGCACACAAAATGGTAAAACACTAACCCTCATTTACATAAAATGAGAACTGATTATCCCCATTTGGCATTCGTTGTTGCAATCTGTTTTTGCTTATCAACAACAGTGGCTTTCGCCCAAGGCATTAAGCTAATGCGCTACGATGAGGATTATAGCAAGCTGAAAGATTCGGCCAGGAACCTCTACAATACGTTAAAGTTCCTGCCGCTTTCGGTAGATAAAAAAGTTTACCTCAGTTTTGGTGGCGAAATCAGGGAGGAATATGGAGGAAAAATCAATGAAGACTGGATCGAAAATCAGGGTTTCAATTATTCTTTTTTACAGCGCTACTCGCTTTATGCTGATTTAAATGTTGGAGAAAGACTACGGTTTTTCGCTCAGGTAAACAGTGCGCTCGAAAATGGCAGTAAGTATGGCCCCTCTCCGGTTGATGAAGATCAGCTTGTGGTACAAAATCTGTTTGCAGAATATAGGATACTTAAAGATTCACCGAATAAATTAGCCCTTAGGTTGGGTAGGCAGGAAATTAATTACGGCTCTGGTCGGTTAATTTCTGTAAGAGAGGGGACAACCGTACGGCAATATTTTACTGGAGCAAAACTGATGTATGCAACACCGCGGTTTTCACTGGATGCATTTGTTTTAGCGGCTGACGAAGTGAATTTCGGGGTATTCGATAATCGCCCCAGCCATCAGGCCAACCTTTGGGGTGCTTATTCCAACCTCAATATCCAACAAGGCGGGAACTTCGATTTCTATTATTTAGGCATCAGGCGTGATGATGCTGAATTTGAAGAAGGCATAGCAAAAGAAATCAGGCATACTCTGGCTACGCGATATTGGAAAAGTGGCGGTGGTTTTATCTATAATGTAGAAGCAGCCTATCAGTTTGGCAAGTTTGGAAGTGGCAATATCGATGCCTGGACAATGGCTATTGAATTGGGTTATACTTTTGAAGAAACCAAGCTTAAGCCCTCTGTAAACCTACGGAATGATTATATCTCGGGCGACAGGAAAGCTGGCGATGGGAAACTCCAAACCTTTAATCCCTTATATCCCAAAGGAGGTTATTTTGGATTTAACCCACTCATCGGACCTTCGAACCTAATTGATCTGCATCCTTACTTAACCCTTAACCCAACCGATAAATTAAGCATCCAGGCTGATATTGTTTTTAACTGGAGGTATTCTACAAACGATGGGATCTATCGCCCCAGCGGAAATTTTAATACCTCAGGTTCACTTTCTAACCATCGTTTTATCGGTACCACTTATCTGCTCAGTGCAGATTATAAATTCAATAACAACCTTTCATTCAGTTGTGGGGGGCAATATTTCAGGGTGGGTGATTTTATAAAAGATGTCGTACCACTCTGGGACAATTCAAAGTTTTTTAATGCTCAGGTATCATACAAATTTTAAACAATAAGAAAATGAAAAATAACTTCACTAAAAAATCAATAGCTGCTATCCAAAACTTCAGGCTGGCCATCATCATATTTTCTGTATTTGTTACAGGAACAGCATTTGCACAAAATACCACCGCAATAGGAACGGCCAAAGTTTGGGGTACGGTTGATGGGATTGCCATCGAAGGGGTTGTTCAGGGACCATCGGCGCAGGTTAGCGCTTTACAGATTGCCTGTGTTTTTGAGTACACCGAAGGAGATATTTTTAATTCGCCACCCGCACTTCCGCCAGCGTTAAATGGTTTGGTACACTTAGATCAGGATATGAAAGGTTTGATCACCGAAATCCGCAAAAGCGGGAAATTTTTGGGTCACGCCAACGAAACCATTTTAATTTCTCCACCAAAAGGTACCATCGGTGGCAAACGCCTGCTTTTAATCGGTCTTGGCGATCGAAATAAATTCACTCCAGAACTAATGACCGGAGTAGGCAGCATCGCCATGAGAGAAGCGCTTAAACTTGGTGTAAACAACTTTTCTTTTGCAAGTGATTTAAAAGACGCAGGGATCAACTCGCCGACGGCATTGGTTGCTGGTAATGTTGTAAAAGGCATTTTCGAAGCCTACAGAACCCAAAACTGGTTAAAAGAAAAGAACATGGCAACCTTTAAACCAGTAGCGAAAGTCATCCTTTTGGCAGGACCGGCATTTTTTACATCAGCTGGAGAAGGCATTCAGGAAGCAATTGCTGCCATTAAAAATTAAGATCTCAAATCCAAAAAGAAGATACCATGACTGCAGATATCATTTTATTCAATGGTAAGATTCATACCATTGCCAAACACAAGGAAGAAATAACAGCCGTTGCCATTAAAGATGGCAAGTTTATCGCCGTTGGTCGTGATAGCGACATCATGAATTTTTCGGGTTCCGCAACAAGGCTGATTGATCTTGGCAAAAAACGGGTTGTTCCGGGGATTAACGACTCCCATATCCATTTAATCCGTGGTGGGTTAAATTTCAATCTGGAATTACGCTGGGATGGTGTTCCATCACTGGCTGATGCCTTACGGATGCTTAAAGAGCAAGTAGATATTACCCCATCACCACAATGGGTACGCGTAGTTGGGGGCTGGTCTGAGTTTCAGTTTGCCGAAAGAAGAATGCCAACGCTGGAAGAAGTAAATGCCATTGCACCCGAAACGCCTGTGTTTATTTTGCATTTATACGACCGTGCTTTTATGAACCGCGCTGCGCTTAAAGCCGTTGGATATACAAAAGATACGCCTGCGCCTCCGGGCGGAGAAATCCAGAGAGATGCCAATGGTGAACCTACCGGACTGATTATCGCCAGCCCAAATGCCATGATTTTATATTCTACGCTGGCCAAAGGCCCGAAACTTTCTTATGAACATCAGGTAAATTCTACCCGTCATTTTATGACCGAACTGAACCGTTTCGGGATTACCAGTGTAATTGATGCCGGTGGAGGTTTTCAGAATTTCCCTGACGATTATAAAGTCGTAAACGAACTAAATGAGCAAAAACAACTTACCGTTCGCATTGCCTACAACTTGTTTACCCAACGCCCCAAACAGGAGTTTGAGGATTTTGACAACTGGACCAATACCGTAAAACTTTACCAGGGAGATGATATGTACCGCCACAATGGGGCAGGTGAGATGCTGGTTTTCTCTGCAGCAGATTTTGAAGATTTTCTTCAGCCACGGCCAGATCTTTCGGATAATATGGAGCCTGAACTGGAACGTGTGGTGCGTTTACTGGTCGAAAAAAGATGGCCTTTCAGGCTTCATGCCACTTATAATGAAAGTATCGGTCGGTTTTTAAATGTATTTGAAAAGGTTAATAAAGATATTCCTTTTGCTGGCCTGCCCTGGATATTCGACCATGCCGAAACCATCGACGAAAGGAACATTGAACGTGTAAAAGCATTGGGCGGTGGCATAGCGATCCAGAGCAGAATGGCTTATCAGGGTGAATATTTTACCGAGCGTTATGGTGCAAAAGCGACACTCCAAACACCACCGGTTAAAAAGATGCTCGAAATGGAAGTTCCTGTTGGCGGAGGCTCTGATGCCACCCGTGTAAGCAGTTACAATCCATGGGTTTCCATGTTTTGGTTAACTGCCGGTAAAACAGTTGGTGGCTTAAAAATCTACAGTGAAGAAACCGTTTTATCAAGAGAGACCGCTTTAGAACTATATACCAGAGGTAGTGCCTGGTTTTCGAATGAACAGCAAAAAAAGGGCGATATCGAAGTAGGCATGCTTGCAGATTTAGCTGTACTTAACCAAGATTATTTCGAGGTTGCCGATGAGCAGATCAAAAGTATCGAATCTGATTTAACTCTAGTTGATGGCAAAATTGTGTATGCCAAAGGTGATTTCTCTTCCTTTTCGCCACCGAAAATCCCGATTCTGCCCGATTGGTCGCCAACAAACAGTTATAACGGATACTATTCAGCAGCTACTCATAGAACAGATCAACAGGGAAAAACAAAAAATGCGAACGGAACCGATTCGGTTTTGGCTATGGTGCATTCTTGCGTAGGCAGTTGCAATGTTCACAACCACAACCACGATGCAGTAAGAACAAGTAGCCTCCCTGTAAATAATTACACTGCATTTTGGGGTGCATTAGGCTGCTCATGCTTTGCTTTTTAACTATGGAAAATATTATCAAATACTTGTTATACTCTGATTTAGGAGCAGATCTTAACAATTGGGCTGTACTCGTTTTCAGGGTGCTGCTTATGCTCGAACTTTTCAGGGTTCATGGAATGAAAAAATTCCGTGTTCAAAATGGCGAAAAGGAGCATGTACCCAATCCCTTGGGTTTGCCTGATAAACTGAATGGCTTAGTGGCTACATTTTCTGATACCGTTGTGCCATTTCTGGTTGCTCTAGGGTTCGGAACCAGGCTTTTCCTATTGCCATCAATAGGGGTAACGGCCATCGGCTATTTCATAGTACACCGTAAAGATTCGATTGAAGTGCGTGATGTGCCTTACATGTACACATTGGCCATGCTTTTTTTATGGTTAATCGGACCCGGGACTATTTCAATTGATCATTATTTATTCAATACACTTTTTAATTAAAATAAACATCAAATCACAAATCATGGAAGCTAAAATTGGAATCAGCGCAGAAAACCTTGCCGAGGTTGCACATTCATTAAGCAAAATTCTTGCAGATGAATACGTTTTATATACAAAGACAAGAAAAGCGCACTGGAACGTAGAAGGGCCAGATTTTTACAACAAACACAAATTTTTCGAAGAGCAATACACCCAACTGGAAGATATTGTTGATGAGGTTGCAGAACGTATCCGTAAACTTGGTCATTATGCACCCGCATCGCTTAAACAGTTTCTGGAATTGACTCACTTAACTGAAGATGACCGTGGTAAAAACGATGCCCCAACCTACATCAAAATGTTATTGGCAGATCACGAAAGTATCTTGATCCATTTAAGAGAAAACATTGATAATTATGCAGGGGCGCTTAAAGATGCCGGAACAAGCGATTACATTACTGGATTAATGGAAACACACGAAACTATGGCCTGGATGTTAAGGGCGCACTTATCATAAATCAAAAACAAAATGGAAGAAAAACAGAACAATATCTGGTTTGTAACCCTTGTATTAACCATTATAGCGGGCTATTGCGATAGTATAACCTTTGTTGCTGCCGATAAGATTTTCTCAGCACACGTTACAGGAAACTTTATAGTATTCGCTTACCAGATGATAAAAGGCTCTGATGGTGATGCATGGATCAAGCTGCTAACTTTCCCAATATTTATGCTTTCTGTTATGGCTGGCGGCTGGATATCGGCGAGATTTTCGAACAGGCATTTTCTGCTTTTATGTGAGGGACTTATTCTTTTGCTTGGCGGTGCAATAGCGTATTCATTGGGCTATATAGATAATGGTGAAGTTACATGGCCAATGTACCTGGTTACCATGATCGTGGTTTTTGCCATGGGGCTGCAGAATGCCTTCGGGAAACTTTTTGCCAAAGAAACCTATGGACCAACAACCATGATGACGGGTAATGTAACCCAGTTTGCGCTCGATATCAGGTCGTTTTGTAATTCAGGTTTCAAAAACGCCGACTTCCTTTCAGGAATAAATAGAGGTTTAATCACTTTGGGGGGCTTTTTAATCGGTTGTATCCTCGGCGCCTGGATCGGACAGCTGTTTGGCTTGGTTGGTATCGTGCTGCCTGGTGTTGCCATGTTAATCTGCTATTATAGTACAAAGCAGGGTAAAAATGATGCTAAACTTTAAAGATGCCAACCAAAAATAGAACAGCTAATTTTTGCAGTTGGGGCTTCTGGATCCAGTTAATTACTTTCATGCTGATCAATCCTGTTCTTGCAAAAGGGCAGGGCATCAGGACCCTCAGGGAAGTTGAAACAGCGGAAATTAAACTGCGTAGGCTTGGTCAAACAGAAAGTAAAGTCGATTTATGGATCGATCTGGGTACCTATTACCTCAATTTACCGGGCGAATTAAAAGCCGACCTTGCCCGGGCGATGCAACTCCGCGAACAGGCTTTTGCTTTGGCCGGCAAGATCGAATATCCAAAAGGAATTGCCCGAAGTATGGTACTCAAAGGAAGTATTATCCGCGAATCGGGAGATAGGATTTTAGGTGCAAAAATTTATGAACAGGCCATTGCCTACGCCTCGAAGATGAATCTGAAAGATCAATTGGCAGCCGCTTATTCCGCTATGGGTACTCTTTTTGGCAATGAAGGAGCGGATCTCGAAAAGAAAATTACTTACAACAAGAAATCCTTGGCCTTATACCGTCAGGCAGGAAATAAGTTAGAAGAAGGCAATTCGCTCAAAAACCTTGGCGATTATTACAACATACAAGGACAGCCTGCCTATGCCATAAAGTTAATGGATACCTCGCTTGCTGTTTACAAGGCTATTGGCTTTAAAGAGCTGCAAGGGGTTTACAATAACATGTGTATCACCAATATCAGCCTTGGCAATTTTTCAGAAGCCTTAAAATACGGTTTGCTGGCCGAGAAAACTGCTGATCAATTGGCCGATACAAGTCTGCAAAGAAGTTCTATAAACAACCATTTAGGTTTAACATATTATTATTTAAGGAATGACCAGAAGGCACTTGATTATTGGCTAAAGGCAAAAAACATCGCTGAGCGCTACAAAGATCCAGGGTATATGCAAACCATCATTGCCAATGTAGCCACCATTTATGTTCGTATGAAAAGGTTTGAAGAAGGAATAGCTGAGTTGAAAGAGCTGATTAAAAAATATCCACCAACTGATACACAAATGAAACTGCGTATACCTTACATTTTATTCAACACCTATTACGATATTGAGCAATACGGCAAGGCTGAGCCTTATTTTAAAACGTTAATTAAATTTCACCATGATCTGCCCAAAGATGATCCGAACCAGATTTATCTATATCGCAGCATCATCAGGAAACTGATCCATGAGAAGCAATTTCTTGCTGCCGAGGGTTATTTAAAAGAACATGAAAAACAAAGTATACAGCAGAAAAACCTACTAGCGCTTTCGCAGTTACACAGGCTTTGGTTTGATGTAGACTCTGCACTGAACAAACCTTGGTCGGCAGTGGCACATTATAAAACTTATAAGAGATTGACCGATTCAATCTGGAACAACGAAAAGAGCAAACAGATTTCGGGATTGGAAATCGAATATCAATCCGAGAAAAAAGACAAGGATATTGCGCTGCTTCATCAAAAAAATCAATTGCAGCAGGTTCGGATCGGGAATGAGGAGCGGGTAAGGTATTTCTTTATCGGTGGACTTGTTATCGCGGCACTGTTCGTAGGCCTCGTTTATAACCGTTATCGTTTAAAAAAGCGTAGCAATCTTATCCTGGAGCAAAAGCAGGGAGAAATTAATACGCAGAACGAACTGCTTAGAAAAATACTTGGAGAAAAAGAATGGCTCCTTCGCGAAATCCACCACAGGGTAAAAAACAACCTACAGATTGTAATCAGTCTGCTCAATACACAATCTGCTTATCTGGATAACGAAGATGCGCTGGTAGCCATAAGAAATAGCCAGAACCGGATGCATGCCATGTCGCTTATTCATCAAAAACTGTATCAGTCTGATAATCTCGCAGAAATCGATATGAACTGGTACATCAAAGAACTGGTAGGATATATGATCGAATGTTTTGGGACGGAAAAGAAAATCCAATTCATTTTAGATACTGAAGCGATTAAGTTAGATGTTGCCCAGGCAGTTCCACTAGGCCTGGTTTTGAATGAAGCCATTAGCAATGCAATCAAATATGCTTTTCCTAGCGGAAGAAAAGGAAATGTAAAAATAACCTTTCAAACGATTGAAAGCAGAACCTGTAGACTCAGTATTGCTGATGACGGTATAGGTCTACCCGTCGGTTTTGACGCCGGTGATACCGAATCATTGGGCATGAGTTTAATGACCGGGCTTACCGATCAACTGAATGGTAAAATTGAGATGTGGAATGATAACGGTTTGACTTTGCAGGTTTCTTTTGTACAGCACAAAGAATTACTGCTGGAAACAGCAAACCTGGGCCATTAAAAATAAATAATTAATCAATAAAATAATTTTAAACGATATGAACAACAATATTTTAGGCCTGCACCACATTACAGCCATAGCAGGTAATGCACAGCAAAATTTCGATTTTTATACCAAGGCGTTAGGTTTAAGGTTAGTGAAAAAGACGGTTAACTTTGATGATCCAGGCACATACCACCTGTATTATGGCGATGAAAGGGGTTCAGCAGGAACCATTCTTACCTTTTTTCCCTGGGACGGAATCGGGCAGGGTACCGAAGGAGTAGGTATGGCAACAGAAATCGGCTATTCGGTACCTGCTGGCAGTCATCAATTCTGGCTGGAAAGATTTGGCCTATCAAATGTTAAAACAAAAGAAATTACCGAGCGCTTCGGTGAGCAGGTGCTTGCTTTTAAAGATCCAGATGGTTTATCGTTGAGTTTGATTGTATCCAAAACTACAGATGGCAGAACGCCTTGGGAAACTGCCGATATCAAAAAGGATACCGCAACCAAAGGTTTCCACAGCACCACTCTAACCCTGCAAGCTATCGATGAAACCGCAAAGGTATTAACCGATCTATTTGGTTATCGGTTACTGGGGCAGGAAGAAAACCGGTACCGTTTCATTACCGATACCGTAGAAAATGCAGCCATTGTAGACCTGCTGGAAGTGCCAGCTGGCCACAGGGGCAGAAATGCTGCCGGTACCAACCACCATGTGGCATTCCGTGTTAAAAACGAGGATATTCAAATGGAATTGAGGGAGCAGATTTTAAGTAAAAACTTACAGATTACTCCTAAAATCGATCGTGATTATTTCTACTCTTTATATTTCCGCGAACCAGGAGGGGTTCTTTTCGAAATTGCGACCGAAAATCCAGGCTTTACCGTTGATGAGCCTTTAAATGAACTGGGAACACATTTAAAATTACCGCATCAGCACGAGCATTTACGCGAAGAATTAGATAAATTACTTCCAAAATTAATTTAAAAAAGATGGCACAGGTAAAATTAAATATTCAGGAAGGCGAACCAAGTTCGTTCGATATTTATGATGAAGACGGAAAAGTTGGCGAAATGATTTTTGATATCAAAGATTCAGACCTAACCGTTTACCATACCGAAGTAGATCCTGCAAAAGAAGGAAAAGGTTATGCTAAAATGTTGCTCGATACAATGGTGGCTTATGTCCGCGAAAACAAATTAATGGTTATCCCAATGTGCCCCTATGTTCATATCCAGTTTAAGCGGCACGAAGATCTGTATCGCGATATCTGGAACAAAATAAAAGAAGAATAAAAATGAAAGAAATTATAAAAGCTGGAAAAAGCCTTGATCAGGCAGAAAAAGTGCTGATCATGATCCACGGCCGTGGAGGAACTGCCCAGGATATATTATCGATGGCAGAATACTTGGAGGTTTCAAAATTTGCATTGATAGCCCCGCAAGCTGAAAATAATACTTGGTATCCACAATCATTTTTGGCGCCACGGGAGGCTAACGAGCCTTCGCTTTCCAATGCGCTAAAAACAATAAATGATATTGTAATTGATCTGGGAAAAGAAGGATTTACAAAAGAGCAGATCTACTTTTTGGGTTTTTCCCAGGGAGCCTGTTTAACCCTCGATTTTGTTGCAAGCAATGCTGCCCGTTATGGTGGTGTGGTGGCTTTCACAGGTGGTCTTATCGGTGAACAGATGGATCACCGCAATTATCATGGACACTTTGACGGTACTCCTATTTTTATTGGTAGCAGTGATCCCGATATGCATGTTCCGGTATCGAGGGTAAAAGAATCAACCGTTTTACTCGAAGGTATGGGCGCAAAGGTTACCGAGATTATTTACCAAAACATGGGGCATACCATCAGCCATTCAGAAATAGCACAGGTAAATAAGCTGATTTTTAACGTTTAACTGAGCAAATGGAAAAGGAAACAGAAAGAATAGAGGCTTTTAGCGATGGTGTTTTCGCCATATCAGTAACACTTCTGGTGCTCGAACTTCATATACCAGAAGTAAAAGATGGCAATACCTACACTCACCTGCTTGAGCAATTAAAGCTCCAGTGGCCAGGCTATATCGCTTTTGTCATTTCCTTTTTTAGCATTTTTATTATCTGGGTTAATCACCATAAAGTTTTTAAACAGATTTACAAACGAAACACGGGACTGATGTTTGCCAATGGACTCATTCTGTTCCTGGTTTCGCTTGTTTCTTTTCCCAGCGCACTACTGGCCAGGTTTTTTCTAACGGATTCAAAACAGCTTTCGGTTACCATTTACACCGGACTGTTCGTTTTGATTAATCTGGCTTTCAACCTACTTTGGCAACAGGCTACCTCTGATAAAAAACTGTTGCGTCCTGGAATCAGTGATGCTGCCATCAGGCAACTCCGGAATAACTACCTGTATGGATTCCCGACCTATTTAGCCGCTTTTGTTGTTTCATTCTTTTATCCGGATTTAGCCCTAAGTATTTGTGTTTTACTCTGGGTTTTCTGGGCAGCATCATCAAAGAAAATTAACTTTACCGAAACACCAGCTTTGTAATTAAAAAGGATTTAAATTCGTAAAACATGTCAAAATATAAAATTGCGGTACTTGACGATTACCAGGATGTAGCGAAATCATTTGCCGATTGGACGGTACTTGCCGAACATGCCGATATTAAGATATTTACCGATCATCTTCATAGAGAAGATGAAATTGTAGCACGCTTAATGCCTTTTGATATCATTTGTGTCATGCGCGAACCCACCCCTTTAACCGCTGCTTTACTGATGCAGCTGCTCAACCTAAAACTGATCGTTTCTACGGGTGCCAGAAACCGATCCATTGATGTTGCTGCAGCTGAAAAATTGCAGATTGAAGTGCGTAATACCGATTATTTAGGTCATGGCGCTTTAGAGCTTACTTGGGCACTCTTAATGGCCATCGCGAAACACATTCCGCAAGAAAATGCCAATCTGCGTGCTGGTGGCTGGCAGCATATGGTGGGTAACGATTTAAAAGGGAAAACCCTTGGCATATTAGGACTCGGGAATTTGGGTGCACAGGTTGCCGCCGTGGCAAAAGTTTTTGATATGGATGTGATTGCGTGGAGCGAAAACTTAACACCTGAAAAAGCAATAGCTGGTGGTGCGAGGTATGTAGATAAGAAAACCCTGTTCCAGGAGTCTGATTATTTAACCGTTCACATGTGCTGAGCGATAGAAGTAAAGGCATTGTGGGGGGGCGAAGATCTTGCGTTCATGAAACCGACTGCCTACCTGATCAATACTTCAAGAGGCCCATTGGTTGATGAAAGTGCATTGATCAAAACGCTGGAAGAAAATAAGATTGCCGGTGCGGCTTTAGATGTTTTTGATAAAGAACCGCTTGACCAGGGCCATCCATTCAGAAAATTGAATAACGTACTGGCTACGCCGCACATTGGCTTTGTTACTCAAGATACTTATGATCTCTTCTTCAATGATATTGTTAAGGTTTTGTTGGACTGGCTCCCTCAGCATCAAAAAAATAGATAAATTTCTGAATAGTCATATGTCTTGGGATATTGCCGCTCAAGGCATTTTTCGTTAAAAATAGGTCGTTCCCGACTTGGTCGGGAACCGCGAAGTGCCCATCGAAGATAATCCTGACTCGATAAGCATTAAGGTTCCGGCATACGGCTATCGTGTGGACACATCTCTGTGGATATCCCAGCCCTGCATTGATGCTTTAAAATACTTGATGCCTATCCAAAGGGTTGTAATTCCTGGGTGTCTTTTACTTTCGTAGCCTTTCCATCCCCCAAGTCTGGCTATTGCCCATACATACCTCTTTAGGTYTTTTGCCTGATATGGGTTTTTCTGCTTTTGGGTTTTCCCTTCAAGACGGATTATCCGATGATCAAGAAACTCCTGTTCCTGTGCCGTAAAACAGGAATCTGCTGAGAGTTCTATCTCAGGCTCTGCATAGGAGAGTCTCATGAGAAACAGTTTGATCACCACTTCCATGATCAGTATAGAAAGCTTTTTAACCGAAGAGGCGTATTCAAGTTCCGATGCTTCTATATTGTATCCCTCTTTCTTAAGTATCTTGAATACTTCCTCTATAGTCCATCGCCAGCTGTACCATTCTATACAGG
>NZ_SIXF01000036.1 GCF_004310665.1 Pedobacter kyonggii | reverse complement strand
AATTGCCCCTAATGAACTTGAAAGGGATTTTGAGGCAAGTTTGCCTAATCAGAAATGGGCTACGGATGTCACCCAGATGAACATTAAAGGCGAGAAGATTTACCTGTCTCCTATAATTGACATGTTCAATGGGGAAATCATTTCTTATAGTATTTCAAAAAGTCCAAATATGCAGATGATAGAAGAAATGTTATACGAGGCTTTTGATAAAGTGAAAGATACAAAGGGAMTTGTTTTTCATTCTGACCAAGGCTGGCAATATCAACATTACGGATATAGAAAGGCTCTGGAAAAAAATGRAATTATCCAAAGCATGTCCAGAAAAGGAAATTGCTTAGATAACGCCTTGGCCGAAAGCTTTTTTGGTATTATGAAGACAGAATTGCTGTACAGAGAGAGCTTTGAAACTGCAGAAGAATTTATCACTTCGTTAAAAGAATATATTCATTACTACAACAATAAAAGAATAAAAAACAGGTTAAATGGAAAGAGCCCGGTGGAATACCGAGCTCTCGTACAAAAAACTTAATTTTGAATCTGTCCAACTTTTTGGGGTCACACCATCCTCTGAACAGGAGCTTTTTACTATTTTATTAGTGCTTATGCACCTAATTGTACACGTTTGAAAGCAGATACTGTTAAACCTTTAGAAGTGTTATCTAAATATTTACGCACATCGATAGAACTATCTTTAACAAACTCCTGGTTTAATAAAGTACTGTCTTTGTAGAATTTATTCAATTTACCAGCAGCAATTTTCTCAACCATTTCTTCTGGTTTACCTTCTTGACGGATTACATCTTTAGCAATTTCGATTTCACGTTCGATAGTAGCAGGGTCAACACCGTCTTTATCAACAGCAACTGGGTTCATTGCAGCAATTTGCATAGCAACATCTTTACCAGCTTCAGAAATATCTACGCCATTAGCACCTTCAAATACCACTAATACACCCATTTTACCATTAGAATGGATATAAGAAACGATTTTTTCGCCAGATATATTTGCGTACTCTTGAATAACGATTTTCTCTCCGATTTTACCGGTTAGTTCAGTTATGGTTTCGGCAACTGTACGTCCATCTTCCAAAGTAATCGCTGATAATTCTTCAGTAGTAGCAGGATTGTTGGCAACTGCTGCAGCTAAAACAGCCTGAGCTAAATTACGGAAATCTTCAACTTTAGAAACTGGCTCAGTTTCACAAGCTAAAGCAACTAATTTACCATTTGTGCCATCAGCTGAAACATCGATAGATACCAGACCTTCAGAAGTAGCATTACCAGAACGAGCGGCAGATACTTTTTGACCTTTTTTACGCAATAAATCAACAGCAGCTTCGAAATCGCCATTAGCTTCTAATAATGCTTTTTTGCAATCCATCATACCAGCACCAGTTTGTTGGCGTAGTTTATTTACATCAGCGGCAGTAATTTGTACTGTAGACATTTTATTTCCTTTTTAAATTTTACAATCTTGTTATAACAATTACAGGTTACAAGTTACAAGCGCCAAGTTAAACTCATGTTAAGCCAACTTAAAACCTGAAACCAGTAACCTGCAATTAAAAAATATTACTATTCTTCTGTTTTAGTTTCTTCTGATGAAGGAGCTTCAACTTCTGCTTCAGCAGTTACCTTTTTAGTAGTTGGTCTTTTTTCACCAGCTGCTCTAGGCTCTTTTGATTCAGGTGCATCAGCTGCAACTTTCGCTGCTACTGCTTCTTTTTCAGCTTCATCATCTTTTTCGCGTTTACGCTCATCTAAACCTTCTTCAATAGCTTTGATAATTACATCAGTAATTAAAGAGATTGATTTTGTAGCATCATCATTCGCCGGGATAGGGAAATCGATGTTAGAAGGATCAGAGTTAGTATCAACCATCGCAAAAGTAGGGATGTTTAATTTTAACGCTTCAGTAACTGCGATGTGTTCTTTCTTAACATCAATTAAGAATAAAGCTGCAGGTAAACGGTTTAAATCAGCAATACCACCTAAAAGTGATTCTAATTTAATACGCTCACGTTGAATCATTAAACGCTCTTTTTTAGATAAGATCGAATAAGTACCGTCTTTAGTCATTTTATCGATGTTAGACATCTTTTTGATTGACTTGCGAACAGTAGCAAAGTTAGTTAACATACCACCTAACCAACGCTCGGTTACGAAAGGCATGTTTACTTTTTTAGCTTGTTCAGCTACGATTCCTTTTGCTTGTTTTTTTGTTGAAACAAATAATACTTTACGTCCTGATTTTACGATTTGTTTAATCGCAGCCGCAGCTTCTTCAGTTTTAGTTAAAGTTTTATTCAAATCTATAATGTGAATTCCATTACGCTCCATGAAAATGTAAGGAGCCATTTTTGGATTCCATTTACGGGTAAGGTGACCAAAGTGTACACCTGCATCCAATAAGTCTTGATAAGTTGTTCTTGCCATTGTCTTTGCCTCCTGTGATTAACGTTTACTGAATTGGAATTTCTTACGAGCTTTAGCACGTCCTGGTTTCTTACGCTCAACCATACGCATATCACGCGTCATTAGGCCTTTAGCACGTAATGCAGGTTTTTTCTCCGCATCTAGTTCAACAATCGCTTTAGCAATAGCTAAACGAACAGCTTCTGCTTGTCCTTTTACTCCACCACCCTGTACGTTTACAGTGATATCATAACGGCCTACAAGCTCAGAAACTTCTAAACTTTGGTTTACGATATATTGCAAAGGTAAAGTTGGGAAATATACTTTGTGATCTTTACCGTTAACGGTAATTGCGCCAGCACCATCTTTTAAGTAGATACGTGCAACAGCTGTTTTTCTTCTTCCTGAAGTGTTAGTAACTGACATTTCTTAAAGTTTAATGGTTTTTGGAGATTGAGCTGCATGAGGGTGAGTTTCACCAGCATACACAAAAAGATTGGTGTATAATTTTTTACCCAATTTAGTTTTCGGTAACATACCACGTACCGCTTTCTCGATTACACGTTGAGGGTGTTTCGCCATTAACTCCTTAGGAGAAATAAAACGTTGACCACCTGGATAACCAGTATAAGAAACATATTGCTTTTCGCTGAATTTGTTTCCTGTCAATTTAACCTTGTCTGCATTAATAACGATAACGTTATCTCCGCAATCTACGTGTGGGGTGTACTCAGGCTTGTTTTTACCACGGATGATCATAGCGATCTTCGATGACAAGCGCCCCAAAATCTCGCCTTGCGCATCAACAACAATCCACTGTTTGTTAACAGTTTTCGCATTGGCCGAGACAGTTTTGTAACTTAACGTATTCACTTGCTTGTATTTAATTTATTAAACAATTTATTATTCCCATTAAATTTGGGACTGCAAAGATAGATAGAATACTTTTATTATCAAATAGTTGAAGAGAAAAATTTTGATATAAAATTATCGTCATTGCGAAGAGCGCAGCGATGTGGCAATCTCAGTTGTGATTATTTAGAATGCAAAATCATTCGGTCTTGGTTGGTTTTAGTCGGGCCTTTTACTAAATTTTCTTTAACCAATAAAAGGATTGCATTTGTATTCTCCTTTAGGGAAATTGTGTGACAGAACTATTCTAGTCATTTATCAACAATTAAGCTTGCAATGATTTTTAAATATAATTTTACCAATTTTGGCATAATATAACATGCAGACACCTTAATTAAGCAGCCAATGTTCAATATATCGTTTTTATCTTCACTAGGCAAGAAAACTGAATTACAAAACATAAATGGGTGTGAGGTATTAAATTTTTGCAAAAGCATTGGCTGGCTGCAAGAGTGCAAAAATTATTATCATGCCTACCGAAGTGATGAACACATTGATTATGAGGATTACTGGTATTTAGACCTGTCGGATATCAGTAATGGGTTAAATTTAAACGTCTTTACAAATTATATTTATGAAGATAAATTGTATGAACAAAATTTAAGTTTCATAGTTACACTATCGTGGTATGAATTTGAAAAAACTGGCTGGTTCACAAAATTAATAACAGGAAAACATGAAAAAAAAGTTTGGGAAGCTAAACATGCCAACAATGTTAACGATAATGAATTAAAGGAAATTATTAAATGGTTTGTAGGTGGAGACTTGCTGAACCTTAATTCATTATTGACGATTAGTGGAGAATATCAGTTCGATGTAGATTAATTATCGGTTGGGCAAAAAATAGATTCTTTAAACCAAAATTGAATCTATAATCTTTTTGATCTTTTCTTCCCGCGCTCTATAATTACCACTGATTTGAATGTAGTTTATTCTACGTTTTTCTAGCTCTGCCTTAAAAAGCTTAAACATTTCCAGGCGCCTATCTCCAAAATCACGAAGGTGGTCGGCTACCCATTCTACATCAATATCTAGCAGGAAATATAAATCGTATTTGATTTCATTTTCAAGATCGTTTAGAATATCCGGAATCTCATTTAAATAATATCGCGAGTATATTTTTGTAGTAATTAAATCAGTATCGCAGAAAACAATCTTATTGGCACTATTGGTTTTTTCTTTTACCCTTTCGGTTTGTGCTGCCCCGATTTTGATAATGTCATCAACAGTAATATCGTTCGAGGTAATTAATTCGCGCGCAACTTCCGGAATGAAGGTAGTTTGATAATGCATAGCCATTTTTTCGGCCATTGTCGATTTTCCTGTGCTTTCTGGTCCGTAGAAACAAATCTTCTTTACAAAATATGGTCGGACTTCTTTTGGGATAAATTCCCAATATTGAAACGGATGGTTTCTGATCAGCGTTGCTGAAACGGGGATGGATTTTCTTGTCTGGTCAAATAAGATGTGTTCAGCTTGTAAATTGAAGGCAAATGGTTCTCCATAAAACTCGGAGCTAAAAAGAATATCAATTTTTGGATATACCTCCCGCATCCTGATTGCCCAAATATTTGTCCGATCATTTAAGGGGAGTGTTTCATCATCAAAATCATCAGCAATAATGGCCGGTTTGATGTTGGCTTGATCTTTAAAAATTTCCTTGATCCATTCAAAACGTAAAATTGGATCAATCTTGTCTGCAGGCGTAAAACTCATTGAAACAATCAATTCATCACAATGTGATGCCGCGAAATTAATCAATGCAATATGGCCGTTATGAATAGGCATAAACTTACCAATCACTAAACCTCTTTTCATGTCGTTTTAGCGTAGCTTCTGTATTCTTTTATCCAATGCCACAATGCAAGAGCAGCAATAATAGTGAAGATGAAATATTCTAATCCCATAAACTTAATGCCTTTTAAAAAGTACAGGTAAGTGGCTACAATATCGATAATCAGCCAGATAATCCAACATTCTACTCTTTTCTGGATCATCAGAAAAGTGGTGATTATACTCATTACAAAAATAAATGAATCCACAAAAGGATAAGCACTTGGCAGGTTGAAGAGTAGCGGAAGCCAATTATGGAGCTGACTGGCCAGGGTACCCATCAGCAATGTACCAACAATACCTATAGCCAGTAAGATTAAAAACTGCCTTACAGGCATAAAACTAATTTTAAGTTCTTTGTTTTTGTCTTCTTCTCCAGGTTTTGGATTTGTCCATCGCCACCAACCCAGAATGTTGGTTATAAAAAAGAAAGCCATCAAAAACATGTCGGGGTAGAGCTGGTTTTGGTAATATAAAAAGGCCGATAAGAATACATTAACTATGCCGGCGGGCCAGCTCCAGATACTGGCTTTTGCTGAAAGAATAACTGAAATAATCCCCGTAATCACCGCGAAGAATTCCAGATAACTCATTTTATATTCAAGAACCGTGAAAAATATACTTTTGGCATCGAAAAAATCCATCTTTTATTTTTTGAAGATCTGCAAAATGCTAATGTAAATAATTTATTTGCTGCTCTTGGTTTTCCTGTTGGCAAACAATCCAAAAATATAGCTGTTATAAGAATATCCATTGGCTGATCGCCGTATTTATTAACCACAAATTTCGTTTATGCAGTATCTCGACCAGATTTTCGGCTATCCAATCCCTTTGTTTTTTAAGAACCTAATCATTGGATTAGTAGCGATATCTCTTGGTATTTTAATCAAGTTTATCATTCACAAAACTTTCATCATGCTTTCGCGTTGGTGGGATTTTATCGTTATAAAATCGACAGTGAAGCATTTGAGGAGACCAGTTGCTATTTTTATTCCCCTATTGCTCCTTAATTTTTCGTTAACGTTGATGGAGATGGCGCCAACATATCGTATTCCAATAACAAAAATATTAGAAATTGCCCTGACGATTACTTTTGCGTTTATTTTGGTGAGGACAATCAATGTTTTGGAAGATTATTTCTATCTTAAATATGATTTAAACAAAGAAAATAACTTAAAAGAGCGAAAAATCAGAACCCAATTGCAGTTTGTCCGAAAATTTATTATTTCGCTCATTATTTTAATTGCTGTTGCTATCATTTTATTGAGTTTTGAAAGTATGCGTAAAATCGGAGCAGGGCTGCTTACCGGGGTTGGCATCGGCGGAATCATCATCGGTTTTGCCGCACAGAAGTCGCTCGGGAATTTATTGGCCGGTTTCCAGATCGCCTTTACCCAACCGATCAGGATTGATGATGTTTTAATTGTGGAAGGTGAATGGGGTAAGGTAGAGGAGATCACCTTAACCTATGTGGTGGTTAATATCTGGGATCAACGGCGGTTAATCTTGCCTATTACCTATTTTATCGAGAAGCCCTTCCAGAACTGGACCCGTGTTTCTGCTGATCTGCTTGGAACGGTTTTTTTGTATCTTGATTATACCATCCCGATTGAACCGATGCGGCAGGAATTAACCCGGCTATTGAATACTAATCCCCTTTGGGATAAACGCGTAAATGTGGTACAGGTTACCGATAGTACAAAAGATGGCGCCATCGAAGTCCGATTTCTGATGAGTGCTTCTAATTCTTCAAGGGCTTTTGATTTACGCTGCCATGTAAGGGAAGCTATGATTTCGTTCATTCAAACAAATTATCCTGAAAGCTTACCGAAGAAAAGGTTGGAGTTTGAGAAACAGTAATTTATACATGTCAGTCTGAGCCTGTCGAAGACTCCTTAAATACTTCGACAGGCTCAGTATGACAATCGATGGAAATTATTTAAACATCCCTTTCAGCTTTGCTAATTTTTCCTGCAGATCGCCGTCAGCGTCTTTGGGCTCATTACGTGGCTTGAAATTGGATTTACTGTTATTCTGTTTAAAATCTTGCTTCGGCTTCTGCTCCTTAGTCTCCCGACTCCGAACTTCCGCCTTCGAACTAACCTCAGTTTTCATCGATAGTGAGATTCTTTTGCGTGCTGCATCAACTTCCATTACCGTAACTTCTACCTTTTGGTGTACTTTAACCACATCATTCGGGTTAGCCACAAAACGGTTAGCCAGCTGACTGGTGTGAACCAAACCGTCCTGGTGTACGCCAATATCGACAAAGGCACCGAAATTGGTGATGTTGGTTACAATTCCAGGGAGCTTCATACCTACCCTTAAATCTGAAACTTCGTTCACACCATCGGTAAAGCTAAAAGCTTCAAATTGTTCACGTGGATCGCGGCCAGGTTTTGCCAGTTCTTTTAAAATATCTGTTAATGTTGGTAAGCCGATTTCATCGGTTACGTATTGCTGTGGTTTAATCTGTTTTTGCAGTTGCGTATCTTTCATTAGGGCAGAAACAGTAGTACCCAGATCTTTCGCCATTTTATCTACTACGGCATAACGTTCTGGGTGAACGCCGCTCGTATCCAAAACATTTTCTGCATTGCGGATACGTAAGAAACCTGCTGCCTGCTCGTAGGCTTTATCGCCCAAACGTGGTACTTTTTTCAAACTTTCACGGTTTTTAAAAGCACCATGCGCATTTCTATAGTCTACAATATTCTGTGCTAAAGTTGGACCCAAGCCAGAAACATAGGCTAAAATCTGCTTTGAGGCGGTGTTTAATTCAACACCTACAGCATTTACTGCACTGATTACGGTATCATCTAAACTTGCCTGTAATTTATTCTGATCAACATCATGTTGGTATTGACCAACGCCGATAGATTTCGGATCTATTTTTACCAATTCTGCCAATGGATCCATTAAACGGCGACCGATTGAAACCGCTCCACGCACGGTAATATCCTGCGTAGGGAATTCTTCTCTGGCTACTTCCGAGGCTGAATAAATAGAAGCACCGCTTTCGTTAACCATTACAATAGTGATGTGCGGTAAATTCAATGCACGAACAAAAGCTTCAGTTTCTCTTCCTGCAGTACCGTTACCAATGGCAATGGCTTCAACATTGTGTTTTTCACAAAGTTGTTGGATAGCAAATTCGGCATTTTTCACATTCCCTTGTCCGGTATGCGGATAAATGGCTGTATTCTCTAACAGTTGACCTTGTTTATCTAAACAAACAACTTTGCAGCCCGTACGGAAACCGGGATCGATAGCCAGTACATTTTTTTGTCCCATTGGGGCTGCCAATAACAATTGACGTGCATTTTCGGCAAAAACCCGGATGGCTTCTTCATCCGCTTTTTGTTTTGTGAAGACACGAAGCTCGGTTTCCATCGCTGGCTCCAACAAACGTTTATAGCCATCTTCTAAAGCCTGCTGAACCTGCTTTGAAGCGGCGTTATTGCCTAAAATAAACTGGTTCTCTAAAATGGCAATGGCATCTTCTGCTGGGGGAAGCGCATCTAATCTTAAAATCAGTTCCTTTTCGCCACGGCGCATAGCAAGAACACGGTGTGATGCAGCTGTTTTAACCGGCTCGCTCCATTCGAAGTAATCTTTATATTTAATACCTTCTTCTTCTTTTCCTTTGATCACTTCTGATTTAAAGACAGCCTTTTCCTGGAAATGTGTGCGCATTTTGGTCCGCGCCTCTACATTTTCAGAAATCATTTCGGCTATAATATCCCTTGCGCCAGCTAAAGCTTCTTCAAGTGAATTTACACCCTTCTCTGCATCAATAAATTTATCTGCTGATGCCTCTAAATCAAAAGCATTCTGCTCAAATATCTGCAAGGCCAAAGGCTCTAATCCTTTTTCTTTTGCTACCGATGCCCGGGTTTTACGCTTAGGTTTAAATGGCAGGTAAATGTCTTCTAAAAGTGAAATGGTTTCGGCTTCGTTGATTTTTTTTTCCAGTTCGGGGGTTAACTTGCCAAGCTCGGTCATCGATTTCAAAATCGCTTCCCGGCGCTTGTCTAAATCGCGCAACTGCAAAACCCGATCACGGATTGCGGCTACTTCAACCTCATCTAAACTGCCTGTGGCCTCTTTACGGTAACGCGAAATAAAGGGTACAGTTGCACCTTCATCTAACAGATTTATGGTTGCTGTTACTTGTTTTTCTGCAACTTTTAATTCGGCTGCAATTATTTTATGGTGGGTTAACATATCCTAAAGGTAAAAATTAAAGGAAGCAAAGCTAATCAGGATTTGCGGGATTTCAGGATTTTTAAAATGAAGTTTTCCACCGAAATTTGTGAGTAAGTTTTAAAAAATGGTAGATATATTTATCAACGATCGACTGATTTGCCATTTATGATCAGCCAACTGTTTGGAAAAAGTTTTAAAATCCGCTGTGTTTCCGCCTCAGTAATTTTCCCATCTAAATTCAAGCTTCTGATCTTGATTTTACTAAGTTCATCAGGGATAACGATGTTTTTAGTGAACTTGATCCTAAGTGAACCAATACTTTCCAACTTATACAAGGCTTTCGGAATTTCATTGATATTGCTCATTGAAAGATCATCGGCATGGGTTTTATTATCGAAAACAGAAGTTTCAGAAGGAGCACTGTTTTTATTAATGATCGCCCAGCTCATTTCTGGTTTCATAGTAAAGTCTTTATTGTTCTGAGAAAGGCCGATAAAGCCCGCCCAGATTTCCATATTGTTTGATGTATGGTGCTCATCATCTTTTAGAATAAATGGAACTTTTACAATTTCAGAAGCCAAATTGTTTACGCTCGTAATCGGCTTTAAACCTGTTTTATTTCCTTCTTTGGTATAAGGGAAAAACTTTACAATCCATCCATCGATTGTATTTACGGTTCCGTATTTCTTTTCGGTATGGTATTTTACCATGTTCATCCAGAAATCCTTATTTACTTTTCCTTTTTTAGCCGCTATGATTTCTTCGATAATCGGGATGAGCTCGTTTGTCCACCAGTCTAATTTATACTGAGAGAGATATTTTGTTTTCTCCAGTAATTTTTTCCAGTCCTGAGTGGTGCCTTCAATGGTTATTTTTGGGATGCCGCAGCCAATCATAATCACCTTAAATTCGAAATAAGATTTTACGGTTTCCATAATCGTAACCTGGCTCACAATCTTCGAAGTGGGAGTGGTGGTGCTGAAATCGGAGGTCAAAACACCCACCAGT
Source organism: Pedobacter kyonggii (assembly GCF_004310665.1). Classification (GTDB taxonomy): domain Bacteria; phylum Bacteroidota; class Bacteroidia; order Sphingobacteriales; family Sphingobacteriaceae; genus Pedobacter; species Pedobacter kyonggii. Next base: position 39,469 of record NZ_SIXF01000036.1, on the reverse strand, counting down.
TTTTTGCCGGTATAATCGTTAATCTGCTCATTAAATTGCGGAAAAATTGAAACCCAATCTGATTGAGGATTACCGAGCTGGATTTTATCTGAAATAATAGTCAAGGTTTTTCTATCCTCAAAGTTTACCATCTGCGACCTGAGTTCTTCTGCATTTTGAGTGATATGCCGGGCAAAACCCTGACTGATCAATAACCATAAAATATCGGGAGAGATCACAAACGGCCTGTGATCTATATATGAATTTAAAATGCCCGTTAGGAAAGGGTGCTCACCATAATAAACCAAACTGTCGGGTAGATTTTCAACATTTCTTTCTACATCTGCTTTCAATACTTTGAGTATTTCCGAAGTAGAAACAACAGGAATAAGTTTTGCTGGTTTCGAAAGTGTTTCAATCTCTACAGCTGTTGCTTTCTGGCAAAATGATTTGGTAGAGATAAAGAGGACTAAGAGTAAAAGTATTTTTTTCATCTGGTTGGCGTCGATTTAGTAAGGTTTTACTAAACTGATGCTTTTTTGAACTGTTTTCCATAATTATACCTCCATTTTCCCAGATAGGAAACCAGAACTATTATGATTTCTTCTTTTTCACTTTCTCTAAATCTCTTTCTGCTTTAAACTTGGTGATTCTAGTAATCAGACCTAAAGGTAAAGGTTTGTCTAAAGGAAACTGAACAGCTCCTTTGCTCCATTTATACTGGGTAAATTCTTCTTTAAATGCTTCAATTCCTGAACCAGTTGGATAAAAGCCAATGTGTTTAGCATAGCCGGCAAAATAAACGAGCACCGTGTTTTGTTTAAAGGCGGGCATCCCATAACTGATTACTTCTTTGGCTTCTGGTACGGCTTTGTGTATAGTTTCACGGATTTGCTGCAATAGCTTTTGCATTTCTATTGGGAAATTAGCAATGTATTGATCAATGTTTTCTGGTTTGGGTTGTTCCATGGTCGGTGGTTTTGTAAGCTGAATTTACAAAATTTCTTAAAAACCTATTCGCTGATCTGAATATCGTATTTCTGTAAAAGGCCTGCGATGCCCGATTTCGAGAATCTTGCTTTTTTAATCCTATTGTTATCCGGATCGATGGAATAGTTGTATGCGGTCCTAAAATCTGCTTTTTCGATAATGGTCCTATCAAAAGTTGCGTTTAATAAATCGCAGTTATCGAGTATTGCGCTGGTTAAGTCGCATTCGGAAAAATCTACCTCGTGCAATTGTGAATTTTTGAAGTTCGTTTTCTTAAGCTTCAGTTTGTAGAAAGAGGAATGGCCTAGTTTACAATTACCGAAAGAGAATGCCAGCCCAAAATCATTGCAGTTTTCGAACCTTAATCCGAGCATTTTACAGTCTTGAAAGTTTATATCAATAAATGAGGTTTTGGTAAGGTTTACCAGACTTAAGTTACAGGAGATAAATTCGCAGTCTAAAAGCTTAACGCCGCTTAAATCTGAACTGGAGAAATCACAATTGATGAATTTACAGTTTTCGTATTCTGCTTTTGGGAGTGCCCGTAAGGTAAAATCGGCTTTTTCGAAGGTTTGATCGGCTATGTATTCGGACATGGAAGGAGTTTCTTTGTGCGACGAATATAAAAATTATCACGGATTTTTTTTGCTTTGAGCAGGAAACGGAATTGTGTTTCTTATACAGGCCATGGTTCACTAAACCTGAAAGAAATGGAAATACTTTTTGGTATGTCCTACAGGAAAGATTGCTTCGTCGTTCCTCCTCGCAGTGAAGATAAATGGATTAGGTAACCGGCCAAAAAGATTGCAATGAATGGCGGGGCTGATGAAACCGAAGGATTACTGAACATAAATTTTCGAATATTTGCCAGGGAAACACAGAGGACACGGAAAAGGGGAAGTAAAAAAATCCCCCAAATTGCTTTGGAGGATTTATATCTTTTATCTTCGACTAAGCTCAGACTACATTTGTAATTACTTTTTAACGTACATTACTTCTTTTACCGCTTTAACTACACGCTCAGCATTTGGTAAGCTTGCTGCGATTAAAGTTGGGGAGTATGGAAGTGGAACGTCGGCACAGGTGATACGTAAAACCGGTGCATCTAAATAATCGAATGCATGTTTTTGTACCATGAAAGCAATCTCTCCAGAAAGAGATGCCAAAGGCCATGCCTCTTCTACAACAACCAAACGGTTTGTTTTCTTAACAGAAGCGATGATGGTATCGTAATCGATAGGACGTACAGTACGTAAATCGATCACTTCAACATTGATTCCTTCTTTAGTTAATTCTTCTACAGCTGGGTTTACAACGCGAGTTAGCATTTTGCCGAAGGTTACGATGGTTACATCAGTACCTTGTTTGGTTATGTTTGCTTTTCCTAATTCGATATAGTACTCTTCTGCAGGAACATCGCCTTTATCGCCGTACATTACTTCAGACTCCATAAAAATAACTGGATCCTGATCTATAATTGATTGTTTTAATAATCCTTTTGCATCGTAAGGAGTAGCTGGAACTACCACTTTTAATCCTGGTGTATTTGCAAACCAGTTTTCGAAGTTTTGAGAGTGTTGCGCACCTAATTGACCTGCGTTACCTGTTGGGCCGCGGAAAACCATAGGGCATGAGAACTGACCACCGCTCATTGATAAAATTTTAGCAGCTCCGTTGATAATCTGGTCAATAGCTACTAATGAGAAGTTAAAAGTCATAAATTCCACAATTGGAATAAGGCCTGCTGTTGCTGCACCAGTTGCAATACCTGCGAAACCTAGTTCGGCAATCGGGGTATCGATAATGCGTTTCGCACCAAACTCGTCAAGCATACCCTGACTTACTTTGTACGCACCGTTATATTCTGCTACTTCTTCACCTAATAAAAAAACGCGGTCATCTTTACGCATTTCTTCGCTCATGGCTTCGCGTAGTGCTTCTCTAAATTGGATTTCTCTCATTGTAAATTTTAATAACGGTGGCAAATATAATTATTAATCGCTTTGAAACCAAAGGCTAAAATGCCTATGTTTTGTAATAATTATAGGCAATCTGCCTAATTATTCAGGCTTTTTGATGCTGTATTTTTTGTTTATCTGTTAAAAGAAGAAATAATATTGGGCAATTGTGTTTTTGATTAGCTTAATGTATCAAAGCTTGTGCTTTTTCCGAAATATCGTCTTTAAAATGAAATATTGCTGCTATTGTTTAAGATAGAAAACTAGCACATAATGGATCTCTCCACTACGGAGATGATGACCATTTTTTTTAAAGCCTGTCATTTTTTGCCATGATTTAATGATTTGGGTTTAATAAGCCATAAATCTCACTATCGAGAAACTGGCCTCTAAAATAATAATCTTGTTTAAAATGTGCTTCTTTTACAAATCCGTGTTTGATCAGCATTTGTCTTGAAGCATCGTTTTCTACATTAATGTTGGCACTGATGGTGTGTAGATTAACCTCTTCAAAGCCAAATGCAATTGATCTCTTTAATGCTTCGGAAATAATTCCTTTTCTCCAATAATCGGGATGAAGCATGTAACCAATTTCAGCCCTGTGGTTAGCAAAATCTGTCCGCCAATAACCTACAGATCCGATCATTTGCTCAGGATTTTCTTTTAATGCGATTACCCAGGCCAGGTTATCGCCATTTTCGTAACCATTTCTAAAACGTGAGATAAAATCTTTGATCTCAAAAATATCTTTGGGTCTTTCCCTATCAATGTATTTCATTACCGTTTCATTGGTACGCATGGCAAAAAGAGCTTCGGCATCAGCAAGATCGTGTTCGCGGAGAATTAAACGTTCAGTTTCGAGTATGGGAAATTTTGTGAAATTTAAGGTTAGCATTTTTAAATTTAAGAGATTAACCGCAAGCACGCAAAGTTTTTCGCAAAGCACACAAAGTTTTGTTTTACCACAGCGCATACGGAGATTTTCACGGAGGACACGAAGTCGATATTTTTCAATCCTCCTCTGAGTACTCTGTGGCTTACTTTGTGTGCTCTGTGGTTATTTTACTGAGCACTTGGCGCTCTTTGCGATTTACTTTATTTCTTTGCGGTTGAAACTATTTTCCAAATAAAGTTTTATAAATAGAATATTTGTAATTATCCTCAACTGTACTGGCGACAAAATAGGGGGCTTCGAAAAGTTCGGTTAACTTTTTCCTTAATTCGGCAAGAAATTCCGGTTTAATTTCTTCTAAATAAGCTCCCGATAGATTTTGCCTGCCTGACTTAAACCAAACGCCATCTACACTCATTGTTTTTACTACATACAGGTTGGGCTCTACAAAACTTCTGCCCGAGAATTGTTCATAAGCATACGTATACAATAAAGTTTGGATTAATGCTTTGTTGATATGTTTGCCATCAGAATTGAACAACTCTGGGATATCTTTAAAAGTTAATTTATCACTTCCTGTTTTGTAATCAATAATTTTAGTTACCCCATCTTTTAAATCAACACGGTCTATAAAACCAAATATTTTAACGCTTGCATCTCTTCCTTTAAGCGGGAAACTGATTTCGGCTTCTACTTTTTGTTCGAGACTAATAATATTGAATGGCGTTTGGGCTTCGTCCTGATTTAAAATGATGTTTACATAAGCATCAACGATTGATAAAATTACCTTTTGCATTCCCTTGTATTCCATCACAGTATCGGGATTTTTAAACATCACGGCATTAAAACCTTTTTGTATCAAAGTGGGAATCTGTTTCCGTTTCTCTTTAATCCGCTCTGCAGTAATTTCAGCCGACCTTAAATCCTCGTAAAAATACTCCATCACTTTGTGTAAAATCGAGCCGATTTCGTTGGCTTCTACCACTGCACTGATCTCTTTAGGCTCTTTAATGCCCGCAATGTAATTGAAAAAGAAATCTATCGGGTTGGATATATATTGGGTAAGTGCCGATGGCGAAAGCACCTTCTTTTTGTCGAGGTATTTCTGAAGTGTTTCCTGGATAAAGGAATTATTGGTTTTCTCGATCTTTACTCCCTTAAAAGGCTCGGTTTTTACCTCCAGATTAAGCTCATTATAGGTAAAATCGAAACCGCTTTCGTACTCAAGTTGCTTTAAAATTCTGCTGGCTTCGCCTGAAGTAGACTCGTCTGTTAAGCTATTATAGACAAAATTGATATTCTTTGCTCTCTGTAATAGACGGTATACCATGTAAGAGGAAATCGCGTCAAGATTTTCAAGAACCGGAAGACCGTAAACACGACGTATAGAATCAGGAATAAAACTATTGCCAATTGATGATTTTGGAATAATACCTTCGTTGAAACCCAAAATTACCACTTTATCGAAATTTAAGTTTCGCGTTTCGAGTAATCCCATTACCTGTATCCCATTTAACGGATCGCCTGAAAGCGGTACGGCAATGGCCTGCAGTGATTTTTGAACGAGGTAAATTACAAAAGGGATTTCCTCTTTACCGATGTGGTTGCTAAAAGTATCGTGTAATCTATTTAACTCCTGAATGGTTTTTACGAATAGTTCTGCATCGATTTTTTTTAATGTTTTCGCATTCGATAATCTTGTTAACACATAATCCAATACATCGAGTAAATTGGTTACTACATACTGCGGATCATCTATTTTTTTATAAAAAGTTTCAAACAGCCCACTTTGGCGTAATAATCGTTTATGATCGATCTCCACCTGGTTTTCTTCCAGCAATGCGGTTAAAATTTTATCACGCATTTTTTGGGTAAGGCCTGTTAAGGGATGGGTTAAAAAAGCTTCTACATTTTTGTAGCTTACTTTATCCCGCTGTAAAATCTCCAATTGGCTGCCCAACCATAAATCAACCAAACCAAAAATACTTGAGGTTGACAGCGCAAAACCCATGGTTACATTAAGATCGATTTCTTTTCCGTTAAATGTGGTTGGAATCGTCTGTAAAGTTGGGATCAACAGACTCTCATCTGCTAAAACCACCACTGTTTTTCCAACGGTTGCTGCATCTGTATAATCTTCTTCTAAAATGTTATTCAGAATTTTGGCCTGTGCCGATTGCCCCTGAACCTTGAAAACCTCCACATGGTGTTCTGCAGATTTCATTAAACTTTCCTGCTCAGCAAATACGTTTTTTAAGCCTAACTGATTAATGTTTTTGCGTAAAAACAAACCGGCTTCCTGCGATATATCATCTAAATAATAGGTATCGGCATCAAAATAAAACAATGCTTTATCAGCTTCTTGTAGCTGGGTAAATATTTTGGCTTCGGCGCTGCTCAAAGCATTAAAACCTACAAAAATGATCTTGCCCTTGTCAAAATTCGAAATAAATTCCTGGTGATTGGTAATGTCATCGGCCAGGTGGCGATAAACAGAGCCGTTGGTTAAATATCCCTGTTCTTTAAGCGTTGAGTGGAATTTATGGTAAAGCTTGGGCATCCTGCGCCACATCTTGATGAACAATTCCTGTTGTTTTTTGTGTTTTCCTTCAGAATAGGATGTCCAGAAATGGGAAAGAAATTCGTATTGCTCGGGACTTAAATAATCGAAATCTTTATTTATGACTGAAATATCTTCCAAATCACGGTATAGTTTCTCTGCATCAACAAGGTCGGCATCAATCTGGTTAAAATCGCTTAAGATGATCTTGGCCAATGGGAAAAATTTATGGCTCGAAATGCTTTCCAGTTGCTCTTCGGCAAGCTGTTGGTTATAAATACGGTGTAAAGTAAAAAACTGGAGATAAAAATCAGCTATTTTATAACTGGTAGAACTGGCGAAAAATTCTTGGATGGTAAAAAATGAGGGACTGAAAAAAGGCTTGCCAATAATATCGGCAAAGTGTTTCTGCAAATAGGCCGATGGGCGTTTATTGTTAAAAACAATGGCACAGTTTTCCAGCTGATTTCCAAGCCTGATAACTAAATCTTCTGCAACTTCCTGTAAAAATGGTTTCATGTATCGCGTTTTAATCGTTGTCTCGGTTTTTTAATTGCAATTCGATAATTGCTTTATCGTTTTTAATCCAATCTGCTAACTGTTTCTCAGTCGGCAAATACATTTGATACTTTGACGCGAACAATTGTTTACTATCCTTCAACATTGAATATTTAACAACCGTTTCTTCCTTATCCGTGCAAAGGATGATGCCAATGGTTGGATTATCACTTTCTTGTTTCTTCAGATCATCGAACATTTTAATATACATATCCATTTGGCCAACATCTTGATGGGTAAGTTTACTGGTTTTTAAATCAAATAAGACGAAGCATTTAAGGATATAGTTGTAGAATACCAGATCAATATAAAAATGACTGGTTTCTGTGCTTATTCTAAATTGTCTGCCTACAAAAGAAAAACCTTTGCCTAGCTCTAATAAAAATTGCTGTAGATGGTTGATTATCCTGGTTTCTATTTCTTTCTCATTTAATGTTGACGGTTGTTCAATATTCAAAAATTCTAAAACATAAGGATCTTTAATGAAATTTTCTGAAGCCTGTTTTGCATGACCTGCTAGGCTTATTTCTTTATGATTTGACAGAAGCCTTTGAAAGTAAGATGAATTAATGTTCCTCTCCAATTCCCTTGAGCTCCACTGTTGGTTTTCCGCTTCACTTAAATAATATGTTCTTGCCTGCATATCATCAACTCTCATTATTAATCTGTGATGTGTCCAGCTCAAATTGCTACGCAGTGCGTACGATATTTCATTGGGTTGATTATCAGTGTTTTGAGAAATGCTACGCACTGCGTAGCAGATTTGGTCATTTGGATAAGTGAGATAAAACTGGCGAAAATTTCTCAAGTTGGAATAAGAAAAACCCTTGCCAAAATCAGCGGTTAATTTTTTGGATAATGATTGTAAAATTTCATCTCCGTATGATGCTTTTACACTCCCTCCTTGTTCGTTTTCAACGATTTCTTTGCCGATTTGCCAATATGAGATTACCATTGCTGTATTAATTGCTTTATAAGCATCAGCTCTATATCTTTTCAGTATATTTAATATGTTACCATATAAAGCATTTATTCCTTCCATATTATACTAATTTCAACTTGCCTTTAATCGCGTAAAAAAGATAGGTTTTAATGTTTTGATAGCCCATTTCTGAAAGCAGTACCCTGTAATTATTTACCTGCTCGATGTGTTTGTCGCTTTCTTCCAAAGTAAATTTATAATCCAGAATAATTACCTCATCGGCATTGATCAATACCCTGTCTGGACGATGAAGCTTACCGTGGGCATCAATAATATTTTTTTCTACGATACTTTCGCTCGCTTTACCCAAAATGGCCTTAAGTTCGGGATTATTTAATACTTCAAGTGCCGAATCTATTAATTTCTGCTTTTCTTCTACCTTGATAATGCCTTGCAAAACCAGATTGCCTGTATAATCATTTACCTCTTTTGAAGTACTGGCACTGGCCAGGATATCATGTAACAACGAACCTTTTCTTCCTGATTTTTCAATATTGACCAAATGCTTTAAATGTTTGTCTTCTGAAGGGATATATAACTCTGATAAGCGGCTTGTGGTAGGGTAACTTTTTAAATCGATAAAATTCAAATCCTCTGATTTGCTTTCAACGGATACATAATCAACAATTTCGTACACGCCGTTTTCATCAAACTGCTCATCGAAAGTGAAATTAATTACATCGCCCATATTGGACAATTTTAGCTCTTTTTTTGCCATCGTGGCGATGTACAAATAATCTTTTGAACGTGTGGTAGCCACATAAAGCATGTTCAATGCATCCATATTATTATAAAGTAACTCTTCATAATATGCCTTTGCAATGGCTGAATCGGCCAGGGCTTCATTATATTTTAATGGAATGCCTTTTAGTTCCTTGTAAACCGTTTCTTCAGAAGAGACCCAAAAAGTGCCGTTCGGTTTACCTTTAATTTCCCAGTTGCAAAACGGTACAAAAACAGCCCGAAAGGCCAGTCCTTTAGATTTATGTATGGTGATGATCTGTATGGCATCTGCGCCTTCTGGCGAGGGTAGTGATTTTTTAATGCCGTCTTCTTCCCACCACGTTAAAAAGGAAATGATACCTTTTTCGCCAAGCTTGCCAGCAGAAGCGGTGAGATCTCTAAAAGCCAACAAATAGGGCAAATTGGCGGTCAGGTTTTTTAACCCATAGCTTTCAATTAAAATCTCAACCAATTCAGGCAGGGGAAGCTGTAACCAGCTTTGCCAGTTCTCGCACAAAGCCACAGGTAAAACTTCGGTGAGTGTATTTAAAGGCTTATTGTTAAGATTTAAATAATAATTGGCGTCGATCTCTTTCTCGTGCAGGGAATGATATAGTGCTATGCAATTGGCTTTATATAATGCTGTTTGCGATTCTAGACCAATGAGCACTTTCAAGGTATTAATGATGAGCTGTATAGCCGAGTTGTTCGAAATCAATAAAGCATCGCCCGATAAAACCGGTAAGTTATGCCCCATTAATTTTTTAACCGTCAGTAAGGCTTCACTATTCGAACGCACCAAAATGGCAATATCCTTTAGGGCATACTGTTGATGGTTTTTGAGATGATTTATTTCTTCAACAATATCGTCTAAAGCAATGTCCCTGAAAACGGTTTCGGTAAAACGCGCTTCATTAGGTGCATGATCTTTGCCGAACTTTTTAATTTTGATGGTTCCGCCTTTTAAGGTATTGGTGGCAAAGTTCTGCGTTGAGCCACTATAAATATCGGTAATAATCTGTTGGTAATGCTGTTCCTGCCACCATTTAGAGATGCTTTCAGGTTTGCTTGCCAGGTTTTCGTTCAGTTCGTTCTGCAGCGTTAAAGGGATAGCTTTGTAAAGAAAATTGTTAAAAGTGATGATGTTCTCGGCACTTCTATAATTTTCTTCCAAACTTTCTTCCAATACATTCTCTGCACCAACATCTAACTTGGCGTGTTTATGCAGGATGTTCCAGTCACCATTGCGCCAGCGGTAAATAGATTGTTTGGTGTCGCCAACAATCAGGTGATCGATCAGATCCTGACTAGGCGTGGCCATCGCATTTGTTAAGAGCGATTTAAAACTTCCCCATTGGCTGGTAGAGGTATCCTGAAATTCATCGAATAAAAAATTACGGTAGCGGTTGCCCACTTTTTCCCAGATAAAAGAAGGGTTATCGCCTGCATCTTCGGTAATTCCGGAAATCAGTTTTTGTGCATCGCTAATGAGCAAATTGTCATTTTCAGCCCGGTATTCTTTCAATAGTACGGCAATTTCCTGCATCAACCTTAAATAGTAAAGATTTTTATTAAAAGCGATGGCCAGACTGTAATTTGGTAAATGCACTAAATAATGCGTTTTTAATTTCTGGAGGATCGGATTTACCGTATCGTAAGCCTCCGGAAAATTTGCATTTTTTTGAAACCACTCATTGGGTTCGTCGATTAAATTGAAAAGTGGCTCAATTTTAGAAAAATCGCCCCTGGCTACCAAGATAATTTTGGCAAGCGGGCTACGCGATTTTCCTTTGAGGTACTCGGTTTCTACACCGATTACATTTAGGGCTTCACTCGCTTCGGTTGCCAGAGAAACCAGTTCATCTTCGAAGTTTTTGATTTCATCTTTGGTTACGCTAATGTATTTTTTAAATAATTCGTCGATGTTTTGCAAACCAAGGGTGCTTACCGCATCTTCGAAAATCTGGAAACGTTCGGAAAATATTTCTCCAATTAAGTTATATAGTTCAAATTTATAGTTCCAGCTTTTATTATCGCTGATGCGTTCGATAGCCAGATCGATGATCCATTGTAAGAGCTGTTTATTATGGTCTAAAGCTTCGTCTAGTTTATTTACAAGATCATCCTTTACCTTGTCATAATTCATTTCTAAATTATAATCGGCATTTAGCCCCAATTCGAAAGCAAAACCACGGATTACTTTTTGCACAAAACCATCAATGGTGCTCACAGAAAAGCGGCTGTAATCGTGCAAAATTTTCCGGTAAATCTTATCTGCTTTAAACTGTAATTCCTGTGGACTTAATATCGGATAGGCGAGTAAAATAAGTTTCCGATAGTCTTCGATTTTTTTCGATGGATTGCCTTTTGCCAATCCTAACAATACCTCCAGAATCCTGGTTTTCATTTCTTCGGTTGCCTTATTGGTAAAGGTTACCGCTAAAATTTCGCGGTATTTGTTCTCTCCGCTAAAAAGCAGCGTAAGGTAATGTGCGGTAAGACTGAATGTTTTACCTGAACCTGCGGAGGCCTGAAGAATTTTGAGGGGTTGGGGCATAATATGATTTCTCTCGAATTTTAAACTTACAACAATTTAAAATTTTCTCGAAATCATGATATCAACAATTCTATCTCTATTAGGATTTTTTACTTTTCCTTTTATTCAGTGTTTTATGGCTGATCCTTGCAGGGCGTTCGGCCATTTCGATTGGCAGACCAAGCAGATCGCGGATTACAACCGAGGCGCAGGCACCGCCAAATGCTGCAGGCAGGTAAGAAACTGTGCCATAAGCGGAGCGCTTAAAATTACTTCCATCAGTCATGATCATCGAGTTTTTATCCATTTCTTCTGTTGAGAAGACAGCCTTTATTTTGCTGGCATTTGCAAGTTTGTTCAACCTTTTACGCACATAACTGGCAAAAACGCATTGATAAGTATCAGGAAGCAATGTAATCCTTATTCTGGTAGGGTCCATTTTGCCACCGGCACCCATTGAGCTAACAATAGGGATATTCTTTTCAAGAGCAGTTCCCAATAAAGTGATTTTTGGCATTACACTGTCGATGCAATCCATAATGTAATCAAAGCCAGATTCTAAAATTTCCCTGCATTTCTCCGGACTAAGAAAAGTATTTACCACATGGAGTTTTAATTCAGGATTAATGGCCAATAAACGCTCTTGCATTATTTCGGCCTTGCTCACACCATGATTGGTCGCCAAGGCAGGCAGCTGCCTGTTCCGATTGGTCGGGTCAACTACATCACCATCAACAATGGTCATTTCGCCAACGCCAGAACGGCATATAAATTCGGCAGCAAAAGAACCTACACCGCCCAAACCGATCACTAAAACATGTTTCGATTGAAGTTTATCTATTCCATCATTCCCAACAAGGAGGGCAGAGCGCGAAAGCCAGCTAACATCAGACATATTATGTTTTATTAACTTCTTAGTTTTTCAATTTCTTTTTTCATCTCAGCCATTAATTGCTGCTCTGTCGGCAGGTAGAGATGGTATTTACTCGCTATAATTGTTTTATTATTTTCGGGCAAAGATATTTTTACTACAGCATCGTTTTTATCGGTGCATAGTAAAATACCAATAGTTGGGTTTTCGAAATTTTGTTTTTCAAAACGGTCGTAGTAGTTTACATACATCTGCAACTGTCCCATATCTTGGTGACTAAGTTTAGTTGTTTTAATTTCTATTATTACAAAGCATTGTAATAACCGATTGTAAAAAACGAGGTCTATAAAAAAGTCATCACCATCAATATGTATCCGTTTCTGCCTTGCGACAAAAGAGAAACCGTTACCGATTTCTAATAAAAAATCTTGCAGGTGGGTAATGATTGCCGTTTCTAAATCCTTTTCATAATACGCTGCTTCCCTTTTTAAGCCCAAAAATTCTAATATCATTGGGTCCTTAATAATCTGTGTTGGTTCTGTTGGATGTTTTTCTGCTTTGGCTATAGCTAAAACAGATTCAATATCGTTGCTTAACAATAGGCGTTCAAATAATTGGCTATTTACTTGCCGCTCTAACTGTCTTGCTGACCAATTATTTTTTTCAGTCTCGGCAATGTAGAAATCTTTTTTATCTTGATTATCAATGCTCATCAAGATTTTGTAATGTGTCCAACTGAATTGCGTCCGCAGTGCAGACGCAATTGGAAAAGCACGATAAAATTGCCTATTACGCTCTAATTGGCGAATCGAAAATCCTGTCCCTAATTTTGGTTGAAATTCATTGGACATAGATTTAATAAGGTATTCCCCATAATCAGCCCTATCTTTGCCTTTTTGTTCTTCTTCAAAAATAACTTTACCAATTTGCCAATACATAAGCATTCTTTCAGTCTCAACAGAACGTATTGCTCGTTCTTTTGCAGAGGCTATGATAGATTGTATTTGCGTTAAAAGCTCTTTTTTTAATTGCATTTAGTTTAGAGAAATTATAGTGGTCTTTTTGTTACTAAAAACTTAAGCAATGAAACCAATAAATATAATATTTTTTAGAGTTGAGATATTTAATGCTAATTTACTAAAAACATTAGTTTTGTGGCCGGTTTGTTAAAATTTATATTAAAATCAATTTATTCCAGTCTGCAAAAATACGAGCTTTAAGCTCATCAATGCTACATTTTTTTAAATTGGCCACGGCCTGGTAAATTTCTTCAATTGAGATATCCGAAGCATCAGTTTCCAGGAAAAATTGATCGGTACTTTGAATCAGCTTAGCTGCACCCGAATTTTCTTTTAAAGCAGTTATTCCAAAGGAAAGAAGGAAACCTTTGTCCAGTAGCTGTCGGCCGAGCTGCTCATTTTTGTTAAAACCATGAATAATCATCGGTACTTTAACTTTTAATCGTTCTTTAATTGCAATTAACTCTGAAAAGCATTTAACACAATGTAAAATCAATGGTTTATTAGTTTTTTCTGCCAATTCGATTTGTTTTTCTAAGATTATGGTCTGATTTTCCAGGTTTTCACCTCTCAGCCGATCTAAACCACACTCTCCAATCTGTTTCACATTTGTTTGATTGGCCACAACACTTAGATATTTCATCTGTAGTTCGAGTTGATCAATTTTAGCAAACCAGGGATGCAGCCCAACAGAAATTGGCTTGGTTTTAGGCATCGCTAAAAAAAAATCGCTGGTTAACGACAAACTTTGAATGCTGATTACCCCAGGTTGGGTGGCAACTTTGTGGGTATGTATGTCTAAAAAATCCATTGGAAAACAAAGATAGGTAAAAATGGAAGATGGAGAATTGGGATGGATAATGTAAAAATTCATATTTGATTAAACCTTCGTTCTTAATCCCTTTCCATTCTACGGACTACGGACTGTTTCCGCTCTGTAAAGAATTCGCGAATAATCCATTGTAACCCTAGACTTTATTACATTTGCTATTATTATTCATCGAAAATCATGAAAAAATTAATCATTTTATTAACTGCTGTGTTGATTTCGACAGCGGCGTTTAGTCAGGCGAAAAAAGAAGGCGTTCATATCTATAACCCACAAGCGGATGCCAAAGCCGAAATTGCTGCGGCGGTTGCAAAAGCTGCCAAAGAAAATAAACATGTTTTGTTGCAGGTTGGTGGTAATTGGTGCAGTTGGTGTATAGCCTTTCATAATTTAGTTGATAGCACAGCAACGCTGAAAAAATACATTAACGATAATTTTGAAACTGTTCTGGTTAATTACAGCCCTGAAAATAAAAACGAACCTGTTTTAGCCAGCTTAGGCTATCCTCAACGTTTTGGTTTTCCGGTATTTTTAATTCTGGATGGGAAAGGCAAAGTATTGCACATCGAAAATTCTTCTTACTTAGAAACCGAAGAAATTGGCGCTAATGGTAAAAAGAAAGTTGGACATGATGTAAAGAAAATCACTTCCTTTTTAAAAGGATGGACAACAACAGCTGTTAATCCTGAAACTTACAAAGCGAAATAGGAGTTTAAAGGTTAGTGGGTAGGGTTTGTCAAAACTTAGATAAAAAAGCCGTTCAGATTTCATCGGAACGGCTTTCTTTTTAATCGTCTAAATCGTCTTCCTTATCATCGAGGTTTAGCTCATAAGATGCTCTTGATGCCTCGTCGGCCTGCTTGAGCAGATCTTTATCATGTTCAATACTGGTGTCGTCGCCATTAATTTCGTTGATATTTTCAACATCATCCTCTCTGCGTAAAGCATCATTCGGATCGTTTGAATAATTGTCATCTTCTGGATCTATCATAACATTAAGGTTTATATTAGATAATCGTTTTGAGAGTGAAATTGTTTTAAGGAAAGCTAAAAGACAAAAGTTGAAAGACCAAAGATAAAACTATTAATAGAGACCCTGAAATAAATTCAGGGTGACGATTGGTGAGGCTAATGCGGAATATTAATCCACTTCTCTGTGGCAAAAGATTCTTCGCTGCGCTCAGAATGACAAAATATTCTCACCTGATATTAATTCTTTGTGTCTTAGGGGTAAAAATCTATAATCCGTCGCCGAATTTATAGAATGGCGCCACGCCTACAGGCAATTTTCCTGTTGGTGCCAATCTGTTATTAATTACAGCTGCAGCTGAAATCTGCATATAATCTTCTTTTTGATATGCAACAACCAAACCTTTACTGTTTTCCAATCCTGATAAACCGGCCAGATTATATGGGTTTGCGAAGAGCGCAAAAACAGCATTCTTGGCCGATAATTCTTTAATAAAATTCTTTACGCCTGCATTTAGCGGGATATTATTGGCTGGTCTTGCACGACTATCGTGAATACCCACAATCACCTGATCAAATGCGCCGATTTCGCGGGCGATGTTGGAAATCTGAGTAGCATTGGCATCTTTATCCAGCACATAATAAACAGAATTATAATAACCTTTTGAAACCTCTTTTTGGAAAGTGGTAACCGAAGGTACACCGATGCTGATAATGGCCGTTCTTCTGATCGGGATGAGGCGCTTGATATAATCTTTACCTTTTAGTAGGGTTACTGATGCATTGGCAAGTTCCTGCACCAAAGCATTGCTCGACTTGCGGTTTACACCCGCAACAACACCTTGGGTTACAACCGTATCGCGCTTAGCCAGGCCTGCCCAGTATTTTGCGGTCAATATTTTACGCACACTCTGGTCTATTTCGGCCATGCTTACACGATCTTGTCTTACGGCCTTACGCACTAATTTAATGGCTCTGTCGCTGTTTTCAGATAATTCAATAATATCGTTTCCGGCAATAATACCCATTAAATCAGCTTCACCATTTTTGAAATATTTTACCACGCCTTTCATATCCATTGCATCAGAGATAATCAAACCTTTAAAGCCTAATTTCTGTTTCAAAATGCCTGTGACAATCGGTTTAGACAGGGTAGAAGGTAAGTTTGGTGTAGCATCTAACGATGGGATGTTCATGTGGGCAATCATCACACCCGATGCGGCCTGTTTAATCAGCTCTTTAAAAGGATATATCTCCAACGTATCTAAACGTGTAGCAGAGAAAGTAAGCTGTGGTAAATCGTAGTGCGAATCTACATCAGTATCGCCATGACCAGGGAAATGTTTCAACGTAGTTAATAAACCGCCATCCTGCATACCTTTCATATAAGAGGCAACCTTACTGGTTACGTTATATTTATTTTCGCCGAAAGAACGGTAATTGATTACGGGGTTTTTAGGGTTGTTATTGATATCGGCATCAGGAGCTAAATTCATCTGCATCCCCATGCGCTTGTAATCTTTGGCCACTTCAAGACCCATTTTATACAATAATTCTTTGTTTTGGATGGCACCCAAAGTCATTTGATAAGGATAAGAAATGGTACTATCCAAACGCATGCCCAGGCCCCATTCACCATCATTTGCCACAATTAACGGTACCCTGCTTAATTTTTGATAGGCATTGGTGGCTAAAACCTGCCGGCCAGGGCCTCCCTGAAAAAAGATAACCCCACCCAATTGTTCTTTTTTTATTACCTGACCAACCGAATCGGTATATTTTTTACCCAGATTGGTATGCGCTCTAACAAAGAACATCTGCGCAATACGCTCTCTGCGGTTAAGTTTGTTAAAAACCGAATCTACCCATTTAGGTTGATTGGCCAATAATTCTAAATAGGTTTTCTGTTGTGCGCTTGCCGAAAATGCAGCGCCAAAAAGGGCAATGAGTATAAATAAGTTTTTTTTCACGTGTTTTGTTGTATCTGCTGCCGCTAAATTAGTAATCAAAAGGCGAATTAAACAAAAACCAATCCAAGTAATCGATTTAATACAATATGTTGTAAGCCTGTTGCTTTTTTTAGGTGCTGTATAGGTTACAAATATTGATCGCTGCTATTTATACATTCCCTTGCCTTCAATGAA
This sequence comes from Pedobacter kyonggii, assembly GCF_004310665.1. Taxonomy (GTDB): domain Bacteria; phylum Bacteroidota; class Bacteroidia; order Sphingobacteriales; family Sphingobacteriaceae; genus Pedobacter; species Pedobacter kyonggii. The sequence goes on along the minus strand of NZ_SIXF01000036.1, from coordinate 22,459 downwards.
ATCGATGACTTTATCGGGCAGGAAAAACTGAACATTCTTTTTCTCTTTAATGGCTTTGCGTATAAAAGTTGACGAAATTTCCATTAAAGGGGTTTTGGTAAAAGTAATGGAAGGATGATTTTCCCACTCGCTTACATTCGCCTCAGGGCGCGGATAAACATAAATCTGATAGTTTTTTAAAAGCACCTCGTAGTTTTTCCATTTTTTGAATGATACCAGATTATCGGCACCCATAATGAGTACAAATTGCTTTTCAGGATATTTTTCATGAAGATAGGTTAAGGTATCAATGGTGTAAGATGGCTGAGGCAATGCAAATTCGATATCGCTCACACGGATATGTTCTGCATTTTCGGTAGCCAACTTGGCCATTTCCAAACGGTCGTACATATTGGTTAAGCCACTTTTATCTTTTAAGGGATTATGTGGCGACACAACCAGCCATACTTCATCAAGCTCGGTATGGTTAGCCATGTAATTGGCGATAATTAAATGCCCGGTATGGATGGGGTTATATGAACCAAAGAAAAGACCAGTTTTCATGTGCACAGTTTTCAGTTGGCAGTTGACAATTTTCAGTTGGATAATATTAACAGTTAAATAACGCCATATTTTTCTGGATTATTCATCATGTGATTTAGCAGTTTTCCAATTTCATCGCTTTGTAGCGTTAATTTCGTATATCGTTCTTCAGCAAGGTACTTACATTCTAATGCAAATTTTAACCAGCCTTTTGTTTCGCTATTTTCCATATCACTGTCTGACAATTTGCTGATAAAATGGGCTCTGTATCTACGTTTTCTATAAGCTTCAACAAGGCAGATATTGGTAGATCTCGAAGATCTCCTGATCTGATCGGTTAATGAATACATTTCTTCTTTTGGGAAAGACTTGCTGACCTCAAAAATATTCATAGCCAACTCAAATGACCTCTTATCAGCTAGTAAATCAGAAAAATCGCCCATAAAGTGATTCTATTTAGAACTATGATATTATTTAGGTATTTTTTATAAGCCCAAAACTGAAAATTGGAAACTATAAACTGCTAACTTTTTAAGAAATCGCCCACCAATTGCTCTGCTTCTGCACAAGCTGTAGCCAGGTCGTAATTTTTTAAAATCACATCAAATTTATCGGCATAAAGCAATTCTTTTTCAGCTTTGATAAAACGTTCCTGTAATTTTTCTGGGCTATCTGTACCACGGCCACTTAAACGTTCCTTTAAAACATCTAATGATGGTGGCTGAACAAAAATGGCCAAAGCATCTTCTTCATATTTTCTTTTTAATCGGATACCACCTTCTACATCAATATCGAAAATAACGTGCTTGCCTTCATTCCAGATGCGCTCTATTTCTGAGCGTAAAGTGCCATAAAAAGTTCCGTTATAAACTTCTTCAAATTCCACAAATTCCTGGCGGGCTACTTTGTGCAAAAACTCTTCTTTACTAATAAAATAGTAATCGTTTTCATGTGTTTCAGCGCCTCTCAATTCGCGGGTAGTTGCAGAAATAGAAAAGCTCAGCTCAGGAAATTTCGTTAATAAATGGTGTACTATAGTGGTTTTACCTGCTCCTGATGGTGCCGAAAATATGATTAATTTGCCTTGCATTTTTAAAAATTTTGCGATTGGCGTCTGGCGTTAAGCACTTATCGCTTTCCGCCTAACGCTACAACACATTCAATAACTGTTCTTTTATCTTTTCTAACTCTTCTTTCATACCTACAACAAATTGTTGCATTTGGGCATCATTTGCTTTAGCACCCATGGTATTAATTTCTCTTCCAATTTCCTGAGAAATGAAACCCATTTTCTTTCCATTTGCTTCTTTGCTTGCTAAAGTCTGCAAGAAATAATCGCAATGGCTTTTTAAACGTGTTTTTTCCTCAGTTATATCGATTTTATCGATATAATAAATCAATTCCTGTTCAAAACGGTTCTGATCAATATTCACTTTACCTACCGCATCATCAAGAAATTGGGTGAATTTATCGCGGATTGCAGTAATTCTTTTAGGCTCTAATTCCTCAACCGATTTGAAATAAGAAAGAATGTTTTTAATTCTCAGTTCTAAATCAGCCTTTAAAACAGCACCTTCATCTTCTCTGAATTTATTGAAATTGGCCAAGGCCGAGGTGAAAATTTGAAACAAATGGTTCCATTCATCCTCACTTACGCTTTCTTCCTTGTAACTGATTACATCAGGAAAAGTTAACGCTGTTTGCAATAAGTTACTGCTATCAGCACCTAATTCGTTGTTAACGGCAATAAGTTGTTTATAGTAGTGGCTTAATAAGGCTGTATTGATGGTAGCACCCGTAACTTCACCGTTGGTGCGTTCTACATTGATGCTTAAACTTACTTTTCCTCTTTCGATGTCTTTACTGCAGATGTTGCGTAAGATCAGCTCTTTATCAGAAAAAGCTTTAGGATATTTTAAATTTAGCTCCAGGAATTTACTGTTGAGCGATTTGATTTCGACACTATACTTCGCATTTGCATAATCGGCTGTTGCTAAGCCGTATCCTGTCATGGATTTTATCATGCGCAAAGATAGGGTTTTAAGCCGAAAGGAGAAATAATAATGGCCAAGGCGTGAACTGTGTAGAATAACAATTAAGAGCAATGTTATAAATATTTAGAAAATCAGCGTTCAATATTCTTTGGTAATTGCAGCCCCGCTTTTCATTATTCCGATCCTTCATCGGGATAAAACTGACAGCAGGACTGATTTAGCCAAAAGTGCCGGAGCCTTTATTTCCTAACAAAATGCAATGTTATGCTACTTTTTCCAACAAGCTTAAAATGGCATTAAATGTTTTTCGCTTCAGTTCTTGCAGATCTTCTGCAACCAATCCTTTCATCTCTATAGCTTCCCCAAATACAGTTTTAATCACCCCTGGGTTGAGTAAAAGTGGATTTATTCTGGGTAGGTGAGCTTTACTATTCAATATGGCAAAAGGTAAAATCGGTGTTTGGGTTTCTATCGCAAGGCGAAACGCGCCATCATAAAATGGATTTAAAGGCTTGTCTGATTTATTCATGGTTCCTTCGGGGAAAATCAGGATCGATTGTCCATCGGCCAGGTTTTTTCTCAGTTCAGCTACAGAATGGTCGCGGCTTTCTCTACTACTTCGATCAATCATCACTACTAAACGTTTATAAATCCAGCCAAATACCGGGATTTTAAGCATTTCGATCTTTCCCAGTGGGCTGAAGGCCTGCGGAATGCAGATTACAATGGCGACAGCATCTAAAAATGAACTGTGGTTGCCTACATAGATATACGATTTGGAAGTATCGATTTTTGCGTTATTCGCGGAAAACCATAGGCAGGTAAACAGGCTAAAACCCCATGCCCAGAATTTTAGAAAATAGAAAGCGATTTTCCTCCCGGTTTTCTCCCTAAAAATGCTTGTACTGATGACAATAAAGGGGCAAACGATTACCATGAGTATGAAAAATACAATTGCCGAATACATTAAGTAAAATCCGCCCAATAGCTTTCTCATGGTTATTAACGTTTCTTTAACAGTTTGCAAGGGTAACAAATGTTAATTTTACAAAAAATATCTTATAGATATGAAAGCATTTTTGATTACGCTATCACTTTCATTCCTATTGTTCATTTTGCCTAAAAAAACGCTCCCCCAAATTACTTTGGCCAAAGGCGTCATTTTAGAGAAGGGAACACAGATCCGCATTGCATTGGCTGTAGTAACCAATATCAGTAACAAACAAGCGGTTGGCAGTAATGATATGGGGTTCTTTCAGATCAAGGCCAAAATTGGTGATACCCTGGTCATCAATAAAAGGCACTTTGATAATGTTACTGTTGTGGTAATCAATGATCAGGATTTGGTTGTAAAACTTCTTAGGGCCGACATACTGTTGGAAGATGTAACAATTAAGGCAGAGAACAAACAACAAAACTTATCTGCTGTTAGGTTAGAACACCGTAAGAAAACTTATTTTTATGGTAAGAAAAGAAATCCGCTTTATTATGCACGTTACCCGCTGGCAGCCATTATGGAATTGTTTAGTGCCGAACGGAAAAATGCCAGACGGTTTGATCGCTATTATGATAAAGAAAAAGAAGAATTAGAGATAGATCGGTTTTTTAACATTAGGATTGTTAAAAATAATACAACATTAACAGCAAAGCAAATGGATAAGTTTATGTTGGATTACAGGCCGAAATATAAACAGATTAAAGATTGGAATACTTATGATGCCGCTGGATACATTAAGAAATCAGCAAAACAATATTTAGATACTTTAAGTACACCATGAATCATTTAAAACTCTTTCTTTTACTGATCATCTTAACACAAGGCTTAAAAATCAAGGCGCAGGATTTTGTGCTGAAAGGTGTAGTGATCGAAAAAGGATCGAATGTGCGGATTGCCTTGGCTGGGATTACCAATATCCGCAGTAAAATGGGGGCAACGAGTAACGATATCGGAATTTTTCAGTTAAATGCTCGCATTGGCGATACGCTGTTAATTCAAAAAAGAAATCTAACCGATCGAAAAGTAGTCATTAAAACAGACGATGATCTGGTTGTTTATCTGGTTAGAGCGAGTACAATGCTTGAGGAAGTAACCGTTAAAGGCCAAAACAAAAAGCAGGAAATGGAAGGTATAAAAAGAGACTTTAAACGGAATGGTTCGTTTTTTGAAGGTAAACCACCGTTGGTATTGCTCAGTCCTTTTGGCGGTAGCCCCTTAACATTTTTTTACGAGCTTTTTGGCAAAACACCAGCCAGAGCCCGTAACTTTAATCGGTATTACAAAAAGGAATTAAGTCTAATCGAAGTGGATAAGTTTTTTAATAAAAGCCTCGTTTCGAAAAATACAACATTAACAGGGAAAGACCTCGATAATTTTTTGCTCGATTATTACCCAACACGCAGCACTACCATTAACTGGAGCAATTACGATGCTGTTAAATACATCAAAGAATCGGCAAAGAAATATACCGATACCTTGAGAAACACAAATAACACACAATGAAAAATTTAAAATTTGCCATTATACTTTTCGTCTTTACCTCAGTCGGCTTCATTACAAAGGCACAGGATTTTATTGTGAAAGGTGTGGTTATAGAAAAAGGTTCAAATATCAGGATTGCCTTATCAGAAATTACCAACCTGCGCACCGGAATCGGTGTGGGCAGTAATGACATCGGTATGTTCCAGCTAAAGGCCAGAATTGGTGATACACTACTGGTAATTAAAAGGGATCTGATCGATCAGCGTGTGGTGGTAAACAGTGAAAAAGACCTGGTAGTTTATCTGGTTAGAGGAAGTACTACGCTAGCCGATGTTACCATTAGGGGAAATACCAAAAAAGAGGATCTGGACGAAATTAAGCGCGAGTTTAAAAATAAGGGGGTGTACAATGGTGGTAAAACAACCGTTTTGTCTGCTATATTCAGTCCTTTAAATGCACTATATAACTTATTTGGCACTGACCCTAAAAATGCACGGAGATTTGGCAGGTATGCCGATAATGAAATCAAACAATCGCAAATTGACGTATACTTCAACCAGAGCATTATTAAAAACAATACCGAATTAAGAGGCGATACTTTAGAGAAATACATGTTAAACTGTCGCCCGGAATTTGATAAAGCTCAATACTGGAACAGCTACGATTACATTAAATACATTAAAGAATCTTCGAAGAAATTTACGGATACGTTAGGGAAGGGGAAGTAGGTTTTAGTCGGGAGTCTTAAGTCCGTAGTCATGAGTCAGTTTGAAGAGGGGTGTTTGGCGTTGTGCATGTATAAAATTAAGTCTGAAGCCCTGTGACGGAGATCAGAAGTGGTTTGTTTGTTAGGTTAACATATGGCATTTAGCGGCAAGTTCTAACAGGCTTGCACAATTAACCGATTTATACAGTTAACCCAATAAACTAATGACTACTGAACCAATAAACCTTCTAAATACTCAACGCTTCACAAGCTTTTTCGGCCGCTAATTTTTCTGCGTTTTTCTTATTGTAATCTCTTCCGGTACCCACTTTTTCGCCTTCTACTACTGCACTAATGGTAAATAATTTAGCGCTTTCGCCTTCCCCATTTTCTGCCAGTTCGAACATTACATCCTTACTATGGCGTTGACACCATTCGATCAGTTTACTTTTGAAATTGGTTTCTGTAAGTTCTAAGGTGTGGATATCGATATGAGGTTTTACGATCCTGCGCAATAAAAATTCTTTGGTAAAGTTGTAGCCCTTATCCATGTAGATAGCACCCACTATGGCTTCAAAAGCATCGCCCAGCATTGAATTGTGCTTGGTTTGTATGCTCACTGAACGTTGATCGAACTGAATAAGCTTATCAAAACCAATTTTCTTTGCCAGCTGATTTAAATTAGCCCGGTTTACAATCTTCGAACGCATTTCGGTTAAAAAACCTTCTTCTTTGTAGGGGTAATGTTTAAAAAGCAGCTCTGCAATCACCGAACCTAAAACAGCATCGCCTAAAAATTCTAAGCGCTCGTTGCTGCTCCTGCTTCCATTTTTTAAAACTTTTGCTACAGAACGATGCCTGAACGCCATTTTATAAAGCGTAACATTGCCTGGAACAAAGCCTAAAATGTTTTTCAGCTTTTTAACAAACTCCTTTTCAGGAGAGAGGTAAAGTTTATATAATTTTAATATCGGCATTAAATAAATAACACAATTAACGGCTAATTAGCATATTTAACTAAGTTATCTATTTTTAACTAGCATACAAAATTATATAGCAGGGCTGTTTTAAATTAATCTTCGTATTTCTTAAAAATAACAGAAGCGTTATGGCCGCCAAAACCGAAGGTATTACTTAGAGCAGCTCTAACGGTACGTTTTTGCGCTTTGTTAAAAGTAAAATTCAATTTAGGGTCAAATGCAGGATCATCTGTAAAGTGATTGATTGTTGGAGGAACAATGTCATTTTTAACAGAAAGAATTGCTGCAATAGCCTCAATAGCTCCAGCTGCACCCAAAAGGTGGCCAGTCATCGATTTGGTTGAGCTGATGTTTAAACGATAAGCATCCTCACCAAATAATGTACCAATGGCTTTGGTTTCACTAATATCACCAAGAGGTGTAGAAGTACCGTGTACATTGATATAATCTATATCCGCAGTTGTTAAACCAGCATCTTTTAGTGCATTGGTCATTACCATTCTAGCGCCCAAACCTTCAGGATGTGGTGCAGTGATGTGATTAGCATCAGCACTCATTCCACCGCCAACAAGTTCTGCATAAATTTTTGCACCTCTTGCTTTTGCGTGTTCAAGTTCTTCTAAAATAATAGTCCCTGCACCTTCACCGGCTACGAAACCATCACGGTCTTTATCAAAAGGACGTGATGCCGTTGCGGGATCTTCGTTACGTGTTGATAATGCATGCATGGCGTTAAAACCACCCATACCCGCTTCGTTAATGATCGCTTCAGAACCGCCACTGATAATTACATCAGCCATACCCAAGCGGATATAGTTAAATGCATCAATCATTGCGTTTGTTGAAGAAGCACATGCCGAAACAGTTGCAAAATTTGGCCCACGTAAGCCGTATTTGATCGAGATATGCCCTGGAGCAATATCAATAATCATTTTAGGGATAAAAAATGGATTGTATCTTGGCGTACCATCTCCCTTGGCAAAATTCGAAATTTCATCCAGGAAAGTTTTCAACCCACCTATGCCTGCGCCCCAGATTACTCCGATCCGGTTGGTATCTAATTTTTCAAAATCAAAACCACCATCCTTCACAGCCTCATCTGTTGCTACAAGAGCATATTGTACAAACGGATCTAGCTTGCGGGCTTCTTTTTTCTCCAAAAAATCTTCCGGATTAAAATTTTTAACCTCGCATGCGAATTTGGTTTTGAACTTTTCAGTATCAAAACCCTTAATAGGAGCAGCGCCACTCACCCCGTTAGTCAATCCTTCCCAAAAATCGGGAACATTATTGCCTATAGGAGTGAGCGCACCCAACCCTGTTACTACTACTCTTTTTAATTCCATTTATACTGAAAAAGCGTAATTCTATTTAACGTTTTTTTCCAAATAAGCAATCGCTTGACCAACTGTACCGATGGTTTCAGCCTGATCATCAGGAATAGCTACATTGAATTCTTTTTCAAATTCCATAATCAATTCTACGGTATCTAAAGAATCTGCACCTAAATCGTTGGTGAATGAAGCCTCTGGCGTAACTTCGCTTTCGTCAACACCTAGTTTTTCTACGATAATAGCCTTAACTCTTGAAGCAATATCAGACATAATTTTATAATTTAATGGTTAAATAATTCTGTGCAAAGAAAAATAAATTCTTACAATTTTCAAATGTTTTTATTTCGATACGTAATTTTGGTATCTCAATAACACAGCGAATATAGAATTAGTTTTTTAATTTCGTTCTGTAAATAATTTATTTCGCTTTGAATAAGACTTACCTAAAACTTACCTTAGACCTTGATTTTATACTAATTGCGATCACAGCACCCTTAAAAGACTATGTGCTTTGCCACAAAATTAATACCCGGTTAAATACTCAATTTGAAAAAATAGAAGACCATGAAATATTTTTTAATATCGACGAACCAGCCTGGTCTTTCTCGAAATATTACTTTTTTGTAGAGCAAGGTGAGGTAGAGTACTATTTAATCTGCAATAAAAGCAGTGATGGTTTTCTAATTCCGGAGATGAACAAAGTAGATTTTTTTATTATTATTAAAGAATTTATTGATAAGGAAGATTTGGATTATTTAATCAATGGTTTAAATAAACTACCTGATATACAGGTGGCTGCAAAGATAGATCCGGCCAAGTTAAAGAGCCGTGAGAATTTGGTAATATAAAAATTATATACTTGGTGTATTAAATACACTATATTTGACGGTTACAAACAAAGAACAAAAGAACAAAATATATAAAATTTGATGCAGTTTGATTATTTTAGATAATAATTAATGCTTTAAACTGCATTGCTAAAATCAATTAATTAAATGAAACCTTTTCATTCGAGAACTAAAATTGTTGCCACGCTTGGGCCTGCATCAGCAAAACCAGATGTATTATATAGTATGTTTAACGCAGGTTTAGATGTTTGCCGCTTAAACTTTTCGCACGGATCACAAGCAGATCACCAAGCGGTTTTGGATACCATCCGCGATTTAAACAAAAAATACGATTATAATGTAGGTATACTTGCCGATTTACAAGGCCCTAAAATCCGTATCGGTTTAGTAAAAGAAGGTGGCATTAACCTGATCAATGGTAAAACTACCGTAATTACTACTAACGAATGTATTGGTAACGAAGAACGTATTTACATTACTTACCAAAACTTCCCTCAGGATGTTCAGGCGGGCGAAATTATCCTTTTGGATGATGGAAAGCTTCAAATGAAAGTGATTTCTACCAACTTAAAGGATGAAGTAGTTTGTGAGATTGTTCACGGTGGTATTTTAACTTCAAGAAAAGGTGTAAACCTTCCAAATACTAAAGTTTCTATTCCTTCATTAACACCAGAAGACCGCGAAAACTTAGAATTTGTTTTAGAAAATGATGTAGAGTGGATCGGTTTATCTTTCGTGCGTAAGGCAGAAGATATCATCGAACTTAAAAAAATTATTGCAGAGCGCGGTAAAACTGCCCGTGTAATTGCTAAAATCGAAAAACCAGAAGCCATTGCCAATATCGATGAAATTATTGCAGTAACAGATGGTATTATGGTTGCCCGTGGCGATTTAGGTGTTGAATGTCCGATGGAAGAAGTTCCATTATTACAAAAAATGATCGTTGCTAAATGTAGAGCAGCTTCTAAACCTGTAATTGTGGCTACACAAATGTTAGAGAGCATGATCACTACACCTCGTCCAACACGTGCAGAGGTGAATGATGTGGCAAATTCTGTTTTAGACGGTGCTGATGCAGTGATGTTAAGCGGCGAAACTTCAGTTGGAGAATTTCCACTGATTGTGATCGAAACCATGCAAAAAATTATCCAGAACATTGAGCAGAACAACTACCCTTTCAATCCTGACAAGTTTTTAAAACCAAAATCGCCATCTTTCTTAAGCGATGCCATTTGCGATTCAGCTTGTTTCTTAGCGAAACAAACTAACGCAGTAGGTATTGTATCGATGACTTTAAGCGGTTATACTGCTTTCGAAATCTCAAGTCACCGTCCGGAAGCTTTAACCTTTATTTTTACCAGTAACAGGGCTTTATTAAACGCAGTAAGTTTACTTTGGGGTGTAAGAGGTTTCTATTACGATAAGTGGGAAAGTACCGATAACACCATTATCGAGGTGAACGAATTCTTGAAAAGCAAGAAATTGGTTAAACAAGGTGATATCATCATCAATACTGCCGCTATCCCAATGGAAGCAAAAGGTAAAACCAACATGTTAAAAATTACGGTTATAGATTAATTTCTAATATCATATTATAAAATGCTCCTGATTTTAATCGGGAGCATTTTTTTTATCAATAAAAAATATACTTTTGCAATCCAGCACGGAGAGGTGTCAGTCCGAAGGACCCTATGGGGAGTGTCGATCGAGCACGCTTGGAAAGTAGGGACTAATAAATTAATCTTTGTGCAATAAAAGATAATTATGTTTTATAGTTATATTTTGAAAAGCGAGAAAGATGGGAAGTACTATTATGGGAGTGCTGAAAACCTGGAAATAAGATTAATCAAACATAATAGGGGAGATGTAAAATCGACGAAAGCTAGGCGCCCTTTCATCATTCACTTTTTTGAAGAATTTAATTCAAGAAGTGAAGCCTTTAGAAGAGAACAATATTATAAGTCTGTAAATGGCTACATTTATTTGAAACAAAATAACATCATATAACCGGAGAGGTGTCAGAGTGGTCGATCGAGCACGCTTGGAAAGCGTGTGTACTGCAAGGTACCGCGGGTTCGAATCCCGCCCTCTCCGCTTTAGATCTATCCCAGTTCTAATTAAAAGAATGCCTAAACTCCAAAGGCGATAAATGTGCTTTTGTTTTAAAGAACTTACTGAATGACTGTGGATGCTCAAAACCCAGCCGATAGGCAATTTCACTTACTGATAACTCAGTCGTCGAAAGTTTTTCTTTTGCTTTTTCAACTAATTTTTCATGAAAGAGCTGTTGAGTATTTTGCCCTGTTAAGGCCTTGAGCATATCCCTTAAATAACGTGGCGAAAGGTTTGTTTATGCGGCTAGATATTCGACCGTTGGCAAGGTAACTTTTGAAGCTAAAGCGAGTTGTTTGAGAGAAAATCCAGAATAATTTTACCGTAATTATTACCGCTTTGTTGTAAGGATAACGCCAATACTTCTACCATTATTGCGCTTGGAAAATTATAGTTAAAAAACGTTGTTTTATAGTGTTATAGCCTATATTTTTGGATTTGTTCCTTAAAAATGTAATTAAAAAGGAATGAATTTCTACCAAATTAAAACAGGAAAAATATGGGTAAATATGTAATTGGTTTTCCCGAAATCGACAGGTCAGATCTTTTAAAAGTTGGTGGCAAAGGCAATAATCTGGGCGAACTAACGAAAATTGAAGGTATTGCCGTACCCAATGGTTTTTGCATCACCACAGATGCCTATAAAAAGATCATAGAAAACAGTCAGGAAATTAAAACCTTATTGGAAGAATTGTCTGATCTTAAAGCTAAAGACCGGATACATATTGCTGAAATCAGCAAAAGAATCCGGGCTACCATTGAAAATGTACACATTCCTGAAGATATTATTGGAGAAACTGAGGCTTATCTTAGCCGTTTCAAGCCTGATGAAGCTTTTGCTGTACGATCAAGCGCTACAGCAGAAGATTTGCCTACAGCATCATTTGCAGGTCAGCAGGATACTTATTTGAATATTATTGGTAAGCAGGCTGTTTTTAAGCATATCAGCAAGTGCTGGGCCTCTTTATTTACCGATCGGGCTATCATTTACCGCATCCAAAACGGTTTTGATCACTATAAAGTTCAACTTTCAGTCGTAATACAGAAAATGGTTTCCGCTGAAGCAGCAGGAATTATATTTACGGCAGATCCCGTTACCGGTAACCGTAAAGTACTATCCATTGATGCCAGTTTCGGCTTAGGTGAAGCCATGGTTTCAGGTGTGGTAAATGCAGATAACTATCGGGTTTGTGACAGCAAGATCGTTGATAGGAAAATATCGGCTAAGAAGCTGGCTATTTATGCCTTAAAGGATGGCGGTACAAAATCTGAAACACTTTCTGCGGGAGAGCAAAATAGTCAAGTGCTTACAGATGAACAGATTTTACAGCTTGAGCAGTTGGGTAGAAAGATTGAGGAACACTTTGGTTATCCGCAAGACATCGAATGGTGTTTGGTTAATGGTAGGTTTTATATTGTGCAGAGTAGGCCAATTACCACTTTATATCCCATTCCAGAAACAAACGACGCTGAAAATCATGTGTATATATCTGTAGGCCATCAACAAATGATGACTGACCCTATGAAACCACTGGGATTAAGTTTATGGCAATTAAGGGCAGCAAGACCAATGTTTAAAGCCGGAGGAAGATTGTTTGTTGATATAACGGATAGTCTGGCCACCTCAACCGGCAAAAGAAATCTATTAGATGCGATGGGACAACATGATCCGCTCATTAAAGACGCATTGATAACCATCACAGAAAGAGGCGACTTTATAGAACAACTATCAGATGATGGAAAAGGACCAGTGCTGGTCAAGAGTACTAAAGGCCTCTCGGCTGCCGATATTTTAGCGCAAATAGGAAACGACCCTGCCACCGTTGCTGGTCTGATCAAAACTAATGAGGCATCAGTAGAAGCACTAAAACAAAATATCCAAACGAAATCAGGGCCAGATCTTTTTGATTTTATCATGGAAGACATCGAGCAATCAAAGAAGATGATATTTGATTCGCAACATATGGGGGTGATCATAGCCGCGATGAATGCTTCATCCTGGCTCAATGAAAAGATGGAAGAATGGTTGGGTGAAAAGAATCCCGCAGATACACTGTCTCAGTCGGCACCCAACAATATCACTTCAGAAATGGGCTTGGCACTACTGGATGTTGCAGATGTAATCCGTCCTTATCCAGAGATCATTAATTATTTACAAGAGACAAAGAAGGGTAATTTTTTAGATGATCTGATTCAATTTGATGGTGGAAAGGAAACGCGGAATGCAATCTACGCATATCTCGAAAAATACGGAATGCGGTGTGCGGGAGAAATTGATATTACGAACACACGCTGGAGTGAAAAACCATCGATATTAATTCCCTTAATCCTTAGCAATATCAAAAACTTTGAGCACAATAGTGGTAAGCGAAAATTTGAGCAAGGGAAACAGGAAGCTTTAAAAAAGGAAAATGAATTATTGGGTAGATTGGCCCATTTACCAGATGGTGAACAAAAAGCCCTGGAAACAAAACAAATGATCAGTCTGCTCCGAAATTTTGCCGGTTATCGTGAATATCCAAAATACGGCATTGTTAACCGCTTTTTCGTTTATAAACAGGCTTTACTAAAAGAGGTGGAAAAACTCGTAGATGCTCATGTTTTTCATGAAAAGGAAGATAGCTATTACCTCACTTTTGAAGAACTTCGAGAAGTGGTGCGTACGCATCACTTTGATTACCAGTTTATTGTTGAACGAAAAGAAGAGTACAGCAAATACGAGAAACTTACGCCGCCGCGGGTAATTACCTCTGATGGCGAAGTTATTACGGGTAAATACAATCGCGAGAACCTTCCGGCAGAGGCCATCGTAGGTTTAGCGGTTTCTTCAGGAATGATTGAAGGACGGGCACGCGTAATCCTAAATATGGAAGATGCTGTTCTGGAAGATGGAGATATACTGGTTACCCCATTTACAGATCCCAGCTGGACCCCATTATTCGTCTCAATAAAAGGCCTGGTTACCGAAGTTGGTGGATTAATGACACATGGTGCCGTGATTGCAAGAGAATACGGCCTGCCGGCGGTGGTTGGCGTAGAAAATGCCGCCAAACTGATCAAAGACGGGCAGCGAATCAGGTTGAACGGAACGGATGGGTATGTGGAGATTTTATAATTAAGTACGGAGTCTTTAGTCCGGATTCATGAGCCAATTTATCCTGAGGGTTTGGGGTGGATTAACAGATCAATTAGTTCGAAGTCTATCGATCGCAACCAATTAACTCGCGATTTGTCATCCTGAACGCAGTGAAGGATCTTAAAACGATGGATGTTGATGTTAGTACGAAGTGTGAAGCGGATTATGCAAAAAAAGAAAAATCGAACTTTGCGGCATTTGCTTTTCCTCTTGGCGGTTAAACAGATCATACACCCAAAAATTTGTATCATGATTAATACCAATCATTTCCTAAAACAGTCTTATTTTTATCGCAAGATTAACTAACATGATGAATAAATATTGGCTTACCGTAACGGCTTGTACTTTGGCCATTACAGCAAATGCTCAGCAGAAGGCCTTAACCGTTAAAGATTACGAAAGGGCGGAAAGTTTTATGGGCTATAATACCGCAAAGTATATCGACAATTCCAGCGTACAACCTAACTGGCTGAATGGCGATAAATTCTGGTACACGACTAAAACGAATGGCACTGAACAGACTTTTTTGGTAGATCCGATAAAGAAAACAAAAACTTTAACTACCGATTATAAAGGCAGTGCGACCTCATCTCGACGTGGGGCTAGCCGGAATGAAATTCTATCTCCCGATGGGAAAAAAGCCATTTTAATTAAAGATTATAACCTTTTTGTTAAAGATGTAGCCACCGGAAAGTTAACACAATTGACTACTGATGGCATTAAAGATTATGGTTATGCTACCGATAATGCAGGATGGAAACATAGCGATGCACCAATTTTGCGCTGGTCGCCTGATTCGAAAAAGATAGCCACTTTCCAACAAGACCAAAGAAATTCGAAAGATATGTACCTGGTAACCACAAATGTGGGCGCGCCGGTATTAAAAGCCTGGAAATATCCTTTACCTGGCGATAAGCAGATTGCAACCATTAGAAGAGTAGTGATTGATGTAGAAAACGCGAAGATGGTTTCGCTAAAAATCCCTGCAGATCAACACCGTGCTACCCTAAGCGATGATATTTCGAGCAGTGGTACTTTTGATGATATCGATTGGAAAGCCGATGGTACTGAAGTGGCGTTTGTGTCTACCTCTCGCGATCATAAAAATGAAAAATTCCGTATTGCCAATGCCACAACTGGTGCCGTTCGCGAAGTTTTCGAAGAAACGGTAAAAACGCAGTACGAATCTGGCCAGGGAGCCATCAACTGG
Organism: Pedobacter kyonggii; assembly: GCF_004310665.1. Taxonomy (GTDB): domain Bacteria; phylum Bacteroidota; class Bacteroidia; order Sphingobacteriales; family Sphingobacteriaceae; genus Pedobacter; species Pedobacter kyonggii. The sequence continues at coordinate 7,138 of NZ_SIXF01000036.1, read as the reverse complement.
CGTTATCTTCCAGAGGCCAAAGAGATTATCTGGTATTCGGAAAGAGATAACTGGGGGCATTTATATTTATACGATTCTACCAACGGAAAGCTGAAAAACCAGATTACCAAAGGCGATTTCGTGGTAACACGTTTAGTTAAAGTAGATGAAAAAACACGCACACTTTACTTCATGGCCAACGGCCGGGAAAAAGGCAATCCTTATTTCAGTCATTTATACAAAATCGGTTTCGACGGAAAAAATCTAGCATTGTTAACGCCTGAAGAAGGTAACCATCAAGTGGTATTTTCTCCATCGTTCGAATATTTTGTAGATACTTATTCGCAACCAGATGTACCGGCAGTTACGGTTTTAAGAAGTATTGGCGGAAAATTGATCAACACCTTAGAGAAGACAGATGTATCTAGATTAACCGCCACTGGCTGGAAAGCACCTATCCCAGTTGCTGTTAAAGCCAAAGATGGTAAAACAGATATCTACGGATTGGTTTTCACACCAACAAAAATGGATGCCGACCAGAAATATCCGGTTATTGATTATATTTATCCAGGTCCTCAGGGTGGTAGTGTAGGTAGTTGGTCTTTCGCTGCCTCACGTGGCGATAATCAGGCTTTGGCCGAACTGGGCTTTATTGTTGTGGTAATAGAAGGAACCAGTAATCCAGACCGCTCTAAAAGTTTTCATGATATGAGCTATGGCAATATGGCTGAAAATACTCTGCCTGATCAGATTGCCGCCATCAGACAGCTTTCTGCAAAGTATCCTATCGATACAACAAAAGTAGGTATCTGGGGGCACTCGGGCGGAGGTTTTGCCACTGCTGCAGCCATGTTCCGTTATCCGGATTTCTTTAAAGTAGGAATCTCAGAATCAGGTAATCACGACAACAGAAACTATGAGGACGATTGGGGCGAACGTTACAATGGTTTGGTAGAAAATGCCGATTACGAAGCACAGGCCAACCAGAACTATGCTAAAAACCTGAAAGGAAAACTGATGTTGGTACATGGTATGATGGATGATAATGTACCGCCTTACAACACATTATTAGTTGTGGAGGCATTAGAAAAAGCAAATAAATCTTTCGATCTGGTTATTTTTCCAAATAGTGCGCATGGTTATGGTGAATACTCACCTTATATGACGCGTCGCCGTTGGGATTACTTTGTACAGCATCTCTTAGGAGCAGAACCACCTAAAGATTATCAAATGAAGGGTCCTTCAGCAAGATAATTTTTTTTGAGGCTGTATGTATAACTACATATAGCCTCAATGTTTTACATTGCCCAGACCCGCTCTCCATTAAATTAAATAGATTCTTCAGTTATGTTTTGTGAAACAGAATTTTCTGAAATATATCCACCACCTTTTAAAGACCCATTTATAATTTAATACACGATTAAAGAGGTTAACCAAATCTCCTCGATCAGGTCAATTGGCCAATCTCTCCTTTCTCAGCCATTGACTAAGCTTTTTGATCAGATATTTCTTGAGTTATAGTTTTTGTAGGTTTCAATAGTTCTATCTGTATCATTTAACTGGTTATTCTCGGCTAAAATAGGTGTCATGTTGCAATCCTTATATCAGTTTGTTTCGGTCCTTAAGAGATACATTAAGCAATTATAGCTAGAAATAATTTCAATTTTTATGGTTTTATATGATTTATAAGGTTATATTCATGCTATAAAGTTAATATTGCGCGTAGATTTAACTATTTGCTGTTGACGATTAATCATTACATTAACCAAATACTAAACTAAATCACAATAGCTCGGGTTCCTATTCGTAGGGATTCGATTTATTGTACCGAAAATTATGAGACAATTCAAACTGTTTATCATTTTATCCCTCCTGCTTTCTTTCATTACCGGCCAGCTGCGGTCCATAGTCAAAAATTTAATATATACAAAAAAGAAAATACCAGCTTGGCAGAAAGATGCCGTAGTTTATTGCCTTAACAAGATTAGTTTTAAAGGCCATCGAAATCGTGTTGATGATTATCAGAATATACTCGCTAAGTCCTATTTGCCAATAAACAGGGATAGATATGAGTTAAAAAACAGCTTATTATTTTGTTTTCATAAATATCGGGAACGATCCCATAGATTTTGAATTGCCCAATCCAGAGCGGGCATTTACCAATGGCTAGCTATTCATTGGCACCAGTCATCAATTGCAGTATAATCAATTAAATATCAACATAAAATCGAAAACCATGAAAATACTCCACCCTAAATTCCAGCATTAAAATCTCTTAAAAACCTATTTTCTAACCAATTATATAAATCACTATGAACATCACTTTACGAGGCAATTGGTCTGTTTTGTCTTTAAAACAGAAATTGTATTCACTAAACAAACTCATCAGTTTAAGTTTCTTAATACTTTTATCCAGTACGGCAGCCTTTGCCCAGATCACTGTAAAAGGTATTATATACGATACCGATAAAATGCCTTTAGCCGGCGCAACCTTGCAGATAACGGGTACAAACACCAAAACACAAAGCGATGCAGAGGGTAAGTACCAGATCACTGCCCCAAACGGAACAAGCCGGCTAACGGTAAGCTTTGTAGGTTACGAGTCGCAAACGGTAAGTATCAACAATCAAACCTTGCTTAACATTACCCTAAGTTCGCTCAATAACCTCGAAGCTGTTGTGGTTGTCGGTTATGCATCCGTTAGAAAAAATGATTTAACGGGTGCCGCAACAACCGTATCGGCCAAAGATTTTAATAAAGGCCCGTTAAATGCACCCGATCAATTGATACAGGGTAAAGTTGCAGGTGTACAGATGATTAATAACAGTGGGCAACCGGGTGGTGCCTCTACCGTTCGGATAAGGGGTAATTCTGCCATTACCGGAACAGGGCAGCCCCTTTATGTAGTAGATGGGGTAGCACTTGACGGACGATCGGCCAGGCCATCAACCAGTGCAGGTATCGGTACCGCGCCCGATGGCAATCCTTTAAACTTTATCAATCCGGCCGATATCGAGTCGATGGAGATATTAAAAGATGCATCGGCTACAGCAATTTATGGTTCGCGTGCTGCTTATGGTGTTGTTTTGATTACCACTAAAAGAGGCAAATCGGGAGAAACCAAAATTGATGTAAGCGCCTCGGCAGGTATAAGCAATATTGCTAAAAAAGTTGATGTTTTAACGGGCGATGAGTACCGGGCAGCATTATCGAAATATAACCTTAACACAGGTAACTTCGGTACCAGTGTTGATGCATTGGATGCGATTACCAGAACTGCATATAACCAAAATTACTCAGTTGGCATAAGCGGTGGCACCAACGGCAATACCTTCCGCGCTTCACTCGGTTATCAGGACCAGCAGGGGATTATCAAAACAACCGATTTTAAGAAATACAGTGCAGCCTTTAACGGTAATTTCAAATTTTTGGAAAGTAAAAAGCTGGGACTGGACATCAACATGATCAGCAACCAGTACCTGGAAAGTGTAGCGCCAATTACTACTGATGCAGGTTTTACAGGAAGTTTAATTTCTCAGGCACTATCGTGGAACCCTACGCAGTCTTTTTATAATCCTGATGGAAGTTTATTTATCGATTACGGTTCTACCACCATCAACCCTTTGGCAGCCTTAGCCGCGAATAACGATAAATCGAAAGTTTCGACGATTTTAGGGAGTGTTTCACCATATTATAAAATCACACCCTGGTTAGAATACCGCATGCTGGCCAGCGTTAATTATAGTACCGGTATCAGAAGAGCTTCTACCAGAAGTACGTTAAATCTGCAGGGTATCCAACCATCGGGAACTTTTCTGGGCGGATATGCCAGTTACTCCAATAACGAGCTGATTACCCAGCAGTTTACCAATACCTTAAATTTCAACAAAGAGATTGTTTCTAAGTTAAATCTAAACGCAATCTTGGGTTATGAATATTCGAATTTTATCAACAAAGGGGCAACCAATACCGCAACGGGTTTTGGCGATATAGCAGCTGATTATACAGATGCTTTTCAAACAACATCGCCCGCTAACCGTACGTTTTCTACTTTCAACAACCCTACAACGGAATTACAGTCATATTTTGCAAGAGCAATTTTTAATTACGACAACAGGTATATTTTAACGGCTACCTTCAGGGCAGATGGTTCAACTAAATTTGGTAAATCGAACCGTTATGGTTACTTCCCTTCTTTTGCAGCCGCCTGGGATATTAAGAAAGAAAATTTCATGGCCAATACTGCATGGCTGGATCAGTTAAAATTACGGGTTGGTTATGGTAAAACTGGCAACCAGGATTTTCCATCCGGTTCTGCACAACTCCGTTACGATTTTGGGAATGCAAATGGCTCACCAATCCTAACCCCAATCAACAATGAAAATGCTGATTTAAAATGGCAATCGGATAAACAGACCAATATTGGGATTGACTTTGGATTGTTTAAAAGCAGGCTAACGGGATCAATAGATTATTTTAATAAAACAACCAACGATTTACTGTTTCCACAGATCTCATTCTCTCCTGCAGTTGGAGGCAATGTGCCTACCTGGGTAAATTTACCGGGCCAGATTATCAATAAAGGCTTAGAATTAACCTTAAACGGCATACTGATCGATAAAGACAACTTTACATGGAGCTTAGGCGGTAATGCTACTTTTATCAACAATAAAGTGCAGAACATCACTAGCATTATTAAAACGGGTTCGTTGAACGGACAAGGTTTGAGTGGTGTAACTACTGAGGTGATCCAAAACGGTTTGCCTTTGTTTGCAATGGTTACCCGCCAATATAATGGCTTAGATGCAAACGGATTTTCGATTTATACCGATGATGGTTTTACCACTTATTATGTAGGTAACCCCAATCCGAAAGTGATTTTGGGACTGAGTACAAACCTGAGGTATAAAAAATTCTCACTAACAGCAAACTTTAACGGTTCATTTGGTCAGGATATTTATAACAATACCGCAAACTCAGTATTGGCGATATCTAATTTGGGCGCGCAAAGAAATATTTCTGCTGCCTTGGTTGACCAACCGATTACCGAATCGCTTGCCAATCCAATTGCGGCTTCGTCGAGATATATCGAAAAGGGCGATTACCTAAAACTGGCCAATGCAACCATCAATTACAACATTGGCAATATTGGTAAAACAATCAAATCGCTAAATATTTATGTTAACGGACAAAATCTATTCGTGATTACCAAATACACAGGTTTTGATCCCGAAGTGAATGTGAACAAAGGTATAAGCGGGGTTCCTTCGGCAGGTATAGATTACACGGCTTATCCAACGGCCAGGACTTTCAATTTTGGTGTTAACTTTTCTCTTTAAGCTTTTAATTATAACAACATGAAAAATAAATATATTCTCGCTTTTGCGATGGCTGCCATGAGTTTTTCTGGCTGTACCAAGTTAGATGAGGGCCTGAATGGCCAGGTTGGCAGTGGAGCAGTATCATCCGGCAATGTTGCCGGCGTACTGGGTGCTACTTATGCTGCAATGATAGGCCCTTACCAGGCCCCATGGAACTGGTCTGCTTTACAGGAAGTAACCTCAGATGAAATTATTGTGCCTACACGTGCAGGCGATTGGGACGATAACGGCGCCTGGCGTTCATTACATTTGCATAAATGGGCTCCGGATCATAGCCGGATATCGGATGTGTTTAGGGATTTAAATAGTATCTCTTATGTAGCAACAAGTGTTTTAAATGCGGGTCCAACTGCTGATCAAGCCGCACAGGCCCGTTTTTTACGTGCATTTTCTCAATTTTCTGTTTTGGATGGCTGGGGGCAGGTTCCGTACCGCGATCCGGGTGAAGGTGTTACCAAACCCTCGCGCGTGAGGAATGCAGCTGATGAAATTGCATACCTCATTAGTGAGCTAAATACAATTATTCCGAATTTACCAGACGGTCCGGCAAACGTTGCCAATAAGAATGCAGCCAGAACGCTTTTAATGAAAATTTATCTCAATAAAGGCGCTTTCTTAAATCGCAACGCGCCAACTTTTGATGCTGCAGACATGGCTAAAGTAATTTCTCTTGCCGATGAAATAGGCTCAGGAGGTTATGTATTAACGCCAAACTATTTTGATAATTTTTCCCCAACGAACCATCTTTCGAAAGAGAATATTTTTACCGCTCAAAATATAGGTGGTGTAAATGGCAGCGACTTAGATGGTCAGTGGAAATGTACCACACATTATAACCAGGATCCAAGTGGTTATAACGGTTTTTGTACCTTATCCAACTTCTATTCAAAATTTGAAGCAACTGACAAAAGAAGAGGCGGGACTTATGCCGGCCAGACTGAAGTTGCTGGTGTTCGGGTGGGGTTTTTGGTCGGTCAACAAGTAAATGGGAAAGGAGAGCCTTTAAAAGATAGAAAAGGTAATCCTTTAGCCTTTACACCCGAGGTAAGCATTGTAGAAAGAGACCCGAACCATTTGGAAGTGGCGGGTATCCGGGTGATCAAATATCCGATTGATTATGCCAATTCAGGATCAAAAAAGCCTGATAATGATTGGGTTTATTTCCGCTATGCGGATGTGTTATTAATGAAAGCCGAAGCACAGTTAAGAACCGCGCAATCTGCTGCTGCATTGACTATTGTGAATTCGATCAGAACGGTAAGGGGGGCTTCCATTCTGCCTAGCTTAACATTGGATATTTTATTGGATGAACGTGGCCGTGAACTGTACTGGGAAAGTTTTAGAAGACAGGATTTAATCCGTTTTGGGAAATTCCTAGCCGCTTGGGAGGAGAAACCTGCTAGTGAGGCAAAATACCTGCTTTTCCCGATTCCAGAAAATCAAATCGGTAATCCAAATCTAACACAAAACCCAGGATATTAGGCGACACGAACAAGCAGAGAGTTCGTGAGAACTCGAAGCTTGATGCTTTGCAGAAGATGATGGTAGGTCCATCGGTATCGACGTACAGGCGTTGGTATCAAACTACCGCTAAGTTGCTGTGGTGAACGAACCATGGTGAGGAGCGTTAGCGGAAAAGGCATCCGAAGAGGTGTCAGGTAAGTTGTAAGAAGATGAATGTAAATGAACCACCGATGAGGTGTCGAAAGGATGAGATGATGTCAAAACTAAGTACAGTATCGACTTGGGATAAGCCAGAGAATAACCTGTTTATGCTC
>NZ_SIXF01000035.1 GCF_004310665.1 Pedobacter kyonggii | reverse complement strand
TAAAGCTGGCGACAGCACAGTCGAGTAGTACTAATCATCCGAAGCTTTCAAAGCAAACAGACTGTTGTTTGTTCTTCTAACATAACTTCTTTCAATAATATGTCATTTAAGCTCGAGATAGCTTATCTAAAGAAATTTAGGTGCCTATATCGGTGGTGTCCACCTCTTCCCATTCCGAACAGAGAAGTTAAGCCCACCAGAGCCGATGGTACTGCGGTAACACGTGGGAGAGTAGGTCGGTGCCAAATCTTAAAAGAAACCCCTTGACGGTAAGTCGAGGGGTTTTCTTGTTATATACAAGGCCATGTGTTTTTAAGGCTGATAAAATTGAAATACTGAAAGACCTTTGGTCTTAAATAAAAATATTCAGGTGCCTATATCGGTGGTGTCCACCTCTTCCCATTCCGAACAGAGAAGTTAAGCCCACCAGAGCCGATGGTACTGCGGTAATACGTGGGAGAGTAGGTCGGTGCCGGATCTTAAAAAGAAACCCTTTAACAGCAATGTTGAGGGGTTTTCTTCATTTTAATCACAGCCTATTGTGCTTTAAGTATATTGTGTTGTTTCCTGGTTATTTCCAAAGTGCTCGGCTTCTTGTATGATGAAAATTACTCTACTTTAGCTCTGAAATGCAGAGCTTGATCACCCCTGGGCTAAGATGCACAGGCAGCCACTGTTTTTTCGCCCATAATTCACTAACAATAGTGCCCATAGATATTGTATTATCTGATTTGACGAGTAAACTATGATCTCGCCCTATGGCTGTACAAGCAGCCTCTGAGATTTTTAAAATTAGTTTCATCTTGAAGGACATCCAATTTCCTTTATAACATGAAGTCCGCCATTGCAATGCCAGATTTTTATTGGCTTGTGAGAATATTTCTATCTCACTCTACGGTTCTGCAAGAAACCTCTTTCTAATCTTATTCGACGATCATCTGTATGCCTGCCAGTTCTGCCTTATATCTGATCTTATCTTTAAGACTATAATAGCTCCAATTCTGTAAAAGGAAATGATCTTCTTTTGCTATTTCCTCTTTCTCCTGCTGATTGATAAGCAGCAATGTTGCTGCCTGGTGTTTCACGCAGAAATCGATCAGCATCCTGCTATAAACATGTAATTTATGCTCGACATACCGTTTTTCCATATTTCGGTAATCTTCAAGACTTTTCATTTTTCGCTTCCTGCCATGGCCACCACTGTTAAAGGCTACCGCTTTTTTGACCCTATTCACCGCTGCCTGTATAGCCAGCCGGCGGTGAAGAAACTCTTCCTTGTTTCCAATGGCATGTTCATGGATACCAATCTTAACCGTTACCGGGTGCTCTATCGAAAGCGACGCTTCTGCGATGATGGTAGGATCAAGGATATGCTGCTCTTTTTCGATCTGTATGGCTGCCAGTAAGAATACCTTTCCTTTGTCTAACTGAATTTGACTTGAGCGCAGCTTCAACAAACCGCTTTTGATTCTTTCGAGGATAATCTTCTTATCCGAATTGTCTTTCCCAAGATAAGTCCTAAAAGGGATCTGGAAAAGCTTGAAGCTGAAATTCTTGTTATCCGGGGTATTGGTCAATTTCGAAAGTACTTCAGCGCCAAAGGGTAGTGGGATATTCCGTTTGTAGTTTCTGAGTGATTTTTCTCCTTTCCAATAGGAGTCCTTTTCTTTATTGAAATAAGAAATCAGGGTATTGTTAAGGTTGCTTAAGATATTTGTGGGGATCTGGCCCTTGAAATGATTCGACAGCAATCTGTAAGTCGTGTTTTGTCGCGAAGATTTCAGTATACCACTCTCTTCCTTTTTCTCATCTGCAATTTTGAGTTTAACTCCATCGGTCAGGTAAAAAAAATCCTTTACCTGCTCCTGCACAAAATGATGGCTCATGATCATATTTGCCGCACGAAAGCATATCCATTGCCAGTTGTATAGCTGATCTTTTGCATGTTTTATGATATCCTTATCTTCAGAATCAATCAGCAATTGAATTTTGCGTGTAATGACCATAGTATTGCTTTCCATATTACCTGATTTTGGTTTTTCGAATCTTTAATGAGGCGGTGGCAAATACCTGTTGAATATAACCTTGGCTGAGGTTCAGTGCGCTGGCAATCTCCCCGAAGCTGTACTGGAGTTCATAACGCATTTGAAGGATCATGGACTGTTCTTCGCTGACATCACCCTCAAATCTGAACGTACTGGTCCTTCCAATAGAATCGAGCTTCTGAGTGTCATTAATAAGTGACTTTAGGCATTCGAGTGTTCTTTCCACTTTTCTGGCCGCCTGGTAATCGGAGATGCCCCCAATATGCCAGGCAATCCGGCTGTAGTCAAAAGAGTATTTAATACAGAGCCGAATGAATAGTTGCTGGTCTGAAGTTAGATTTGGAATGATTGCTTCTAGTTTTTTCCATTGGTTTTTTAGCTCTTCTTCGGGTTCTTCCTGGTATAACATATCTGACTGGTCTTCTAATGTGGTATCGTTGTTACCAATAAATTCTTGGTAGTTTTCAAGTTCATCTAACCGTAGCATATTACGGTTGAATCTATTACTAGATGTTTTGTAGTAAGCCTTGCATCCGTCCGAGGTCAGTTTTTTGATAAATGCCTCTATATGCTTTGGACCTGTAATAACTTTTCTAGATAGCCAAAGCCTTAAGAATGCTTCATTGACTATGCAGTTCGCATTCACATCGTCCTTTATATATCTAAAGCCATAGTAATATGCGGAGGGATAAAGAATCTGGTAAAAGAATTCTAACCCCTTTTCATTTCCTTCTTGGAACTTTTTAAAATAATGAAAATGGTCAGTATTACACAGTAGTTTTGATGGTTCCATATAGCAGTCTCACTTAATTTTAAACATTAAATAAGCCTCGAAAGATGGTTGCCTGGTCTAAAAATAGGGCTGGAAACTCACTCGGTATAATGCAGCTTGGTTCTGGTAACCGTTCCAAACCTTTCGGAGTGGATCTCGACAAAATACATAAGTGAGCACCAGCCCTATTGATTTATAGGGTGGTGAAATGCTACACTTACGCTCGCCGAGATTAAATTTACCAGATTTAGCTGCGAGGCTCGTATGCAATCCTAATTTTCTATTCTAGAATTACAAAAGTATAATTTTTAATTTATAACAATTTTACCAAAAATAATATTTAATAATTAAAAACGCAAATTAAATAATTAAAAACATTAATATATTGACCTATTACATTGTTTTAAAGTTTAATTTGATTATTTTACTAGTATTATATTTGTTTTACAGCATTTGAAATGAGTAAGACAATCTATAATCGCATCAAATCGGTATTGGCCGAAAAGGGGAAGACAAACAAAGATTTGGCGGATGCTTTAGAAATTGCACCAGAAACGGTCTCTAGTTGGTGTACGAATTCGGCTCAACCTTCTATAAAAAAATTATTTCGAATAGCAGCATATCTAGATACTCAAGCGGGTGACCTGTTAGTATCTATTAAAAAAGAGGGTTGATCCTTTTACTGAGAGCAGAGAACATTGCAGCAGTTACTATATTAATTATCATCGATAGAAACATTCTAAGAATAGAAAGATGAGACAGGACTATAGTTGTCCCAATGCAACCCAGTTTAATCCATTAATCTAATTATATAATGCAATATCAAAGGGGCCTAATTCCTACCTAGATTGATGATTTTTTATGGTTTTTGCTGGATAATCAATAAAGGCTATCTTAATTATTTAAGCAATAACTAAGATCGTAGGAATCCCGGATGATCGAGATGCAAAAAACAGTAAATAAAATTAGCAAGATGAGTCAGTTGAATGATTATTTCAGTGAAAATGTGGCTGGACCGTATTATCAGCTATGCGTTTGCTTCTTCTTTTACCGCTAACTGGCCACAGGCAGCATCGATATCTTTCCCACGGCTGCGACGGATATTGGTATTGATCCCCTGACTTTTCAAGTAATTAGAAAATGCATCAATCTTATCTCCTTCTGCATTAGTAAAATCGGCAAAAGAAATGGGGTTATATTCAATCAAGTTTACCTTGCAGGGAATATGTTTACAGAATTTAGCTAAATCCATAGCATCCGAAATTTCATCGTTAAAGTGATTGAAAACAATGTATTCGTAAGTTACCGGATTTTTAGTTTTAGCGAAGTAGTATTTTAGCGCATCGGCTAATGCTTTTAACGAGTTGGCCTCATTGATCGGCATGATCTCATTACGCTTTTTATCATCAGCAGCATGAAGTGAGAGCGCAAGATTAAATTTTGCACCATCATCACCTAATTTCTTGATCATTTTGGCAATGCCAGCAGTAGAAACTGTAATGCGCTTATAGCTCATGTTTAAGCCATCTGGTGCAGTGATACGCTCAATTGACTTCATTACATTGGCATAATTTAACAGCGGCTCTCCCATACCCATATACACAATATTGGTAAGGGGATTGTTATAGTTCTGTTTAGCCTGTTTGTGGATCAATACTACCTGGTCGTAAATCTCATCAGCGTTTAAATTACGCTTACGGTCCATGTAGCCAGTTGCACAGAACTTACAGGTTAAACTACAGCCTACCTGCGAGCTTACGCAAGCAGTCATGCGATCCTCTAAAGGAATTAAAACCCCCTCTACAATATTACCGTCTGCTAACCTGAAAGTATTTTTAATAGTATGGTCGTTACTGAACTGAGAATTGTTGACCTGAACAGCATTAATGGCAAAAGTTTCATCAAGTGCTTTACGCAGATCTTTAGAAAGATTACTCATCTCCTCGAAACTCGTAGCCGATTTTTCCCAAAGCCATTGGTAAATCTGCTTAGCCCTGAATGCAGGCTGTTGCATCGCTACAAGGTGTTGTTGCAATTGAGGTAGATCTAATGCACGGATATCGGTTTTTTTTGCTGTTACCATTTGCTGCAAAGGTACTTAAAAAAGGGGCTAAGCTGAAAAATTAATGCTAAAAGGCTATAAATCAGGTTGTAATTTTACAATTTGCTTATGCTCCTATTGTCCTCTACCCCTGGTATTTTGTTTTGCAGCTGGTTTGCCCTTCGCTGGCCTGGAATTTCTGTTGCCAGCATTGCTTTTGCCAGTTGGTTTTGCTCCTGAGTGACCAGCGTTCTTTTTGCCTGTTGATTTTGGTCCAGATGGCTTTGGCTTGAACGATTTTTTAGGCTGTTCTTCCTTGAGTTCAGGGATTTCTTCCCATGCATTTGCCTTTTTCTTAGTGCTTTTGGGTTTTGCTTTAGCTTCTGATGATGAATTTTCAACGCTTTTGGTGATGCTCTTCATCTCATCTTCGGTAAGTTCTCTAAATTCTCCGGTCGGAATACCTTTTAGATTGATATTCATGATGCGAGTACGCTCAAGCTTGGTAACCTCATAACCAAAATGCTCGCACATTCTCCGAATCTGCCTGTTTAAACCCTGGATTAAGATAATGTTGAAAACAAATGTGCTGATCTGACGAACCTTACATTTGCGCGTGTTTACCCCCAAGATAGGAACACCATTACTCATTTCGAAAATAAAATCTTCCGTAATCGGTTTGTTTACCGTTACCACGTATTCCTTTTCGTGTTTATTCCCTGCCCTTAAAATTTTGTTAACGATATCGCCGTTATTGGTCAGGAAGATTAAACCTGACGAATCTTTATCCAATCGGCCAATTGGAAATATTCTTTCGCTATGGTTCACGTAATCAACAATATTATCGCGTACGCTGCCTTCCGTTGTACTGGTAATGCCTACAGGTTTGTTAAAAGCCAAAAGGATGAAATTACTTTCTTCTTTAGGTTCGATATTATGACCGTTTACCATCACTTTATCGCCTGCAAAAACCTGATCGCCTACTTTAGCCCTTTTTCCGTTAATGAAAACGGTACCCTTTTCAATATAACGGTCTGCTTCACGGCGTGAACATAATCCACTTTCACTGATGAATTTATTTAAACGAGTTGCAGAGTTATTGTTCATACTGCAATTTTACGGAAATAAATCGTGTTATCCATTCTCCATACTGGCAACAAATGAATCGATGGTGCATTTGAGTGCGGTTAAGGTTTCCTCATCAGTAATCGCCGCGTCGTTATTGATCTTCGCTTTTGCAAATGAGATAAGCTGGGGCGATACCCTTGCTTCAATTACCGTTAAAATATCGATGATAGATTGATAGGCTTTCTCGCCTTGGGTTGAAGCAACTAGTGCTAAAACGGGTTTCCCCGAAAATGATGCTGAACTTACAGTCCAATCGAGTAGGTTTTTTAGCGTGCCTGGTAAGCCCATTGCGTATTCTGGTGTAGAGATGATGATTCCATCTGCCTTTTTGATGATTGAGCGAAGCTCTTCGATAATTTGTGGTGGATTTCCTTGGTCTAAATCAGGATTGAAATGTTGAATATCTGCAATGCATGGAAAGTTTGTTACCTCGAAGCCTCCTCCTAAAAGCCTGGAGATGGCAGTTATGTAAAGTGCATTGGTAGATATTGCTTTCGTGCTTCCAGAGATTGCCAATATTTTTTTCATTGCTAAAAGTAGCAAAGCGGAAATGGAATATCAAGGTAGTCTGGAAATCGTGTTCTCACTTCAAAACGGGCCATCGAAACGCACCAGGTTTCGACAGCCTATTCTGAATTTATTAACAACTAAAAGTTTTGATCATCTGCACTTGGACCATAGCTACCTGGGATTGGGATATCAAGTAATCTTAAGTACACGCCTAATTGTGCCCTGTGGTGAGTGGTTTGGCTAAGTGAATGGCGGATGGTTTCGTATTTAGAATAATCCGCCAAAACCTGTTTGCCCATGCTCAATACCCAACGGCCATTTAGGTCTTCTTCTTTGGCTTTTTCCAATTCTGCTTTTCCAAGTGCATAATTTTTCTCAAGAATTTTAACCAGGTCATCGGCGCTTTCTGCAGGTTGTTCTACATAAGGTGCTGTTTCAAAATCCAGTCCATCGGTAGTTAATGCCAGTGAAACCCAACTCGGCAGATCAGCAATATGAACCGCAAGCGATTTCATTTTCATGCTTTTTTCGTGTGGTGCCCAGTCAAACTTATCTACAGGTACAATAGCCAGGAATTTTTTTGTCGTATTAAATTCGGCTTCTAACTCTTTCAATAATAATTTAATAATGTCCATATTTTTCTGTTTTGTTTTTTCTGCGGTGTTTAAATCCATTAGTAGTAAATCGGCTATACTCATGATTTTGGTGTTTAGTTACACAAAGAAAATACAGCCCACTGACAACCCTATGGCAGCGTGAAAAATATTTTTTTTAATAATTTACTGGGAGCAGATGCATATATTCACTCAATGGCATGTGCTGAGTTTTTTTGAAAGGAATGCCCCGGTTTTTAAGGCAGATGATGCGGGTGAGGTTAAAATCACGGTATTCGTTACGGTAGTGGCACCAGGCAATTAAATGCCAGCTAAAGGCATAGAAAATCAACCCAATTGGCTCTACTTCCCGTTTGCTCACTTCCTCCTTATTGTTTTTATAATCGAGTTCGATCAGGTGTTTTTCGGCAATAGCGTGTTGAATAAGTGATAGGTATTCGAAGTTAAAGTTTAACCTTTCCGGAATCTGCAATTTAATATGCTGGTTTAGGGTTTCGAGCTTTTCCTTTTGTCCCGATTTTAATACCGCCTTTACTTTTGTCAGTGCTGTGGAGTAATGGGTACGGATAGAATTATCAGCAAATCCGTTCACCAAACTTTCAACCAATAGCAGTGCGTTGGCTTCTTCCATATTAAAAGAAACTGGTGGCAGGAAATAACCCTGAACCAGGTAATAGCCTTTATGCTGCTCAAAACTTACCGGTATTCCTTGTTCGCCTAATGCTTTAATATCGCGATAAACCGTGCGTATGCTCATATCAAACCTTTCCGCAATTTTTTCTGCAGTAATGTATTTTTTGGATTGTAGCAAGGTTAGGATTCCGAAAAGTCGGTCGATACGGTTCATAGTTTGTTTTTTTAGGCATTTAAAATTAAAGTTTTTTAATCAATTTTTCTTGTGGTACGTTATTTGTAAAAGATAAATACATATCAATTCTAAAGGTTAAACCGTTATAATTAGGGTTTATCATACATAATCTGAATTAAATGGCTGTTATCCAAAAGCGTTTCTTCCGGGCAATAAAAAGTAAAGTAATTATAGGTTTCCTGTTTGCCTGTTTTGCATTGCTATTGGCATGGGGCATCAGCAAGTTTGCTTTTACGCGGATGCTCAATACCGTTGAAGAAATTTCAGCTCCTAACGATCGCTTAAGAATTGTAAATGATCTCTCACATAAGATTGCCAGGTTAGATCAGTTACAAAGGGACGAGGCTTTCAATAAACAAGGTACCTATAGTTTTCTTAAAGAGTCACGTAAGTTAAGATCCAGTTTAGATACCTTACGTAAATTGTATAAGGGCGATTCAGTCCAGTTGGCCAGGATAAAGTCGATTAAGAATCTGTTAACCGACCGGGATAAACAATTTATCAATTATTTAAAAGTGAGGGAAACATTGGTGAATACCAAATCGTTCTCTGATGAGGTTCAGAAATTAAATGAACTGGTAGCTACACGTACCAGGCAGACGGACAGCGCGGTACTAACCACTGAAACAACTACATCAACCACTACTGTTGCACCCGAAGAAGAACAGAAATCAAGGGGTTTTTTGAGTAAACTGTTTGGCAAGAAGAAATCTGATGTATACAAAATCATTAATGAGGAGTTTAAGGTAAAGCGCGATACGCTGAATGCAAAGGCTGAAGATAGCATTATGAAGAGCATGACGGGTGCCTTAAAAAACATCGAACTGGAGCAGCGTCAGAAAAGCCAGAAATTTTTAAAACGCGAAGCAGACTTATCAAATGCCAGTAATGCCCTGACCGCCCAGATGCTACAGATTTTAAGAGAAGTGGAGGGGGAGGCAGTAGCCCAGGTGGATTTAAACGGTATCCAGGCCAAAGAGGTGGTTAATGACGGGATTACGCAGATCACAACCATTATCATTATCTTTTTTTTCTTGACGGTTATTTTGCTGTATTTAATTTTAGCTGACATTACAAAAAGCAACAGATACAGAAGGGCTTTGGAACTTGCTAAAGATGAGGCCGAATACCATGGCAAGGCTAAGCAACGGTTCCTATCGAACATGAGCCATGAGATCAGAACGCCTCTGCAATCTATTTTAGGCTACGCTGAGCTGATTACCCAGCAGGATGTGCCCAATAAAAAAGATGTGGATGCCATTTATCAATCTTCCATTCATTTACTTCAAATTGTGAACGAGGTATTAGATTATAACCGGATTATTTCGGGCGAGTTTAGTTTCAATAACCAGGTGTTCAACATCAAAAAAGCTTTAGACGAGGTAGTTTCGGTAATGCGGCCTTTGGCAGAGCAGAAATCACTTCAGTTAAATACAGCACTTGATCTTGCCGATCTGGAATTTGTAAAGGGCGATGCTTTTAGGCTAAAGCAGATTTTATTTAACTTATTAGGTAACGCCGTAAAATTTACATTGAGAGGTGAAATTAAACTTTCTGTATCGTATAAAAAGCAAGGTGATGATCTGCATTTCCATTTTATCATAAAAGATACCGGAATCGGTTTTGAAGAAAAAGATATTCCCAAAATCTTTAATGAATTTGAGCAGATAGAATCACCTGAAAAATACATTATCAACCAGGCTGGTACGGGTTTGGGATTACCTATTGTTAAATCTTTGATCGAAACACAAGGAGGAAGAATTTACGTAAAAAGTAAACCAGGCATTGGTACCACATTTAATATTTACATGAAATATGAAAATACCACCGAGCGTGTAAATGATACTTTAGATTTAGAACATTATGCAATTGTAAACCCAGGCACAGTTTGGGTAATTGATGATGATAAGCTCATTCTGGATTTATGCGGAATGATTTTTCAGAAAAACAAAATTCCGTTTAAAAGCTTTACCCAAGTAGCCGATATCCTGCACGCAGCGCCTGAACCGGATTTAAAATATGTGCTGGTTGATATGCGTATGCCCGAAATGACAGGATTTGAGCTTTGCCATTTATTAAAGAAGAAACTCCCCGCGCACATTAAATTTTACGCCATTACTGCACAGGTTTTACCCGAAGAACGCGAAATGGTTTTGAGCGAAGGCTTTGATGGACTGATAATGAAACCGTTTAGGGCCGTAGATATTCTATCTATATTTGATAGAACCGAAATTTTAACGGAACAGCCTGAATTCGATTTCTCTTCCATTGAGAAAATGACCTTTGGCGACCAGCAAATGCTGGAGAAAATATTGAACCGTTTTAAACAGGATTCTATAGATGACGCTGCAGCGTTGAAAAAACATTTAATAGATGATGACCCAGATCAGGTCAGGTTACTGGTTCACCGCCTTGCAGGGCGCACGGCGCAAATGGGTTCGAAGACTTTGGCAAGCGCATTCCGCACATTGGAACTAGAAATTGCCGAAAAAGGCTTAACCACCAATATTAAATCTGAAGTTTTATTACAGATCAGAAAACTAGATAGCTTAATTGCCTTTATGGAGGAAATCGATTACGCCAATGCCGGATAATTATTCTATGCCGTAACGCTCCATCTTGGCATAAAGGGTTTTACGGTCGATGTTTAAAATCTTAGCGGCTTTTGATTTGTTATGTCTCACTTTGATCAGCGTTTCAGTAATCAACGCTTTTTCATTCTGTTCGTTTACCGCTTTAAGATCGGATGAATTACCTGGAGCTGACTGGTGATGGACAGAAATCATCATTTCATCAGGTAATGCACCAATTTGGGCAACATCGCCTGGGCTTAATAACACCATACGTTTAATCACATTGCTAAGCTCGCGCAAATTTCCCGGCCAATCGTAACTAAGCAAAAGTGTTTTTGCCTCATTAGAAACACTTTTCACATTCCGTTCTAAATCGCGGTTTGATAGCTGTATAAAGTGGTTAATAAACAGTTCTAAATCTCCACCTCTATCTCTCAATGGAGGGAGCTGGATTTTGAACTCATTTAAACGATGATATAAATCTTCTCTAAACTCGCCCTGTTGCATACTATTCGCCAGATCATCATTGGTGGCCGTAATGATGCGGACATTAACAGGAATCTGTTTGGTACTGCCCAAAGGCTGGATTACCCTTTCTTGTAAGGCCCTAAGTAATTTAATCTGCACTTCGTAACTTAGGTTACCCACTTCATCTAAAAATAGTGTTCCGCCATTTGCAGCCTCAAACTGACCTTTTTTGTCATTTAAAGCGCCTGTAAAGGCACCTTTTACGTGCCCAAATAATTCGCTGGCAGCTAAATCTTTCGATAATGCACCGCAATCTATTGCAACGAAAGGTTTATCGGCACGTTTGCTCTGCTGGTGCAGGGTTCTGGCAGCAAATTCTTTTCCCGTGCCACTTTCGCCCTGTATAATTACCGACATGTCTGTTGGGGCTACCAAACTAATGTGTTCATACAGTTTATCTGCAACTGCACTTTTTCCTTTTATAAAATCACTGTTTGTTTCTTTTGGTTCAACACTTTTTAAATCCTTTTTAGCTAAAGAATTTTTGATCACCATGAGTAACTCATCTGGGTTAACCGGCTTCGTAATATAATCAAAAGCACCTAATTGAATAGATCTGACCGCAGTCCGAACATCATTAAAACTGGTCATGATGATTGCAGGTATGGATAGGCCCAGATCACGGATGTGGCTAAGCACTTCAAGACCTGTCCCATCTGGAAGACGGTAATCGATTAAAAGTAAGCCGAATTCATTGTTTTCAACTTGTTTAAATGACTGCTTTACTTGGGTTACAAGGGTAATCTCATGACCGTTTTTTGTTAAAAAACCTTCAAGTAATTGAGCAAATGTAGTATCGTCTTCTAATATCAGGATTCTCGCCATGTAACAAAAATAAGAAAAGCCGGACATAATCCGGCTTTCTTATAATAGGTAGATGTAATTATTTGGGTTTTATTGTACTGGTTTACCGTCTTTATCAATTTTAACTGAACCAGTTTCTGCTTCTTTTTTAACATTGATTAAGTAGTATTCCTTTGTTCCTTCTTTAACAGACCAAGCTTCAGTAGCAGTCCATCCTTTATAAGCATCAGATTTTAATGCTGTTGTTACCGGCTCTGGAAGTTCTTCCAATTTAACAGGCGTTTTAACTGCGCTATCCTGAACTGCAACAATTGCAGCATTTTTGATTGTATTTACTTCACTTGCCTGTACTGCTGAGAATCCTGCAAAAGCTAAGAACGCAGCTGATAAAATTAATTTTTTCATGGTATGTATTTTTAGTTTATGCGCAGCCCGAAGTCCACGCTTATATTGATTATGCCTGTGCGGCGTATTTATTTGAGATTATTGAACTGGTTTACCGTCTTTATCAATTTTAACTGAACCAGTTTCTGCTTCTTTTTTAACATTGATTAGATAATATTCTTTAGTACCCTCTTTAACAGAGAAAGCTTCAGTAGCGGTCCAACCTTTGTAAGCATCAGATTTTAATGCGGTAGTTACCGGCTCGGGTAATTCTTCCAATTTAACTGGAGTTTTTACGGCACTATCTTGAACTGCAACAATTGCAGCATTTTTAATTGTATTAACTTCACTTGCTTGAACTGCTGTGAATCCTGCGAATGCTAAAGTAGCGGCTAAAATGATCTTTTTCATGATATTGTGTTTTAAATATGGTTTGTAACTCGCGTTACGTTAAATACTCGTTAATTATGGAGCGCTAACTAATCTTATTTATTGAACTGGTTTACCGTCTTTATCAATTTTAACTGAACCAGTTTCTGCTTCTTTTTTAATGTTGATTAAATAGTATTCTTTAGTACCCTCTTTAACAGAGAAAGCTTCAGTAGCGGTCCATCCCTTGTAAGCATCAGATTTTAATGCTGTTGTTACTGGCTCAGGAAGCTCTTCCAATTTAACTGGAGTTTTCACTGCGCTATCTTGAACTGCAACAATCGCAGCATTTTTGATTGTATTTACTTCACTTGCCTGTACTGCTGAGAATCCTGCTAATGCTAATACTGTTGCTGCTAAAACGAACTTTTTCATAGTATATATTTTAAATTTAATTTGTGTAACAATACTTGCTAATGTTTCATAATGATGCCAAACGGTTAAAAACATATAAATTGCTGATTATTAGATTTTTAATTACGTGCCAGGTTTTTGATGTTGTGGAACTTCTCCACACTTTGGGGGGTAATGACTACAGGTTTTGCCATTATTTTTTAATAATTGGAAATGGATGATTGCTTGTAGAGCGTTCTTGTGCTGTCAGATGGCAACATCTGACAGCACGCCAGAAAAAAATAATTTTCAATTTTTAAAAAAGAAGATTTTTTTCTATCATTGCAGCCCGATTGAAAGCCTCCTTAGCTCAGCTGGTAGAGCAACTGACTTGTAATCAGTAGGTCATTGGTTCGATTCCGATAGGAGGCTCTTTCTTTCCCTTTTCTAATTTCTTAAGAAACTAAATCAATCATTTTATCATCAAAATAGGTCAGGCACATAAAAATATTTTTATTTGCTCCGGTTATTCCACTAATTTGCGGTATGTTAAAATACTTTTCAGCCGATTGGATATTTCCTGTTTCATCACCGCCGGTTAAAAATGGAGTGGTAGCCGTAAATCCAGATGGCGAAATTGAAGAAGTGTTAACCCAGGAAGAGGCCGCGAGTCTTGATTTAGCCATTACTAAATATAAAGGATCAATCGTTCCGGGTTTTATCAATACCCACTGCCATTTAGAACTATCGCACCTATTAGGGCAAATTCCCGAGCAAACAGGTTTGGTAGAATTTGTGCAAAGTATTATTAAAAGCAGGCAGGGCGATATTGAAGAGATTAGAACGGCTATGTATGCTGCTGATCGGAAAATGTTCGAAAACGGGATTGTAGCTGTTGGCGACATTTCCAACCAAATTTCATCAAAAGAAGCAAAAGAACATAGCAAAATATATTATCACACCTTTATAGAGGCTATGGGCTTTAATCCTGAACGGGCAAATGCAATAATGGATTATGTAAAGGAAATTAAGCAAGGTTTTGGCGCTTTGCCCACCTCAATTGTACCACATGCACCTTATTCAGTATCGCCTGAATTATTCGGATTAATAAAGGAGGAAGCTGAAAAAGATAATGCCTTTATTAGTGTTCATAACCAGGAAACTAAAGATGAAAATGCTTTCTTCGAAAATAAAACAGGCGGATTTCTGACGCTATTCAAATTTTTAGGGCTCGATATCTCTTTTTTTACCTCCTCCAAAAAAACATCTTTACAAACTTGGCTGCCCTATATTAAGGAGCAGAAAACGTTGTTGGTGCATAACACTGTTTCAGGTAAGGCCGACATTACCTTTGCAAAAGAAAACAACAGTAATTTATATTGGTGCCTTTGCCCGCAGGCCAATTTATATATCGAAAATGCCTTACCAGATGTTGATCTGTTAATTGAAGAAAATGTAAAAATTACCTTGGGAACGGATAGCTTGGCCAGCAACCATCAGCTTAATATCCTATCAGAAATGATCACCCTGCAGAAATACAAGCAGGTTGCTTTTGAAAAACTTTTGAGGTGGGCAACTATAAATGGAGCCGAATTTTTGGAGCTTGATCAACAGATCGGAACAATAGAGGTTGGTAAAAAGCCAGGATTGAATCTAATCCAACTTTCAGCTGATTATATAATTGAAAGCGATCAGGTAAAGCGGTTAATTTAGTAGTATCTAGAGATATACATAATCTCTCTTCTATCCGCCTTAAAAAGCGTCTTTTTTTATGCATGACATGGTCTCGTCGAAAACTTTAATTTCATTTAATTTTTATACCTTAAAAGTGCTAATTTTTAATGGATAAAATTTTGGTTCCAATTTGTTTAATGCGATTTTGTATTTTGACCTTAAAATTCTAAAATTTTAAGGTTAAATATTCTTTCCTTAATTTAGAATTGCACAGGATATTCTCAGAATAACAGATATTTCTTAATTTGTCGTCCATTTCGTAAAGTAAATATCTTTAATGAATCCAATCTGTAAACTTTTCAATATTAAATACCCAATTATTCAGGCTGGCATGGTTTGGTGCAGCGGCTGGAGATTGGCCTCGGCAGTTTCTAATGCAGGAGGCCTTGGCATTATCGGAGCGGGTTCAATGTATCCTGATGTTTTAAGAACACATATTCAAAAGTGCAAATTAGTAACTCATCTGCCCTTTGGTGTTAATATTCCATTGCTCTATCCTAATATTCAGGAAATTATAGATGTGGTAATTGAAGAGAAAGTAAAAATTGTATTTTCTTCTGCTGGTAATCCTGCCACATGGACCAGTTTTTTAAAAGAAAAGGGTATTACCGTTGTTCATGTAATTGCGAATACAAAATTTGCCCTAAAAGCGCAGGAAGCTGGCGTTGATGCTATCGTTGCCGAAGGCTTTGAAGCGGGTGGACATAACGGTAGAGAAGAAACCACCACCATGTGTTTAATTCCGATGATAAGGGATGCTGTTAAAATTCCGGTCATTGCAGCTGGCGGCATTGGGAGTGGAAAAGCCATGTTGGCTGCGTTTGCTTTAGGAGCAGATGCGGTTCAGGTAGGTTCGGCCTTTGCTGTTGCCGAAGAATCGTCTGCCCATCCGGCATTTAAAGATAAAATTATTGCTGCTGCTGAAGGGGATACCAAGCTGGCCATGAAAAAACTGGTTCCGGTGCGGTTGCTGAAAAATGAATTTGCTGATGCAATATCTATAGCAGAAGCTGAAGGTGCAGATCGAGGCCGCTTAATGGAGCTTTTGGGCAGAGCAAGGGCCAAAGCAGGAATGTTTGAAGGCGATATGGGAAATGGAGAACTCGAAATCGGCCAGGTTTCAGCGATGTTAAATGAAATTAAGCCTGCAAAAGAAATCCTGGAAGAAATATGGTCAGGTTTTAGGTCCGAACTGCAAAGATTTAACACTTTACAAAGCGAATTGGACTTATAAACATAGCGATACACAATTGCTTTACTAACTTTGCAACCTTAAAACATTTCAACTTTACAACAATAAATGAAGCATCTTAATATAATCGTAACAGGTAAAGTACAAGGCGTTGGCTTTAGGGAAACTACGAAAATTATTGCCAACCAGATGATGGTAACCGGTTTTGTTAGGAACGAAAAAGACGGATCGGTTTATATCGAAGCAGAAGGCGAAGAAATTTTTCTGGAAGAATTTGTAAACTGGTGCCATGATGGGCCAGACCGCTCGCGTGTAGAAAATGTAGCGGTAAGCGATGGTGAAGTAAAAAACTATCGTAATTTTGAAATCTTAAGAAAATAAATTGATGAAGTGTTGGATTGCTATATTCTTCCGCTAAGGGGCTTATCTCAATACGCAGTACTCAAATCTCAATCATAAATGTCTGTATATAAAAAGTTTCTTGGGCAAACCATGGTTTATGGTATCAGTACCGTTTTTTCCAGGTTGTTCAATTTTATCCTCACGCCTATCTACACGGGCGTTTACCAAAAAGGTGTTTATGGTATTTTCACAAATATGTATGCCAATGCATCGTTGATTAATGCAGTTTTAGCCTTTGGGATGGAAAGTACCTATTTTAGGTATTTAAATAAATTTGAAGACAAAAAGCAACAGGTGTATAATAATTCATTTCTGTGCATTGCTTTCATTTCATCACTTTTCTTGATTACAGGCTTAGTTTTTTCCTCTTCAATTGCGGGCTATTTAGCCACGAAAGCTTCCGAAATCGCAGATTATAAACAATATGTAAGTTTCTTTTTGTGGATCCTGTTTGTGGACGCTATTTGTGTAATCCCGTTTGCCAAATTGAGAGCCGATGGTCGGCCATTTAAATATAGTGTTGCTAAATTTTTAAATATCGGGTGCTTTGTTGGTTTTAATCTTATATTCATTTATCTGATTCCCGCGATCATAAAACACAATTGGATAGCTACAGAATGGTTTGCTTCATGGTATAGACATCAATGGATCGGTTATGTTTTTGTAGCTAATCTTATTGCCTCTGTTGTTACCCTGATTTATTTGCTACCCGAATTTATGAAGTTGCAATTGCGTTTTGACGGTAAGCTTTTTGGCAATATGTTTTCTTACAGCTGGCCAATTTTAGTAGCGAACCTGTCATTCATCGTAAATGAGAACCTGGATAAAATAGTACTTCAAAAACTATTGCCACCCGAAATTGCCGATGGAGAGGTTGGAATTTATGGTGCAGTATGTAAAATAGCAATTTTCTTAAGTATTTTTATCACCGCTTTCAGGCTTGGTGCTGAACCGTTTTTCTTTAGCCACGCAAAAGAGAAAAATGCAAGGGATACCTATGCTACAATTTTGAAATATTTCGTAATTGCCCTATCTGTTCTTTTTATTGCCATTATTGCCAATATCGAACTGCTAAAATTTTTCATCCGCAAACAAGAGTATTGGGTAGGTTTACCAGCAGTTCCTTATTTATTGTTAGGCTATGTGTGCCTTGGTGTTTATATGAACCTGTCTATCTGGTACCGGCTATCCGATCAGACCCGTTTCGGACTCTATATTTCTGTTGCCGGCGCTATAATTACGATTGTACTCAATGTGGTTTTAATCCCACGCTTTAGCTATATGGGTTCTGCCTGGGTAAGTATGCTGGCTTATTTTGTGATGATGGTTTTATCTTATGTACTCGGACAGAAATACTACCCAATCCCCTATAACCTCAAAAAGATTTTAGCTTATTTAATTATTTCAACTATAATTGTATTCTCTTCATTTTTTATCTTTAACCGGAACATTTATATCGGCAATGCCATGTTGATCGCTTTTGTTGCGGGTATTGCCTATTTTGAAAAAAATGATTTAATGAAAATACTAAAAAGGTAAACGGCTAAAGGTTTAGGGCTTTTGATTTTGTCTAAAATCTAGTATCTCCAATCTCACATCTCAGAAAAATGGAAATAAAAATCATCAATACATCCGAACACCCACTTCCGCAATATGAAACTGCACATGCGGCTGGTATGGATCTGAGGGCATCAATAACAAAAGAAATGATATTGAAACCTTTGCAAAGATTACTGGTGCCAACGGGTTTGTTTATTGAATTGCCAATTGGTTATGAAGCACAGATCAGACCCAGAAGCGGTTTGGCCTATAAGCATGGTATTAGCATTGTAAATGCACCAGGTACAATTGATGCCGATTACCGTGGTGAAATAAAAGTTTTATTGGTAAATTTATCAGATACAGATTTTAAAATCGTTAATGGCGATAGAATTGCACAAATGGTTGTGGCAAAACACGAAACCGTTAGCTGGCAAACCGTTGAACAATTGGGGGAAACTGCACGCGGCGAAGGCGGTTACGGACATACGGGGAAATAAGTTTGGAGTTCACAGTTTTCAGTTTGGAGTTAATTTGGATGGATAAAATGATATGAAATACAAAGTACATTTTCTTGTTGGAGCTACTTTAGTGAGTTTCCAGGCTTTTGGGCAGGGAACCGTTACGCCAAGCACCAATCGCGATAGCAATATGGTAAAACAATTGTTTTTTGCTGGCTTACGGGAGAAAATGTCTGAAAATTATGTTGTTGCCTCTACCAATTTCAATAAAATTGTTGGTTTAGATCCGAATAACCATGCTGCGTATTTTGAGCTAGCCAATGCTAACCTGCGTTTAGATAAACTCCCGGAAGCTGAACAGAACATAAAACAGGCAATTAAATTAAACGCCGACAATTTATGGTACTGGCGCTTACTTGGTGAGGTATACAAGCGCACCAATAAAATGCCCGAACTCATTGAGGTTTTTAATCAGTTGATCCGTCTCGATCCCGAAAACGATGCCTATTATTTTGATAAAGCCAATGCGCAGTTCTTAAGCAATCAACTTGACGCTGCAAAAAAGACCTATGATGAAATTCAGGCTAAATTTGGCGAATCGAGAGACTTGGTGAATGCGAAAAAACGTTTTCAGGCAAATGGAAGCGCCACTGAAAGTGATATTGTTAAATTACTAGAAGGCAACCAGGCTGATGTAAAGAACTATTTATATGCTGCAGGTTTGCTCTTGCAGAAGGGAAATGATCCGGAAGCATTAAAAGTATTAACCAAAGCACAGCAGCTCGAACCCAATAACTTTGAGGTAAACCTGGCTTTGGCCGATATTTACCGCAAGCAGAAAAATGACGAAGCAGCATTTTCTTCCTTAAAATTGGCTTTCGAAAGCAATGAAATGCCCCTTACGGAAAAGGTGAAGATTATAGCCGCACTTTTTCCCAAACTTAATCAACCCATTGTTGCCAAAAAGGTAACTGAACTCAGTAAACTGGTTGCAGAAAAAAATCCGGCTGATGCAAAAGCATTGGCACTTTATGGCGATGTACTTTATCAACAGAACCACTTAAAAGAAGCATTGGCCCAATATCAGGCTGCTTTAAAACTTAACGAACAGGTTTATGTGGTTTGGGAACAGGTAATTAATATACAAACACTGCTCGGACACTATGAGGAAGCCATAAAGGTTGGCGATGAGGCTTTAAGCATTTATCCCAATCAGGCCAACTTATATTATTATATGGCTTATGCCCTGTTTAAAACAGGTAAATACGAGCCCGCTCAAAGCAATTTAAAAACCTCCTTACAGTTGGATGTGGAGAATAAAAGCCTGCAGGCACAGATTTATGCATTACAGGGCGACATCTACATCAACCAGAACAATTTTGCCTTAGCTAAAACAGCTTTCGAAAAGGCCATTTTAATAGAGCCCGATAATTATCTCATCATGAATAATTATGCCTATTATCTGGCGTTAAGAAATGACGACCTAACCAAGGCGGCAAAATATGCAGAAACAGCGGCCAATGCTATGCCTAATAATCCTTCAATTGTAGATACCTATGCCTTTATTCTGTTTAAACAGCAAAAATACGACCTGGCGAAAACCTGGATCGAAAAGGCTTTGCAAAACAATAGCAGTAAAAACGGTGTTTACCTGGAGCGATATGGCGATATACTTTTTATGAAAGGTGAAAAGGATGCAGCATTAATCCAATGGCAAAAAGCAAAAGAGGCCGGAAACGGATCAGAAGTATTAATTAAAAAGATAAATGAAAAGAAGTATTTTAAATAGCGCATTCCTATTAGGAGCTGTAATTTTTGTTTCGGCATGTAAACCTAAAAAAGAAATTGTAGTGGCTCCTCCTACCAAGACAGAAACCAAAACAGATAATTCGAAAGCAGAAGCTTTAACACTACTAAATAGCAAACAACTTAAATTTAATACACTTTCCTTAAAAGCAAAAGCAACTTTAGATATTGCCGGCGATGCAAACGATGTAACCATGAATTTCAAGATGAAAGACAAGGAAACCATTTGGGTAAGCATTACAGCCTTAGGTGGAATGGCAGAGGTGGCAAGGGCTCTGATTACGCCTGATAGCATCAAGATCATGAACCGGATGAAAAGCGAATACCTGAAAAAACCATTTAGTTATATTTACAATTTCACAAACAAACAGGTTAATTTTAATACGCTACAAGCTGTTTTAACGGGTAATGCCATGGGTGAGTTTTTAACAGCAGAATCGGATGTTAAACAGGAAAATGGTGTTTGGGTAGTTTCTGGAAGCAAATCGGAGTTAGATTACAAACTGTTTTTTAACACGCTGTTCAAAGTATCTGAAACCAATTTAAATGATGTTAAAAACGGTCAGGCACTAAAAGTTACCTATACCGATTATCAAAAATTAAACGAGTCATTATTTCCTAGCGCATTGCAGATCAAAACACTATCTAAAGCAAAGCGGATAAACATCGACCTACAGTTTGTAAAAATTGATGGCAATGTTCCGGTCGATTTTCCGTTTAATGTACCAAAGAGATTTACGGTTGTAAAGTAGGCTTAAAAACTACATTCAAATATTCTTCAATGATTTGCCTGGAGTAGGTACTGCATTAGTACAGCGGCTCTGGCAATCTTTGTTATGTATGAAGATTGAGTGAAGACAGTTCTGTAATAAGCAATTATGACTTTAGTATCTCGATTTTAATATTTTTTACTACAAAATTTTTATACTTTTGGCTTAATGAAGCTACAAAAACTCCTATTTATCCTTTTTTTAAGCGTGTTAACCCTTTCGGCGGTTGCACAAACTGAAAGCCAGCTCAGAAGGAAAAAAGAAGCTATACAACGCGAAATTGAACAGCTTCAAAAGAATTTGAATAAAACTGCCAGTGGTAAAAAGCTTACTATACAGCAGATTAATACCATTAATGCCCAGATTAGATTGCGCCAGGATAAAATCGGTACAATCAACTCTGAAATAAAAAATCTTGATAACCAAATCTCTCAGAACACAAATACCGTACATACGTTACAAGGCCAGTTAGGCGATCTTAAAAAAGAGTATGCAGGAATGATCCGCTTTGCGCAGCGCAATAGAAATTCATACGATAAAATGATGTTCATTTTTGCAGCGAAGGATTTTAACCAGGCATATAAAAGAATAAAGTATTTACAGCAGTTTAGTCAATACCGTAAAAAGCAGGCCGGATACATTGAAAATACACAGCAAGACCTGAACGGCAAAATTAAAGTTCTGGATAAAACCCTCAGGGAAAAAAGTGATCTGTTGAAGGAACAGGAAAGAGAGCGTGAGCGTTTAAGTAAAGATAAAAGTAAACAATCAGTAGAATTAAATAAACTGCGCAAGGACGAAAAACGGTTTAGACAGGATATTACCAGTCGTAAAAAACAGCAGGCCCAGATAGACAGGGCCATTAGTGCTGCCATTCGGCGGGCCATTGAAGAAGCGAGAAGGAAGGCTGCAGAAGAAGCTAGAAGAAAAGCGGCTGAAGAAGCGCGGATTGCTGCAGCAAAAGCAAAGGCTGAAAATAGACCTGTACCTGCTGCACCAGCTACGCCAACTGCTAAAGCAAAATCGACAGGGGAATTGCTTACTGCAACACCTGAGGCAGCCAGATTATCGGCTGGTTTTGAAAATAACAGAGGAAGGTTACCTTGGCCAGTAGCAACGGGAACAATAACCGAAAGGTTTGGTTTACATAAGATAGACCAGGCAAGGTATACCAACGATGGAGTAGATATCACTACAAGTGATGGGGCAACTGTTAGAAGTATATTTGCAGGTAAGGTTGTTATGGTGCAAAATATTATGGGCAGAACTGCCGTAGTAATTAACCACGGAGAGTACTTTACAGTGTACCAAAACTTAAGGTCGGTTACTGTGAGCGTAGGTAATTTAGTTGAAACCAAACAAGCTATTGGGATTGTAGCAAATACAGGTGACGACGCCATTTTAAAATTCCAGATTAGAAGAGGTCAGGGAACTTTAAATCCTGAAGCTTGGATTAGTAAATAAACTTAAGACAAGTTAAAATGTCTATATTTGTATAAATTATATTAGTGATGTATCAAGGCACGTTATTAGAGTTTTTAAACATGGGTGGATCAGAGATCGTACTCATTTTAGTGGTGGTTCTATTGTTGTTCGGAGGTAAAAAATTGCCTGAACTTGCAAGAGGACTAGGGAAGGGGATCAGAGAATTCAAAGATGCCTCTGATGGTGTTAAGCGTGAAATCCATAGGAATATCAATGCAATGGATTTAGATAAAGAAGAAGCAGAAGAAACAGCGGTAAACCATAGTCAGCGCCATCATCCAACAGAAGAATCGCCTGTTGATGAAAAGGCAGAGGCAAGTGCAGCTCATACTGAAACCAGCACACCTGTTGACGAAGAAATTATAACTAACAAAGAAAAAGTTTAAACAAAAAGTTATGTTAAATACAACAATAGCAGCAATGCTTGGAACACCAGAAATTATCATTATTGCGGTAGTGGTATTGTTATTATTTGGTGGTAAAAAAATTCCTGAACTAATGAGAGGTTTAGGTAAGGGTGTTAAAGAATTTAAAGATGGTAAAGATGGCGTTGATGGGGAACAGGTAGATCCGTCTAACCGTGATAAAACCGTTTAATTGCAATAATTTTTAGTTTTGAAGAAATACAGCTCTCTTAAAGAGATTCAAACACTCATTGCGCAAAAGCAATTAACTTTACCCGATTTATTGGCTTATTATTTTAAGCAAATTGAAAATAATGAACACCTCAATGCATTTAATGAGGTGTTTTTTTTATCGGCCGAAGTTCAGGCGAAAGCGGTACAGCAAAAAATAGAAGAAGGTACAGCAGGTAAACTTGCAGGAATGGTAATTGGTATTAAAGATAATATCTGTTATAAAGACCATATCGTTACCGCATCGTCAAAAATGCTCGAAGGCTTTGTATCTCCATATTCTTCTACCGTTGTGCAGCGATTGCTACAGGAAGATGCCGTTATTATCGGCCGTTTAAACTGTGATGAGTTTGCTATGGGTGGCTCTAATGAAACTTCATACTATGGGGTTGCTAAAAATGCTGCAAATCCCGACCTTGTCCCTGGTGGGTCTTCAGGTGGCTCAGCTGTAGCCGTTCAGGCCGATATGTGTTTATCTGCCCTGGGAACCGATACCGGTGGTTCGGTAAGACAACCAGCTGCATTTTGCGGTCAAATTGGGCTTAAACCTACTTATGGCCGTATATCAAGGTATGGTGTTATTGCCTATGCTTCCTCTTTCGATCAGGTTGGACCAATTACATCTTCAGTAGAAGATGCTGCATTGCTTTTACAGGTTTTAGCTGGTGCGGATGATTACGATTCTACAGTTTCTCCATATGCAGTGCCCGACTATTCTGCTCATTTGAACGAACATAAAAAACACAAAATAGCGGTATTAAAAGAAACTATTGAGAGCGAAGCCCTCGATCCCGAAATCAAATCGGCTATCTTAAAATCAATCGAGCAGCTCAAGGCTAATGGACATACTGTTGAGTATGTTTCTTTTGATCTGTTGGATTATCTGGTTCCGGCCTATTATATCTTAACTACGGCCGAAGCCTCTTCAAATCTTTCGCGATATGACGGCGTTCATTATGGACACCGTAACCTAGAGGCAAAATCGTTAAATGAACTTTATAAATTATCACGCGCCGAAGGTTTTGGCGAGGAAGTAAAACGCCGCATCCTTTTAGGTACTTTTGTTTTAAGTGCAGGATATTACGATGCTTATTATCAAAAAGCACAGCAGGTTCGCCGATTAATCAGAGAAAAAATGGATGTTTTGTTTCAGGATTATGATTTAATTCTTTCTCCTGTGGCACCAACAGCAGCTTTTAAAATTGGCGATAATGTTCAGGATGCAATTGTGATGTATATGGCTGATATTTTTACCGTATTGCCTTCTTTAAGTGGAAATCCGGCTATTGCTTTGCCATTAGGCAATAATGCAGCAGGATTGCCGTTAAGTATACAATTTACAGCCAAACATTTTGAGGAAGATAAGCTTTTGGCTTTTTCTCAGGCATTTTTATCATAGTTTTATCGTCATTGCGAGGTACAAAGCAATCTTAATGCAAAAAAGCATTATAGTTAAGTATGGCAATGGCATTTATTAATTGTTTTTCTAGGCATTGTCTGGAAGTTTCGCAGATTCTTACTCTTTTCCTTTTTATGAAAAGATGAGTCTGTAAAAAGGTTTGTGAATACAAGCCACGGTTAATGAAAATTTGAACCAATAGCCCATGATTAAAAAATTACTTTTTGCTTCAATTTGCGCTTGTTTAGGATACATTTCTTCCGCTTCTGCGCAACAAATGCTCAAACTGGATAGCCTTCCGAAGATTCACAACAACATTTTTATTAATACTGATACCGTAGCTGTACCGGCTGTTTCAGAAAACCCATTAACCATGGGCCAGAACTTTATCTATAAACTCAGGCTCGATTCTATCACTAAAACAGTACCTCTTCCTTACAACGAGTACGTTCAGCAGTATATCGATATTTATGCCAAGCGTAAAGATATGTTCGGGAAAATGATCGGCTTATCAAGCTATTACTTCCCGATTTTTGACAAAGCCTTAAAAGATTATAATATTCCGCAGGAAATAAAATATTTAACGATCGTCGAATCACAGATGAATCCGCATGCCATTTCCAGAGTAGGGGCAACGGGTATCTGGCAGTTTATGTTCGGCACTGGTAAAGCTTATGGTCTAAAGATGGATAACTTTGTGGATGAACGTAAAGATCCCATCCAGGCCAGTTATGCAGCGGCAGCCTATTTTAGAGATGCTTTTGAAGAGCTTGGCGATTGGCTTTTGGCTATTGCCGCTTATAACTGCGGAAAGGGGAATGTTAACCGGGCCATTGATAAAGCGGGATCCAGGGATTTTTGGGTAATCAGACAGTTTTTACCTAAAGAAACCAGAAATTATGTGCCGGCATTTATTGCTGCGGTTTATGTAATGAATTATTCTGGCAAACATCAGATTACCGCGCACGCCCCGGGAATGTTCTTAAAAACTGATACTGTTCAAACCACCCGTTTCGTGTCGCTATCTACACTTGCAAAGGTGTTAAATATTGATGAAGCAGCGATCATGGCCTTAAACCCATCGTACAAGAAAAAGATTGTAAATGGTACCGATGATGAGCCGAAGCGTATTGTAATGCCAAAGTTAAGGGATATCGATTACGCAGGTATTTATGATGTGTTAAACAATCAGGAAGTGGATGTGAACATGAAAGTAGTGGCCGCCAGTACCGATGATGCAAGAGATTTAAGAAAGAAAAAAAACAAAAGTATAACTACATCCTCCGTGGTTTATCATAAAGTTACCTCAGGACAGAGCTTAACAGCTGTTGCCGATAAATATGGTGTAGAGGTGCAGGATTTAAGGGTTTGGAACGGTTTAAAAAGTAAAACACTAGTGCCAGGACAAAGACTAAAGATTTATGCCAAAAACCGGATGCCATTAAAAGCACCATCGTCGTTTTTAAGTTACAAGGTTAAAACCGGCGATACCCTGTCTGAAATTGCAGAAAAATTTGACGGTGCAACCGTTCAGAGCATCAGAAGAGATAACCATCTATCAAAATCTGGTTTGCAAGTAGGGATGATTCTGAAAATCAGTAAGGGATAACAGGATAACCTGGCAATGCATTCATTTCTTGATCAAATAATTTGAAATTCTATCAACAATGCTTGGTTTAACCCAATTAGTATAACGGTAGCTTAGTGTAACGTCTTATTTAACTTTTTTGAAGGGCTTTTTATTTTATGCCTCATAAAAAGAATTGTACCTTTGCCCCCGTCACTAATAAGTTACGTAATGAGTAAGACCACTAGAAAGCAAGATGCGCTTGATTACCACTCGCAAGGCCGTCCAGGAAAGATACAAGTAGTACCCACAAAACCTACAACATCGCAAAGAGATTTAACTTTAGCGTATTCCCCTGGCGTTGCAGAGCCGTGTTTGAAGATTGCAGAAAATAAAGAAGATGTTTATAAATATACCGCAAAGGGCAACCTGGTTGCGGTAATCAGTAACGGTACAGCCGTTTTAGGTTTAGGCGATATTGGCCCCGAAGCCGGAAAACCAGTAATGGAAGGAAAAGGTTTACTTTTCAAGATATTTGCTGATATTGATGTATTTGATTTAGAGTTAGACACCAAAAATGTTGATGATTTTGTGAAAATTGTCAAGGCTTTGGAGCCAACATTTGGTGGTGTTAACTTAGAAGATATTAAAGCACCAGAATGTTTCGAAATTGAGCGTCGCTTAAAGGAAGAAATGAACATTCCGGTAATGCACGATGATCAACATGGTACAGCGATTATTTCGGCTGCGGCATTGTTGAACGCTTGCGAAATCTTCAAGAAAAAAATGGATAAGATCAAAATTGTAGTTAATGGTGCTGGTGCCGCTGCAATTTCTTGTACCAAACTTTACGTTTCTTTGGGTGCTAAAAAAGAGAACATCGTTATGTGCGACCGTTCTGGTGTGATCCGTAAAGACCGCGAAGTACTGGATGATATTAAAGCTGAATTTGCTACCGATAGAAAAATCAATACTTTGGCCGAAGCCATGAAAGATTCTGATGTATTTATCGGTCTTTCATCAGCAGATTGTGTTACGGCAGAAATGCTGACTTCGATGGCCAAAAACCCTATCGTTTTTGCGATGGCCAATCCTAATCCGGAGATTGCCTACGAACTGGCGATTAAAACCCGTAAAGATATTATTATGGCTACAGGCCGTTCTGATTATCCGAACCAGGTGAATAACGTTTTAGGTTTCCCTTACATTTTCCGGGGTGCGCTTGATGTTCGTGCAACAGGAATTAACGAGCCGATGAAAATCGCTGCCGTTAAAGCCATTGCAGAATTAGCTAAAAAATCGGTTCCCGAAGCTGTAAACTTAGCTTACAATGCCCGTAACCTTAAATTTGGTAAAGAATATATTATTCCAAAACCTGTAGATTTCAGGTTAATTACAGAGGTTTCTATTGCGGTTGCAAAAGCAGCAATTGAAAGTGGTGTAGCCCGCAAAACTATTACCGATTGGGATGCCTATAGCGAAGAACTGAGAAAACGCCTGGGCTTGGATGATGCCATTATGCGTGCCATCACAACCAAAGCTAAAACAGATCCAAAAAGAGTTGTATTTGCTGAAGCCGATAATTATAAAATTTTAAAGGCCGCACAGATTGTTAACGACGAGAATATCGCCATTCCAATTCTTTTAGGAAATAAAGATAAAATACAGGCGATTATTGATGAGCACGGTTTAGAGTTAGATGGTGTAGAGATCATCGATCAGATGCAAAATCCTGATAAAACCAAACAATATGCTGAGGCGCTTTATCAAAAACGTCAGCGTAAAGGGGTTTCTTTAACTGATGCCACTAAATTATTGAGGGACCGTAATTACTATGGTGCATCGATGGTTGAGTTTGGCGATGCGGACGCGATGATTTCGGGTCTGACCAAAAATTATGGATCTACCATTAAGCCTGCTTTACATGTAATCGGTGTTGATCCAAGTGTAAAACGCGTTGCTGGTATGTACATGATGATGACCAAAAAAGGTCCTGTTTTCTTCGGCGATACCACTGTAAACGTAGATCCAACGGCAGAAGAGCTGGTAGATATTACTTTATTGCTTGATAAATCTGTTAAGCAATTTAACATCAAACCCCGCATTGCTTTATTATCGTATTCAAACTTTGGTTCGAACGATGGGGTAACACCAAATAAAGTAAGAGAAACGGTTAAACTCCTGCATAAAAATCATCCAGAGGTAATTGTAGATGGAGAGATGCAAGGAAACTTTGCCATCAACAACGAGTTACTAAAAGATAATTTTCCATTTAGCACTTTGGCCGATGCTCCGGCTAACACTTTGGTGTTCCCAAATCTGGAGTCTGGAAACATTGCATACAAATTGTTACAAGAGTTAGGCGGTGCCGAAGCGGTTGGTCCGATCTTGTTAGGGCTGAATAAACCTGTTCATATTGTTCAATTAGGTAGTTCTGTGCGCGAAATCGTCAATATGGTTACCATTGCTGTTGTAGATGTGCAAGCAAAAGAAGAAATTGCAACATCGAAACGAAAAGGTATATTTGGAAAAACAACTAAAAAGTAGAATTACATGTACGCCTATATTGATGGTAAATTGACATTCAAAAACCCAGCATATGTTGTGGTTGAAGCCGGAGGTATAGGCTATCATATAAATATTTCTTTAAATACATACAGCGCTTTAGCTGATACAGAAAGGTGTAAACTATACACTTGGCTGCATGTAAAAGAAGATGCACATACATTATACGGCTTCGCCGATGAAGGCGAACGCCGTTTATTTTTACACTTAATATCCGTATCGGGAATTGGACCAAATACTGGTAGAATGATTTTATCATCTATCACACCGGTTGAAATCCAGACCGCAATTGTTAAAGCAGATTTGCCTCTAATTCAAAGAATTAAGGGCTTGGGAGCTAAAACCGCACAACGCTTGGTTTTAGAGCTACAGGACAAACTAAAAAAAGAAGGGGCAGATTCATTAATTTCTATGCCTCAACACAATACTGTTAAAGATGAAGCGTTATCAGCATTGGTAATGCTCGGATTCGCCAAACAAACCGCCGAAAAAACTATAGACCAGATTTTAAAAGTGACAGAGGGAACACTTTCGGTAGAGCAACTAATTAAACAAGCTTTAAAAACTTTATAGATCTACTGCCTTTGAAGAGAATATCTACATTTCTGTTTCTCATCCCTCTTTTCTTAATTGCTTCTCAAAACGCTTTCTCTCAAGTTGTTCCAAGCAAAGCGGATACTATTACCCCAAAAAATAATTTTAGTTTACGTGAGAAAGAGCATTTAGGGCTTAGTCCGGCCGTTAATCCGTTTTATCCGGCACCTAGCAATTTAAAACGTGTTGTAGAATACGACGCCAAGAATAAACGGTATGTGGTAAAGGAATTAATTGGCGAAAAATTTGTTTTAAACACACAATACTTAACCATTGATGAGTACCAGCGATTGGTTAACAGTGAGATAA
Organism: Pedobacter kyonggii; assembly: GCF_004310665.1. Taxonomy (GTDB): domain Bacteria; phylum Bacteroidota; class Bacteroidia; order Sphingobacteriales; family Sphingobacteriaceae; genus Pedobacter; species Pedobacter kyonggii. The sequence goes on along the minus strand of NZ_SIXF01000035.1, from coordinate 30,610 downwards.
AGCGGGGTAACTGGCGCAGCATTTCAAATGCGGAGGTAAGTGATTACAGAAGCACTGGTATAATCCCTCAGATTCAGGTAAATAGTAAGGCTTTCGAAAAATTATTCGGGGGAACAACCATCGATATCCAGCCCCGCGGAGAAGCTGAACTGACCTTTTTAGGCCGGGTAAATAAAAATGAAAACCCGCTTTTTAACGAAAGACAAAGGGTACAGACCAATTTCGATTTTAACCAAAGGATTCAGATGGATCTGGTTGGAAACATCGGAACCAAACTAAAAATCAAAAGCAATTACAATACCGAGGCTCAATTTGATTTCGAAAATCAGATTAAGCTCGATTATATCGGCGGACCTGATGATATTATCCAAAAAATTGAAGCGGGTAACGTAAGCTTACCTTTAAATACCTCTTTAATTACCGGAACCCAGGCACTTTTCGGTATTAAAACACAATTAAAATTCGGGCGTTTAAATGTAACAAGTGTTTACACTCAGCAAAAATCTCAATCACGGGAAATTAAAATTACCAACGGAGCGCAGCAAAATACCACCACGGTAAATATTGATAGCTACGAGGCCAATAAACACTATTTTTTATCACAATATTTTAGGAATAACTACAATAAAAACCTCGCCAATGCACCTATTATCACCTCTCCGATCCAGATCACTAAAATTGAGGTATGGATTACCAATAAGGCAGGTAATACTACCGACTCCAGAGATGTATTAGGTTTGATGGATTTGGGCGAAAATGTTCCTTTTAACAATAATTTAATTACCGGTGGAACTTCTGGTTTGCCGGCAGGAACTACTGCTACGGGTTTTTCGCAACAATCCAACAACTTGATTGCACAATTAAACGCTTATCAGGGCGGTGCTATAAGACAGACAAATTCTAATGCCATACTTTCTTTCTTCCAGACAACACCTGCCAATAGCAGCAATACCGATAACTTTGCTAAACTGGTTTATGCCAGAAAATTAACAGAGCGCGAATTTACCTTTCAGCCGCAGCTGGGTTATTTATCGTTGAACAATCCATTAAATGCTGATGAGGTTTTAGCTGTTGCATACCGCTATACCTATAACGGTGTAGAATATCAGGTTGGTGAGTTTTCTACCGACGTTTCTTTCGATGCGGCAAATCCAAAAGTGCTTTATGCCAAATTGCTAAAGAACGAAACCACCAAGATCCAACTGCCAACATGGGATCTGATGATGAAAAATATTTATTCTATAGGAGGGTACCAGATCAGCAGTCAGAATTTTAAACTTGATATTTATCGTATCGATAACGAAACCGGTGTGGATAACCCGGTAATGACTGAAGGACAAAATACAGCAAATAAGCAGTGGATTGCCTTAACCGAATTTGATCGTTTAAACCAGCAAAATGAGCGAAGGCCCGATGGGGTTTTCGATTTTGTGGCCACAAATAATGCTTTTGGTTCTTATTCTACCACGAGTAATGCCAACCAGGCAAGTATGTTCGGCGTGGGGAGCAATGGGCAAACTTCGTTGGTTACCAATACCAATTCGGGTTATATCACTATCGATCCGGCAAATGGAAGAATTATTTTTCCCGTGATTGAGCCATTTGGAAAAGATTTAGCTGCAAAGTTTTTGCCGAGTGAGCAAGCCTTGATCAATAAATATACTTTTACCGCGCTTTACGATTCAACACAAACCATCGCTAGACAGCTGTTTCAAAACCAGAACAGGTACACCATTAAGGTAAATTACCAATCTGATATTTCTTCTGAGTTTAGTTTAAATGCCATTAATGTTCCGGAAGGATCGGTAAAGGTTTTTGCCGGAACAATGCCTTTAACCGAGGGAATAGACTTCACGGTTGATTATCAAGGCGGCCGGGTGAGCATCATCAATCAGGCACTTTTAGTATCAGGTCAACCGATTAGGATCACGACTGAAAACAGTGAAACCTTTGGCCTGCAGCAACGATCACTTTTTGGTACCCGTTTAGATTACCGTGTAAACAATAAACTGAACCTTGGGGGTACCATCATGAACTTAACCGAGAAACCTTTAACCCAAAAGGTAAACATTGGCGAAGAACCCATTTCGAATACCATTTGGGGAGCAGATATCAACTACAGCTCGCCATCAAGATTTTTAACAAAACTGGTTGATAAACTTCCGTTCATTTCAACCAAAGCACCTTCGAGTGTAACGTTTTATGGAGAGTTTGCGCAATTGATTCCTGGGCACCCAAGGGCGTTGAATTTTGCCGGCAGTAAAAATGGGGTAAGTTACTTAGATGATTTCGAAGCATCCAGATCGGTAATCGATTTAAAGAGTGCCATTGCCTGGCAGCTGTCAGGCACACCACAGCTTTTTTCAGAGTTTGATAAATCCAACGATTTATCTTATGGTTACAATCGGGCAAGAATTGCATTTTATAACATCGATCCAACTTTTTATAATTCGGCGGCATCTACCACTCCAGCCAATATCAGGGGCAACCGGGGAGAACTTTCCAATCACTATGTGAGAGAGGTGATTGAGCAGGAGGTTTTTCCGTTTAAAGAAACGGCAACGGGACAGGCCTTAAATATCACCACTTTCGATGTGGCTTATTATCCTACCGTTAGGGGACCGTATAACTTCCGCCCAACAGATTTTAGGCCAGATGGAACATTATTGCAACCTAAAAATAATTGGGGAGGTTTTCAAAGAAAAATCGAAACCAACGATTTTGAAGCCCTAAATGTGGGCTTTATTGAGTTTTGGGTAATGGACCCGTTTATTTATAAACCAAATTCGGCAGGGGGTGATATGTATTTCAACCTGGGTAATATCTCGGAAGATATTCTTAAGGATGGTCGGAAATCGTTAGAAAACGGTCTGCCAGCCACAAACGACCCAAGCAAATACGATGAAACTGCTTGGGGGCGTGTGCCGAAGTTACAACCCGTTGTACAGGCTTTTGATAACAATGCCAGCTCACGCCGTGCTCAGGATGTGGGTTTAGATGGATTATCAGATGCTGATGAGAAAGTGAAATTTGCTGCGGCAATTACGCAGATTAAATCGCAGTTAAATGCAACTGCTTCGGCCGCACTCGATGCCGATCCTTCGTCAGATAATTATGCCTATTTCAGAGGCCCGGCCTTAGATCAGATTAATGCAGGAATTCTTAAACGTTACGAAAAATATAACGGAACTGAAGGAAACTCTAAAACTTCACAACAGTCGCAAGAAGAATTAGGACTTGAAAATTCTGCATCTACTTCTTTACCGGATGGGGAAGATATCAACCGCGATAATAACATGACGCAAAGTGATGAGTATTTTCAGTATAAAGTTTCCATGCGCCCTGGCGATTTAAATGTTGGTCAGAATTTTATTACCGATAAAGTAACCTCGCAGGTAAGATTGGCCAATGGAAATACACAGGCGGTTTCCTGGTATCAATTCAGAATCCCAATTGGTCAGTACCAGGAGAAAGTTGGCGGTATCCAGGATTTTAAATCGATCCGTTTCTTCAGGATGTTTATGACCAATTTCACTGATACTGCAGTGATGCGTTTTGCAAAGTTGCAGCTCATCCGCGGGGAATGGAGAGAATATAATGCTGCAAACGAAGCAGCACAAGTAATCGTCGATCCATCATTGCCTGCACTTACTCCTGATAATTCTACTATTGAAGTCTCGACAGTGAACATTGAAGAAAATGGAAAACGTTCACCGATTCCGTATGTTACCCCTCCAGGCATTCTTCGCGAGCGTGACTTTAGCAATTATCGTGGCGATACACGTTTAAATGAGCAATCGCTATCGGTTATAGTAAAATCGTTAAGAGATGGTTATGGCAGAGCTGCATTTAAAACAGCCTACAGCGATTTCAGATCTTACAAACATTTAGAAATGTTTATCCATGCCGAAGCTGTTAACAATCAAATTTTAAATGATAATGATGTTGCCGCATTCTTAAGAATTGGAACTGATAACCAGGACAACTATTATGAATATGTAATTCCATTAAAGGTGACCAATCCGGGTACAAGCGATCCTGATGCCATTTGGCCAGAAGCCAATAGAATGGATATTGATTTAACACTTTTCCAAAATGCCAAGCTGGCCCGTAATGTAGCTAAACAAGCTAATGGACAGCCTTGGCCAACAAATGTTCCATTTACCTATACCGATGGAAACAGAACCATTGTAGTTAAAGGGCAGCCAGATATGAGCAAAGTTAGGGTGTATATGGTGGGGATTAAAAACCCGCTCCGTGCCGCCAATGATGAGCAGAATGATGACGGACAGGATAAAAATGCACTGGTTTGGTTTAATGAATTGAGGTTAACAGAATTTGATGAAAAGGGCGGTTGGGCAGCTACAGGAAGATTGAACTTAAAATTGGCCGATTTTGCAGATGTAAATATTTCCGGAAGTAAATCTACCATCGGTTTCGGATCTATCGATTCGAAAGTGAGTGAGCGGAACCGTGCAGATAATGTATTGCTGGATGTTTCTTCTGCAATGGAATTAGGTAAGTTCCTGCCGCAAAAATCGGGTGTGAAAATCCCAATGTTTGTAAGTTATTCTAAACAGGTTTCTACACCGCAGTACAATCCTAGAACGCCGGATATCGAGCTCAAAAATGCATTAAACCAGTCAACGAAAGAACAAAAAGATTCGATTTTAAATTTTGCACAGGATTATACTGTTAGAAGAGGTATAAACTTTACTAACGTTAGAAAAGAACGGACCAATAACAGCAAACCTGTGCGCCTTTGGGATATTGAGAATTTTGCGGCAAGTTATGCTTATACCCAATACAATCATCGCGATTTTATTAATCAGAGCAGTATTCAGAATACTTATAGGGCATCGTTACAGTACAGTTATTCTAAAGAGGCCAAAACCATAGCGCCGTTTGAAAAGATTATAAAATCGAACATGTTGGCTTTATTGAAGGACTTTAACTTCAGTATATTTCCAAGTGCCATTAATTTTAGGATCGATGTAGACCGTTTATATTCAGAAAATACCTTACGGAATAACGATCCAAATAATACCATTGGGGTTTACCAGAGTGGTTATGGTACCACCTTTAACAAAAACTTTACCATGAGCAGGATTTATGGTGTTGCCTGGAACCTTACCCGTTCGTTACAGTTAGATTTTAACGCCACAAATTATTCGATCATTGATGAACCGGATGGAAGACTTGACGGTTTAAAACGCGATACCGTTTGGCAAAACTTAAAACGTTTAGGGCGTACAACCGATTATAACCATAATTTAAATGTTACCTATAACCTGCCGATTGATAAAATACCAGGACTAAACTGGATTACCGTAAAAACCCGTTATGGTACCAACTTTAACTGGCAAACCGAGCCGCTTTCTACTTTACGTGATCCGAATATTAATTTGGGTAATACGGTACAGAACAGCAGAACGGTACAGGTAAATCCGACCTTAAACCTAACTACTTTGTACAACAAGTTTGGTTTTATCAGAAAGGCAGGCAACGATCAGGAAGGAAGTGGTGCTAAGACATTTTTTATTAATCTATTAACGAGTGTAAAAAACGTTAATGCCAGCTTTGTACAAACCAAAGGTATTTTCTTGCCGGGCTATCTGCCGACTACCAGGTATTTTGGTATTGATAATGTAACCGGGGCACCAGGCTTGGGCTTTGCTTTCGGAAGTCAGCGCGATATTCGCGATATGGCATTAAATAATGGATGGTTAACCACCGATACCTTGCAGAATCAGCTATATGTAAATACACTGAGAGAAGATTTTCAGCTCACTGGGCAGGTAGAACCTTTTAAAGATTTACGGATTACGCTAAAGGCCAATAAAGCGCAAACAAGAAACTTTTCTACCAATTTCAGGTATGTAGCCAGCGTATCATCGTTCGAAAACTTAAGTGCCATTACCACTGGCGATTATAGTGTATCTTATATTGCCTTGGGTACTGCTTTTAAAGATAGTAACGCCAGTACTGTTTCCAGCCTGTTTAATCAGTTTATGGCCAATAGGATCATTATTTCCAGAAGATTGGGTGCTGAAAATCCAAACTCTGGAGGGGGAAACGGCGGTTTTGCCGATGGTTACAGCAAAGAAAGTCAGGATGTAATTATATCTGCTTTTATGGCGGCTTATTCGGGCAAAGATGCCGGCAAAACAAAAATGAATGCCTTTCCCAAAATACCACTTCCAAACTGGAGTTTAACCTATAGCGGATTAACCCGTATTCCTTTTATCGCCGATAAGTTTTCATCTGTCGATATCAGACACGGCTATCGCTCTGCCTACAATATTAATGGCTTTAACTCATTACTGCGTTATCAGGAAACCAATGGTGCGGTTAGCAGTAGAGATGTAAATAATAACTTTTTACCAGAATACCAGTTTGCCCAGGTAACCATTTCTGAATATTTTTCTCCTTTGGTTGGTGTTGATACCAGGTTTAAAAATAACCTGACCGCTTCTTTCGAATTAAACCGTTCACGTTTATTGGGACTGAGTTTATCAAACAGCCAATTGGCACAGCTATCAGAAAACAATATGGTTTTAGGATTGGGCTACCGTACCAATAAATTCCGTTTCCCGTTTGGATGGTTTAAAAGCCTGAAAATGGATAACAACATGGATTTCAAGTTAGATGTAGCTATCCGCGATAATAAAACCGTTATTTACCGTGCAGATATTACTGAAGCAGAAGTTTCATCAGGAGCGAAGAACATTACATTAAGGCCAAGTGTAGATTATGTGTTGAATCAGAAATTTAATATCAAATTGTTTTACGATTCGAATATTACTAAGCCTTACACTTCGCAGACTTTTAATACTTCATTTAGTAATTTCGGATTTAGTTTAAGGTTTACGTTGAATTAATAAGTAAGTTGCTTAGGCAGGTAAGGTTTTTTGTTGCTTATAATTTTATTTCCTATGCGCACTGCTGCGGGCAGAAAATGAGAGGCGGTTTGGGGCAGGTTATATTGGTATTGAATGGCTACTGATCACCTGGGATTTTAAATTACTACTAGGGGCATTATTCGGCACATTCCACAAAGCCTTGCCCTTTTGTGCTGAGAATATTCTGCTAAATACATATGCCGCTGAGAACATAGCTGTAGTACAAATTTTTCGTAACCAAATTGAATAAGATTTTTAAGTATTCAGAAAAGGGATGATCTATGGACCATCCCACAAATAAACGAAACTATTAATTTTCCCATTCTATTGGCACGGGAGATCCCGTTATCGCTGGCTCTCTTAAATTGGGATGTGCGATATAATAGTGAATAACTCCTTGGCTATCTTTCAAGGCTGCTAGTTTAAAGGTAACAAGCTTCGGAGTAAATTGGCAATTTCCTAATCCGTAAAAAAGAACCCTTGTAATCTTTACTTTCTGGATGCTTCCATTAAAAAAACGTTCACCTAAATCGACTGATGCAGAATTGTCAATTGGAATGTTCCAGTCATTCGTCTGCTGAAATTGGCTTCCGAATGCTGAAAAAGTATCGCCAGCATTATCTTTTCCTGTCACGCTATAATTTGTCCAGGTGCTAGTGACCTTGCTGATAGTTGGTGGATTACAAGAGCGTCTGGTATAACCAAACATTCTAGTCGGGCCCTCCCAGCTTTCTCCTGCAACTAAATTTCCAACCTCGCCAGTAGGAGACTCTGGAGTTCCAGTAATAACAGCAACAGCTGTTCCGTATGCATAACCGTTTCTCAAATGAACATTACTCATATAAAACGTTTGTCCATCCCACGGGATTAAAGTCTTCCATTGTGTGCCGTCCCCCATAAGGGAATAATTCGCTCTTAGCATACGATTCCCAGTTAGGTACATTAGCTGATGAATTCGGTTTGCCTGAAAATGTTTCAAGTTCTTTCTTTGGTTCTTACAGTTTCTTCCTTTTACACCCTTGGAATGTGAAGCTCGCGGCTAGGACAAGGCCGAGCATTAATTTTAAATGTTGTTTCATAAAGATTGAGTAAGAATTAATAATTAAACATACAAATATGTTTTTTTTTCTATTTGATTGTGAAAAAAGTATTATAAATTCAGAAATCCGAAAAACCTATATATGCAGTATCTCAGACATTCCCTCAATCACTTAAAATGCTGATTTGATTTAATATCTTTAAGTTAATTCGTCCAGCATTGCGATATGTTAAACTAAATTGTATTTTTGGCGGGTAAACGCTGGGAAACGTTTAATCCATACAAGCTTAATAAAACAAGAAAATTAATATAACTTATATTCAATAAATACAAACCATGAATTTTCCATCAGAATTAAAATACACTAAAGACCACGAGTGGGTTAAAGTTGAAGGTAACGAAGCTATTATCGGTGTTACTGATTTCGCTCAGCGCGAATTAGGTGATATTGTTTATGTTGATATCAATACGGTAGGTAGCGAGGTAGCAAAAGAAGAAGTTTTTGGTACTGTAGAAGCCGTTAAAACGGTGTCTGATTTATATATGCCAGTTACTGGAACGGTATTAGAGGTTAACGCTGAATTAAATGACAATCCGGAATTGGTTAACTCTGATCCTTACGGAAAAGGTTGGATGGTAAAAGTATCTTTGGCTGATTTAGCTGAAGTAGAAGATTTATTAACTGCAGAAGCTTACCAGGAATTGGTAGGGGCTTAATTATAATATTTTGTACAAAGCACTGAAACAGCAAAAATGGGCTATTTTTTGGACTATTGTCGTTTTAGTGCTTTGTAACATTAAAATGCCCGATTCACCAGGGCATGGCTTTTTTTTCGAAGGCTTTGATAAAATGACCCATATGGGTTTTTTCTTTGTTTTATCGGTATTACTCTTCTACGGGAAAATAAGATATCAGCATACCTTCGCTTTCAGAACATTAACCATTTTTAAGATTTTGCTCATCAATGCGATACTTGGAGGTGGAATTGAACTGTTACAATGGAAAGTTTTTACCTACCGATCTGCAGAATGGTGGGATTTTGGTTGCGACATGTTGGGCGCATCAATGGCAGTTTTTAGTTATGTATTGCTTCATAAATTAAATTTCAATGAAAACGAAAGCTAGTATCATCTGTGTAATTGTGACCATATGTTTAAGCGGTTGCAGTATTTTTAAAAAAAACTGTAACTGCCCAAAAGTATATTACAAAAGTTATCCTTCACCGCAAAAATAATCCTCCTTCTGATCGACCCTTTAGATCTGATTACCTTCCTAAAAAGCTGTATTTAAAATGTTACCAAGCTTTTAACGCACCTTAACAAACCTTTGCGCCTTTCCCTAGTCTGATAGCTTAGTTTTGTATTATAATATCTAATTTTTTGATGAAAAAAAACGTTCAGCGGGCAATATTCATTGTGCTCCTATTTTGTGGATATATTGCCCAGGCTCAAAATACTGGCTCAATAAGCGGTAAAGTAATTAACGCGAAAGATAAAAAGCCTGTTGACTTTGCTACAATAGCAATTAAGAGCTTAAAAGATTCGAGCGTTGTTGCTTCAGGACAGACCAATCCCGATGGATCTTTTAGTTTTAAGAGCATTGCCCCGGGTAAATATAGAATTTACTCCGCCTTTTTAGGTTTAAAAACAGTAACTAAGGATATTGAAGTGGCCAAAGCAGCAGTGAATGCCGGCGAAATTGCCATGGTTGATGATGGTGTTGATTTAAAAGATGTTAATGTTACCGCAAGCATTCCGGTAGTTGTAAAAACAGATACCATTGAATTTGATGGAAAATCGATCAAGGTTAGAGAGAACGCTGTTGTAGAAGACATGTTGAAAAAACTTCCAGGGGTTGAAGTAGCAAAAGACGGAAGTATTAAAGCGCAGGGTGAAACGGTTACAAAAGTTAAAGTAGATGGCAAGGAGTTTTTCGGAACAGACCCCTTATTGGCTACAAAAAATTTACCTGCCGATATGGTTGATAAGATTCAGGTAATTGATGAGATGTCTGAGCAATCTCAATTTTCTGGAGTTGATGATGGTACGAGAAATAAAATCTTAAACATCACAACTAAAGCCGGAATGAAAAAGGGTTATTTTGGAAATAGCACGGTTGGATATGGTACAGAAGACCGTTATGATGCAAGTTTAAATGTGAACAAGTTCAATAATGACCAGCAGTTCAGTTTTATCGGTCAGTTTAACAACGTAAATAAACAGAACTTCGGGCAGGGTAATGGTGCAGGGAATGGTTTTGGTGGCGGTGGCCGGGGTAATTTTGGTGGCGGAGGAAGTGGCGCTGGTAGCGGCGGTATTACCACCACAAATGCTGCAGGTTTAAACTTTGCCGATACTTATAAAGATGGTACCCAAATTCAGGGTAGTTACTTTTTTAATAAATCGGCTGTAGCCAATCAACAAACCAGTTTTACGCAAAACTTATTGGGCGACAGAATCACTACCGTTTTGAACAATGCGGATAATAAAACGGATAGGATCAACCATCGGTTTAATTTTATGATCGACACCAAGCTGGATTCTTCTACAACAATTAAAATCCAGCCAAACGTATCCTATACCGAAAGTGATGCAACAAACCTGAGTGGTTATACCCGAAATCTTATCCAATCTACAACTGTCGGAAATCAACGCTATATCAGCAACAGTACTACCCCAAACATCAGTAACAACCTTTTGGTCCGTAAAAAGTTTAAAAGACGCGGTAGAACATTATCACTCAATGTCAATACGAGTATCAATAATAACGATGCTGATAACTTTAATTATATATCTGAAACGAATACCATTAACAGTACACCAACGGCTAGTTTGATCGACCAGCTGAACAAGGTAAACACAAACTCCATTAACAATACCTCCAGATTGGTATATACAGAGCCCTTATCTAAAACAACAAGTTTAGAGTTTAACTATCAGAACGGATATAGCCATGACAATCAGGGGCGCCAGGTATTGGATTTCAATTCAGCCAGTGGGCAATATGATCTGGTTAATTTGGATTACACCAATATTTATGAGAACCAAACTTTAACAAATGCTGCAGGGGTAAGCTTTACAACCAATGAAAAGAAATACAATTGGAACATCGGTTTGGCAGCGCAGCAGACCAACCGTGAAAATACCAATCTGACAACGGGTATGGTACGGACACAGAATTTTATCAATTTAACACCATCAGCTAATTTTAGATATAATTTCAGCAACTCCAGAAGATTGAATATCCGTTATAGGGGAACAACACAACAGCCAACCATCAACCAGATTCAGCCTATTGCCGATAATACCAATACACAAAGTGTTTTCGTTGGTAATCCAGGTTTAAAGCCTCAGTTTAACAATAATTTAAATATTAACTACAATAATTTTGATTTTGCAAAAAGCAGAATGTTTTTCGCTTTCTTAAGCTTAAGTCAAACTTTTAATGCCATTGGCAATAGTAGCCAATTGGTTACTGATCAAAACGATGTAGACTATGGGAAAATCAGAACTACCTATGTTAATGTTGACGGGGTCTATTCCGGTAATGCAAGTATCAATATGGGTCTGCCAATTTTGCCAGAACGTAAATTAACCCTTAATGCATCGTTAAATGGAAATTACAACAGGAACGTAAATTTTACCACGGGTAATAACAGTGCCGAACTACTGAAAAATATCACTAATTCCTGGTCGGTTACCAATAGGTATAATTTTGTGACCAACTTTGACAAGTTTGATCTTACTGGTGGTATTTCTGGCACATACAATAGGGCAACTTATTCTGCTCAGCCAAACTCGACCACAAACTATTATACTTTAAACCCTAGTTTTGACATTAGCTATTTGTTTCCTGGAAATATCCGCTTAGCAGTAGATTTAGATTATATCAAAAATACCGGAAGAGGGGAAGGCTATAATACCGAATTTACTCTAGTAAATTCGTATATCAGTCGTCAGTTCTTTAAAAACAGAGGTACATTTAAAATTGCTGTTAACGATGCTTTTAACCAAAACCAGGGCATTAGCAGAACCGCAACAAATAATACCATTACCGATTTAAATTATAATGTTTTAAAGCGTTATTATATGTTCTCATTCACCTATTCTTTAACCCGCATTGGCGGAAGAAATATGAGCGGAGATATGCAGATGCCTGGCCAGGGTGAAGGCCGTCGCATAAGAATGTAAACTTGCTGTAATCTGTCATTGTTCGATATATCGTCATTTCGACCGTAGTGTTCCAAAGGAACTCCTTTGGAGGGGAAATCTAAAATGATGCTTAAAGATTTCTACATTTCGTTACACTCTAGTCGAAATGACGATTCTACTTTAGAAAAGTCTCGGTTTAAACCGGGACTTTTCTATTTTAAAACCATCTGTTTTGGGATTAAATGTACTATTGACATTTATGTATTTCAAATGTTACCTAAATAAAATAAACCTTTATAAAAGTCGATAGTCTCTATGTTATAAACCAAACTAACCGAATGAAACAAATTTTTACGCTCCTACTTATTTTATCATCTTTTTATGTGTACGCTCAGAAAACGGGTTCAGTTAGCGGACGGGTTATTCAATCAAAAGATAAAAAACCAATTGATTATGCCTCTATAGCGGTTAAAAACTTAACCGATTCTAGCATGGTTGGTGCAGTGAGTACAACCGAAGATGGGAAATTTGTTTTCAAAAATTTAAATCCAGGTACTTACAGACTTTATGCGGCATTTTTAGGCTTAAAGAATATTACAAAAGATTTTACAATCGCGGCGGATAAAACAGATGTGGCCTTGGGCGATATTGTGTTAGAAGGTGGTGCAATAGACCTTCAAACGGTTGATATTAAAGCAGAAATTCCGCCGATAGTGGTAAAAAAAGATACACTTGAGTTTAATGCTAGCTCGTTTAAAGTGGTAGAAAATGCCGTAGTAGAAGACCTGTTAAAGAGATTGCCAGGAGTAGAGGTAGATAAAGCTGGGACAGTAAAAGCCCAGGGCGAAACCATTACAAAAGTTAAGGTAGATGGTAAAGAGTTTTTTGGGAATGATCCCTTATTGGCTACTAAAAACCTTCCGGCCGATATGATCGATAAAATTCAGATTATTGATGAACTTTCCGATCAGGCACAGTTTACCGGAATCGATGATGGTTCGAGAACCAAAATTATTAATATCACCACCAGAAAGGATAAGAAAAATGGTTATTTCGGAAACAGTTCTGGAGGTTATGGTTCTAATAACCGTTACGATGTAAATGCAAACATCAACCATTTTAATCAGGATAAGCGACTGAGTATAATTGCGCAGTTCAACAATGTAAACAAACAAAATTTTGGTGGTGGTTTAGGTGGAGGGAATGGCGGCAGTAATGGTGGCCGGGGCGGAATTACCGATACAAAGGCTGGCGGGTTTAATTTTTCGGATGAATATGCGGATCAAACCGAAATTAGCCTGAGTTATTTCGTAAATAAATCTGATAACCTCATTCTGTCGAACAGTGTAAGGCAAAATTTATTGGGTGATGAAACTACGGTTTTTAATAACAATCAGGTCAATAATTCCGATCGGTTAAATCACCGCTTAAACTTTATGGTCGATACCAAGATTGATTCATTGACCTCACTTCGGATACAACCAAATTTAAGTTATACCGACAACGAGAGCTTGAACAACAGCACCTATACCCGCGATTTTAATAAGTATATGATTACCGGATCACAATCCTTGAGAAATCATAATACTGCACCATCCATCAGCAACAACATTTTATTGCGTAAAAAATTTATGCACAGGGGAAGAACATTATCCCTAAATTTAAATACCAACATCAATAATAACGATGCTGATAATTACAATACTAACCCTGAAACCAGGAAAGAAAACGGAACTACCACTCAAAAAACAACCGATCAGTTTAACGATCAGGAGAGCGAGTCTCTCAGTCAGAATACAAGATTGGTATATACCGAGCCCCTCGATAAAACCTTAAGCCTGGAGTTTAATTATCAGAATGGTTATAATCACAATATATCCGATCGTTTTACCTATAATTTCAATCCAGCCACTTTACAGTACGATCTGTTGGATGAAACCTTTAGCAATGCCTACGAAAATACCATTTTAACCAACTCGGCAGGTTTTAGCTTTAATAAAATGGCGAAAAAATACAACTGGAATGTAGGTATGGCGGTTCAGAATACTGATCGCACAAATAACAATATCAGCAAGGGGTTTGTGCTCAAACAGAACGTTTTCAACTATACACCTTCAGCTATGTTCAGGTATAATTTTAGCAATAGCAAACGCTTGGTATTTAACTATAGGGGTAGTACAAACCAGCCGACCATTCAGCAGTTACAGCCGATCCGGAACAATACCAACACACAGAGTATCCCCGTTGGTAACCCAGATCTAAAACCCGAATTCAATAACACCCTTCGCGTAGCCTACAATACATTTACTGTTGGAAAAAACAGATCGTTATTTGTGAATTTAAACCTGACCCAAACATCAAACCGGATTGCAAACAGCAGTAGCTTAATTCAAAGTGGTGATGATCAGGGAAAACTTGCCATTACCCCGGTTAACGTAAATGGCGTTTACTCAGGGTCTATTTCCTCTTCATTAAGTTTGCCGATTATGGCAGAGAATAAGCTGAATTTTCATATCAATGTTAGTGGAAATTACAATAGGGATGTAAACTTTACCAACTCCTTAAAAAATATTACCAACAGCTGGTCTATTACCAATGGTTGCCGTTTGGTTTCTAATTTAGATAAGCTCGATTTAACGGCAGGCGTAAATGGTTCAATTAACCGTGCAACTTACTCGGTTCAACCTAATTCTAATACACGCTTCTATACATTTAGTCCAAATGTAAGTGTAAGTTATTTATTCCCAGGAGATATTCGCTGGGCTATTGATGCCGATTATAACCAGAATACCGGAAGGGGAGAGGGTTTCGATACACATTTTACACTCGTAAATTCTTACATCAGCAAACAGTTTTTTAAAAACAGGGGAACCTTTAAAGCGGCTGTAAACGATTTGCTGAACGAAAACCAGGGCGTAAGCCGTACAGCTAACAACAATACCATCCAGGATGTAAGTTATAATGTATTGCAGCGTTATTTTATGTTTTCATTTACCTATTCGTTAAACCGCATGGGTGGTAAAAACCGCATCAGAAGAGGTGAGGAAGGTGGCAGGAGCCGTGGCGGTAACGGTGGTGGCGGCTTTGGAGGTGGCAGGCAGCGGAACTAGATCATTTTAGAGTAAAGCTGTGCAATTTATACCCCACGTACGACTATCTTATTTGGAATAAATCTAAAGAAAGGTTAACTTGCGCCAAATTTAGCACATGAAACTGTCGCACCTAAAGGTTGGAGAAAAAGGAACAATTGTAGCTTTTACAGATTTAGATA
This sequence comes from Pedobacter kyonggii, assembly GCF_004310665.1. Lineage (GTDB taxonomy): Bacteria > Bacteroidota > Bacteroidia > Sphingobacteriales > Sphingobacteriaceae > Pedobacter > Pedobacter kyonggii. Next base: position 15,246 of record NZ_SIXF01000035.1, on the reverse strand, counting down.
TGTCTGTAAAGTTAATGGAAATGGGCTGCTTGCCTGGCGAGGTGGTAGAGGTAGAGCGTTTTGCTCCCCTGGGCGATCCAATGGCGATCCGTGTTGCTGGTTATCAGCTTTGCTTGCGTAAAAGCGAAGCCGATGTTATCATTATTCAATAAAAAAGCTGAGTTTGGATATTAAAGTTGCATTAGTTGGTAATCCCAATACAGGTAAATCTACTTTATTTAACCGTTTAACAGGGTTAAATCAAAAAATCGGAAATTTTCCAGGCATCACTGTCGATAAGAAAACAGGTTTTACAAAACTTGCCAGCGGTAAAGAAGCCGAGATAATAGATTTACCGGGAACGTATAGCTTATATCCGAAAAGTGCTGATGAAAGCATTGTTTTTCAGGTGCTTGCCGATAAAAAAAACAATAGCCATCCTGATGTTATTGTGCTCATAGCAGATGCTTCGAATTTAAAGCGCAATATGCTTTTATATTCGCAAGTGGCAGATTTGGGTATACCGATGATTTTGGCCCTGAATATGATCGATCTTTCGGCTAAACAAGGAATCGAGATCGATTTGGATAAACTTGCGGAGAAACTAGGCATACAGGTGGTTTCCATTTCGGCAAGAAATAATATCGGAATTGATAAACTAAAACAGGCTATTGCCAATACCAACAAGGTTGCCACACAGTTTCAGGATGTAGATGTGAATTTTCTTGCTCCTGAAGCCATTAATGCGATAAAATCCAAACTTAATTCTGATAATGATTATTATGCGTTGCAGGTTTTGCACCAGCATGAACATTTAACTTTTTTTACCGAAAAAGAGCAGGAAGAAATTGAACATATAGAACAATCTCACCATTTCGAATCTTCTAAAATTCAAGCTGCAGAAACTATTGCCAGATATAAACACCTCAGCACTATTTTATCTGATGTAGTTATTGACAAGGGTACAGAAAAGAAATTTTCTTTCAGCGATAAATTAGATGCTATTTTAACCCATAAAGTATGGGGATTTGCCATTTTCTTGCTGATTCTTTTTGTTATTTTCAATGCCATATTTGCTTGGTCTTCCTATCCAATGGACTGGATTGAGACAGGTTTTGGTTTTATTACCAGTATTGGGCACGAATATTTGCCGGCAGGTATGCTTACCGATTTGTTATTGGATGGTGTTGTTGCTGGGCTAGGCGGCATATTCGTATTTATCCCACAAATTGCAATCCTTTTTGCCTTTATATCCATTTTGGAAGATACCGGCTACATGGCCCGTGTTACCTTTATGATGGATAAAATTATGAGTAAGGTTGGGCTAAACGGTAAATCGGTGGTACCGATGATCGGTGGTTTGGCCTGTGCAGTTCCATCTATTATGGCTGCCAGAAATATCGAAAACTGGAAAGACAGGATGATTACCATCATGGTTACCCCATTGGTAAGCTGTTCGGCAAGGCTTCCGGTATATATTTTAATCATTTCGTTAATTATTCCTTCTCAAACCGTTTTAGGTGTTTTTAACCTGCAGGGACTGGCGCTGATGGTGATGTACCTGGTAGGGATTATTGCTGCGGTATTGGTAGCATGGGTGATGAAATTCATTATCAAAACCAAAGAAAGGTCTTACTTTATCATGGAGTTGCCGGTTTACCGTATGCCAAGGTGGAAAAATGTGTTCTACACCATGTACGAGAAATCAAAAACCTTTGTTTTCGAAGCAGGTAAGGTTATCATCGCCATTTCCATCATTCTTTGGGTAATGGCCTCTTTCGGGCCAGGAAGCCGTTTCGAAAGTATCGATAAAAAATACGAATCTGCTCTGGCCGACACCACAAAAAATACAGATCACATTAAAACCCTGGTAGCTACCGAGAAATTGGAAAACTCTTATGTGGGCATTCTTGGCCATTGGATTGAGCCTGCCATTCGACCTCTGGGTTACGATTGGAAGATCGGTATCGGTTTAATTACCTCTTTTGCCGCCCGCGAAGCCTTTGTAGGCACTATGGCTACGATTTATAGTGTCGATGGCGGAGATGAGGATACCAGTACCATTAGAGAGCGCATGTCGGCCTCAGTTAACAGCCGTACCGGTTTGCCTGTGTATACTTTTGCTACTGGCATTTCTTTAATGCTTTTTTATGCTTTTGCCATGCAATGTATGAGCACGGTAGCTATTGTATACCGAGAAACTAAAGGCTGGAAATGGCCAGTTATCCAATTGGCTTACATGACGGCCATGGCTTACGTTGCTGCGCTTGTTGCTTATCAACTATTGAAATAGCATTGCCAATATTTAATAAACATTATATTTCTTCCAGATTTTAACCATGAACGTGTCGAAAGGCATTGTCAAATAAATATATCATTATTTGGGTTTGGAGAGCATACCGATAATCGGCACTAAATTAGCATAGGCGCTATAGCGATAACGGGACTGCTATTCCCGAAATCCCAATAAACGTTCATTTCCTAATAATTATTAAGAATAACTAAAAGCGTTTTATCATATAAGGTATATAAGATCATTTAAGCTTAGTGTTCTTAAAGAAATCTTTTTGCTTTAGTCTTTCACCTTTAGTCTTTTTGCTTTGATCTTAACCCAGTTCAATCTGACGCTTAATGCTCTCTTCTAAGGAGATTAAAGTCTCCGTACGCTGTATACCGTTCACGGCCTGTATTTCTTCGTTTAAAACGTGGCGTAAATGATTGGTATCTCTGCAGATAATTTTGGCAAACATACTGTAGGCGCCGGTAGTATAATGCAATTCTACCACCTCTTTAATTTTGCTCAATTGCGCTACTGCATCTTTATACTGGATTCCTTTCTCCAGGTAAATACCCAAAAAAGCACAGATATCATACCCAGCCTTCTGCGGATCGATGATTAAGTGCGAGCCTTTAATAATCCCCATTTCTTGCAGTTTCTTCATCCTAACGTGTATCGTTCCGCCCGAAACAATCAGATCTTTAGCGATTTCTGTATAAGGTTTAGTGGCATCCTGCATCAATTGCTTCAATATATCGATGTCGAGGTTGTCAATTTCTAAATTGGAATTGTCTTTTTTAAGCATATTTTTGAATTATGATAAGCGAATTTACGAATATTTATCAATATTATAAAAATAAAATTAAATGTTTAAAATATTTGCAAGGTATTGGTTGTTCCTTTACATTTGTATTAAGCAATTAACAAAAAGGAAACGTTCTTTAAAAATTGCATAACATAATGTAGGGTGGTGAAACAGGCAGACACACCTCCTTGTCTCGGTGGCGGAGAATAATGGGAATATACCGGTTTCGGTACTAACCACTCCTTGAAGGTTCGATTCCTTCCCCTACAGCGGCTTTAGTCCTAAGTCAAGAGTCCATAGTCTTTAGTAGACTTACGACTGCAGGCTTTGGACTAAAGACTAAAATTGTTGGGTGGTGAAATTGGCAGACACGCCTCCTTGTCTCGGTGGTGGGGAATAATGGGACAAACGCAGTTTATTGGGTTGACCACAAATTAATTTTTTGAACTGTAGCTAACTACCCCTTGAAGGTTCGACTCCTTCCCCAACAGCATTTTTTATGAATAATAAGTTAGTTAATTGAGCAATCCTGGATAGGTTGCTCTTTTTCTTTTTAGACTAGTTTTTTCATAACCATCAGATATTTATAGATATATTGTTATATTACCAATCAAAATTTTATTCGTTCAATGCCTGTGATGAAGAAACGCGTTTCAATTAAAGATATAGCTAAACAATTAAATATTTCCATTACAACCGTATCGTTTGTAATTAACGGGAAAGCAAGAGAAAAAAATATTAGCGAATCGCTTACCAAAAAAGTTTTAGAACTGGTTGCTGAATTAAATTATCAGCCCAATACCCTCGCAACAAGTTTAAGAACAGGCAAAACAAAAATTATCGGATTCTTGGTTGATGATATTTCTGAACCTTTTTTCTCGGGTATAGCACGCCGAATTGATGAAATTGCTTCGAACCTTGGTTATAAGATACTTTTTAGCAGTACCAGGAACGATACCGAAAAGGCAATAGAATTGCTGCAGATTTTTAAAGACAGGCATGTTGATGGCTATATTATGGCTTTGCCTGAAGGTTTGGAAGAAGAAGTTAAAAAATTGATTCAAACAGATGCTCCAGTGGTACTATTCGATCGGTATGTACAGGACGTTAAAACAGATTATGTAATAATCGATAATTTAAGCAGCACCTACGAAGCTACCGAGCACCTCATTAAGAATAATTACAAAAAAATAGGTTTTGTAACCATTGATACTTTACAGCAACAGATGGTAGACCGCTTGGCTGGTTACGAAAGCGCTGTAAAAAAATATAACTTGCCGGCATTTGTAAAAAAGATTAAATATGTAAACTCTGCCGCATCAATTGAGGAGATGATAAAGTTTTTTAAAGCAGAGAAACAACTAGATGCGGTAGTTTTTGCAGCCAACTATATTTGTTTGGACGGTTTAAGAACTTTTAGAAAACTAGGTATTCAAATCCACAAGGATATTGCTGTTGTTTCTTTTGATGATTTTGAAATCCTGGAGTTTTGCGAGCCTCCGGTTACGGCTATTGCACAGCCTCTTGAGGCCATTGCAGAAAACGTGATGAAAATTTTATTGAACAAGCTTAAGAAAGCAGGAAAGCCTGTCGAAAATACGCAGGTGTCGTTACCCACCATCTTAAACGTTAGGGGCTCAAGCGCAAAGAAATAAGGCAATAAAAAAGGGAATAGATTTAAGCCCATTCCCTCTCTGATTGTATTTTATACAGATTAAACTGTCATTACATCTTTTTCTTTAGCCTCGGCATGTTTGTCAACCTTGATGATATAAGCGTCGGTTAATTTTTGCACTTCGCTTTCACCTGTTTTAATCTCATCATCAGAAACACCTTCGCCTTTCAGTTTTTGAATTTTGGTATTGGCATCTTTACGTATGTTACGAACGGTAATGCGGCCTCTTTCGGCTTCTTCCTTTACTTTTTTCACTAAGTCTTTTCTACGCTCTTCTGTTAAAGGCGGCACAACCAGGCGGATAACAATACCATCATTTTGTGGATTGATACCAATATTGGCTACTTGAATAGCTTTTTCAATTGCAGTTAAAAGTGATTTTTCCCAAGGTTGGATTACGATTGTTCTGGCATCAGGCGTATTAATACTGGCAACTTGTGATAATGCTGTAGCTGCGCCATAATAATCCACGAAAATACCATCCAACATTCCAGCTGATGCTTTGCCAGCTCTGATTTTTGTTAATTCAGATTCACAATGATCGATAGCTCTATCCATTGCAGATTGAGCATCCATTAATTGTAATTGTATGAGGTCGTTCATAATTGTGTGTATTTCTACAAAAATAATAATTTTTATTCCTTATTTAACCAAGGTTCCAATAGGTTCGCCATTGGCGATTTTCATGAAATTGCCATGTTTATTCATATCAAACACAATAATCGGTACTTGGTTTTCTTCGCAAAGGGTAAATGCGGTCATATCCATTACATTAAGGCCTTTATCGTAAACTTCTCTGAAAGAAATTTCATCGTATTTAGTGGCCAACGGATCTTTTTCAGGATCGGCCGTATAAATCCCATCAACACGAGTTCCTTTTAAAACAACATCAGCTTTGATTTCGATAGCACGTAAAGCTGCAGCAGAATCGGTTGTGAAGTATGGATTTCCCGTTCCGGCGCCAAAAATAACCACACGGCCTTTTTCTAAATGGCGAACAGCTCTTCTGCGGATAAACGGCTCACAGATCTGCTCCATTTTAATGGCCGTAAGTAAACGTGTTTTAATACCCACCTTTTCTAACGCATCTTGCAAGGCCATAGAGTTGATAACTGTTGCCAACATGCCCATATAATCGGCCTGTGCCCTGTCCATCCCACTTTTTTCAGCGCTTAAACCCCTAAAAATATTCCCTCCTCCAATTACGATTGCGATTTCTAAACCTTTATCGTGTACGGCTTTGATATCTTCCGCGTATTGTTTAACGCGCTCATTATCAATTCCATATTGTTTGTCGCCCATTAGCGATTCTCCGCTAAGCTTTAATAGGATGCGTTTGTATTTCATGACCTCAAAAATATTAACAATTTTTTACTTACGGGCTATCGTTTTAATATTTGATGTAAATATTTAATTAGGTTAGGTATATAAATAAAAAAGGGCGATATTTTCATACCGCCCTTTCTGTTATTGGATTAATTATTGTGCTTTAGCAAGCCACAATGAGGCATTTAAATGCAATGCCGGATGAGAGGTATATCCAGATGGTACATCACCAGACCAACCATTAAATAAATTATCGTTCGTATCGCCGGTTCCGTCATCAGAAGGCGAACTATCACCAACAAAGGCTACCCTTCCGCTTCCATAAGTTGAAATTAATGCCATTACACCATTATTACTTCCTAGTGTGCTGCTCATTCTCCAAAATAATCCTTGTACTGTAGAATTTTGTGTTGGAAACAAGGTTGCAGTTGTGCCATTATAGAAAGCTAATTTTGAAGCATTTCCGGCAGCACCATTTAAAACCAGATTGGCACTCGCACTTGTTCCGGAGTAAACTTTTGTACTTGGTTTTTCGCTAATGTCAACATAATCTACATTAAAGCCGAAAGGTTTGTTGTTGTTAATGCCGTTATTGCTCATTAAATCATTCCAAACTCTTGGCGAATCGTAGCCATCGCCATCTCTGTCTGAAGGATTATAACCATTCGCATCTGTTCCGGCTGTACTTGCAGCAGTATGATCGGCCACCATCATTAAACCGCCGCCATTGGCCACAAAATTCATAATTGCCGTTTTTTCCGCGGCAGTAAATAATTTATTCGGTTCAATAACCACGTAAACATCGTAATTTTTTAAATCCTGAGGATTAGCGGTATTACCATAAGTAATGGCAGTACCGCCTGGCAAAGTTTCTACCAGTTCGCCACGTTTTACCAACTCTACGGCCCAGGCAGACATGGCGCCTTTCCAGTAGGTTTCAGGAGTTGAAGCAGTTATACCGGTATATGAGGGTGTAGGAAATCTTTGTGCTTTAAGTTCAACAGAGGTTCCTCCTTTATAACCAGGAACGTTTTCAGTACCATCTGCATCTATCTGCCAATCGGCACTACCTGCATTTTCCAGTTTTGAGGCATCAAATAAAAACTTCTTGCCCGTAAGTACAGGATTTGTACCCGGATCGATACCACCACCGTCATCGTTAATGGTAATATCATCAAAGTTTAGTCTGTTTGAAGCGCCGGAAAGTTTTCTGATTTCTAAGCGGACATTTCCGCTAAGATTTAGGCTGAAAGATTGTGTTTGTAATGTTGATGTGCTGGTAATATTGGTGCCCGACTGTGTCCAGCTGCTTCCACCATTGGTTGAATACCATAACCCCCATTGACTAGCGGCATCTGTGCCATAAGTAGCATGTTGAATGCTTACCGTATTAATGCCGGTTGCAATATCAAACTGCATCGTAATTTTTCCCGAGTTACGGATACGGGCAGACCATGAACCATTTTTTTTATCTGCAGCAAGATTTCCGATTAAGGCGTCGAAAAAATTCCATGATTTTCCATTCAGTGTAATGTCATCTCCACCTGCTGAGCCAGAAGGAGAAATATCGTAAGCCGTTTTAGGACTGGTTGAGCCAACCTCGAAATTTTCTAAAGTTTGTGCCGTGAGTGTAGCATCTGAAGCAGAGAGGCCTAATAATTTTGCCTTAGGTAAAGCATCTTGGCTGGTTTCAATTTCTTGTTTTTTACAAGCGCTAAAGCTTAATAATGTAGCAAACGCTATTAAAGCGATGCCCGTTAATTTAAATTGTTTTTTCATAATTTTGATAGATTGAAGATATTTAAACCTACTTTAATTATGTTAAGCAACTGTTGCCCACTTGTTACATTTACATTACGTCTTTATAAAAAAATGGCTGAATTGTCATCCAACCCAGCCATTTTTTGATTTTTTAGTTCTAAAAATTATTGATTAAATCTATATCTTAATCCAAATTGGATTCTCCAACGGGCAGTTTCATCAATACTGCTTGAAAATGTATTAACCAAAGGCACGCTGTTGTCTGCATTTAGGTAAGGGAAAGAAAAAGTAGGTTTACCTGATGTTGCATCCATTCCTTTAAAGTTAAGAAGTCCGTTAGCCCTGTTGGCAAATTTTGGAACTCCCCAGGTTTTATTGATCATATTTCCGAAATTGAAAATATCAAAAGTAAGCTGAAGAGAATGCTTTTTACCTTTCAGGCTTGCGAATAAATCTTGTGCCAGTCGAATATCAAGCGTACCGATTACATTACCAACAAGACCATTTCTTTCTGCATACTGACCTCTTTTTTTGTTAAGATAATTGTCTTGACTGATGTAGCTGTTTAATTGACCCCAAAGCTGATCAGGCGTGCGGGTATCAGCAGCATTTTCTGGTACCAAAACAATGTCGGATTTATTTGCCGGAACATAAATCAAATCGTTCCCGCTTAAACCATCATTGTTTAAGTCGTTGCCATAGGTATAAGAATATCTGAAACCATCTTGCAGTTGATAGAACATAGAAAATGTTGTACCTAAATGATTAATGTATTCTTTTCTGTAAACAACCGAGGCAATGAAGCGGTTTTTAACCATATAGCTTGAATAAGAAAGTGCATCTGTATTCGGGCTGCCAGAAACCTGACGGTCTCTCCACATACTTTGAGCAATAGAGCCTCCATCATTAACTGATCTCGAATCGGTATAAGTATAACCCGCGGTTGCAAAAAGTCCACCTGCAAACTCTTTTGATAATGTTCCTGTAATTGCTAAACTATGGCCTTTATTGGTATTGGTCATTACAATTGCGTCAGAGATGTTGGGGTTAGCAGGAGTAGGGGTTGTTGATCCGTAGATTCTTGAACTGGTGTATCTCGGACGGTTATCAGCACCTTTTAAAAGGGCATATGCCGAAGTGTTTAAATTCACATTGCGGAAATAAACAGAATTAATGTCTTTTGAATATAGCGCTTCGATTGTTCCGGTTATACCGCCAGGCAATTTCTGATCAACCGCCAAATTGGAACGCCAAACCTGCATAAATTTAAAATCCTGTTGGGCTACAGCCAGATTGTAGGCTGTGTTGTTTGCTGCTGTAGCTTTGTTTACATTTCTATAAGCATCAACATTGGGGGTAAATGGTCTGTTGGTTGGGTTGTTAATCGATTCAGAGCCAAATTGAACACCATTGTTGCTGGCCTGGTTAGATACCCAAACCAGTGGGGGTCTTCCTGTAAAAAGCCCGGTACCACCTCGAACCTGGGTTTTCCCGGTATGGTTTACATCCCAGTTAAAACCTAAACGTGGCGACCATAAAATAGAACTTTTAGGAAATCTGCTTACATCAATTTTTTCGTCATTTTCGAAAGTCAGCTTTTCAACATTTGGGTTGCTTAGTGACGCTGGTGAAGAAACGCTGGTTAAATCTGCACGTAAGCCAAGGGTTAATTTTAACTGATCGTTAACCGTAAAAGCATCCTGCGCATACAAGCCATACATATTCGACTGGATTTCTGCGTAAGGGAATGATCCATCAGGCATAACCGAATATTGAACCTGGTATTTGGTTGCATTTGATACACCATTATTGGCGCTGTTATAAAAATCGGCAAGGCTGTTGAAGGTATAGGCACCATAATAGTTAGGGGCGAAACCGTTAAGCGTTCTGTAGCCTTCGTAATTGGCACCCAATGTTATTTCATGGCGACCCGCATAGATATTAAAGTTATCTGTAATCTGGTAAACCTTAGTTTTTAAGGTGTTAAAGGCAGTAAAAGGTTCGTAGCCAAAGGCTGTGTACGAACTTCCATCAGGATTCATAATATCAACAAGTGGAAAAGGTTTGTTACCCTTTGATTCTCTGAAATCGTTCATGCTGTTATAACCAACAGTTAATTGATTAGAGAATTTATTGTTAAAACGTGTTCTAAACTCAAGATTAACGTTATCCATGTTGTTGTTTATGCCATATCCAGCCGATTGAAAAGGAAGGCCCAACTGCGATGGCTGGCGGTTATTTTTTGGAGCACCGCTATTACTTGGTAAAATATCCTTGTAAGATCTGAAATAGAAATATTTTAAACTTAAAGTGTTTTTATCATCAATATTATAGTCTAATTTGGCAGATAGTTTATCGCTCCTGGTTTTTAATGCATAATTTTCGTAGGCTCCCGGATCGTAGCCAAGCGTTTGTAAAAAAGAACTTAACTTATCTAAGTCTTCGCCTTTTGCCTGAGATATATTTGGTCCCGTGCTTCCGCCCCTTGATGCTGAAAATCCGGTTCCCGGATCTGATCTTCTTTCCAATTCTCCACTGGCAAAAAAGAATAATTTATTTTTAATAATTGGTCCACCTAAAGTAAACCCGTAACCTTTAAGGCTAAAATTGGTTACCGGTACCTTTAATCCAGCATAATTGTAATTACTTACCAGGTCCTGATTTCTGTAATAAGTATTTAAAGAGCCCTGAAATTCATTTGTCCCACTCCTGGTTACCGCATTTATTGCAGCACCTGTAAAACCGCTTTGACGAATATCATAGGGTGCAATGTTTACTGTAATTTCTTCGAAAGCATCCATATTAATCGGTTGAGAACTTGTTTGGCTTCCAATGGTACCCTGTAAGCCGAATGCATTATTAAACAGCGCTCCATCAACCGTAAAATTGTTGGCCAGGTTACTTCTTCCTGCAATGCTTGGGCTTCCAAACTGTAAAGAGAACTGAGGGGTAAGCTTCACAAAATCAGTAAAGCTTCTATTTAAAGTTGGTAAATTTTGAATTGCTGTTCTTGATATATTCTGCGAGGCGCCCGTTCTTCCCGAGTTAAAAACTTTACTTTGTTTTCCTGATACTGTAACTTCTGATAAATTACTGGCATCTTCACTTAAGGATACATTTAAAGTAGAACTTTGGCCAAGGGCCAATTTTTCAATACGTTGTGTTTGATTTTTAAAGCCAATAAAAGAAACTGTAATGGAGTAAGGGCCACCAATACGCATGGCTGGTAAATTGTAACGGCCATCAGCTCGGGTGGAAGTGGCGTATCTCGAACCTGATGGTTCGTGTATAGCAATCACTGTAGCCCCGCTAATTGGCCCTTTAGTATCAACAACCATTCCATTTATAGATGCTGTTGTTTCATTTTGCGCAACAGCATCTATTTTTAAGAGTATTAAAAATAGAAATGTTGTAAATAGAAGTAAAGTTTTTTTCATGAGTAATTTTTCAGCAAAAATACTCCGACTTACTATAGCTAATGTTGTATTTGTATTAATTAATTGTTAACTGTTTCCCTTGCTTAGGAAATATTAAGTTTAAATTCAGCGTGTTTTCGGTAAGCAATTGATGTTTTACTTTTTCGGCACTATGTTGGGGAGGTTTAATATGGGTTACAATGAAAGAAACTTTTTTAATGGCATCACCAGCTGTTAAGCTTTTAAGTTTGCCAATTTCGCTGAAAAAAAGCTTTGGGGTAAGATGTCCAAATAATTGCTTATCAGGTTGCTCATTTGGGAAAGAAACTTCCAAAAAGATTGCTTTTAATTGGCCTTGATTAATCAACGGAGATATGGTTTGCCATAAGCTGGCAAGTTTATCCGATTTTTCAATTTCATCTGCGCCGGTATCTCCAAGGTACAATACGTAACTATCATTGTGACTGATCAAAAAAGCAGTACTTTTATATGGTTTTCCATGGCTTAGTTCAAAAGCCCTTACTTTCATTTCCGTTCCATCAAGCGGATAGATATTGCCTTCAATCAATGGGAAATAAGTATACTTTTTTAACTGTGGTTTTTCGCCTTCGTTTGCAAAATTGGCCCAGGCATCCCATGTAAAGTATTTCTCCCTTAAAATATTCAGGACAGAAGGTATGCCGTAGATGTTTTTGGATGTATCGGCCGGAGAGTTGATAATCAAACCTGCTACATGATCTAAATGTGCATGTGAGATCAAATATCCCTTAATCTGTTTCCGTTGAATTTCTTCACTTATTCCTTTTAATGTTTTTTGATCAATCGCTTTTTGTATGCCAGCATTTATAGTGCCTGCATCTAAACAAACATAATTTTCGCTACCTTTTGGAGCAATCATATAAGAGGATAAATTGCTCTCATCATCTCCGCCCTTCACCCCAAGGGGTATTATTGTAAAAGCAGTACCTATTTCTTGTCCCCAAGAATTACTGGTATAAACTGACAAGAATATTATCGCTGCAAGGATTTTTTTGAACATGTTGAATTAATTATATCGTTTCGCCTTTAAATATGACCTCTTTTAAATTCAGGTCATCATCAAGTACCAATAAGTTTGCCTGATGCCCGGTTTCTATCGTTGCAGTGAGATTTTCAATCCCAATTAATTTGGCGGGGTATAACGTTCCCATTTTAATGGCGTCGTTTAAGCTGATATCACAATGCAATACACAATTTTTGACTGCTTCTAACATCGTGAGCGATGAGCCGGAAAGTGTACCATCAGGCATCACATATTTATTGCCTTTTTGAACATGCTGATAAGGACCGGTTGAACAGGCCGTTACGGCATCGGTGATGAGGAATAAACGCTCTTTTAATAGTTTTTGCGAAAATTTAACTACCTCAAAATCTACATGCTGACCATCGGCAATAATGCTGGCCATAGCTTTGTCGTGGCTAAAAACAGCGGTCGGGATACCCGGTTCGCGGTGATGGATAGGACTCATGGCATTAAAAAGGTGTGTAGTGGTCTGGATGCCTTTGTTATAAGCAGCCGTTGCCTCATCGAAGGTTGCATTACTATGCCCCAAAGAAACCAATACTCCATTAGCTAACAAATATTCGATCACTTCGTCATCCTGCAGTTCTGGGGCAATGGTCATCATTTTAATTACTCCATCACCAAAATCAATCAGTTTCTTAATTTCATCTAACGTGGCCTTTCGTACAAAGGCCGGAACATGGGCCCCTAAGCGTTTAGGATTTAAAAATGGCCCTTCTAAATGTAACCCTAAGAAATTTTTTGCACTTATACGGTGTTCTTTAGCTGCTTTGATACATTCATCAAAAACTTCAGGAGAATTTGTTGCCATACAAGCTAAAAAGCCTGTAGTGCCTTTTTTAAGCAGGTCATTTTCCATGATGCTTAATGATTCGATGCTTGGCTCGGCTGAAAATAACCTGTCGCCGGCACCATAAATCTGTAAATCTATAAAACCTGGTACAACGAGCGAATGGCTGGTTTCTTTGTTGTCGCTTGCCTTAACATTGGAAATTAGCGCGCCATTAATTATGATGTCCTGACTCTTTTTTAAATCATTGCCCTTAAAATAGGAGGCATTGGAAATTACTTTAGGCATATCAAACGTTTGAGTAAATTTAATCTTACACGGTCAAAGTTAAATATTGTAGCTATATATTTGGGTAATAAGATAAAATAACCAAATGAATGAAAATCAGTCTAATAGAAGAGGTTTTTTAAAGGCCGGACTAACTTTAGGTGCTACTACTTTGGTGGCTCCAGCAATGGCGATTACAAATGTACCCGCTGAGGAAGAGGGTTTTAAAATTGCAGTAGGTCCTTATCTCCAAACCAATTTCAATAACTCGATGACCATTCTTTGGTTAACCAATAAAAATGCTGCAGGCTGGGTAGAATTTGGGGAGCAGGCAGAGCAGCTGAGTAAAAAAGCATATGGAAAGGCCGAATTGGGTTTAATGCAGGCTAATAGCAAGTTAAATGTCGTAACGCTCAAAAATTTAAAACCAGGAACAAAATATTATTATAAAATTGTTTCGAAGGAAATTAAAGACTTCCAACCCTACAAATTAACTTATGGTGTAACGGTAAACAGTGCTGTTGAGGAATTTGTGAATGCCGACCGGGCGAAAGAGGAGATTTCATTCTTAATGATGAATGATACGCACGATCGCCCGGAATCAATTCCTCAATTGTTAGCACTGGTTCCCGACAAGAAGCAAGACTTTATTTTCTTTAATGGAGATATATTCGATTATCAAACCGATGAGAAACAGATTATCGAACATATGCTGCAGCCCTGTGTAGATAGTTTTGCCAAGCATACACCTTTTATTTACGTAAGGGGCAATCACGAAACACGTGGTAAATTTGCACGCGAATTTCCGCAATATTACATGCATGTTGGCCATACAGCTTTTACCTTAGGCCCTGTTCGTTTTGTGATTTTAGATACTGGTGAAGATAAAGAAGATGCGCATCCAGTATATGCCGATATTGTAGATTTTGATGATTATAGAGTTCAGCAGGCTGAATGGCTGAAAACAGAAATAAATTCAAAGGAATTTAAAAAAGCACCATTTAGAGTTGTGATGATGCATATTCCACCACGCTTTTCGGGCGATGCACATGGGCCAAAACATTGCACTGAACTATTTGAGCCGTTGTTGAATCAGGGTAAAGTAGACTTGGTTTTAAGTGGTCATACCCATAAGTACATGGTGCACCAACCTGATAAAGCATTAAACCATTACCCTTTAATTATTGGTGGCGGGCCAAGAACAGGAACAAGAACAATTACCAAAATAACAGCTGATAGAAATAAACTGGTGGCAAGTATGATTGATGATTCGGGTAAGGAAGTGGGCGCTTATACTGCGCTCAGAAAGTAGGTCGTCGTTTCGAGCGGAGTGCAACGTAGTCGAGAACCACGAAGTGCTCAGCGAAGCTAAATCTATCTTGATAGATCTCTCCATTTCACTGCGTTTCAGGAGATGACGGAAATTATTGGAATATAAATGCATAAAAAAAGCGTCCCGATTTCAAATTGAAGTGAACCCCAAAAGTTGGACAAAAACTTTTGGGGTTTATCATTTATGACCAAACACACATTTGAGGAGAAGCTCGATATAGTTTCTCACGTGATAAAAGGGACGCCGATTCTTTTGCTATCCCGAGAACGGCGTATTAGCAAAGACATGATATTGGAATGGGTTCGGAAATATAACCTCCATGGTGAAAGTGGGCTACGCAAGCAAGCCAATATCAAGTCTACTTCTGATTTCAAAGAAGAAGTTGTAAGGCTCATTATAGAAAAAGGTGTACCTTTAAGACAGGTTGTTCTGGAACGTAAAGTAAGTAGAAGTGCCTTAGAGAGCTGGGTAAGATTAGTACGAGGTGAAGGCTATGCAGTACTATACAAACAAAAGCCCCGTGGACGACCACCTAAAGGCATGGGAAGATCAA
>NZ_SIXF01000034.1 GCF_004310665.1 Pedobacter kyonggii | reverse complement strand
TGATATTCTGGAGGATAGATATGGCAACGGCGCGACAATAATAACCTCGCAGCTGCCAGTGGATAACTGGTACAACTTTATAGATGAACCCACACTTGCAGATGCAATTATGGACAGGCTGTCAGCATCTGCTCACAGAATTGCACTTACGGGCAAATCCATGAGAAATAAAAAAAATCATTAAGTTTACAGAATATCGCTTTGTCCAAAAGTGATATGGTTAAAAGTTAGTGCTAAAGCCAGAACCAAACTGGTGCACTATGCCTCGGAATGTGGTGTACTTTGTTCGGAATAATCAGCAGATAAGGGTGAACTGCTCTCTTATGAAGATAAGGATACAACAGTTCTCAATCAGATGAAATTGCGTTATCTCGTGGAAAAAGATTACGTGCAGCTTTTAGAAGATGAGCTTTTGAGCCTGCGGATGCCAGAAATATTAAAATCGCAGCGAAACATCTGTGCTGTAGTGGATGCAAGGGGAGATTTTAAAGGGCTTGTTTATGTTGAGGAAATTTTTAGCGAAATGATGAAAAATCCGGACAAGGAACTTCTCACTGCCCATCACCTTGTCCATACTGCACTTAAGCTTGTAAATATAAATGATGATCTGAAGTCCGTCCTTGGAAAAATGGAAGAGGATAGAGTATGGGTATTGCCCGTTGTGGATTCAGATAATAATTTTAAGGGATTTGTTTCCAAAACATCTATTTTCAATAAATACCGTGCGCTGCTGATGAGGCAGGCTGATTATATGAGCTAAAGTTTTTTAGCCCGAAATCTTCGATGGGCTACCTTGTGCCAGTTTTCATAAATCTGTGGATTCAATGGAAGGCTCAATCGGGATGCTGAAGAAAAAGGTCGAGCCTACATGCTCTTCACTTTCCAGCCATATCCGTCCCCCATGCAACCGGACTACTTCGCCAGAAAGGTAAAGGCCGATTCCAAAGCCTGAGATGGTGTCCTGCTTTTTACGCTCGACCCTGTAAAAGAGCTCAAAGAGCTTTTCACGGTCGCTCTCGGGTATTCCCATGCCGTAATCTTTTACCGAAATAATAAAATCTCTCTCGTTGTAGCTGCACCTAAGCTCAATTGGTGATGCCCTTGGAGAATATTTTACCGCGTTGCTTACCAGATTAGAAAGAACCTCGGCGATTCTTGTACGGTCGGCAACTACTGTGACCTGTCCGCAGGGGAAAAGTTTGAAGGAGTGTCCCGAATAAATGGCTTGAGATTCATTGAGTATGTTTTCAAGAAGTTCATTGAGTTCAAAAAACTCCTTTTCCAGCTTAAGTTTTCCGTTTCCGATCCTGGTCACATCCAAAAAGCCCATAATCATACTACTCATCCGTTCTGCCTGCTGGCCGGCACGTTCCAGGATCGTAGAAACCTGTTCGCTCTGCGAATCCTTTGAAAGCCTGGCGGCAAGTTGTAGATAGGATTTGAAGGCAGTTAAGGGGGTTTTAAGCTCATGGCTCACAACGCCGATAAATGATTCTTTCTTTGCTTCTGCCTCTTTCTGTTCGGTAATGTCCATAATCGTGCCCAGCATCCGTGTAGGATTTCCATCCCGGTCTTTGCGCATCTTTCCTGAAATAAGTACCCACCTTATGCTGCCGTCTGATTGTATAGTGCGCAACTGTATACGAAGCCTTGCCCCTTTGAGCGCATCTTCGAAAGCAGATTTCATCCGCGGCCGGTCTTCAGGGAAAATCAGGCTTTCAAGGTGTTCTTTTGTTGTATAGGCCGAAAACTCCTCACCAAAAAGCGATGCATGTTTTTCTGACCGCTCAATTACCCCGCTGGGAATATCAAGGTCCCAAAGTCCCAGTCCCGTTGCCTCCATGGAAAGCTCCAGCCGTTCGTTGGCCATTCTTAAGTCCTCATCCATTCTATTTAACTTTACCCTGGCAAGATAGGCCAGAGGAAGGCTCACCAGGAACGATGCTATGATTATCGAAAGCAGTCCGAACGTCGAAGACTGCCCCGAGTTTTTCAGAAAAAAGATATAAAACGCAACCAGCAGCGGCGCAGCGCAGGCGAGGTAGCTGAAGCCGTAGATGAGCAGGTTTCTCGAGCTTAGCTTTCCGGAAAAGAACGCCGTCCAGCCGCTTCCCGAAAGGTTAAAAAATAGTGCCGTTACCAGCAGAAGAAGGCTTAGCGTGGTGTGGATGGCCATACCCGAATAATAGCCCTGGCGATAAAGGCCGGTGATGTGGAACACATGGCCCAAAATCGACCCATAGATAAAAAGGAAAAGAAGCCCTGCAAAAAGCTGCGCGGAGTAATACCTGCCATTAGCGGCAAATAACATAGCTGCACAGAAGAGCAGCAAATTGATGCAGCCCAGAGCTGATACCCTGCCAGGCGCCTCCAGTAATGGATTTTCGATCTTATCAGTGAAGATGAGCTCATCAAGGCCCAGGTTAATCTGGAAGATGTGCTCAAAGAGTATCAGAAGACTAAAAAGCACTACGAGCAAAAATAAGGCAATTGCAGGTTTTCGATGTCCAAAATTGTATAACAGGATGCCCGAGGAACTTAGCATGATCATCAGGCACATGTTGAATTTCATAGACACTTCAGCAGAGAAGAAACTTTTGAGTGCACCATTTCCCGTAAGCCAGCCAATGAGTCCGATCACAGCGAATGTGATGGAAGCGACCGCGAGATAAACAGAGATTTTCTTGGTTATTTTCATCGGTTTTGTAAATTCTTTGGTTAGCGCCCAAAGTAGTCATTTTAAAACTTAATGAAAAAAATATGCTTAAAAAAGCCAGCATTAATCCGCGTCGCGGATCAACTTTCCATATTGTTCAGCTGCTGCTGTGCGCTTTAATCCTGATGCTGTCTCAGCCCGTTCAAAAAGGGGAGAAGATTATATGACGTTCGGCTTCTCCTTAAAACCCAAGTCGCTTCGCAACCTTTCCGATGCTCAATCCTTGGACCAAAATAGAAAAGACTACAATAATATAGGTGATCAGTACGAACTGTTCCCGGTACATCGAGGGGCTTAAGGAAAGTGCTAGGGCCACCGAAATACCACCCCTCAGCCCGCCCCAGGTCATTATAGTCACTGCATGTTTTTCAAACTTTACCTTAAAGCGCATCAATGAGACCGGTATGATCACCGAAATCCACCTGGCCAGTAGCACGATACCGATACTGATGATCCCGATCCAGAATACCGTTGATTCTACTGTTATAATAAGCATCTCCACACCGATGAAAAGAAAAAGTACAGCATTAAGGATCTCATCGATCATTTCCCAGAATTTGCCAAGATAATCCCTGGTAAGATCTGACATGCCCTCCCGCTTTGACTTATTGCCCGTAAAAATCCCTGCAATAACCATGGCAAGTGGTCCCGATACATGAAGCCTGCCTGCCAGAAAATATCCCCCGGTTACAATGGCCAGGGTAATGAGCACCTCGACCTTATAGTCATCAATGCTCCGCAAAGCCAGATATCCGATATAACCAAGCAATAGGCCAAAAAACAGACCGCCCAATGCTTCGATAAAAAAAAGCTTACCTATCGAGATGAGGGAAAAATCTCCTGTTGTTGAACGCGCAATTTCTGCCAGGCTCACAAACACGACCACTGCAACACCATCATTAAATAACGACTCACCGGAAATTTTCAGCTCCAAACTCGCGGGAATATTTGCTTTTTTAAGTATACCAAGAACGGCAATAGGATCGGTAGGGGAGATTAACGCACCAAAAAGCAGGCAGTATATCAATGGGATAGGCATTGTAAACCATCCAAAAAGGAAATATACCAATATCCCAACTACAAATGTTGAAATAAGGATACCTACAGTGGCCAGTACAAGGACCGGCAGGCGCTCGGCCCTAAGCTTGCTGGCATCAATATGTATCGCTCCGGCAAAAAGTAAAAAGCTCAGCATAAAGTTCATCAGCACATCCTGAAAATCTACAGAGGTAGCAAGCGAAATGGCCTTCTCTGAAAGCAGTGATCTGGAGCTCCCCAGACTCACCAGCAGGATGGAGGAAATTAGTGAGAGTGCCATAATTCCAATGGTTGGCGGCCACTTGATAAAACGGTGGTTGATATAAGCAAAAATTGCTGCAAGTACTATGGTTATGGCTATAATTTCCTGGGTGTTCATCTGAAATAATGTCTATGCTTTTGACTTATGAATTTAACGCTCTAATAAGCGTTAGTTTTTCGTTTCTTTTTTGTTTTCTTCGCTTTCGGTACGGAATCGTGGCGCAATGTAATCGCCTGGAAGATAATCCTGTGGGATGGTAGTCGCGTTACCGTCCCGGAGCGCCTTGTAATGAGGAGACATAATCTCTACGCCCGCACGGTTGAACTCATCCTGAATATTGGCATGAAGTGCAGAATAGATAACTGCCTGACGGTTTGGTGAATGGGTATGGGCATTCAGCCGGTAACTTACGTAATAATCATCCAGGCTGGTCTGCAAAACATAGGGTGCAGGCTCGGCCTCAATTAGCTCAGTGGCAAGGGCCGCGTCGATGAGCAATTGATGTACCGTTCTCCAGGGCACATCATAGCCGATTGTCACTGTGGTATTTACGATCAGCCCTTTTTCCTTGGCTTCAATGCTATAATTCACCGTATGATTGTTCATCACGGCCGAATTTGGGATCGATACCACTTCGTTCTGTATAGTCCTCACGCGGGTGACAAGAAGCGTCTTTTCAATAATATCACCCGTTACCTCGCCGATCTTAACCCGGTCGCCGATCTTAAAGGCACGCATATAAGTAAGCACCAGTCCTGCCACTACATTGCCAAGTGCACCTGCTGAACCGAAGGTAAACAATACGCCTATAAACACCGATACGCCCTTGAATATGCCCGAATCTGATCCCGGCAGATATGGAAAGATAACGATAAGCATAAAGGCCAGGATCAGTACGCGGGCGATTTGATAAGTAGGGTTGGCCCAGTCCTTATAGAAACCGGGAATGGTCAGTTTGCCTCTTTCAATCTCTGTTTTCAAAAAGCGTACAAATTTGATCACATAACGGAAGACTGCTAAAAGAACCAGTATGGTCATCAGGTTTGGCACATAGTCCCAAACCGATGTGCCGATTTTTTTCAGCGGGCTAAGGATATAGTTCAGTAGGTTTTCTGAAAGGTCTCTGGTAAAGGGGAAAATTCCAAACAGAACCGGAAAAGCTAAATAGACCACCAGCAGGATAACCAGATAGCGGATAACCCTTATCAGAACCTTCAACGCCCCAAGCTGCCTGGAAGGATCCAGGAGCTCATAGTTTTTTATCTTTATCCCTTTTCCCAAACGGCTTTCTGCAGAGAGAAACCTTCCGGAAAGCTTCCCAAAGAGTTTATTGATGAGATAGATCAGGCCTATAACGACTCCAATAACAAGAAAGGTCAGCAGGATTTCTCTCAGCAGTACCCGCCAACTGTTGTCCATGCGATATTTTTTCAGAGACTCAGCTATCTTTTCACTGATTTCTTTTGCATAGGCATTACGATCTTTCCTTGCCCAAAGTGCATCCTGATCGGTAATGGAGAGGATAAGTGTGCCTCCATAAATCAGGTCTGTTGACTGTTCGGCGTTACTAAGCCGGAGTGAATCGGCCGAGAAGCCACCGAGGTCGCCAATGCGCTCGAGTCTTTCTGAAACGGCTCTCGCCCGGTCGGCTGCACTGAAACTTCCCAACCGGGCATAGATATTGAACAGCGTGTCGGAAGCAAAACGTACAGGACTGGCTTTAATGACCCCCCGTAGGGAGTCTATCTGCGCAAGCTGACGTGAAAGATGCACCGAATCCTTTTTACGCAGTAAAGAGAGCTCCTGCATCAGCATGTTTTTCTCAATTCGGTCTTTATCGCCCAAATTACTCACCCGACGTTCCAGCTCCGAACGCTTGAGCGAATCGGAAAGCCGCTCTGCAGATAGTTGACTAACCTTATCCAGTTCGCTGTTGAGTTTTCTGGTATTCAAGCTGTCGGACTTTTTACTGGTACTGTCCTGCTGAAGCGTGTTCAGCTGGGCAAAGATGAGTAAGCTTATCGAAAGGGTAAAGATTTTGACCATATTATATTTTGATATCACAATGTAACAAAATAAAGCCTTTTAAGCTAAAAAGGAGCTGTTTTTGTTGCCGGAAAAGGCATTTAATTCATTTTTGCTACCTTTGTCAAAATCCCCGGTCAAGCCGGAAATATTTAAGCCCCTCCCTTGCGGGAATCCAGGGGTATTATGGCCTTCCTTGAAGATCATCTGGCCGTCATCTTGTTTCACCTTAAAATGCCGCTATGCAGAAAAGACTACTTATCGTTTCCAACCGTTTGCCCATATCAATAGAAAAAAACAATGAAGGATATTCATTCCGCCAATCCTCAGGAGGATTGGTGTCCGCTGTCGGAGCTTACCTTACCGGACAGGGGGGCAAAGTTTTCTCAGAACGGCTATGGGCAGGGGTTCCGGATTGCGTTGAGGATGTCTGGGCGCTTGCCTCCCTTGATCATACAGGGGCGGATTATGATTTTATTCCCGTTTTCACCAGCAGCGGTGATTATGAGGATTATTATAACGGCTTTTCAAATTCGGTGCTCTGGCCGCTGTTTCATTATTTTCCATCTCTGGCAGACTACCGGCCTGATTTCTTTGAGGCCTATAAGCGGGTAAACGAGCAGTTTGCCGAAAAATTATCCCCGCTCTTGCATGAAGGGGATACTGTCTGGATACACGATTACCATCTCATGTTGCTCCCTGGTCTTTTAAGGAAGACAAATCCCGGTATCACCATCGCCTTTTTTCTCCATATCCCATTCCCTTCAGCCGAGCTTTTCAGGGTCATTCCCAGGGGATGGCAGAGGGCGCTATTGGAAGGTGTGCTCGGCGCCGATCTCATTGGCTTTCACACAGCTGAATATGTCAGCCATTTTCTAAAATCCCTGGAACTTTCCCTCGGACTTGAACAGGAGGGTGATTATATCACCTACCAGCATCGGGAGATCAAAGCTGATGCTTTTCCTGTGAGTATTGATTTCGGTCTTTTTGATACAGCCCATCGGTTAGAGAGCGTCAGCTTGGCCAGAGAAAGATACGTGGACATCAAAGGAGATAAGAAAATGATATTTTCAGTGGACAGGCTGGACTATACCAAGGGGATTTTCAACAGGCTACGGGCTTTTGAGCATTTTCTGACCACAAACCCAAGCTATATCGGAAAAATAGTTTTCATTATGGTGGTAGTACCATCCAGGCATTCAATCTTTCAGTATTCGGATAGGAAGAAAAAGATCGATGAATTTATCGGCAGGCTTAACTCAACCATGGGAACCATTTCCTGGCAGCCGGTGATCTACCAATATGACCACCTCAATTTTCAGGACCTACTGGGTCTCTATACGGCATGCGATATCGCCCTGGTGACTCCGCTGCGCGATGGGATGAATCTGGTGGCCAAGGAATTTGTTGCCAGTAGGAACGATAAAATGGGGGTACTGATCCTAAGTGAGATGGCAGGCGCTGCCTTTGAGCTTACCGAATCCCTGCTCATCAATCCCAATGATGTGCTGGAGATGGGGGAAATGATCCGCGTAGCTCTGGAAATGGACCCCTCCGAGCAGGGCCGGCGTCTCTCGGTTATGCGCGAGCGGATACGCAGGTATGATGTTAATGCCTGGGCACTGGACTTCTTTACCCAGTTGAATAGGGTTAAAGAGCGGCAGAAAAAACTGGATATCCGTTTTATGGACGCTTTTTCCAAGTCTGTATTGCTCAATGCCTATGCCGAAAGTTCTCATCGCCTCCTACTGCTGGATTATGATGGAACGCTGGTAGCCTTTTCTTCACTGCCCGAGCATGCCTCACCGGGTGAGCTCCTTTTGTCCCAGCTTTCAGTCCTCTCTTTAGATCCAAGGGTGAGCCTGTATATCATCAGCGGGAGGGACAGTGCTACGCTTGAAAAATGGCTTGGGCATTTGCCCATTGGGCTGATTGGGGAACATGGCGCTAAGGTAAAGGCGATTGGTGGGGACTGGACGGTTGCAATTGACGACATGGCGGCCGGCTGGAAAACAGAGATAAGACCGGTTATGGAAGAAATGGTCTCCAGGACACCGGGGAGTTTTATTGAGGAAAAGGATTTCTCCCTCGCGTGGCATTACCGAAAAACAGAGGCCTCTCTTGGTCTCAAGCGGGCTGGGGAGCTCAGTGGAAGGCTCCGGGAAATCACGCCCGGACTTTCTCTGGATGTACTCGATGGCAACCGTGTCATTGAGGTGCGAAACCATGGAATCAACAAGGGCAGGGCCGTGGAGAATATCCTGAAAGAAAAACAAAACAGTTTTATCCTTTGTATAGGAGATGACCATACTGATGAGGACATGTTCCGTGCGCTTGCCGGCAAAAAGGGCACCTTTACCATAAAGGTTGGAAATCAGGCTTCCCTGGCGGATTATAATTTACATAGCCCTCACGTAGTATCGTCGCTTTTGAGTACCATTATCGATTTTCCTGAGCACGATAATATTGTTCAATAGCAGCAAAGTTAGGCGCAATGACCATTATTTTAGTCAAAAATCTACACGTCAAAAATGAGTCCTCAAGGTGATAACGTTTGTTTAAATCGCTACATCCATCTGTTCTTCAGGTGTTTGCTGCGTTAGCTAACTTAGTGGCAGGTCTGGGAAGAGGAATTATAAACCGGAAATCATATTATTGGTTGCAGTGATCCTTCCGGGGATGCAGTCTAAGGCAGATTAAATAGATTGTTGGGTAGCCCACCACCAGCTTAAGCTGATAAATTAAATATAAAATTAGGAAATGAAGGTAATATATCGACCCCATACCGCGAATGCAAAAAAACTAATTGCAAGTTTTTCCTTTAAAGGCTTTGAACTTCCCAAAAGAGACATCACTCTGCAGTAACATCTTGCTGTACCTCTTTCAGCGAAACGCCGCCCTTAATTCCAAAATCAAGTGTTCTGATCGGAAAGGGTATCATGATATTATTCGCATCATATGCTTTTTTGATTCTGATGATACATTGACTCTGAACTTCTAGAAAATTTACGTTTTCATGGATATTGATCCATAGTCTGATCACATAATTAATAGAGCTGTCCGCAAACTCGGTATAAAACATGGTGACTTCTTCCTCTTCAACCAACCCTTCGATATCCTTCACCGCATCAATGGTCAGCGTTTTAACTTTCTCAAGATCCTCACCATAGGAGATCCCTACTTTTAGGTCTACACGCCTTTTGCCCAATAGGGTATAGTTTTCTATGGGGTTCTGAAAAACGTCCTTGTTCGGAATAATCACCATTTGCCCCTGGTAGGTCCTAATGACGGTATCCCTGAGGTTAATCTCTTCTACCTTTCCCATATAATCCTTGATCTTAACAATGTCTCCAACATATAAGGGTTTCCTCACTGAAAGAAAAATGCCCGAAATAAAATTTGACGCGATATCCTGAAAAGCAAATGCAAGGGCAAGTCCGATGATTCCCGCCCCAGCTAAAATGGAGGTTACCGCCTTATCTAACTGTAAAACGCTCAGGGCCACGAAGATTACAATCCCAAGCAAAAAGATATAAATTACGGAGCTAAACAGGTTATCCAGTGCCTCATTGAGTATAAATCTTCTTAAAACCTTTCTTAACAGGTTCCGCAGGTGCTTAGCGGCATAGAATCCTAAGACCAGAATGAATGCTGCCAAGGCAATGTTTGGTAAAATTCTGATAAACTCTTTGGCCCAGAAGCTGAGTTTATCCAAAATTATCTCATAAGCGTGTTCGATATTCATAAATCTGTTATTACATGATAAGTCTAACCCCACCGAGTTCAGAGACATGGTATGGGAATTTATCTCCCGGAGCTCCTATAAACATAAAATTCTTTGGTATTCCCCACTCCTGAGACAACCGCTCGATAAGTTCAGGACCAAATTCTCCCTCCATCTCCACAAAATCAATGTCAATCTCGGGATAGGCACGGTCTAAAACACGGATATCAGACTTCAGGTTCTCATTATCGCTATCGCTATTAGCGATATGTACGATCTTCAATTTCTTTGTCGCCTCATTTTCCTCTACATAGATCATAACCCTGTTCAGTACCGCGACGTTGTCTCCACGGGTAAAAAATACCAGTTCCTGTGCGTTAATCTTGATCAGTGCCCGGTGAAGCCTGATATTGTCGAGCACCAGCCTTTTGTAAGATTTGTCCAAATGGCGCATCGAATAGAGGGTCCATTTGATAATTTGAGCCCTTTTCAGCATTACAATGATGAACAGCATTGCCGGAATCAGGTATTGCAGGAATACATAAAATGCATGGGCATTCAGCAGCAGATTGCCAAAGAAAGCTGCCAGGATAAAACATATCGCTACGATCACTGATAGTATTGTAGCCCTTTCAGGACGTGGCAGCCGGTTCCTCTTAATTTTCAACATGAGGTTGCCCATACCAAACAGTGCCATAACCAGTAGGAAAGAAAAGGTGTAAACCCCGGCCAGATTGACCAGATTACCCTTTGTAACCAGTAGTATTGAAAGGCATAGGATAAAAAAACCGATTACAATCCGGTAATTCACTCCCCTACGGTTCTTAACCAGAAAAAAGTTGGGAAGAATCCTATCCAGCGTAATGCGTTCGGCCAGTCCTGTAACCCCCACATATGAGGTCAACACCGCTCCGCTGAGGACCAATACCGCATCGAAGGAGATCAGGTGGGCGAGCCATTTGCCACCCACGGTTTCGCCCATAAAAGAAAGTAGCGATTCCTTGTGGCCATCGATACCCGCAAGGGGAATAATGCTCAGCGCCAGTAGCGCAATTGCCGGATTAAAAAAGCTTACCACCCTCCACATGTTTCTCAGTGTTTTTGGGAAAACCCCAGGTTTCTGTTCCTCAACGAAGTTCGCAGAACTTTCGAACCCCGATATGCCAAGCATAGCTGCAGAAAAGCCAAAGAATAAGGCAGCCATGATGCCACCTGACCTGACAGGAAGTTGCCAGTTCTGCTCGAATATATCCACTCCATGATGGAATACAAACCAGCACCCTGCCAGAATCAACAAAGTGAGGGAAGCAATGTGAGTGATAAAGATAATGACAGCCACAACTGCGGATTCACCTATTCCTATAATGGCCAGCATCATAAAAATTAACAGCAAGAGTATCGTCGCGGGAATTAAGGGAAGCACATGCACAATACCCCTAAAATAATGCATACCCTCGTATGCTGAGATTACTGCGGTAGCCATGTAAGACAAAATTGTCAGACATGCAGCGAAAGATGCAGTGGATTTAGAGGTGGTATTGAGCAGTACGTTGTACGCGCCGCCGTTCAAGGGGAGCGCACCCACAACCTCACCGTATATTTTTCTGAAAAGATAAAGCACCAGGCCCACAACGATCAGCGAAATCCAGGCATATTGACCAGCGTACGAAATGGTCAGCGCGGCAACATACAGACAGGAAGAGCTGATATCATTACCACAGATAGCAGTGGCCTGAAGCTCACTCAATTTAAAAGAAGGTTTGTGTAAAGATGTGTCCATCAGTCTATTGTCTAAAATAAGTTCATTAATTCATTCTGCCGACTCCTGCGTTATAAATATCTTGAATTGATTTTCCTGGCAGGTCAATCTAAATGGGATTAGGCATGTTATATTTAATTGAAAGGGTACCAAGACGTTTATCCAAGCCTAATATCGGCGTAGTAATGACTATGGTCCTGCCACGCTGAGTATACATATTGGTGCTGTCAGATTTTAGGAAAGAGCTATTGTAAAAGGTTGAGTATGGTTTTCCCTCCTCTTTTTTATCCGTAGAAAGCAGAATAACATTACCTTGATCAACAATGGGGATTTCCTCAAAGTTCTTTTCCTTTACCATCTGATTCATATAAATATTGATATCCTGCCTGTTTCCCGATATCATTTTATCCCGGATTGCCCAGACAAAGGGTTTAGACAATAATATTAGTTGCGACTTTAAATTGGCATCCATCTGCATGGAAACTTTTCTTTTGAGCAGTTTATTGGCCATCTCGTTTTCGGAACTGACTTTCCTTAATTCGACGGCTTTCCATATCCAAAGACCGGAGAGTAGGGCCAAGGCGATGACAATCACAATAAGCAAGCTCTTTCTGGAAACCGTTGGTACGCCCAGCTGCGATAACTGCTGCTGATCAATTGGTCTGGTTTTTTGCATAATGTAATATATTGAATGTTGATTGGGTAAAGACTTTTATATACTTGGCTGTTTATTCCCTGCAACACGAATCAGGCCAAAACAGACTTAAATCCGATAACGATATAAATCTTCGGGCAGGTAACCGGTTAGGCATTCAGCCGGGCATGCTGAGATTGTAGCTCATTTACAGTCATCACAAATTTCTGCAGACTCACAGGTTTAACCAGATATCGGTCAGCATTTACAGAAAAGGCTTCCAGCGCATGTTCGGGATGTCCGGTCACAAAAACGATAAAGCAAACATGTTCCCTCAACATACGTGCAATATCAAGGCCGGAAATATCCATATCAATATCAAGAAACAAGAAGTCTACCTTGTTTCTATCTTTGATCTCTTTTATTGCAGCTGCCGGATTCGAAAAGGTTGCATGGACTGATAACTCAGGCAGGGCAAACACATATTCTTTTAAAAGCTGAATGCTATTTATATCATCATCAATGATTACACAATTATATTTGGATTCTGGTCTCATCATTTAATCAAAGTTTAATTTTCTATTTTCTTGGCTATTAGTGTCGCCAACGCGGGGAATTACCTGATTTACTTCTCTTGTGTTGTCTTTATAAGCTCAATGAAAGAAAAAGGGCCAGAAATGCTATCCGGCCCAATTCCAGACAACAATGTCTTATCAGCGGACTACTATCAAGCTAATCTTTTATTTTACAGTATCCTAATCATTTTTTGTTTGTTGCATGACTTCCATGTGATTAAAACAGCAACAGATATTCAGTATATGAGCAGTTTCGGCAAAATTTGGAGTGAGATAGTAAAACTTTAGCCACCTCGATGATTGAGCAATCAATGTGCTCAATTACACTCAAAGGTCTATAAGATGAATAGACGCAATCTAGCGTACCGTCAACATAAAATATTGATAAGTAAGTGGATCTTGAAATTAAAAAGAAGCCAGCCTGTGCATGAATAGTATGACGGCACTGATTACATTAGGCGTATGATAATTGATAGTAAGGTCCCGGAAGTGTTTAGCTAGCTTGTAAACAAAGGTTTCTTCTGCTTTAAACACGATATAAGAATCCCCACCCATTTGGAATTTCTTTCTGTACCTCGATTGCCTGGCCTCCGGGTTAGAAAAAGTACTGTCCTTTATTTTTACCGGAATGATGTTAGCGATCTTGTTAAGATCCTTTTCAAACGAGTTAATTTTCGGGCTGGATTCGAATGCAATTATCTTTGTCCTTGATGAATGAGATAAAAAAACAAGTAAACAGGCAAATGCCGTTCCCATAATTAACGGCAAATACTTTTTTATACAAGTCCCAATATCTTTTTTCCTCATCAATTGAAGTAGTAATTGACAATATACAAAAAGTAAATTAAAAAAGTTGCGGATGCCCAGGTATTCGTTTGCTTTAAGTGGATTTTTACCAGATGAAATCCATTCCAGAAAGACCGCAGGAAGAAAGAAGAGTGAATGTTCAAATACAGATTTAATGATATGAATCTTCCGAAATATTAACGTTTTGTTTTATCAAGCATTGATATGGTTTTTTGATGTTATTATTTTAGTCTTCCCTTTTCAAGATTTTTATAAACCTTATCTCCGAACAGATAAATAACTATTGCATATATCTAATGCCGTATCATTTACTACTATAAATTGTTTCTAAAGAATCTACTTTTAGCCGACTCTTAAGCCATGAACGGATCTTTACCTGATTGCTGGCGCTAGGCATCTTGGAGACCCCGGCACTGAAAAGGGTAAGGGTGTCCTTGCTTTGGGTGTCCAGCCTGCTTATTACAGTATTAGCAAGTGAATAACTTTTGATCTCCGGAAACAGGACAATTAGCTCAGATCTGATGTCGGGCAGGGGCTGGGCAAGCTTATCGACCTTTACCGCGGTACGGGACTGGTTCTCTTTTTTGAATACATCTTCCATTATACTGGCCTTGATCTGAGAAAAATCAATTTCCTGCCTGGCATTAAGTCCCTGCCTTATTCGCAAAGTAGTTCCCTCTAGCTTGTATTTTTTTAGATTACCTTTTATTGAGTTTACTTTAGTCTGGGAGAGTTCGTCCCCGATCAACAGCAGGTCGATCTCTTTTTCTCCTTTAGCATAACGAAGGTTCCGGTTGATCACCTGGGTGGTTGTAAAGTTGAACTGCTCACGAATGAAGGTCTGTGCATTGTTTTCAAAAATACTTTTCTGCACAATACCGTAGGCAAGGTATATACTGGGAATAACGGTGACAAGCACACTGATAAGAATATACCTCGAAACCTTTTTTTCTACTCCCGGATCCTCGAAATGTTTTTTGTCAAACTTCAAAAATCTTACGATAAGATAGGTCGAGATACAGATAAAAAGGCTGTTGATAAAAAACAAATATAACGCCCCAAAGAAAAATGGCCAGTTGCCCATAGCGAGTCCATAGCCTGCTGTACAAAGTGGAGGCATCAGCGCCGTAGCAATGGCTACGCCTGGAATAACGTTACTCTTGTCTCTCCTGGTGGCGGCAATGATGCCCGCCAGCCCTCCGGTGAAAGCTATAAATACATCCCATATGGATGGAGTGGTTCTGGCGAGAAGTTCACTCTGGGCTTCATGAAGTGGGGTGATATAGAAATATATGGTCGAGGTGACTATACTAATGAAGGTAGCAATCAGCAGATTTCTCCCACCTCTTTTAACAAGCTCAAAATCGTTTGTACCAATACCCAGGCCTATTCCCATGATCGGCCCCATAAGCGGCGAAATCAGCATAGCGCCGATAATCACTGCGGTGGAGTTTACATTCAGCCCTACCGAAGCGATAATTATGGCAAAAATGAGCGTCCAAAGCGGGCCGCCTACAAATACAGAATTTCTGGAGATTGAATTCACAACTTCCTCTTCATTTGCTTTCCCCAGATTCAGATTGAAGCGCCTGGAGAAGAATGTTCGCAGTGCACCTGGCACATTATCTTTTTTGTCCTGCATGTATCTTATCTGAAAGTCCTTATTTTCTTTGCTTCCCTATGTCCATTTATCCTGGTTACAATTTTTCTTTTTGTCTTAACCTGAAATGGCAATTTACCACACAGATGGTCAACAATCCGGCACGTTCTAAACATTTACATAGCTAAACTGTTTGAAAAGTATAGCTTTTTACATAAAAGGATTACTATGAAGACCAATAGCTACAAAACCTTTGGGCTAATGCTTAGCCTTTCTTTTTTCATCATGTATGGCGTTATGTTTTTAAACGTCGATGATACCAGTCACATTTATCTAAGTATCACACGTACCTATATGACCCTGCTCATGATCGCGCCCATGGCCGTGCTCATGCTATCGCTGATGCCTGTGATGTATCAGAACAAGCGGCTTAACAGGATCATCTACTTCTCTTCGTTTGCGGTATTTGTTTTAAGCCTCTGGATGCTCCGCAGCCAGACCGCGGTAACCGATGCCCAGTATATGAGGGCGATGATTCCACATCATTCCTCTGCCATCATGACCAGCCGTCATGCTGATATACAGGATACTGAGCTTAAAGAACTCTCTTTATCCATCATAGCTTCCCAGGAAAAGGAAATCAGGCAGATGCAAGCCATCCTTGAAAGGTTGCACGAAGAAAAAACAGGGGCAGATAATAAATGATCCGTTTAAATTACAATACGATCACCAGAAAGTGGCAAAAAGGGAAGAGTCATCGCCATCGACAGGCATGATCGTAGAGGAGAAGTTCATTATTACTTTCGGCGAGACAAAGGCGGTACCGTACTTTGTATTATATGATGGGGTTGTTTTATTAAACTTTCCAAAAGGTATTCCATTTTTAATAAATACACCATCTAGAAGCTGCAGTTTGTCAGAAAATGTGGGACAATAATTTGTCTGAGCCATCTTGCCAGCTTACATGCACAGTAGAATGTTCCAAAAAATAAGTTATCACTATTTTAAAAGATTTACCAGTTGCGATTAGCTAATAAATTTAAGATTTAATAGATATTGATCGCCCATTTGGTTATGCCTAATGGCCAATTATAGATACCTACACATCTTCCTACTAACTTCCCTAAGGAAGTTCTCGTCCAGTTTACCCTTTGCTAAAAAATCAATCGATATTTACATTCCTCAGGCGTAGGGAATTGAGGATAACAGAAACGGAACTTAAACTCATGGCAAGGGCTGCGATCATTGGCGAGAGCAGTATCCCAAAAAAAGGATACAGCAGGCCGGCAGCAACCGGGATGCCCACAATATTGTATCCAAGCGCAAAAAAGAGATTGCCTTTGATGTTTGCCATTACTTTGTGGCTTAATAGCCTTACTTTCGCGATTCCATTTAAATCTCCTTTCACAAGGGTGATCCCCGCGCTTTGTATGGCCACATCGGTTCCTGTTCCCATAGCTATGCCGATATCAGCCTGGGAAAGTGCCGGGGCATCGTTAATGCCATCTCCCGCCATCGCCACCTTCTTGCCTTCAGCCTGGAGACTTTTTATTTCTTTTAATTTATCTTCCGGAAGCATCTGGGCTTTATAGCCGTCTAATTTCAGCGTTTCGCTAACTGCTTTAGCTGTATCGTCATTATCGCCGGTAAACATCATGACCTTTATGCCCTCACCCTGGAGTTTTTGAATTGCAGATGCACTCGAAGGCTTAATCTTATCAGAAATCACAACATATCCGACAGCTTTTTCTCCTACAGACAGATAAGAGACTGTCTTGCCCTCTTTTTGGGCAGCCTTAACCTGCTCCTTTAATTCAGGGTCTATTACCGCTTTAACCTGCTCCATTAATTTCTGGTTGCCTAAAGCCAGTACTTCCGATCCCAAATTGCCTGTTACACCCATTCCTGTGATTGCCTCAAAGCTTGTTAGGGACTTGACCTCTATCTTGTTTTCTTCGCCATAGCGTAAAGTTGCCTGTGCCAGTGGATGCTCACTGCTGCTATTCAAAGCCACAATTTTTTCAAGAATATCCTTTTGGGTAAAGCTTGAATTTACGCTAACCACTTTTTCAACCGAAGGTTTACCTTCGGTTACCGTTCCGGTCTTGTCAATGACAACTACATCAATAGCATTCATTTTCTCCAGCGATTCCGCATTCTTTATCAGGATACCCGAATGTGCACCCTTGCCGACGCCCACCATTACAGACATCGGTGTCGCAAGGCCCAGCGCGCATGGGCATGCAATAATCAGTACCGCTATCGCATTTACAAAGGCATAAACATACGCTGGATCGGGGCCGTATAATACCCATAACACAAATGTTATGATGGAAATAAACACAACAACGGGTACAAAATACCCGGAAATCTTATCGGCCATCTTTTGGATGGGTGCTTTGGAGCGACTGGCGGAATTTACCATTTCGATGATCTGGGATAAGAGGGTGTCTGAGCCTACTTTTTCGGCTACCATTATAAAAGTCTTATTGCCGTTAATTGTTCCCGAAGTTACCTTTTCGCCTGTTTTTTTCTCCACAGGAACCGGTTCTCCTGAAATCATCGATTCATCAATTACCGCTTCTCCGGTCTCAATGCCGCCGTCTACCGGAATGCTTTCTCCGGGCTTTACCCTCAGAAGATCTCCTTTCTGGATGTCTTCAATGGGTACCGACACTTCCTTATCCCCAACCACTTTTGTAGCGGTGTTTGGAGCTAGTTTCAATAGCTCCTTAATGGCACTATTGGTTTTCCCATGCGCCCTGGCCTCTAAAAGTTGTCCGAGCAGTACCAATGTTAGGATAACCGTTGCCGCTTCAAAATAAACAAAGACCGTCCCGTGGTGCGTTTTAAACTGGGCAGGAAAAATATCGGGGAAAATCAGTGCGGTCAGACTGAAAAGCCAGGCTACTCCCGCACCTATTCCTATAAGGGTAAACATATTCAGTTTCCAGGTTATCACCGATATCCAGGCGCGCTGAAAGAACATCCAGGTAGCATAGAAAACTACCGGAATGGATAGTCCAAACTGAATCCAATTCCAGTATTTAAGTTCCAGCAAATCAAATAGTGGGTTATTGGGAATCATTTCCGTCATTGCGATGACAAAAATGGGTAGCGTAAAAGCTGCTGCAATCTTAAACTTTCTGAGTAGCGAATCATAAGTTTTATCTTCTTCTTCCAGAACTGCCCTGGTAGGAACCAGATCCATCCCGCAGATTGGGCATGCTCCCGGTTCATCCCTGATAACTTCGGGATGCATCGGACAGGTAAACTGTGACGACCGGATCTTTACAGGCTGTTTCACCAGGTCCATTCCGCATACAGGGCAATGCCCCGCTCTTGGATAAGTCTTTTCGCCCTCACAATGCATCGGACAATAGAATAATTCTCCATCTTGGTTGATGTCGTTTTTGTTAACCGGGGTATTATGTTTGTATTCTGATTCATGATGAACACTATTTATTTGCCCGGGTGTTTTTGAACCCCCTTTTACATGAGATCCCATCTCAATACCGTAATTTCCCGCCGCAGATAGTGTCTTTTGCAACTTCTCGGTTGGGACATGTTTTTCCATGGTAATAATGGCTTCAGCAGGCTCCAGTGATACCTTTGCAGAAATACCATTAATCGAGTTTAGTGCATTTTCAACTTTTGCCCTGCAGCCCTGACAGCTCATTCCGGTTATTTTATAGCGATGTTCCATGTTTTTAATTTTTTAGGATTTAATTTAATGCCGGAGGATAGCACATACTATTTATTTTACTGAAGTCACAAGGCCTTCCCCGGCCGGGTGCTAAGCTCTGCAAGTCGGACTATTACGTTGTAGGCCGTACCAGAACAATGTCAATTAGCCAGGCTCGCATTTAAGCACTTGCTGATAATCTTTTATCAAACAAATCTATCTAAAGACCTGCTATTAAGCTTATACAATTTTCCTTATGTTTTATATAATTATAAATAGCTTCTTATAGATAGATCAAGCCGTGAAAACTGATATGAGATTTGTTTCTAAACCCATTTTCCTGTTTGTTGCAGATCAATATAGGCATTAATCCCTAAGCGGAGTTATCGTTTCCGCTTTTTCGGCTCTGTAGCAGTATTCAGCGAAAACTTCGGATCGTTAACGATCCGCGCCAGATAGTGGGGTTGCTGATATAAAGGAAATTGATTTTGGGTTCAACTCTGAAATGAGGTTTTTAGCTGATTTGGCAAAAAGTAACCGATCGCGACTGTAATTTATGACTGGTGGATGTACCCCTCAAGAATGGGTAAGGAAAAGGCTGATCTCGTCTGGGAGCGCCTGCAAAAATTAAATTTATGGAAACTTGTGGACGATAGCAGTTTTGGAGTTGGTTGTAATGGGAAAACCACTGGTGATGCATTGGAAGGCCGACCAGATATTATTCACCTCATTACTAAGAATAATATCAAAACCTTAGTTTATCAGTACCCGGATGTATATGAGAAGCGATGCCCTGGCAATGAGAACAAGCAAAAAATTATTTCTCTTAATAATCTATTCAATCTGGAATTTGAAAAATTTATAGATGATGATGGAAGGTAGCGGCTACTAAATTTTTTTATCATGAAATAAAAGACGGAAATCCAATTGATTATTAGGTATTCAAGATTGATGCCTATCGTTGTAGGACCGATACCGATTTTCAATTTGTTTTAGCCTCACTGCGCTCGGTCTAGATGGCTGTCGAAAATCAGGTGGATGATTAGGTCTGATATTCTGTTGGCTCTGACGCTGGACCGTTAATCATTGTTAAAATGAGTTTCGTTAACCCATGCTTTAATCAGATTCATTCCAGTTTTGCAAAAAATGAATGAGCTTAGAATACGCAACCAGCTCTTAGACCGAAAGCCACAGGCCCAATACTGGTAAAAACCTGGTCTCCCACCAGATTATCACTTATGCTATACATGGAGCCCTGGGAACTAAAAAGAGCTGATGACAAAGATTTTCTAAAGCTTCTATTTGAAAATACCCACAAATGAAGAAAATGGAAAAGTTAGTTAAAGGCTTTAAAAACCTATTTAAGACTAAAAAGGATGGCACGCTGAAAACCTGGATTGAAGAGGTGTTTGAATCAGACTGTGGTTTGAACAATTTTGCAAAAAAAACCTTTTAAAAGACTATGATGCAGTAAATAACGCATTGATAACCAATATAAGTAATGGGCAGGTTGAAGGGCAGGTCAATCGTATCAAAACAATTAAAAGAAAGATGTACGGCAAGGCAGGGTTTCAGCTGCTAAGGAAAATGGTACTTGCAAAATCAGCATAATTCACCAAAAGTGACGGAGAACCACTTTTGATGAAATATACAATTAGTGGATTCCCTGTTTTATTGCTCAGGATTCTCAGTCTTAAAATTATAGGATATATGAAGACAAGTTTATGCAAAAAATAAAGTTAACTGTATAGTTACCTTTTATTTTGTGCGCGTAATTTGCCTTACTATGTATATGTCTCAACAAAAGTGGCTGTAAAGTGGATTAGATGTCGTTTCCTAATCGGTTTACTGAAAACAATCTGTCAATTATTAATATTACCAACGTTGAATTCGTTTTACCTCTAATTTGAATAGACGTTAAATTATATCTATTTATTCGTTTTACAAATATTTATGTTATATTTATTAACTTTACTAACATAATATTCAAATTACCAATATCATGATAAAAAAGGCAGCGGGAAGCGAATGGTTGAAGAAGGAGTTAAATCTTCCGGAATATAAACTAAGTACACGGTCTTTTATTGGAACAAAAAACAAAATCGAAATGGCTCCTGATGGGACTATCGACCAGTATTTTGGCAGTAAGTATGCTCCTGATACAGATTCGATTTTTACGCACCTGGAGTTTCTCCTTAAATATGATGATGTCAACCTTGATTTCCTCGAGGCCGTGTTTCGTCACGTAAAGGAAGATGAATTAGTTGCTTATATTTCAACCAGCCCGGCCGGGCGATATAACCGAAAGTTAGGGTTTATATATGAATGGCTGATGGCAAAGGAACTCCAACTAAACTTCGAACCTGGCGGTAACTATATTGACTTCCTTGAGCCGATGAATTACATTACAGGTAAGACAATAAAAAACAGTCGGTGGAGAATAAATGATAACCTACTAGGTTTGCCACAGTTTTGCCCTATGGTTCGCCGGACAAAAGCTTTAGAAGAGGCAATAAACACTGACTACAAGGCAGAAATTAATGGTCTTAAAAAGGAATTTTCATCGGAAGTTTTTGCGAGGGCCACACAATATCTGTATCGCAAAGAAACTAAATCATCATATGAAATAGAAAGTGAAAAGCCTTCCCCAGAGCGTATAGACAGATTTATCTCAATTCTATCCCAGGCAGGAAAATCACCAAGTGCTGAAGTTTTTGCTGAGAAAAA
Organism: Pedobacter kyonggii; assembly: GCF_004310665.1. GTDB lineage: Bacteria > Bacteroidota > Bacteroidia > Sphingobacteriales > Sphingobacteriaceae > Pedobacter > Pedobacter kyonggii. The sequence continues at coordinate 38,670 of NZ_SIXF01000034.1, read as the reverse complement.
TCTTACAGCCTTGCAAAATGCCATTGTGGATCCACGATATGCCCAGCCGGGATTCCGAGGTTTTCAGAATTACATCGGTCAGACTAACTATCGCATGGAAGAGATCTATCATTATATCTGTCCTCCACAGGATATGGTTAGTTCCATGATGAAAGGTTTGATCGATGTAGAAACTAAGTCTATTGGGGCGTCAGCAGTTGTCAGGGCAGCGATAATAGCTTTCGGATTTGTTTTTATACACCCATTTGAAGATGGGAACGGACGAATTCATCGTTTCATAATCCATGATATGCTAACACGTGATGGCTTGGCTGAACATGGAATGATAATTCCTGTCTCTGCACATATGATCAACAACATGAAGGATTATGACGTTGCACTGGAAGCATATTCCAAGCCGCTAATGCAAAGAATCAAATTTATTAGAAATGACCAGGGAGAAGTTGCTGTAAAGAATCCGGAAGAAGTCAGTGCGTACTTTCGCTACCCAGACCTAACAACCCAATGCATCTACCTCGCCAAGACAATTCAGGCAACAATCCAGCAGGACTTGACAGAAGAGCTTTACTTTTTAGAACGTTATGATGAACTAAAACGAGCTTTGCAGAACTTGATCGATATGCCAGACCGAAGGTTAAATGATATAATTATTTTTTTACATCAAAATAAAGGCATATTTCCAAAGCGTCGGAAGAAAAATTTTGAAGAGATTACCGAGGAAGAGTTCAGCCAAATGGAACTCATCTATGAAGAAATCTTTAACGATAAGTGATTGACAACAGGATTATTCTAGTAAGCTTGTTTGTCTATGGTTTATCCTTCACGGCTGTTTAGAATGTAATAGAAAATATCAAACTGTGGTAATAATAAGAATGCCGAAGTGCTTAATAACAGGTTTGCAAATATTCTTGAGGTGTTTAAAGTTAGTCACGCCAAGGATTTTTTAACGCTATTAAAAAAGCAAGTAGTCGCAACCTTCAATCAGCTGAGCAGCGGAAAGCAAGAAGATTTAGAGGTATTGCAAAAATTACATAGAGAAATTATCGGCAAAGTTAGTCGCTTAGAACAGCGGTACATTGAAGAGGAGATCGGAAGCGAGTTATACAGGAAGTATAAAGTGAAGTACGACAAAGAAAGGGATAACATCGAGCAAAATTTAATGAAATTGACTTCACAAGTGTCGAACCTTGAAAATTGCGTCGATCTGGCCATCAAATTCGCCACTGAATTGCCTTTAAAGTGGCATTCTGGGGACTATCATACGAAGCAACAACTACAACATTTGCTGTTTCCTTTAGGGATTACATATGACAAGAAAACCGATGAATGTCGAACCGAGGAAATAAATTCAGTATTTTTGTATCTTGCTTGTTTTCAGTAAATTATAAGTAAAAAGAAAAGCGGAATACCCGATTTGTGTCTCGAATATTCCGCTTTTTCCGGTCTAGTAGCGGGGAGCAGGATCGAACTGCCGACCTCAGGGTTATGAATCCTGCGCTCTAACCATCTGAGCTACCCCGCCGGGTTAATATTTACTACATAACGTAAATATCGATGTGGTTATTTTTAAGAGTTGCAAATATAGAATAAATATACATTCTATTAAAAAGAAATGTGAAAAATACTTTAAAGTGCTATTGCTCAGTAAATTTGATTGTTTTTAAGAGGCTGTAACGGTCATTTTAGGCCTTAAGGGAGCCTGTTTTTAGAAATTAACAACACAACAAAGCGCAGCATTTCGGCGGATACCGCAAAATTAACCGCGTTCCTGGTCTTAGTATATCATCAAGTCTGTTGCTTATGGTATGATATTTCAGTCAACCATTTGTGCTGATAAAATTAAGGATTTCAAAAAGATTGATTACCCCTTGGTGTTACCAAGTTATCCCTAAGGTAACCTTATCTATAGCTGATATTCGCCAATCCTTTACCTTTTAGGTAATAAATAAGGTAACGCCAGGGTAAAGGATTGGTAAGCAAAGGGTAACCCTGGGGTTAACCTGGTGCCTAGAAAGGGTAAAGAAATGGTGCAGGATAGGTAAAGGAATTAGGCCAGAGTCGGAAGTCTTTAGTCCAGAGTCAATTAACCTCCCTGCATTCGTCATCCTGAGCGGCTAGTTTTGAAACGAAACGAAAGAGTTGAGGTGAAAGCTATAAAGTGGTTAGCTATGCAACATCTTTTCTAAACCATTTAAGGTATTTAAGGTTCATATAAGCTCAATCAGAAGCTTAAATGGTCTAAATGCTTATATGGTAAAGAACTTTATGCCCGCTTTTTATAACAGATTTAGTGGTATTTTTGTCCTCTAGCTCTGTGACCTGTGTGCCTTCTCTCAATGCGCTTTGTGGTTGAAAATATGGAAAATGTAAGATGGAGCTTTAGTCCGAAGCCAGTTAACCGATTTAAACAATTAACCGATTACCCCCAACAACACCAGTAGCCCCCTGGCTTGAACCAATGAGGGGAATGACGACGGATTAATGAACCAATGGCAAATGAACCACTGAACCCGCACCTTGAACCAATAAAAATTATATTGTTGCAGATATAGAATAAATTACCTTTCTTTAGAAAAATAATATTAAAAAAATAGTCCGGAAATTATCCTGGTAGTGTACTAACATGGCAGAAAAGAAAAAATTTACACTAGAGTACGAAGTTAGATCGTCACCAAGAATATTGTATAGTTTTATTAGTGAGCCAAACGGCTTATCGCAATGGTTTGCGGACGATGTGAATTTCCGCGATCAGGTATATACTTTTACCTGGGACGATGAGCAGCAAAAAGCAAAACTGGTTTCCATTAAAGAAAATAAGCTGGTTAAATTTAAGTGGCTGGATGATGAACCTCAATGTTATTTTGAGATGGAAATTGTACAGGACGAACTAACCAATGATGTTGCCCTCTCGATTACTGATTTTACTACCGATGAGCTTCTTGCAGAGAAAAAATTAATCTGGGATAACCAGATCGATTATCTGATTAGCGTTTTGGGTGCATAAATTACCTTCGTATTGTTTACCTTTGTAGGGTGAAAAAAATACATCTTCTATTAATAAAAGCATTTGTGAAGCCATTCATAGCAACATTTTTTGTTATGATGTTTATTCTATTGATGTTTTTTCTGTTTAAATGGATTGATGATTTAATCGGAAAAGGTTTCGAATGGTACACCATTCTGGAGCTAATGTATTATGCCTCGGCCGCCAACGTATCTATGGCGCTGCCACTATCGGTACTGCTTTCATCCATCATGACTTTTGGTACACTGGGCGAAAATTACGAGCTGGTGGCCATTAAATCGGCCGGAATTTCTTTACAAAAAGCCATGCGCCCCTTGTTTGTGGTGATTTTGATGCTCACCATAGCCTCCTTCTTTTTTGCCAACTACATGCTGCCTAAAGCCAACCTTAAATTTGGCTCGCTACTGTACGATATCAGGAACAAAAAACTTTCATTTTTAATCAAACCAGGGGTTTTTAATAATGCCATTCCAGGTTATGCCATCCGTGTCGATTCGAAAGAAGAAGACGGTACGCTGCACAATATCATGATCTACGATCACCGTGAAAACAACGGGATTCCGAAAGTAATTCTGGCCAGAGAGGGTAAGATGAATAAAACCGCAGATGGTAAGTTTTTAGTGCTTTACCTTAAAAATGGTGTACAGTACGAAGAGCAGGCTTCGAAAAACGGCATGTATAATCCACGGCAGATTTTTACACGGAACCGTTTTAAAGAAACCTCACCGCGTTTCGATATGTCGTCTTTTGACGGCAATACCACCGATCCCAATGCTTTTGGAAACAGTACGCCCATGTTAAACCTGAAAGGGATTGTAAAAAAGCGCGACTCGCTAACCAAACAACTGGATACGATGAAAATGCGCACCATTGCCAACCTCACGAGCAACTTTAAGCAGTTTAATGTGACTAAAGGTTATACCAAAGTAAAAGCCGTACCGAAAGAGATTGATGAAGTAATATTGAAGAGTATCCCTAACGGATCGCGGAAACTGGCCCTCGATAATGCAAACAATACGGTGGCGAATATTATGCAGCATGTACCCAACTGGGGTCCGCGCCAAACTGATTTAACCGGCGAAATTATTTTTACCACAGTAGAGTATCAGCGTAAATTTACCCTCGCGGCATCCTGCATCCTGTTGTTTTTTATTGGTGCACCGTTGGGTGCCATTATCAGAAAAGGGGGAATGGGTTTGCCGGTTGTGGTGGCCATTTGTTTCTTCCTGGTATACCACATTATTACCACAGTGGCCGAAAAATCGGCACGCGAAGGTAATTTAAACCCGATATTCGGGATGTGGATTGCCGTAATTGTTTTATCGCCTTTGGCGGCCTTTTTAACCTATAAAGCTACAGTAGACTCGGCCTTGTTTGATGTAAATTACTACAAGCAGCTCCTCGTTCAGTTGTTTAAAAAAAAGGAAAAATAGGCGTCTTTTCCTTTACTTACAGATGATATTTTAATCCAAATATTGCTCAATAAGGTTGTACATTTGTACGGGTTATTGTTTGTGATATTAATTGATTTTAATACGCCTCACACACCATTTGCCCCATAATGTTTATAAAATGCAAACAAAATTAAACACAATAGAAGAGGCCATCGCAGATATAAAAGCTGGTAAAGTGATTATTGTTGTAGATGATGAGAATAGAGAGAACGAAGGTGATTTTTTAACGGCAGCCGAAAATGCAACGCCCGAAATCATCAATTTTATGGCTACCTATGGCCGTGGTTTAATCTGTGCGCCCCTAACAGAAGAACGTTGTAAAGAGTTAAACCTTAACCTGATGGTGGGTAAAAATACTGCAGCTTACGAAACTAATTTTACGGTTTCTGTAGATCTGGTTGGCCACGGTTGTACCACCGGGATCTCAGCAAGCGACCGCTCTAAAACCATGCTGGCTCTGGTTAATCCTAAAACCAATCCTGAAGAGTTAGGCAGACCAGGACATATTTTTCCTTTAATTGCAAAAGATGGAGGTGTAATCCGTCGTGCTGGTCATACAGAGGCTGCGGTAGATTTGGCGCGTTTGGCAGGCATGAAACCTGCAGGTTTATTGGTAGAGATTTTAAAAGAAGATGGCGAAATGGCCAGACTCCCTGATTTATTTAAAATTGCCGAACAGCACCAGTTAAAAATTATATCAATCGAAGATTTAATCGCTTACCGTTTAACCATGGATAGTTTGATTAAACAAGAAGTTAGCATCGATTTACCTACTGCTTGGGGTGATTTTAAAATGACGGCTTATACGCAGTTAGATAATAATGCGACACATTTAGCCATTTCTAAAGGCGAATGGAATGCCAACGAACCTATTTTAGCACGTGTACACAGCTCTTGTGTAACTGGCGATATCTTCGGGTCGTGCCGTTGCGATTGCGGTCCGCAGTTGCACAAAGCGTTAGAAATGATCGAAAAAGAAGGTAAGGGTATAGTTGTATACATGAACCAGGAGGGGAGAGGTATCGGGCTGATTAATAAATTACGTTCGTATAACCTACAGGATGCCGGTTTCGATACGGTAGAAGCAAATATTAAATTAGGCTTTAAAGGTGACGAACGCGATTATGGTGTAGGTGCACAGATCCTGCGATCAGAAGGGGTTACTAAAATGCGTTTAATGAGTAATAACCCAACCAAAAGAGCAGGTTTAATTGGTTATGGCTTGGAAGTGGTAGAAAACATTCCGATCGAAATTGCAAGTAACGTACATAACGAGCGTTATTTAACCACCAAAAGAGATAAAATGGGCCATTCGATTATGAAAGGATAGTTTGAAAGTTTGGCGTTTGGAGTTTGGAGATTCCTGCGTTTAGCCTAACATGATGACTAAAATGGTTAAGACCAACAGTTGAACAGGTGTTCGATTGTTGGTTTTTTTGTTTAGTTCTAAATCGAGCGTCATTCGCGCGCAGGCGGGAATCTTAAAGCGCATTGCATTACGATTCCCAATCAAGTTGGGAATGACGAACCACCTAGGATCGGTTTAGCAATGACGAACGATGGATAACCACTGAGCAAATGATCAATTAACCAATTTCAACAATTAACCAGTAAGGCAATTAACCATTGACCAATGTACTAATGCCCCTAACCCCTCAACGCTAACTCCTAACCTCTCTACCTCCTCTGGTTCCCCTTGCTCTGATTGATAATCGCTTCTTTATTGATCGATTTATTCGTTTTAACAGGGGCCTCGCTTTGTTTCCGCTTTAAATTTCGGCGGTAAGCACCAGAGATTTTCTGGATAAACTCCTTAAACGTATCAAACTGCTGGGTATAAACTAAACCAAAAGAGGTTACGTTTGCTGTTGAGCTAATCCCGCTGTTTAAGAAGATACTTTGTTGCGTAGGTGGTTTATTTGCAGCCTTAACGGTTAAACTTCCATCTTTTTTAATTAAGAAAAGGGCCTCAACCTCTCTTCCTACGTTGTCTTTAGAGAAATCGATAACGGTAAAATCGTTCACACTGTTCCGATCTACAATACCTGCGTTGATAATTAAACGATCGCTAAAGAATTTGAACGATGCATTGGCCTCGCTCAACGAGCGCACATTCAGATCGACAAAGTTCAAGTTTAATGATGAAAGTACGTTGTTAAACTGGTTAAATACCAACTCGGTAGCCGTACTGGTTGCAGTAGAGCTGAGCTGATTCCCAATTGATTCTCCTCCGTTTCCTGGGGCAAAACTTCTTCTGATAATTAGACTGAAAGCCTGCAGGTTCAGGTTGTTCTGATCGCTGAAATAGGTTTGCAGTTCTTCTTTGATTGAAGGCTGAGCAGGGAAATTGATGTCAAGTTTAATATCTGGTTTTAAGAGTAGGCCCGTTAAGCCCATCTCAACCTCGGTATTTACCCTTTGGTTGGCGTTACTACTGGCATCGCGGTTAGCTGCTTTGTAAAGGTCGTTCAAACTCGCTCTCAAAGCGTATACTGCTTTTAAGTTTATCTGTGCAGCCGTAGGGTTACCCGTCCAGCGGATGGTTCCACCTTGCCTGATTTCGAATTTTTTGTTAATTACCTCCTGGGCTGTAAAATCGAAACTTCCGGTCTCAATGATATAATCGCCAGACATTTCGAAATCGCCGAAACTGTTGATGTTTAAGTTCAGCTCGGCATTACCCTTGCCACTTAAATTACCCAGGGTAGTAAATATATTTGCCGTGGTATTCGGGTCGATGGTTAATTTGAAGGTTAGGGTGAGGCCATCAAAGTTTGTCTTTTTCTTAACCAGAACAGTCGAATCGCGGCTTACAAAATTAATGAAGTCTTTATCCGATATGGTTTCTGAACTGTTTAATGGCAGGTTGAAAACGGTTCCTTTTTCAGTTTTTGCCTTAATATCGATCTTCATTTTATTGGTAGGGCCTGTAAACGTAAATACACCTGTGCCATAGGCACGGCCATAGTATACCGAATTGTCTTTTGCGGTAGTGTTTAAGGCCATTAAACTGTTTGCATTTACCGTTACTTTTAGTGTAGGGTAGTTAATGTCGTTTAAATCTACAGATCCATTTGCAGTAGCTTCGTGGCCTTCCAGGTCGTTTAAGGTGAAGTTATCCAGTTTAATCACACTATTGTTTACTTCTACCTCATCGGTAATCACATAAGTGGTTTTTAGGTAATTTACCATCAGCTGACCCTTATCTAGCGATAGGGTTCCATTAATTTCTGGTTTTTCTAATTTGCCTTTTACCGTTAAATCGGCAGAGATGTTCCCTTTTAAATTCGATACCAGTTGTTTAACGAAAGGCTCAAGGATAGTAAGCTTGCTCTCATCCATTTTTACAGCAAGGTCGATTTCTTTTTCTTTTAAATCGAGATTTCCCGTCAGCTTAAAAGTCTCCGAATCGTCGGCCATGATGCGCGTAAATACATTGATCCTTTTGCTTTCGTTGCTGTAAGATGAAGTATCGGTTAAAGTACCGATATAGATATCGTTAAAGTTTAACGAATCGATTTTTAAGTCGTCGGTAACCCTCGGTGCTTTTAATATGCCGTACAGATCGGTTTTTCCGTTCAGGTTTCCGCCCAGTTTAACGCCAAAGCCTTTGGTAAAAGGGTTCAGGGTTTTTAAGTTAAACTCTTTAAAGCCAACACTGATTAAATCTTTAGGGTCTTCCGAAATTAATCCATCAATAATAACCTGCTGGTTTCCGTTGGTTAAATCGAAATTAGTGATCTCGGTTTTACCATTGTTGAGGACGATGCGTACCTTTTCCTGGATGCGCCACTCTTCATTGTTGATTTTTAATATAGAAGGCAATACGCTTAGCCTTGCCGTGGTATCCTGATTTTTGGTAAACTCTACAAGGCCGTTTAAATCGAGTTGATTGTCCTCTTCGGCATTCGACATTTTTACGTTGAAGGCCAAACTGTCGTTCCGCAGGATGTTGGAGATGTTTACATCTTTAATAAACAAACTATCGTTAATCTGCACCCGGTCGGAAGTTACAATCAGTTGAAGCTGCTGTGTGGTGGTATTTTCATCGAGGATGATATTGTTTACCACAATACCATTGTATTTTAGTTTCTTAACAAAACCGTTTAACGTTGCGGTATTGTTGCGTGAATCGAAATCGCCGGTTATTGTAGCCCCTTCTTCCAATTCTAAGCCCGGTACAAATATCTGCGCCAGTGGTTCGAACTTTTTAACCTTCAGGTTAAACTGAAAAATCTGGTTCTTGTATTTGATAATATCGGCCTTTAACGAAGGGATATATGTTTTGGCGATGGCTTTGTAATAAGAAACAATAGAATTTAAGTCATATTCACCTTTAATGCTGGCATCAAAAATATCAGATCGGATATCGAGTACGCGACTGGCACCCGTTCCGTCGGCCATTAATTGTACAGAATCGATACTATAGCTACCCTTCGGATTTTGCAGCCTAATTTGTTCGATTAGTAATTTGCCCGATATATTGTTCAGGTTGGTGCCTGAGAAATTGGTGGTAAATTTAGCATTAACCTGCAACGAATCTTTCACCAGCTTTAAAGCCTTTAATCTTGCGTTAGAAATAGTAGCATTAAAGTTAAATACCGGCAGTTTAGGATTCAGGTTTACCCCACCATCAAAAACCAGTTTAACGTTGCGGTCGTTAATGCTCAGCTTGCCATCGAAATACTTTTTGTTAAAAGTTCCGTCAATCTTCACATTGTGGTAACGATAATTATTAAAGTCGATATAGTCTACATCGCCATTTATCTTTTCGGTCAGGTCTTTAAGCTCGGTGCCACGACCCTTAACATACAGTGATGAGCTGATCCGGCCGAGGCTTTTTTCATCAATTAGGTTGCCGAGATTAAAATCGTAGGTTTTTACGTTCCCGGTATAGGATGGAATATCGTTTTTATCGATTTTCATGTTCACATCCGAAACAATACGGCCAAGTTTGGTTTTAAATTCGCCGTAAGCAATAAAGTCATTCTGGAAACCGGTAAAACTTCCGTTAAAGTTAATGTTGCCGAATTTATTTACAATTACTGGAACAATTTTCTTTTTGCTGTTGGTAATGCCTGCCAGCACTTCATCCAGATCGGTTTTATTCGTTCCCGCCATTTCAATGTTGAGGTCCATAAAGGTTTCTTTCCATTTCGGCAGTCCCTTTAAAATAAAATCGCCTTTAATGTGCGTGGCTTTTCCGGTTCTTAATGATAGTTTTTTGGCTTTAAGGTTATTCACTAAACCGGTAATCTGGCCATCAACATCAAGGTCGAGTTTCATGGTGCTCAGCTCAGGTGCAAAGAAGGCTATATCTCTGGATGTGATATGGCTATCTTTAAAAATGGCCTTCATCCGAACATTATCTACATAGTGGTTAAAGTCCTTATAGCTTTTAAACCGCATTTGGTAGTAGTTTGTTAAATGGCTCTGGTTGGTTTCGAGCAATAGGTTTTTCAGTTCAATGGCATTACTATCAATAGTGGTTTCAGCCGTTAAGTTTTTAAGGTAAAACCCGCTACGCTCTTTAAAAGTTAGGTTTTTGATATTGGTTTTAATCAAATGGTTTTTGGTGTCTAGCCCTTCAAAAATTCCGCTCAACTCTTTAACAGCTACATTTTCGAAGTTTACACTTTTGCCCTGAACGGTATCTTTTGCCCTGTAATTGATATACCTGAAGGCGAATTTATTTAAAATAATGCGGCCAACATTAATATCGTATGGTTTGCTTTTCTTTTTCTTTACAGTAGGTTTACCAGAATCGAAGTAGTTTATAATGAAATCGAGATTAGAAGACTTATCTTTGAAATCCTTTAGGAAAAACTGCCCATTGTTAATTTGAACGGTATTGATATCAATGATCTTTTTATCAATGGATAATTGATTAATATCCACCATAAATTGTGGCGTGCTTAGTAAAGTGTCTTTTTGTAAATCTAAAACCAATAAATCTTCGAGTACAATAGATTTAAATGGCTTGATGTAGAGACTCTTGATCGATACGGTGGTTTTAAGCTCTTTAGATAAATATGTGGCAGCCTTCTGCGCAAAATAAGTTTGAACAGGCTTAAATTGTAAAGAAAAAATAAGAAGCGCGAGCAGCAAGATTATTGATGCGATTACCCAAAGGAGTATTTTAAATAGTTTTTTAATAATTTTGCAGCTTAAATATTAATAATTTGTCTGTTATACTTGCTATCGAGTCTTCTTGCGATGATACATCCGTTGCTATTTGTAACAACGGCAAAATTACTGCCAATGTTATTGCAAACCAAACAATTCATCAAAATTATGGTGGTGTTATACCTGAATTAGCTTCAAGGGTACATCAACAAAATATTGTGCCTGCCGTACAACAAGCTTTAATTAGTGCTAAAGTTACAAAACAGGACATTAGTGCTGTCGCTTTTACACGTGGCCCCGGCCTTTTAGGATCGTTACTGGTTGGTGTTTCTTTTGCAAAATCTTTTGCATTAGCTTTAAATATACCTTTAATTTCTGTTAATCATATGCATGCGCACATCTTAGCGCACTTTATTGATGATCCTAAGCCCAATTTTCCGTTTATCTGTTTAACCGTTTCGGGCGGGCACACGCAGATTGTGCTGGTAAAAGATTACTTTGATATGGAAATAGTTGGCGAAACATTGGATGATGCCGCGGGTGAGGCTTTTGATAAAACAGCTAAATTACTGGCTTTGCCTTATCCGGGAGGGCCGCTGATCGATAAACATGCACAGCATGGAAATCCTTTGGCCTTTAAATTTGCCGAACCGCAAATTGCCGATCTGAATTTTAGCTTTAGCGGCTTTAAAACTTCTATCCTGTATTTTATCAGGAAGCAGGAAAAAGAGAATCCTAATTTTATTGCCGAAAATTTAGATGATATTTGTGCATCAGTTCAATATAGCATTGTGCAGATTTTGCAGAATAAGTTGAAGAAAGCGGCAAAACAATACGGAATTAATGAAATAGCTATTGCAGGAGGTGTTTCGGCAAACTCTGGTTTAAGAAATGGCCTGCAACAAACCGCCGACGAACTGGGCTGGAAGGTGTATATCCCCGCTTTTCAATACTGTACAGATAATGCGGGCATGATTGCCATAGCAGGTTATCAAAAATATTTAAAGCAGGATTTTGTTGGGCAGGATGTTTCGCCAATGGCAAGGATGGAGTTTTAGTTTTGGTTCATGGGCCATTGGTTAATAGTTTATGGTTAATTGCCAAACTGGTTAGTCGGTTCATTAGTTATCCCCTCGTTCGTCATTGCGAGAAGGCTTTTTCAGCCGACGAAGCAATCTGTTTAGGGGTAGGATGATTGCTATTGAAAAAAGATCCTGAAACAAATCCGATAACTATCGGATCAGGATGACGCCCGTTGGGTACTGCATAATGTAACTCCGTGTTTTTCCGTGCTTCCGTGGCCAAGATTGACGACTGTAAACTGAAAACCGCCAACCGAAAACTGGCAACGAGAATTGTTTAAATTGAATTTATATATATGACTGGAGCATCGTTAATATTTTGGATTGTTTGCGCGATACCGCTAATCGGCATTTTATATTGGTTAATCAGGAATGACAAAAACAAACTAAAGGGGAGTTGGGGCGTGATTATTTTAGGCGCTTTGGTTATTGCCGCACTTTTGGTAATTGTATATGTAACCAAAGATTTTAGCGCCATTTTTAGCCAGAACTAATAACGGTGTCTTTTCAATAAAGGCCTGCGCTATAAAATATTATAGCATTTAAAGCAAAACGCCCCGCTAAATAATTTTAGCAGGGCGTTTTAATATTATTGAATTAAGACGGGCTTATTTCTCAGCCAATTTATCGCCAGTTACTTCGGCTTTAATTTTAATTTCTAATTCTTCTGCAAGCTCAGGGTTGTCGCTTAACAATTGTTTTACGGCGTCTCTGCCTTGGCCCAGTTTGGTATCTCCGTAAGAGAACCATGAACCAGCTTTTTTGATGATGCCAAAATCAACACCTAAGTCGATAATCTCACCGTTTTTAGAAATACCTTCACCAAACATTACATCAAATTCTGCAATACGGAAAGGAGGGGCAACTTTATTTTTAACAATTTTTACTTTAACGCGGTTACCCGAAACTTCATCAGAATCTTTGATCTGTGAAATACGACGGATATCTAAACGTACGGATGCATAGAATTTCAAAGCATTACCACCGGTTGTGGTTTCAGGATTACCGAACATCACCCCAATTTTATCACGTAACTGGTTAATGAAAATACAGCAACATCCGGTTTTAGAAATTGTACCGGTTAATTTACGTAACGCCTGACTCATTAAACGGGCATGTAAACCCATTTTGCTGTCGCCCATTTCGCCTTCAATCTCACTTTTAGGTACCAAAGCCGCAACAGAGTCAATTACAATTACATCAATAGCACCCGAACGGATTAAGTTATCGGCAATTTCTAAGGCCTGCTCACCATTATCTGGTTGAGAGATTAAAAGGTTATCGGTATCTACACCTAGTTTCTTTGCGTAAAACTGATCAAAAGCATGCTCTGCATCGATAAAAGCAGCAATACCGCCTTTTTTCTGTGCTTCGGCAATAATATGTGTAGCTAAAGTTGTTTTACCAGAAGATTCTGGACCATAGATTTCAATTACACGGCCTTTTGGAATACCGCCAATACCTAAAGCAATATCTAAACTGATTGATCCTGTAGAAATAAAATCTATTGGCTCGATGGCAGAATCGCCAAGTTTCATGATGGTACCTTTACCGTATGATTTCTCTAGTTTATCTAAAGTAAGTTGTAGGGCTTTTAGTTTATCTGGATTTGCAGTGCTCATTTCTTTTTTCATTGATTGCGTAAATATAATCGTTTATCGGCTAATATGCTTAAATGTTGATATTTATGATGCTAATATATTTAGCTAAGGTAAATGTTTTTTAGCTAATGTCAATAGTAAATTGAAAATAATTTTTTAAGCTTTTAATTTATCTCTTTCGTTTTGGGCGGTCAAACGTTCGAAGTACCTGCACATGTAGGTAATTTCGCAAACATCGCATTTGGGGCTTCTTGCTACACAAACGTAACGTCCGTGCAGAATAAGCCAGTGGTGTGCAATGTGGATATCGTGTTCGGGAAGGTTTTTAACTAAATCTTTTTCAACCGCCAATGGGGTTTTGCCATTGGTTAAACCCAAACGGTTGGCCACACGAAAAACGTGGGTATCAACCGCCATTGCCGGTGCATTGTAAATTACCGAGGCAATTACATTGGCAGTTTTGCGGCCAACGCCTGGCATTTTCTGTAAGTCGTCAATCCCCGAAGGCACCACATCATTAAACTCGTTAAGCAGAATATTAGCCATACCCACCAGGTGTTTTGCCTTATTGTTGGGGTAGCTGATGCTTCTGATGTAATCGAAAACAATATCGGGCGTAGCTTCGGCCAGCGCTTTAGCATTGGGGAACCGTTGAAAAAGCGCAGGGGTTACCATATTTACCCTTTTATCGGTGCACTGAGCAGAAAGGATTACCGCCACTAAAAGCTGATAGGGGTTGTTATAATGTAACTCGGTTTCTGCATCAGGCTGCTTGGCCGAAAAATGTTCTACAAAAAGTTTGTAGCGTTCTTTTTTAAGCATGTGCAAATATAGGTTAAAGATGGAAAATGTAATACGGGAAATGTAAGATCATGAAGATGGATGAGGTATGCATTAAAACTGCGATTTGTCATCCTGGGGATTAATTTTTTGTATAAAAATGAATATAAATGACAGGAGTATTTAAAAGAAATAAATCTCCTCAGATTATCGTCATTGCGAGAAGGCTTTTTCAGCCGACGAAGCAATCTTTATGGCAAGGGTTACTAGTTTGAAAGATTGCTTCGTCGTTCCTCCTCGCAATGATGGCCTTTCTTTTGAATCTGTCAATGAAAGCTTGGTCGAAAGGATCTCTACTTATAAAAGGTTAATTGTTAAACCGCTCAATCCACCCCCAACCGCTTAACGCCAACCTCATGGCCTGACCGTAGAGCGATAATTATATAAACATTTTCGGTAAAAGTGTAACATCAGGAAAGACCATACCGCTAGCTTTGTGTAACAATAAAACCCGGTTCTGGTTGGAAAGCAGATTAATAAGCAGCTCGCTAACTGGTATCGGGAAAATATATTGATAACATTTAACTTAACACAAAATGAAAACGTTATTTAAATTCTGGGCAATCAACGTCCTTGTACTAATTGTAATTGGCAGTGCCTCAGCACAGGAAAAAGCAGTAGCGGTTAACCCTTTGCAGGCTTATTATGAAGTTAAAGATGCCTTAATTAGCAGCAATGCAAGCGTGGCAGGTACCAAGGCTACTGCATTAATTAATGCCATAAAAGCCAACGAAAAAACCAACGCTTCGGAAGTATTGCGTGATAAAATATTGTTTGATGCCGAGCACATTGCCGAAAGTAAAGATATCGAACATCAAAGAGATCATTTTACCTCCCTGTCGACCGATTTTTATGCCTTGGAAAAAGCAGTAAAACTTAGTGATAAGCCTGTTTATTATGCTTATTGCCCCATGAAAAAAAGCTATTGGTTAAGTGAAGTCGAGGCGATAAAAAATCCGTATTATGGTAGTAAAATGTTAACTTGTGGTAAGGTTGCCGAGGTGCTTAAATAAAACATACGCTACAAAATGAAGTTTATTTTAGTTTGTTGCCTTAGTATTTTGCTTAGTAGCTTTGCTTTTGGCCAACATCAGCACAGTGAGGTAAAAGCAGCCGCCCCAAAAAAAGCTCCCCTCAAAGCAAGTGATGTGGAAACTTTAGGCAACAAAAAGTCGCCGGGGGTTGTGCGCTATGATTTATATGTTGCCGATACAACGGTAACTTTTGGCGGGAAACCTAAAAGAGCCATTGCGGTTAACGGGCAAATACCTATGCCAACACTAACTTTTACCCAGGGCGATACAGCAGAAATACATGTACATAACAGACTTAAGGAGCCAACTTCATTGCATTGGCATGGGCTATTTTTGCCAAATCAATATGATGGGGTTCCTTATTTAACCCAAATGCCTATTGAGCCCAATAAAACCCATGTTTACCGTTTTCCAATTATACAGAGCGGTACCCATTGGTACCATAGCCATTCGGGCTTGCAGGAGCAGATTGGGATGTACGGTGCCATGATTTTAAATAAAAGAAAAGAGCCTGTCATACCTACGATACCTGTTGTTTTAAGTGAGTGGACAAATATGATGCCCCACGAAGTTGACAGGCGATTACACAATGCGAATGATTGGTTCGCAATAAAAAAAGGTACAACACAGAGTTATGCCGAAGCCATAAAAGGTGGGCACTTTAAAACCAAGCTCACCAACGAACTGAAACGGATGACCGCCATGGATGTGAGCGATGTGTACTACGAAGCATTTTTAGTAAACGGAAAAAATCAGTACCAGGTAGCAAACAAGCTCAAGGCAGGCGATAAGGTAAGGTTGCGTATTGCTAACGGCGGGGCATCTACCTATTTTTGGCTCACGTATGCCGGTGGTAAAATAACGGTGGTGGCCAATGATGGCAACGATGTAACACCTGTAGAAGTAGATCGGCTCATTATTGCCGTTTCCGAAACCTATGATGTGATTGTATCCATCCCCGAAAATAAAAGCTTCGAGTTTTTGGTAACACCTGAAGATCGCACCAAATCGGCCTCGTTATGGCTGGGTAGCGGACAAAAAGTGCCGGCTCAAAAATTGCCCAAATTGAAATATTTCGAAGGCATGAAAATGATGAACGAAATGATGGATATGAACGGCAATCTGGTGCAGATGGAAGGCATGAAAATGCAGAACCAGGTAATGGATATGAATGCCGTAATGTATGCTGAGCTGGATGATACTGGGACTGATACTGTTGTTGCTGCTGATGCGCATAAAGCCCATAATATAGGTAGTAGCAAAAGCGCAAAAGGCCCCATGACAACATTAAATTACGATATGTTGCGCTCGCCTGAAAAAACGATTTTACCTAAAGCCCCAACTCGCGAAATGGAGTTTCAGTTAACGGGCAATATGAACCGTTATGTTTGGACTCTAGATAATAAAACCATTTCCGAGGAAGATAAAATCCTCATCAAAAAAGGCGAAAACCTGCGGATCATTTTATATAACAACAGTATGATGCGCCACCCTATGCACTTGCATGGGCACGATTTTAGGGTAATTAACGGCCAGGGAGATTACGCTCCTTTAAAAAATGTACTCGATGTTATGCCCATGGAGCGCGATACCATTGAGTTTAGCGCTTCAGAAAGTGGCGATTGGTTTTTTCATTGCCACATTTTGTACCACATGATGAGTGGGATGGGTAAAATTTTTA
This sequence comes from Pedobacter kyonggii, assembly GCF_004310665.1. GTDB lineage: Bacteria > Bacteroidota > Bacteroidia > Sphingobacteriales > Sphingobacteriaceae > Pedobacter > Pedobacter kyonggii. The sequence continues at coordinate 21,827 of NZ_SIXF01000034.1, read as the reverse complement.
GCTATGAAAACTCACCGCTAAATCCTGAAATTCCAAACCCTAAATTGGCGCAACGAAAACTTTTTGCCGATGACAGGATGTTTCATTTTATGGCCGAAAACGATTTTGCCAGCAACGGAAACGACGGTATGGCCATGTTGGCAAATACGCGCTGGAGCATTGGCGCCGAATGGCGCTTAGGTTACACTAAAATGCACGGCTTTGAAACTGAAATCCATATTGGCCGGTACATAGATAGAATGCAGTGGTTAATGCCTTTTGTCGGGTTCGATTGGCGCTACCGGAAAATGGAAATGGGTGAGCAGGAGAGCAATATTTTTGGCCAAAAAAGTACAAAGGATAACAGAAGATTGTTTAGTGTAGGGCTTGCCTATACCTTGCCCATGTTGGTGGTAGCGCAGGCAGAAGTGTATCATGATGGTAATGTGCGTTTACAGTTAATGCGGGAAGATATACCGATTTCTAAGCGCTTAAGGGCAAGCTTTATGGTAAACAGTGATAAAGAATTTATGGGCGGACTTAAGTTTATTACCACAAAATACATGGGTATTTCTGCGCACTATGATAGCGATATGGGTTTTGGCGCAGGCTTAACGCTTAATTATTAATCTAACCATTGGTAATCTCTCTCAGCAATTTGTCGCATTCGGCAAAGGCATTGTACAGATATTTATTGCGGTGTTTTTCTCCCTGGCCGCTAAAAGAAACCGATTTCATAATCAGGCCCTGCATCCATTGTTTGGTTTGTTTGCAATAGGCCTGATCTTCGGTTCTTAAGTAATTGAAAGTATTAAACCTATTGTAGCAGGCCATGTGGTCTTTAAAATCGACCAGGTAAGCGATGCTTCCCAGTACATCACAATTGTACCAGTTAAAGGTATGGTTGGGGTCGATGGTTTTTTTGCTGCTAATGGCGTACATATTCATATCGGTGAGGCAATACCTTACCTGCTCTACAATTTTTACGGCCAGTTCGGTATCGGTAAGGTGCCCGGCTTCGAATGCATACCTGATCTGTTCGAGTGTGCCTGTTACGGTATCTTTAGACCATATTTCGGTGCTTGGTATTTCCAGATAAGTGGCATGCAGCTCCTGCGAAATTTTAATAATCTCATCGGATAGAAAGGAAGAACTGAACGGCATTTCCAGGTTATTGGCGCTATTTGCCCAAAAGAAGAGTTTAAAGCTGGTGAGTTCAGGATACTTGAAAAAATGAAATAGGGGAATATCGTCGGTAGTAATGGTGATGTGTTTCTTGTTGCTGTTCTTGATGGCTTTTATATTGTCCAATAAGTTTCGGAGATAGCCAATCATATCTAAATCTTCATTTACATTTAAATAGCTAAAAGTAACCGATAACGATTGTTTCGGACTGTACAGAAACGGGACGTCGAAACAATCGGAAAGTTTGATGATTTGCTGGAAAGTAAGGTTGCTGTCGCCCCTGATTTTCTTATAGGCCTCATTCGTGCTTATTCCTAATTTTTCGGCGACACTTAGCGCCAGGTTCTGGTATTCGGGCAACGCAGCTTTGATGGCTTGAAAAAATAATACTTGCTGATTATTCATAAAGATTAATTTTTTAATTGAATATATGGTTTTTTAATAATCAAATGGATTATTGTATCAGATTAAATCATAAAATCTAATTTATAGTTAAGTACGGGTGTTTGTATTTTCTTTAAAAGGTGATTATTTGGTTTGTTGTAATCTTTTAGATTAATTACGGTTTGTTCTATGTTTTAGATTTGGTTAAGAATTAAAACGCACTGTTATGAACAAATTAAGATTTATAAAAGATGAGGGCTCCGAATTCTATAAAGAATTGAACGAGCAGATAGAACAATATTTTATTCAAACTGGAATGAAAAAGACGGGGAACGCAAAAATGTTTTTCAAGATTTTCCTTTACTTCGGTTTAGACATACTGTTTTACGCCTTAATGATTACCAGTCCTTCGCCATTGGCATTCTATGCATTTTACCTGCTGATGGGACTTTCGGTTTTATTAACTGCTTTTAATGTTTCGCATGATGCCGCCCATGGTGTAGCGGTTAAAAGTAAGTTCTGGAACCAGTTGTTGTTTTCACTCAGTTTTAATCTGCAAGGTAATAATGCTTATGTATGGGGTAAAAACCATAACGAATCGCACCATTTATATACCAATATAGAAGGTAGCGATATTGATGTGCTGAACAATCCCCTGTTTCGGATGACCGAATCGCAGCCTTTAAAAGGGTACCATCGGTATCAGTTTATTTATGCACCGTTTCTATATCTCTTTTATTCTATTAACTGGTTCTTTTTTAGGGAAACCCTGATGTTGTTCAATTTATCGAGTCGAACCATTAAAGTGGAGATCCCCTGTATTGAAGCCATAAAGCTGGTCCTATATAAACTCTTGTATATAGGATATATGATCGTTTTGCCTATTTATCTGTTGCCTTTCGGTTGGACAGTTGTTCTGATGGCCTTCCTGTTGAACCATTTTATTATTTCGCTGCTGTTTGTATCGGTGTTAGGCGTTGCACACTTATCAGATTATGTATCTCATCCGATGCCTGATAAAGATAATAAATTGAACATGAGCTGGCCGAAACTGCAATTGCTTACCTCGATCGATTATCATGCAGAAAGTAAATTTCTTAACTGGACACTTGGTGGTTTTAATGCTCATGCGGTGCACCACCTGCTTCCGAATGTTTGCCATGTGCATTACCTTGATATTATTCCAATTTTTAAAGCGCTGGCTAAAAAACACAAGCTTACCTATATGGAAATGTCGTACGGCGAATCGTTGGCCTCACATTTCAGGTTTTTAAAAATGATGGGCAGAAGTGAACACTTAATCCCAATGCGATATGAAGGATAAACACATTCATGTAGCAGCTGATAGTCAGTTGCTCAAAGCAATATACAAACGTGTAGCGCAGGAACTGGTAATTGATAAATCTGCGTTTATGAGGATAATTGCCGCTAAATTCGTTGTGTATTTCGTGCTCACCTTTTTTGCATATTTAGCTTTGTACCGCATGGTTAACCCAATTGGTTTTATAGGCTGTTTTATGGGGTATGGTTTTATCTCGTTGCTCTTTGCCTTTAATTTTTCGCACGATTTTTCGCACAATACTATTTTTAGAAGCAAGCGGCTTAACCATATCTGCTTTGTGGCTATTTATACATTGGTTGGTGCGCATGCCGAAGCCTGGAAACTGAGGCATGTTAATTCGCATCATTATGCACCAAATGTAGAAGATTATGATTCAGACCTTAAAATATCGAAGCTGATCCGCGTGGTACCCGATAGTAAACAGTATTGGTTTCATGCTTACCAACACCTATATGCACCATTGGCTTATACTACCTATTCGCTGTTCTGGATTTTTATTAAAGATTTTCTGATTCTTTTTGGCAATGATGGCTTTGCGGTTAAAAAGAGTTTTGAGTATTATCTGTCTTTTGTGCTTCAAAAAACAATCTATATCATTTTATTATTAGTGCTGCCCTTACTTTTTTCTGGCCAGCAGTGGGATGTAATAGTGCTTGGCTTTTTGATGATGCATTTAAGCCAATCGTTGTTTTTACTGTTTACATTTTTTATGACGCACCATGTAGAGGAAACACAATATCCGAAAGCAAATGCGCAGGGTTATATTAACGCTTCCTGGTTAATGAACCAGATTAAGAGCTCCAACGATATGCATCCTTTTAGTAAAACGGCAAACTTTATTTTGGGTGGCTTTAACAATCACATTGCCCATCATTTATTTCCGCATTATCACCATGTATACTACCCACAGATCAGTAGAATATTATACGAAATATTAAATGAAAGTGGTATAACGCCCAATTGCACCAGTTATTTAGGAGGGATAAAATCTCATTTAAAACTGCTTAAAAGAATGGGAACCGCTGTATAGCCCTTATCTAAATTAAACGTTATGAAGTATTTATTGATATGCTTTTGTTTGCCACTGTTTGTAGATGCCTTGGCACAGCAGGATACCTTACACCAAAAAAGGAAAATCTATTTTGGCCTTGGCTTTAGTCTGGGCGGTGGGGGAAACAGACGGTTGTATGGAGCTGCAGATTTTTATCTGCAGAAAAGAAGTAATTATATCTCGCTTAAAACATCAGCTGTAGAACGTATCAGGATTTTTTTCGGCGGTTTGCCAGAACCACATATTGCTGACGTTGGTGTTTTAGCAGGCAAAAGTTATACTTTTAACCGTTACCATTATGTTAAGTTTGGTGCAGGGGTTTCTTTGGTTGATCAGGTAAGCGCCGGTGCATTCCTGTATAACGATTGTGACAGGCCGGGCGGATGCCTTTTCAGTAATAAAGTGTATGAAAGGATCAGAAGAAAAACGGTCGGTTTACCGCTCGAAATGAAATATGAACTGTACTTGGATAGGACAGCGGCTGTTACTGCTGGTTTTTCGGCAAACCTGAACAATCTGCAATCTTTTTATGGAATATCCCTAGGTCTGGTAGTAGGCAGGTTGAAAGATAAAGGAGGCCACAGGTATTAGGCATAAAGGGCTTTAGCTAGGCGATCCAATTTTTAGTATGTTGGGTTTTAAGCATCGCAATGACCTTTCATTATAAACCTGATGGAAGCGGTAGCCCGAGCTTTTTCTGCGAGGCTTTAGCGGACAGCAGGACTGAAATTTTTACTTGTACTAACCTTTGTTTTCCAAATAAAAATTAGTGAAAAGAGGTAGCTGGCACTTTAACTTCTTCAGTTACGCCTTGATTACTTTTAATCAACCAGAAGGCAAAAAAAGCACCAACCAAAGCCATAGCCGCACCAACATAAGCTGGCGAAGTATAATCGAAACCGTACACTAACGGGAGCCCACCGAAGAATGCGCCTAAAGCATTACCAATATTAAAACTGGCCTGACTTGCAGATGCTGCCAGCATTTCGGAGCCTTTGGCACTCTGGATCATTAACATCTGGATTGGGGCTGCCAACGCAAAAGCTACGGCGCCGGTAACAAAAGTCATAATTAAAGCCAATGGCTGACTTGCTGATACGAAGTGAACAATGGTTAGGGTAATTACCATGGTTAGTAATAAGGCTGCTGATGCTTTTGCTGGTGAAAATTTATCGGCCAGTATACCACCGATATAATTACCACATAACATGCCTATACCCGCCAACATTAATATATAGGTTACCGCATTAGGCGAAAAGCCTGCAACATCTGTCATTAAAGGGGCGATATAACTGTACCAGGTAAATAATCCACCCGTTCCAATCGAGATCATAAAAATGATAATCCAGGCTTCTCTTTTTTTGAAGAAACTTAGTTCGGCTTTTAAATCGCGGTTTTTTGTGGCTTCCAAAGCTGGTAACCATAATTTTAAACTCAGCAAAGTAACCAGGCCAACAAATACAACAACGGCAAAAGAAATCCTCCAAGAGAAATTGTGACCGATGAAGGTACCCAATGGCACCCCAACAATATTGGCGATGGTTAAGCCCATAAACATAAGCGATACGGCTTGAGCTGCTTTTCCCTTTTCGGCTATTCTGCTGGCCACTACCGACCCCACGCCAAAAAATGCACCGTGTGGTAAACCAGAAAGTAACCGGGCAATAAACAGGGTATTAAAAGTAGGTGCGAATGCAGAGAAGGCATTAAACACCGTGAACATGATCATCAAAGCAATCAATATCATTTTTGGTGGATATTTGCCGGCAATCATGATCAATAAGGGTGCGCCAATTACTACGCCTAAAGCATATGCAGAAATTAGATGCCCTGCCTGCGGAATGGTTACTGCTAAATCTTTTGAGATATCGGGTAGCAGGCCCATCATAACAAATTCTGTTATCCCGATGCCTAAACCACCTAAAGTGAGTGGGAGCAAGTTCTTGTTCATAGCGTACTTAGTGTTAAATTTACACTATGCAAAGGTAAGGCTTTTTGTTTTAGGGGATTGTAAAAATTAGGCCATTATATGCATATGTAAGAGCAGCTACTGGTTTGTCAGAATTTGCAGTATGCATAAAATGCATATTGCTTTTTTTATCTAATTCTTCTTCTTTAAAAATATTACTAATATGCCTTGAAATAACTGATTGATCTCTTTTAAATAAATTAACCATTTGGGCCTGGGTTAGCCAGATCGTTTCGTTTTGTATATTTACATCAACAGCGGTTTGTCCATCTTTGGTTTGATAATGACAATTTGATTTAATTTCATATTTGTTTATTTCGGGGTAGAAGCATTTTTAATGATATAATAAACAGAAAATTATTAAAAGTAGTTTTAGCTAGAAAAGGCTGCAGTAGAATCTTTATCCATCTCAATCTTTTTATTTTCTGCCCCATAAAATAAAAAAAGCTTGCCCCACCCTGTGGAACAAGCTTTTTGGCTCATGTAAAGATTTTCTACTTTGCTCTGCTGTAAGCTAAAATCTTGTTGATGGTTTCATCTTGAGGATTTTTAGCCAGTCTATCTAACTTACCTTTTATTTGATCATAAAATAAGTCGATTTCTGCGTCAGATTCAATATCAGTTCTAGGCTGAAACATGTTAGGTGTAGGTAAATTTACATTTGTTTTTGATGTAGAGGTTTTTGTCATAAGCAACTAAATGTGATAAGTTTTATAAACTTAACGATAGTTCAGATGCTTTATTTCAACCCCTAAAAAAAAATATGTAACAATTTCACTACCCTTTATAGGTCATCTCCTTTGTTTTAAGCATTTTACGCAAATTACTCAATGCATAACGCATACGGCCTAATGCTGTGTTGATGCTTACATCGGTTAAATCTGCTATCTCTTTAAAGCTTAAATCTGCATAATGGCGCATGAGGAGCACTTCTTTCTGCTCATCAGGCAATAAATGGATCATTGCTTTTAAATCTTTATGGGTCTGGTCGCGAAGCATTTTATCTTCTGCGCTCTCATCATAAAAGTGTAGCATATTGAATACATCCATTCCATCAGCACTGGTGATGATTGGTGTTCTCTTTTCTTTTCTGAAATAATCGATCACCAGGTTATGCGCAATACGCATTACCCAAGGCAAAAACTTGCCTTCTTCGTTATATCTTCCCGACCGCAGGGTGTTAATTACTTTTATAAAAGCATCCTGAAAAATATCCTCCGCCAGATATTGGTCTTTAACCAATAAGTAGATAGAGGTATAAATTTTACTTTTATGTCTTCTTAAAAGTTCCTGCAATCCATTCTCGTTCCCGGTAATATATACCTTTACCAGGTCCTGATCATTATATGATTGTAAATTCATAGGTTTACCTACACTAAATCCCGTACTATTTGCTAAAAATTAATTTGTAGATGTTTAATTTCTATAGCTGCTCTCCTATGTTTTTTGAATGTGTTAGTTTGGTTTTGAGGTTGTTAATGTTCAAAGAAAGTTATTTTTTTATCAAAAAACAAAAAATAAAATGTTAAAAAATAAATTAACCGTCTCAGTACCCTATTTTTGTATGTTCTTAAAACCCTAACAACATTCTGGGGTTATACATTTATATTCGTTACCATACATGAGCAAAAAAGAGGCCGAAAAAAATCCGCATAAAAATATTATCATAAAAGGTGCCCGTGTGCACAACCTAAAAAACATCGATGTTGCCATTCCAAAAAACAAACTTGTGGTGGTAACAGGTATGTCTGGTTCGGGGAAATCTTCGCTTGCTTTTGATACTTTATATGCAGAGGGGCAACGCCGATATGTAGAAAGTTTATCTTCTTATGCCCGCCAGTTTATGGGCCGGATGAATAAACCCGATGTTGATTATATTAAAGGTATTGCTCCGGCAATTGCCATCGAACAAAAGGTTATTACTTCCAACCCACGTTCTACCGTTGGTACCTCGACCGAAATTTACGATTACCTGAAACTGCTTTTCTCGCGTATCGGTAAAACCATTTCGCCTGTTTCGGGCAAAGAAGTAAAAAAGGATTCGGTAAGTACGGTGGTAGATTATGTAAATGCAATGCCAGAGGATACAACGGTTACGATTTTTTGTCCTTTGTACCCGCACAATAACCGTACGATTAAGGAAGAACTGGCTATTTTATTACAGAAAGGATTTTTACGGGTTCTGATTAATGATAAAATCGAAAAAATAGAAGCAGTTTTAGACGATGCTGATTTTAAAGATGCAGAACTTACAGATGATAAGACCGTTCAGATCCTGATCGACCGTATTGTAACCAACCAGGAAGAAGAAACATTAAGCAGATTGGCCGATTCGGCACAGACTGCTTTTTTTGAAGGTAAAGGCGATTGTTATGTAGAAGCCCAGGGCACAACGAAACATTTTAGCGACAGGTTTGAACTGGATGGAATAAAATTTGAAGAACCTACGCCGAACTTTTTCTCTTTCAATAACCCTTATGGTGCGTGCAAACGTTGTGAAGGTTATGGAAACGTAATCGGCATTGATGAAGATCTGGTTATTCCTGATAAGAGCAAAAGTATTTACGATAATGCCATTGCGCCTTGGCGTGGCGAAAAAATGAATGTATGGTTGCAGAATTTTATTAAAGCTGCCCCAAAATTCGATTTTCCCATTCACCGGCCTTATAGTGCCTTAACAGAAACAGAGCAACGCTTGCTTTGGACAGGAAATAAATATTTTGCAGGCCTTGATGCTTTTTTCAAAGAACTGGAAGAGCAGACTTACAAAATTCAGTACCGGGTAATGTTATCACGTTACCGCGGCAAAACCACCTGTCCTGATTGTAAGGGCTCGCGTTTGCGTAAGGACGCATCTTATGTAAAGATTGCTGAAAAATCGATTATCGATGTGGTGCTGATGCCATTGGCAAAAGCGCTGGTTTTCTTTAACGAGCTGAAATTAAATGCCAACGATACCAAAATTGCCAAACGTTTATTGGCAGAGATTGATAACCGTTTCCTTTATTTAAACAATGTGGGTTTAGGTTACCTTACCTTAAACCGTTTATCGAATACGCTTTCGGGTGGAGAATCGCAAAGGATTAACCTGGCCACTTCATTAGGAAGTAGCTTGGTGGGGTCCATTTACGTTTTGGACGAACCAAGCATCGGTCTGCACCCACGTGATACCAATAAACTGATCGAAGTATTGATTTCGCTCCGTAATGTAGGCAATACCGTTTTGGTGGTAGAGCACGAAGAAGAAATGATGCGTGCAGCTGATTACATTATCGATATCGGCCCTGAGGCTGGTACCCATGGTGGTAATTTGGTTTTTAGTGGTAATTACGAGGAGATTTTAAAAGATAAAAACAGCTTAACGGGCCGTTACCTATCGGGAATAGAAAAAATTGCCATTCCGGATAAACGCCGTAAGTGGAAAGATCACATCCTGATTAAAGGAGCAAGGGAAAACAATCTGCAGAATATTGATGTGAAGTTTCCTTTAGGTGTTTTTACTGCAGTAAGTGGCGTTTCAGGATCGGGTAAAACCAGTTTGGTTAAAAAAATCTTATATCCTGCACTGCAAAAGGCAATTGGCAACTACGCTGGTGAGCAAACGGGTGCTTATGATGGCATTTTTGGCAATTACGATCTGGTAAGTGCTGTAGAAATGGTGGATCAGAACCCGATTGGCCGTTCGAGCCGTTCCAATCCGGTTACTTATGTTAAAGCCTGGGATGATATCCGTGCCTTATTTTCGGGCCTGGCATCGGCAAAAGCTGCAGGCTTAAAACCAGCTGCTTTCTCTTTCAACGTAGAAGGTGGCCGCTGCGATGTTTGTCAGGGTGAGGGCGAGGTGAAGATCGAAATGCAGTTTATGGCCGATATTTACCTGCCTTGCGAAGCCTGTAACGGTAAACGTTTTAAGCAGCAGGTTTTAGATGTAACCTATAAAGAGAAAAATGTATCCGAGATTTTGGATATGACTATTGAAGAGGCTGTAGAATTTTTTAAAGATGAACAAAAGATCCTCAATAAATTAAATCCGTTGGTTGATGTAGGTCTGGGCTATGTGCATTTAGGTCAATCTTCTAATACCTTATCGGGTGGTGAGGCGCAGCGTATTAAACTTGCTTCTTTCCTGATTAAAGGTAACAATGCAAATAAAACGCTCTTCATTTTCGATGAGCCTACTACTGGTCTGCATTTTCATGATATTAAAAAACTATTAAAAGCACTGAATACCTTGATCGAACAAGGAAACACGATTTTGGTGATCGAACACAATATGGACATGATTAAATGTGCCGATTGGGTAATTGACATCGGCCCAGAAGGAGGCGATGGCGGCGGTCAGGTGGTATTTGAAGGTATACCCGAAGATTTAGCTAAGGTAGAAAAATCGTACACCGGAAAATATTTAGCATCGCATTTAAATTTAAATCCATAATTTCGGCAATGCTTTTTCTAACGTTTTTCATAGGCATCATTCTCAATGCCATGGGCTATATCCCCCCGGGTAACATTAATCTCACCGTTGCACAGCTCGCTATTAACAAGGGGATGCGGCAGGTTTGGTACTTTATTCTTTCCTTCTCTTGTGTAGAAGTGTTTTTTACCTTTGGGATGATGCGTTTTGCCCGCTGGGCCATGAGCGATATCAATCCGAACGAAGCGGTAAGTGAAGTGCGTTTAAGTACTTTAGTCGATTGTTTTATGATCGTGATGTTTTTGGTGATGGGTACCATTACCTGGAAGAACAGGAAAAAAGTGCCTAAAACAAATAATACTAAAGAAGATAAGCGCAGTGGAAGCGTTTTATATGGATTGATTTTAGGGGTGCTAAACCCTGTTCAGATTCCGTTCTGGCTGTTTTTTGGCAATTATGTAATTTTACACCAATGGATTGAAACGGATTACCTTTCATTAGTGATTTTTAGTTTGGGCTCGGGCGTTGGTTCTACACTCGCACTTTACTTATATGCGCATTTTGCCACTTATATTCAGGAGAAATTTGCCCTGAGTAGTTTAATTATCAATAAATCGATAGCGATATTTTTGTTCGCATTGGCGGCCTATCTGGTCATAAAACAGGCAATCGTTATTCTATAAATCTAATCCAAGGTCTGTATCCCACAGACCTTTTTGTTTTTTGTATTTTCTGGATTGGTAGTTTGTTTTTGCCACGGAAACACGGAAAGCACGGAACAGGTGCACTTGATTTTTATTATTTTGAATAGTATTATCCGTCTGAGCTCGTCGAAGACCTAAAAGCAAGTTTTCTTCACCAAGGTCTGTGTCCTCACAGACCTTCAAGTTGGCTTTTGTCAAGTATTGAATACGAAGAAATTAGTTGTTTTTCTTTCTGTTGGGGCACAGACGGGGAATGCGTTTTCATCTTATTAAGCCCGTTGTAAACGGCTAAGAACAGCTGCAGTTACTAGGCCGCCAATAACATACCAAGCTACGGTTAATATTTTTGTCTTATTCGTATGGGTTACTGGCGTATCGTCCAAATCCATTTTATCGGGAATATTTATAGCCCCTAGGCCTGCTGTAAGTCCTGCTAACGCACCCTTTATATAAATATTTTTTTTGCTGCCAAAGCCTATAGCACTATAATATAAACCATTGCTCACAATATCGCCGGCAAGAGTTGCAAGGTAAAGATTGTTTCCACTTGGCGTTTCAAGATTTAAACTTTTCATCGATTTTGACAGTGCTTGTTCGCCTAAAAGATCAATTCTAGGTGCATCTGGATCAATCCGTCTTACACTTTCGTGCAATATATTTAATGCTCCGGCACCAGCGAAGCCCGCGAGTAAGGATTTGAGTAGTTTCATATTATGATAATCGCTGCTACACCTAAATTGTTTTGAAATTGCCAAAATTGTATCGGCAAAACCAGCTGCCAAAATCACTATTCTGTTATAAAATTGATACACATTTATGTATTGGTTTAACCTAATCATAACATTAAATTTATGTTTAAGAAGCCTGGTCACCCTAATATTGGGCTTTGATACAAAACATATCTTATCCTTATGTCTAACAGACGCTTTTTTCTGAAAAATAGTTTGGCTGCTGCTGTGGTTGCCAGTATTTCGCCAGTTCTTTCATCATTTGCTGAAGAACAAACCGCCCCCGCCAGATCAGGCAAAGCTCCTAAATTGCGTTTTGCGATCGCATCGGATGGACATTATGGTCAGCCTGGAACGGAGTACAAATTGCACCACCAGAATATTGTGAAGTGGTTAAATGAATCGCATGATAAAAATCCGCTCAATTTTGTGATTATTAATGGGGATCTTGTTCACGATCGCCCAGAACTATTATCAGAAGTAAAAAAAGAATATTACGATAAACTTAAAGTTCCATTTTATGCTATCCCAGGCAACCACGACCATGCCGATGCCAAGATCTGGAAATCGGTTTTCGGTTACGAGGATAACTTTTCTTTCGAAAAAAATGGAGTAGGTTTTGTTTTGGCCAATACTTCTGATACCAAAGGCACTTATTTATGCCCTGACAATGATTTTTTAAAACAAGAACTTGATAAGTTTAAAAACCTGAAAACTGTTTTCGTGGTGCTGCATATCCCTCCTCATTTCTGGGTACCCGAAAGTCCTTTTGTAGAATGTCCGGATACGATTAAACTCTTGCATAGCTATGCAAATGTAAAAGCGGTATTCCATGGGCACGACCACAGTCTCGATGCCGTTTTTTATACCAATAAACTGCCACATTTTTTCGATGCACACATCGGTGGAAGCTGGGGCACAGCCTATAAAGGTTACCGGATTGTAGAGGTTGATGAAAATGATAAGATCCAAACTTACCAGGTAAATGCAAGTGGATCGCCATTACTTAATGAAACAAAGTTTTAACAAGTTAGGCGGCCTCCGAACATGATAATGGGCTTATCGTTGCAAGGCATGGAGCAATCCTAAAGCTTAGTATATAGCTATTGTTGTAAAACTTGATTTCTAGAAAAATAAAGATGCTGAACTTTCATTATTATTTGGAAAGCAATTGCTGTGCTCAATTAACGTTTGTCTTGCTTTCTGCTTGTAGTCCCGATTAGAAGGAAATCGGGACTACCGCGGCAATCAGGTTTAAATGGGGAATATTTTGCTGCTATTGAAGGTTGATTGGCATGATGCAGATAGATGGATCGTATTTCAGCATCGTGCAGCCCCAAAGTATGAGGGGTACAGCGAACAACGGGCAGCATGAACTAAAATGCTACTGTATCTGATTTTCGGATAATGAAACGGATCCTCCTGCTTTCTGTCAAAATGTTTCATGCATCGTAATTGACGGTCTTATTATAACTTCCAGTCTGGTCTTTCAAAGTGGCAGGTATAACCGTAAGGGTTTTTCTGTAAATAATCCTGATGTTCTTCTTCAGCATTCCAAAAGTCGGTTTCGGGCACCACCTCGGTTACAATTTTGCCAGGCCATTTGCCCGAAGCATCTAACTCGGCAATTAATGCATTTGCGGTGTTTTTCTGTTCTTCACTATTGTAAAAAATAGCTGAGCGGTACGATGTACCCACATCATTTCCCTGTCTGTTGCGTGTGCTCGGATCGTGGATCTGAAAGAAATATTCTAATAATTTACGGTAGGTTAAAACAGTTGGATCAAAAGTAACTTCAATGGCTTCGGCATGTGTGCCATGGTTCCGGTAAGTGGCATTTGGAACATCACCACCAGTATAACCTACCACGGTAGAGGTAACACCTGGGTAATGACGGAGCAGTTCTTCTACTCCCCAAAAGCAACCGCCTGCAAGAATGGCTTTTTCAGTATTCATATATCTTTCCTTTTTAATTAAATAAAGGTACGACGAAGATGTGTAAAGGGAAAGTAAAGAAGGGCCACCATTAGTATCTTTGCCGGCAGGTAACATACTAAACTTACATGATCTTATATTCCTTCTATGGTTAAACGCATCTAGGGGGCTTCGACTGCGTTCAGACTGGCAAATTGGGGCGACTGCAAGCTTATATTTTGGAGCGTAAGGCTTCTGCAACACACTAAATTTATTCCCGTCTTCCGCTTTTACGCTTCGCTTCCCCGTGCCTCGTTGCTGCAGGGTAATCGCTTCAGCCGGGGCTAATAGGTTAAGGCAGTTTTTCATTTGTGAGGTTGCAGGGTGCACAACCCTTGTTCCTAAACCCGATTGCAATGCAAAGCCCGTAAGCGAGGTACGGGTGCGGACTTGAAATGAGCGGGACTGCGAACCGCCAAAAACTACAAGCCCTCCATTTCCTGATTTTTAAGAAATAGTGAATGTTTATTTTGGTCGGTGAGACACCAACCGATAGGACAAAATTTCATTGCTGTAGTGTTTTATTGTTGGATTGGCCCAACACTTAGCGCTAACCGCCAACCGCAAAATCCATAAAGCTCACATTGTTTTTACGAGCAGAGCTTACCGCAATTCCTTTATCTGCTTGATCTGTAAAGTTAAAACCTTCCAGTTCATCCAGCTTATCGGTATCTATAACTTTGATGACAGATTCCTGCCCGCTGGCAAGCGATTTTTCCAGATCAAGAAAGGTCAGTCTCCATTTACGTCCCTCAATTTGGTTCTGGATTAAAACGAGTATACCTTTATCGGCAATCCAGTGTAGATTTTGGACCCATGGTGAGCAGGTGAATTTTTTAAAGAGAATTCCCTTTTCACTTGTTTTATCGGCTTTTGATAAGGCTTCGGGATTGTATAATCGTACTTGATTTGCTTTATTGCCATAATCGGCTGTTGCTACAAACCATTTGCCTTTATAATTTACATACTCGGGCCGCGTACCCTGGATACAGGCATCATCTTCAATAGATTTTACCAAATTTCCGTCCAATGTTTTCGTCTTTAAAAAAGCTTCCCAGTTGATGCAATTAATTACCGCTTTCCAAACGGTGCCTTCAGCATTTTGCTTTACCGAGTTGCCCACAAATGTGGGTAAGCCCTTGTGGAAAGCAATACCGGTGGGATGTTTGATGATATTTTCGCCTTTAATGGTGAACTTGTATTCCTTATGCTGATAAATTAAAGAATCCTTATGGAGTTTATATTCGCGCATTACACCCACTTCTCTATCTCCGTAGAGGAAATACCGTCCGCTTTGATAAGAAATGCCCTGGCAGGCGCCTAACGAATCAATTGTAATCGTTTTTGTGATCTTTCCTTCTGTTTTATTGTATCTGGCCACAAAAAACATCACGATTAATACTAAAATTGGGTTTAATGTTTTCATAAACTAAGGATCTAAAGGTTCGTCAAAATCAATCTGTAAGGATGCTGTATTTAAGTAGAATTCTGATTCAGTATCACTTAAACGTTTTCCGTTTTTATAAGGATAATAGCCGAGTTCTTTTTTGCAACGCTCGGGGAGCAGATTGGTGATATTATAGCTCTGCGATTTTACGGTACAGGCTAAACCCGGTTTATCTACCGGCATCCCATACCTAAACATTAGCCTTGCACAGTTGCGCAGGTTGGTGGTGGTATGGCGGGCATGTGGTTCCATAATAATGGCATTTTCGGGTATTTGAAGCACTTCCATCAGGAATTTCTTCATTTCGTAGGCTTCGCTGAATTTGGTTTTATAGGGATGTACACGTCCGCCCGAAACCACGATGAATGGTGCCATACCTTTTTTATATTGTATGGCTGCTAAGCGGCAGCGGATCATTCCGCCAGCACTTAGCGCAACATCTTTTTCTTCCGGGCCGGCACCAGGAACCAGGATTACGCTGTAAGGATATTTTTTCCAGTCTGTTTTTTTAATCTGGTTAATGGCGGCAAGGTTTACACCTTTGGCCATCGGCTCGTAATCGGCGGCCTCATTGCGTTCATTCAGTTCTAAAGCTTCCAATGCAAATAACATGGTGGGTTCGAAAAAGAGCTTAGTATTGCCCTGCAAGGCTAACCATGCACTGGCAGATACGAGCTCTGCAAATGCTTTATCTTTTAAGCTAAAACTGATCGAATCTATTTTTGGGTAATTGGGTTTGTTCCCTTCTACGTAAACACCAATTGCATAATTAATGGCATTGGCATCTTGTTCCCAGGCTTTAACTAAAAGGGTTTTGTGTTGTCCTTTGGCGAACATGGCATAACAACCTGAGGGGATTAGATGATTTTTCACCAAATTTCCCAAGGGATTATTTTCTGCGTAAAGCAAGGCCAAACGGTTTCCGATATCGGCTATTTCCTCATTGGTAAATTTTAAGGCTTTGGCAGAACAGGAAATATCTGTTTTGCAGGTTTTAACTGCTTCATTTACTTGTGCTGTTTTTGATTTATAGATGTTATTGAGCGCGGTGTCTGTGCTCAGTATTTTGCGCAACCCGGGCAATTGCTGAAAAAGTGTAAGCAGGTAATAATTTTTGTATTGTACTTCGTTCCTGGTCTTAATTAATTGGTAAGACTGGCTTGTTAAATCTTGTGCAGATAGGCATTGCCAAAAAAGGCATAACACAAAGAAGGTATAAAAGAATTTCATCAAAGTTTTGGAAGCAAATTTAAAGATTGGCCATTAAAGAAACATTAATAAGATGTTATGTTTTGATAGCTATTAAAACGATTTATCATATATCTAATGGTGCTTAATATTAATTTAAAGTGCCGGTTCAAATTGGTGTATAGAGTTAACATAATAGATACATCGTGTTAAAAGTACACTTATACTTTTGCGGCTGTAGAACGCTCAAAAAATTACCTGTTAACCTTAAAGGATAAGCCTATGTAAATGTGAAAATCTACGCTTCTAATTAAACAAAACCCCAATTATATTTCAAAACCATTACTAAGAACAAAAAGATGACATCATTTTTTTTAACCGCAAGTATAAAAAGTGCTTGCAGGAAATTGCTTTTGCCTTTAGGCCTATTGGCCATCTGTAATTCCGGTGCAATAGCAATTAATCATGAAGTAACTGCTTCGGGCTTGCATAATAAAACATTTGCCACTATAAGCGGAACGGTTACCGATCAAAATAACCAACCCTTACCAGGTGTAAGTGTTTTCGAAAAGAAAACAAAAAAAACAACCGTTACCGATCCCAATGGTAAATATTCAATTAATGTAGAAGAAGGTGCAATTTTGGTGTTTTCTTATATCGGTTACGATAATCAGGAAGTTGCGGTTAATGGCCGCCAAAACATTAATGTTACTTTAAAAGAAAGCAGCAATACACTAAATGAGGTTGTGGCCATTGGTTACCAGAAGATCAGGAAATCGGATGTAACAGGTGCCATCAGCAGTGTTAAGGCAAGTGAAATGAATTTAACTTCTCCTACTGTTGGTCAGGCGCTGGTTGGTAAAGTTGCCGGTGTACAGGTATCACAAACCAGTGGTGCACCATATTCCGGTACCAAAATCAGGGTAAGGGGTATCGGGTCAATTAACGCCAGTTCTGATCCCTTATATGTAATTGATGGTTATCCGGCAGGAAACAACGTATCCATCAATCCGGAGGATATCGAAACCATCGATATTTTAAAAGATGCAGCTTCTGCAGCCATTTATGGCTCAAGGGCATCGGGTGGGGTAGTGTTAATTACCACCAAAAGAGGTGCAGATGGAAAAGGAAAGTTTGAGTACGATGTTCAGGGGGGAGTTTCCCAATTGGCTAAAAAAGTAAAATTATTGGATGCGAACCAGTTTATACAGCTTTTAATTGATGGACGAAACAACGCCTATAAAGATTTGTGGGTAAACTCGGGCAAAACCTGGAACGATGCCATGTTCAGCGATAACAATACCACCCGTATTGCCAATGTAGGTAATGGTAGTAGCGTAAGCATTCCGGCCGATCTTTATAATTTTAGCACCCAACAGGCTATCCCTGCTACCTATAATACCGATTGGCAGGACGAACTTTACCGCAATGCGGCTTTTCAACGTCATAACCTTTCATTTTCTGGCGGTACCAAAGATGTAAAATACTTTTTAAGCGGCGGTTACCAAGACAATGATGGTATTGTAACCAACACCAACCAAAAAGTAACCAACTTTAGGGGTAATATTGATGGCAAGGTGAGCGAGCGTTTACGTGTGGGTGCAAACATTGCTTATACCAAGAACGATAACAGAGAGGTGCAGGAAGGACGTTATAATTTAAGTCCGATGATGTCGGCATTAATTTATTTGCCTTACCTGCCTGCAAGAGATGCAAACGGCAACCCTGTTCAGTTTGGAATGGGTGCATTGTCTTCTCAGTTCGGTATCCAAAACCCTGAAAACCCTTTGGCTACGGTTGAGCAATTAAAAATCACCAGAAAGAGCAATAGGAGTAATTATAATGCCAATGCTACTTACAAAATTTTAGAGGGGCTTAATTTTAAAGCTAACCTAGGAACACAAACATACAACGAGAAATATGAGTATTATTTGCCTACCAGCTTAAGTAGTGGCAATACCCCACCTTACTCTCCCGAATCGATTAGGGCAGCAAACGCAATTGCACAAACACTTAATCAGGTAGATCAACTGGCAGAGTTTACTTTAAATTACAATAAAACCTTTGGTAAACATAGTATAGATGTTTTAGGCGGATATTCTGCCCAGAAAACATCAAGTGATCTGATCAGGGTAGCCGCAAGCGGGTTCCAGAACGATTATATCGGTGAAATTACGGATAAAGGGGCTGAGGCAGGTTTTTTTAAATTAGATAGAGCAGGTAAAACAGTTACCACTTTACTTTCTTACTTTGGCCGTTTCAGTTATAACTATGCTGGCAAATACTTTTTAACTGGTTCCTTCCGTCGCGATGGTTCATCAAGGTTTGGTCCGTTAAATAAATACGGTAACTTCCCTTCTATAGCCGCAGGCTGGAATTTATCTGACGAAAGTTTTTACAATAACTTTTTGGGTGAACAATCAAGGGTTAAGCTAAGGGCCAGCTGGGGCTTAAGCGGAAATAACAATATCCCGGATTACCGCACGCAGCAAGAGTTAAGCGCACCGGGAGGCGCGGTTTTCGGAAGTGCTATTTCTACCGCTATTTGGCCAAGTAGCATTCAGGATAGGGGATTAGGATGGGAATCTACTTCTCAGTTCAACTTTGGTACCGATATCAGTCTGTTCAAAAACCGTGTATCCATCATGGCAAATTATTATTTAAGTTATTCTTTCAACTTATTGTTTAACAAACCGCTTTCTGCAATTGCCGGAACATCAACAATTCTAACCAATCTTTCTGATAGTAAAGTTCGCAATAAGGGTTTCGATTTGCAGATTGATGGCAAAATTATCCAAAATGAGGACTTTACTTTGGGGTTAAGCGGAAACATCGCGGCAAACCGAAACAAGGTCTTAGACCTGGGTGGTAACAGTACGATTTTTACTGCTGGTGCGGAGCGCTCGTACATTACACACGTTACACAAGAGGGCCAGCCAATCGGGATGTTTTATGGATTTAAGGTTTTAGGACGGATTACTGCCGATAATTTAGGCAAGGTAGCGCCATCAGCTTCTTCTACCAACCCGGCGAAAATCGGTGATTTATATTTTCAGGATACGGATGGTAACGGCGTTGTAAACGACGCGGATAAAACGGTAATCGGCACACCATACGCAAAATTTACCTATGGTTTCGCCTTAAACACCTCTTACAAAACGTTTGATTTAAGGGCATCATTTAATGGATCGTACGGGAACCAGGTTTTGGATGGACAGGATTATTACCTGTATAACTTTGAAGGTTCGGGAAACCAGTATGTAGAGGTTGCAGATCGTTACAGAAATGAAGCAAATCCAGGCAGTGGTTTAAACTACCGTGCATCGCGTGCGGGTACGCAAAGTAACAGTACGCGTTTATCGTCATTTTACATTCAGGATGGATCTTATTTCAGGTGTACCAATATTACTTTAGGTTACAGTTTTCCAAAGCAACTGGCCAATACACTTAAGGTGAGCAATATCCGCGTTTATGCGAGTGTAGATAATGCCTTTACCATCACCGATTATAAAGGTTATAATCCTGAGGTAGATTATAGTGCGGGCAATAACCTTGCTCCGGGTGTGGATTATGGAAACTACCCATTGGCTAGAACCTATAACCTTGGTATCAAATTGACTTTTTAGAACTAAAGAAATGAAAAAACATATTTATAAAGTATTGGCCCTAAGTGCAATTTTAAGTTTGGGTGCCTGTAAAAAAGATTTTCTAAATCAAAGTAACCCCAACGCCATTGCTGTAGAAAACTATTTTAAAACAGAAAATGATGTATTGCTGGCTGTTAATGGTGTTTACCAATCGCTAAGAAGCAGCAATACCCTGGGCGAAAACAGTGGTTTGTTTACCGACGAACGTTCGGATGATGCGGGTAGGAATGATAACCAGAGTAATGCGGGTGAGCCTTTCCAGTTCAATGATTTTTCGCTCCTGCCAAGCAATTCTTATTTAAGGAGCCATTGGCTGGCACTTTATGAGGCAATTGGCAGAACCAATGTTGTACTTACAAACATTGATAAAGTATCTTTTGCTAATGCGGCCACCAAAGAGAATTATAAAGCAGAAGCCAAGTTTATCAGGGCCATTATGTATTTCGAACTGGTACGAAAATGGGGACCGGTACCAGTGGTAACCAAACAGCTTAGCACAGCCGATGAAGTAAAAGAGAACACTTTTCGTGTGCCTGAAGAAGCTGTATACAACCAAATTGTAACCGATTTAAAAGATGCCCTTAGCAGCACCTTACCGAATTTCCAAACAGGAGCGAATGTAGGTAGAACTTCAAAAGCAGCAATAAACGCATATTTGGGTAAGGTTTATTTAACCATGGCAGCTACATTACCGGCAAATAAGGCTGAGAACCTAGGCAATGCCAATAATTATCTAACGGCAGCTTACAATATGAAAGCTTTCGGAAATCTATCTGAAATTCCATATACAGATGTTTTTGACGTAGCGAAAAAAACAACCTGTAAAGAACTGATTTTCCAGATTTCTTACAGACAGGGCGATATCAATTTTAGTTCGAGCATTGCGGCAAACAACCAGGCCAAAGGCGAAACCATCAACTCGCTTAAACCTTCTACCGGGATTGGTAGCAATGTAAAGCTTGATCTGATTAATGAATACGAAACAAACGATTTAAGAAAAGATTTCTCTGTCAAATTTGCCAATGATCCGACTGTTAAAGATTGGTTTATTACCAAATTCCGTGATGCGAGCCAAGGGGCAACCATTGCGGGTTATGGAGGTAATGATTGTGTTTTAATGCGCTATGCTGATGTAATTTTAATGCTTGCTGAGGTAAACATGTTACAGGGCAATGATGCGGTGGCCATTCAATATTTAGATATGGTTAGGGCAAGGGCTGGAATGCCACTATACGCTGTATCCAAAACAGATGCTACTTATGCGGCTAAATTCCCTACTTTAAAGCTTGCTATTTTACACGAACGCAGGGTAGAATTCGCTTTCGAACACCAAAGATGGTTTGATTTAATCAGGAATTTTACTGCTGCAGAGTTAGTTAGCTATTTAAAGGCCAAACCACAATCATCATACGGTATTGCTAAACTGGCTAATGTAACCACTAAAGACAGGTATTATCCTATTCCTTTTGATGAAGTGAAATTAGATCCGGTTAAAATGTACCAGAATCCTGGTTACTAGGCGACACGAACAAGCAGAGAGTTCGTGAGAACTCGAAGCTTGATGCTTTGCAGAAGATGATGGTAGGTCCATCGGTATCGACGTACAGGCGTTGGTATCAAACTACCGCTAAGTTGCTGTGGTGAACGAACCATGGTGAGGAGCGTTAGCGGAAAAGGCATCCGAAGAGGTGTCAGGTAAGTTGTAAGAAGATGAATGTAAATGAACCACCGATGAGGTGTCGAAAGGATGAGATGATGTCAAAACTAAGTACAGTATCGACTTGGGATAAGCCAGAGAATAACCTGTTTATGCTC
>NZ_SIXF01000033.1 GCF_004310665.1 Pedobacter kyonggii | reverse complement strand
ACTAGCTATAAAGATATGATAGACTGCTTTCTAAACCTTGCTTGGGAAAACCTGCTTTAATCAGTGTGCGGCTATCTTTTAAACTGTTTATTAATAAATACTTGCGGCAAATTTAACGACCGCTAATAGGAGGATATAGCTAAGTTTTTATACTTTTATAAAAAAAAGCTTCTGAGAGGCGTTAATTTAACTAAATAGAAACCGCAAATTCTCAGGACAGGCAACTTCTTTTGCCCATAAAAAAAGAAAAAGCTTCCAAAGCCACTTGAAAAAGGGTTTTATTCATAGGAGGTTTATTTTAGGTAAAATTGTGCATCAAACTAAAAATGAACAGCACTAAAAAACCCAATTACATTCTCCCCACAATTGTTATTGCGCAGTTTCTCTGTACATCCTTGTGGTTTGCTGGCAATGCGGTATTACCTGATCTTGTTAAAAGCTTTCCAACTGAGACAAACCTGCTGGCCAACCTCACCAGCATGGTACAGTTTGGTTTCATCAGCGGAACATTAGTTTTTGCTTTCTTTGCCGTTTCCGATATTTTTTCACCCTCGAAAGTGTTCTTTATTTGCGGAATTGCAGCTGCTTTGTTTAATATGGGTATCTGTTTAGAACTACCGAATGTTCATTTATTGCTGCTTTTTCGCTTTTTAACAGGTTTTATGTTAGCTGGAATTTACCCTGTCGGCATGAAAATAGCATCCGATTACTTTAAAGACGGACTAGGAAAATCGTTAGGGTTTTTAGTTGGCGCTTTGGTTTTGGGTACTGCCTTTCCTCATCTATTAAAAACATTTACAGCAAATTTTGCTTGGCAATATGTAATCTTTGCTACTTCGGGTTTATCTCTAATTGGTGCAATTGCTATTTTATGGTTTGTGCCAAACGGTCCATTTAGAACTGCCGGACAGAAATTCGATTTCCGTTCTTGTTTTAATGGCTTTAAAAATCCTGATTTTCGATCTGCTGCTTTTGGCTATTTCGGGCACATGTGGGAACTTTATACCTTTTGGGCTTTTTTACCCGGCATGTTGCTGCTTTACAACACTAAACATGCACATGCAACTTTAAATATACCGCTGTTTTCGTTCTTAATTATCGCATCAGGAGGTCTATCTTGCATGATTGGTGGTTTGCTGTCACAAAAATTTGGTGCAAAACGGATTGCCACCATTGCCCTTTCCATTTCGGGCTTATGCTGTCTGCTCTCCCCTCTTTTTCTTTTCAGCGGCTCGGTATATCCTTTTCTTATATTTTTATTCTGCTGGGGCTTGTCTGGCACGGCCGATTCACCCTTGTTTTCTTCTTTAATTGCCAAACATGCGCCCCAAAGCTTGCGTGGAACTTCGTTAACACTGGTAAACTGTATCGGCTTTGCCATTACGATTATTAGCATCCAAGTGATTAATCTTTTGGCTAAAGAGATAAATTCCCATTATCTTTATATGCTACTGGCCATTGGCCCTATTTTGGGAATTTGGGCATTGCTAAAAAAAGCCTAATTATAGTATTAAATGAAGAAATTTCAATTGTTAATTGCCTTATTATGCCTAATAAATATACAGGCATTTGCTTGCA
The DNA here is from genome assembly GCF_004310665.1 of Pedobacter kyonggii. Classification (GTDB taxonomy): domain Bacteria; phylum Bacteroidota; class Bacteroidia; order Sphingobacteriales; family Sphingobacteriaceae; genus Pedobacter; species Pedobacter kyonggii. The sequence goes on along the minus strand of NZ_SIXF01000033.1, from coordinate 61,785 downwards.
CATGCTATGAAATAACAACAAAAGAGGCTATTAACGGTGCGCAGATTGTAATGAAGGGTACAGTTATTTCAAAAATTTTAACACATAACCTTTCTGATATAAGCACAATAAAAACCAGCGATACCACAAACATTCATTATGTAATGGCTCATAGGGTTTTAATGGCAGTGGTAAAAATCAAAGTAAACAAGCTTTACAAAGGAAAAATTTCATCAGATATTATAACAATGATCACACCGAAAATGAGCGCAAGTTGTGGTTTTAACTTTCAAATCGGCGATGAATATATTGTATATGCAACCAACCACGATACGACATTTATGTCAAACAAATTTGAAAGAAAATCAAAAGACATCAATACCTATTGGACGGATCAATGTAGCGGAACCATGCTATCTGACCAATCAGAAGAAGATCAGATAAAAAAGATATTAAAAAAACAGAAAATATAATATGAAGCCTCTTTCTCCAATTATAAAACCAGCAGAATTAACCTGGTTAAACCAAGACGATGAAATCGTAATTATCGATGCGAGCGCTGGCTCAAAAGCCAGATATGATGAACAGCATTTGGCCGGAGCACTTTTTGTAGATGTAAATAGCGATTTAGCCAATATCGGCGATTTTGCCATTGGCGGAAGGCATCCTTTGCCTACTTTCGAGCAGTTTTCGGCCGTTCTACGGCGGCTTGGTATCACAAAAGACAGTCATGTAATTATTTATGATGATAAAAACGGCGGTAACGCAGCTGCGAGGCTCTGGTGGATGCTAAAAGCCATCGGTCATGAAAAAATACAGGTAATTGATGGAGGCCTCCAGACGGCCATTAAAGCAGGCTTCCCGACTACAGATAAAGTAGAAATCCCAAAATCTGTCGAAAAATACGAAATCACAGCATGGAACTTACCGTTATCAGATATCAATGAGGTAGAAAAAGTTGCCAAAACCGACGATTACATTGTGATTGACGTGCGCGATGCCAACCGTTTTGCAGGCCTCACCGAACCTATCGATTTAATTGCAGGCCATATCCCTGGTGCGGCAAATATTCCTTATACCAAAAATTTAGATGCTACAGGTGCTTTCCTTGCGCCCGAAATATTGAAAGAAAAATATGCTGAAGCTTTGGCCCACGTTAAACCCGAAAACGTAATTGTACATTGTGGCTCGGGCATTACCGCCTGCCATACGCTACTGGCTATGGATTATGCAGGTTTACCCATTCCTAAGCTTTATGTTGGTTCCTGGAGCGAATGGAGCAGGAATAACAAGGAAATGGTTTTGGCTGATCAGTAATTTTTGTTGGTCAAGATTTGCAATCTCGACTCAATGGACGGTGGATTTACAATCCACCAAAGAACTAAAAACATTCTAAAATCGGAATTACAAATCCCGATTTTAGAGATATCTTAATCATATAACGCTTACATGAAAACATCTAGATTACTTCTCATATTTACAAGCTTAATCATAATAAACAAGGTTGCAGCTCAAAATATACCTTCCAAACAAAAACTAGGCATTGTTACGTACACTAAACAATCGAAAATTATTGATACAACTGCATTCAATAAAACGTCGTCGATATTCGCAAAGAATATGATTGATTCTTTAAAGAGCCAGCTAATAACATCGAAAATAAAATTTGGCGAAGATACTTCAGGTATTAATGCCGCTACAGAACCTTTTGAAAATTTAATGTTTCAGGAAGTTTTCAAAACAGAGACATTAGAAACACACATCGATGAATTTCAAAAAGATAAAATAGTCAATTTTGTAATAGAGGATCAAAGCAACAAAAGAGAAAGATTTAATTTTAACTATGCTGACAATCTAGTTTATAACAGCTATAATTCAGAAGAAATTGAGGACTATTTTGAAAGCGAAGAAATAATTTCCTTAAAAGAATACAAAACCGAAAATAAACTCATAAAGGGCTACAATTGCTTTAAAGTAACTTATTTGTATCGGGAAAAATTTGATGGTACGGAATTTCAAATGCCTGATATGATAATGGAAAGAGAGCTATGGGTAACAGACAAAATAATTGCTCCTTTTCATTCTATCATTAGAAGTCAACAAATACTTTCAAAATATTATCCACTCGAAATCACCGAAAAAATGAGCAAAGTAGATGGTTTTGAAACAAAATACCTGGTCGAGAACATTAGCCTCAAATAACTATTTGAGGTTGGGTAACCAATTAAACCCAATGAAACTGATTTTCAAAAAATTAGTATTTCAATTAACATTCTGAAAACCTGTCCGATTAACATCAACAATTTTTAAAAAAACATTTTTAATCTAATTATTTTATCCCTACATTTGCAGGCTAAAATTTTACAGTACTTTGAACCCACTAAAACAATTTTCATTACCGTTTACCGGATTAAAATTGGGAACTCATCAGTTTGATTATGAGCTTGATGACCGCTTTTTTAATGAATTTGAGTATTCGTTAATTAAAAGCGGAAATTTAAAAGTAGACCTGGAACTTGAGAAACAAGAGACCATGTTGCTTCTAAAATTCAAAGTTATTGGTATAGTTAATTTAGATTGCGATAAATGTTTATCTGAGTTTTCGTTGCCTGTAAATCTTTATGAAAGGCAGATTGTAAAGTTTGCTGAAGATGAACTGGAGAGCGATGATGAAGAAATTATTTCGCTAAGCCGTAAAGATACCGAGATTGATATATCTGGTCCTTTATACGAAATGATTAACGTAGCGGTACCTTATATCAAAAACTGCGAGCAGGCAGGTAAAGATTGCGATCAAGAGATGATTGACCGTTTAAATCAATTATCGATCGAGAAGCAGGCTCAAGAAAATGAACAAACAAGCGACCCACGTTGGGAAGCCCTTAATAAGTTAAAAAAATAATTAGATTATACACCAATGGCACATCCAAAACGGAAAATCTCGAAACAGAGAAAAAATAAAAGAAGAACACACTATAAAGCGGTTACTCCTTCTTTAGCAACATGCTCGGCAACAGGTGCTATTCACGTACCTCACCGTGCTTACAACGTTGATGGTAACTTATACTACAACGGCAAACTGGTTATCGAAAATACTCAGATAGGGTAATTTTCTTAAAAAATTGTTTGTGTTTTCAGCGGCTTTAGTCATACCTTAGTCAACTGAAAAATTCAGGATTACACCTGACTTAACACAAACAGATTTTTTCTATGAAAATAGGCCTCGACATAATGGGCGGAGACTATGCTCCCAAAGCAATTGTTTTGGGAGCAATAGCTGCTCATCAATCGCTTAACGCTGGAGAGCATTTAGTTCTTATTGGCGATACCGAACAGATTAAACCCATTCTTGCAGAAGAAGGTTTTAATCCAGATCATTTTGAATACGTTCATACTGATGAAGTAATTGGTATGGGCGAACATCCCACCAAAGCAATCGTTCAGAAACCAAATTCGAGCATAGCAGTTGGTTTTAACCTTTTAAAAGAAGGCAAAATCGATTCTTTCGCAAGTGCTGGTAACTCTGGAGCCATGTTGGTTGGCGCAGTTTTTAGCGTTAAAACCATTCCGGGCATTATCCGCCCTTGTTTATGTACAATTCTTCCAAAAATTAAAGGCGGCACTGGCTTACTGTTAGATGTAGGTGCTAATGCAGACTGCAAACCGGATATTTTATTACAGTTTGGTGTTTTAGGCAGTTTATATGCAGAAAATCTTTTGCAGATAAATGATCCGAAAGTTGCCCTGATAAATATTGGCGAAGAAGATGAGAAAGGAAATATGCTAAGCATGGCTACTTTCCCGTTAATGAAAGAAACCAACCTCTTCAACTTTGTTGGCAATGTGGAAGGAAGAGATTTATTTAACGATAAAGCCGATGTAATTGTGTGCGATGGTTTTACCGGAAATATAATGCTAAAATTAGCAGAATCGTTTTACGTACTTACCATCAAAAAGGGACTTAAAGATGAGTTCTTCGATCGTTTTAATTATGAACAATATGGTGGAAGTCCGGTTCTAGGCGTTAACGCTCCCGTTGTTATCGGACATGGAATTTCAAGTCCGCTGGCTGTTAAAAATATGGTTCTACAATCCAGAGAAATGATCACTACAGGATTGGTAGAAAAAATTAGAATGGCATTTAAATAATTTATTAAAATTCTTAAAATGAGTAAAATTCACGCTGCTATTACAGCAGTAAATGGTTATGTTCCCGACTATGTGCTTACAAACGCAGAGTTAGAAACCATTGTTGACACTTCGGATGAATGGATTACCAGCAGAACGGGAATTAAAGAACGTAGAATTTTAAAGGGAGAAGGTTTAGGTACTTCCGATATGGCTGTTCATGCCGTAAATGGGTTACTTAAAAAGAGGGGAATTGATGCAAAAGAAATTGAACTGATTATCTTTTGCACCACTACTCCAGATTTTACTTTCCCCGCAACAGCAAACGTTTTAGCTGATAAAATCGGTGCTACAAATGCCTGGGGTTACGATTTACAGGCAGCTTGCTCGGGCTTTATTTTCGGGCTTTCTACCGGCGCATCATTTATTGAGTCTGGAAGACATAAAAAAGTTTTAGTTGTTGGCGGCGATAAAATGTCGTCAATCATCAATTACGAAGACCGTACAACCTGTATCATTTTTGGTGATGGTTGCGGTTGTGCTTTATTAGAGCCTAATGAGGAAGGTTTCGGCATTCAGGATTCTATCCTGAGAACAGATGGCTCTGGAAGAGATTTCTTAGGCATGAAAGCAGGTGGTTCGGTTATGCCGGCAACACACGAAACTGTTGACGCAAGATTACATTTTGCACACCAGGAAGGCCCAACGGTATTCAAATTCGCCGTAACCAATATGGCCGATGTTGCTGCTGAAATTATGGAACGCAACAGCTTAACTGCTGATGATGTTGCATGGTTAGTACCTCACCAAGCCAACAAACGCATTATCGATGCTACTGCAAACCGCATGGGCGTTACCACCGATAAAGTAATGATCAATATCGAACGTTACGGAAATACAACCAACGGAACAATTCCTTTATGTTTATGGGAATGGGAAAGCAGGTTAAAAAAAGGCGATAACATCGTTCTAGCTGCATTCGGTGGTGGTTTTACCTGGGGTTCGGTATACCTTAAATGGGCTTACGACGCTAATTAGTCAGAAGTCTTTAGTCGGGAGTCCGAAGTCGGGGTTCGCTTTAAAAAAATAAAACAAAAAAAGTATAATTTAGTTAATTCAATAAACACTATTTTTTACATAACTAGCCTAAAAAATGGATATCAAACAAATACAGGAACTGATTAAATTTGTTTCTCGTTCTGGAGTAAATGAAGTTGCTATTGAGCAGGAAAACTTCAAAATCACGATCAAAACAAACCAAGCACCAACAGTTGTGCATGCTACCGTACCACAGGCTCCGCTTGTACAGGCTGCTGCCCCCGTTGCTACAGCTCCTACTGCTCCAAATGCAGCAACACCTGCTGTACCGGCTGCAGAAGACACCTCAAAATACATTACTATTAAATCGCCAATGATTGGTACATTCTACCGTTCAGCTAGTCCAGACAAACCAATGTTTGTTAATGTTGGCGATGAAATTAGCACTGGTAAAGTAGTTTGTATTATCGAGGCAATGAAGCTTTTCAACGAAATCGAAAGTGAAGTTTCTGGCCGTATCGTTAAAATCTTGGTTGATAATGCATCACCGGTAGAATACGATCAACCGTTATTTTTAGTAGAACCTATTTAGAAGCTGATTTCACAGATTAATTTGATTTACAGATTATTGATGAGGCCACTAAAATCGGTGTAATCATATAATCGGTGTAATCATCAATTAAAAAAATTATGTTTAAAAAAATACTAATTGCCAACAGGGGTGAAATCGCTTTGCGTATTATCCGTACCTGTAAGGAAATGGGCATCAAAACGGTTGCTGTTTACTCTACCGCAGATCGCGAAAGTTTACACGTACGTTTTGCTGATGAGGCTGTTTGTATTGGTCCCCCTCCTAGTAAAGATTCTTATTTAAATATTCCAAATATTATCTCGGCTGCAGAATTAACTAATGCCGATGCCATACACCCTGGTTATGGTTTCCTATCAGAAAATGCTAAGTTTTCTAACATCTGCCGCGAATACAACATCAAATTTATTGGTGCAACTCCAGAGCAGATCAATGGAATGGGCGATAAAGCCTCTGCCAAAGAAACCATGAAAATTGCCGGTGTACCAACTATTCCAGGATCTGAAGGTTTGCTTACCAGTGTTAAAGAAGGTATTGCAATTGCGAATGAAATGGGCTACCCTGTTATTCTAAAAGCAACCGCCGGTGGTGGTGGCCGTGGCATGCGGGTAGTTTGGAAAGACGAAGATTTCGAAAATGCATGGGATAGTGCCCGTCAGGAATCTGGTGCAGCTTTTGGTAACGATGGTTTATATTTAGAAAAATATATTGAAGATCCACGTCACATCGAGATCCAGATTATCGGAGATCAGTTTGGCAAAGCCTGTCACTTATCAGAACGCGATTGTTCAATCCAACGCCGTCACCAGAAACTGGTAGAGGAATCTCCTTCTCCTTTTATGACAGATGAACTCCGTGTAAGAATGGGCGAAGCAGCTATTAAAGGTGCAATGGCCGTAAATTACGAAGGTGCTGGTACAATCGAATTTTTGGTTGATAAACACCGTAACTTCTACTTTATGGAAATGAACACCCGTATCCAGGTAGAGCATCCGGTTACGGAAGAAGTAATCAACTTCGATTTAATCAAAGAACAGATTAAAGTTGCTGCGGGAATTCCAATTTCGGGTAAAAACTACTTCCCTGATATGCACGCAATCGAGTGCCGTATCAATGCAGAAGATCCAGCAAATAATTTCCGTCCATCACCAGGAAGAATCACCAATTTCCACTCTCCGGGTGGCCATGGTGTTCGTGTTGATACACATGTTTATGCAGGATATTCAATTCCTTCCAACTATGATTCAATGATTGCAAAATTAATCTGTGTGGCACAAACACGTGAAGAAGCAATCTGTACCATGGAACGTGCATTAGGCGAATTTGTAATTGAAGGTGTAAAAACAACCATTCCTTTCCATCTGCAGTTGATGAAAGATCCTAATTTCAGGGCAGGAAATTTCACTACGAAATTTATGGAAACGTTCGAATTTTCGGAATAATAAAAGTATTTCTATACTTAATAATACAAGAAGGCTATTCAAATAATTTGGATAGCCTTTTTATTGTTTTAGATTTCAGTTACCGTGATATAAGTACCTGATAATTAATATTTACCGAACAGTGTAGCGTTTAATTAACCACATACGTTTAATATTTAAACACTCCAAATTATGAAAAAAAATCTAATTAACGCACTACTCCTCCTACTTGTTTTCGCTGTATTTACAGGATGCAAAAAAGACGAGTATGAAATGATAAAGATTGTAAAAATGATTTCGGTTCAGCAAATGAGGGCTTTACCTGTAGGTATGACAAAAGCTATTCCTGCCAAAAAAACCGGAAAAATATACATTTATAACGATTATCTTTTTATTAATGAACCAAATGAAGGTATTCATATTTACAACAATGCTAATCCGGGTGCTCCTGTTAACGTGGGTTTTCTACAAATTCCGGGAAATGTGGATTTAGCGATCCACAACAATATCCTTTACGCCGACAATTTTATCGATTTGCTGGCTTTTGACATCTCAAATATCAGCAATATCAAACAAGTTAAGAGAGTAACCGATGTTTTCAATCAGTTCTATTTGCCAGGTGCTCAAAAGTATCTTTACACCTATAAAGATACCCTGGTAAAGAAAGAAACTTACAAGGAAAAGAAATATTACGATGCCGCCGCTTACAGCAACAACTCTTCTTCTGGGCAAGGTGGTTCGATGGCCAGATTTACCTTAATGAATGACTATTTGTATACTGTTGGCATGAATAATTTAAGCCTGTTTGACGTTAAGACTGCATCGAACCCAACTTTTTTAAAGGCTATCCCTTTAGGTTGGGGTGTCGAGACCATCTTTCCATACGAAAATAAATTATTTATAGGTACCAATAGGGGTATGCACATTTTTAGTGCTACCGATCCGGCTAATCCCGTACAACTATCTACTTACAGCCATATTTTTGCCTGCGACCCTGTTGTTGTACAAGGCAAATATGCTTACGTTACCTTACGCACAGGCAATATGTGCAGGCAAGCAAGCAATCAGTTGGAAATTGTAGATATAGAAGATCCCACCAAGCCGAAACAGATTGCAGTTTACCCTATGCAAAACCCACACGGCCTAAGCACCAGTGGCAATAATTTGTTTCTCTGCGAAGGCAATTATGGAATAAAGAGCTTCAATATTACCGATAAAACCAAAATAGGCGACAACATGTTGCAGCATTTGAGTAATATTAAAAGCTTTGATGTTATTGCTGGCCCTAAATCTTTAATCGTAACAGGAGAAGATGGTGTATATCAATTTAATTATAACAATGCTGCAAATTTAAAGCAACTGAGTATAATTAAAGGGCACCGTTAAAACTACTGTTATAGCTTCTTTCTATTTTTGCAGTCATTTCTCATAATAATATAAACTATTTCTATATTTAACACGTAAATACCATTCTATTCAAATAGAATGGTATTTTTGTTTTCAACATGAGCGACACTAAAAAAACTTCACTTACAAAAGCTATCGGACAAAAGAGCACCACATTAGAAGCAGAAATGTCTTTTTTTGATCACCTGGATGTTCTCCGTAAACATTTAATCAGGGCCGTAATTGCCATTGCCGTTTTTACCGGTATTGCTTTTTACTTCAACGAATTCATTTTAGACAAAATCATATTTGGCCCAAAAAAGCCCGATTTCTGGACTTACAGGATGATGTGCAAACTGGTAGAAAAATTTCCTTCACTTGGTGCAGATATGTGTATCACCAAAATTAATGGAGAGATTATTAACACCGAAATGGCCGGTCAGTTTAACCTTCAGTTAAATGTTTGCGTAATGTGTGGTATTGTGGTTGGTTTCCCGTATTTGTTGTGGGAAATCTGGCGTTTTATTAAACCAGCATTACACGAAAATGAGCGTAAATCGGCAAGTGGTTTCGTGTTCTTCGCTTCGGTACTTTTCGTTGTCGGTATCTTTTTTGGCTACTTTATAGTTTGTCCGTTATCGGTTAACTTTTTAACAGGTTATACCGTTAGTGCCGAAATCAAAAATACATTCACAGTTGATTCGTATCTATCATCTGTTGCAACTTTAACTTTAGGCACAGGGATTATCTTCGAACTTCCGGTTATTATTTTCGTGCTTTCGAAACTTGGGTTGATGACACCAAAACTAATGAGATCAAGCAGAAGGTATGCCGCGGTTATTATTCTAATTATTGCTGCTATAGTTACGCCAACGCCTGATATTATGACGATGCTAATTGTAGCTACGCCATTGTTCTTACTTTATGAGCTGAGTATTTTTGTTTCGGCCTATATAGAAAAAAAGAAGAAAAAGGCTGATGCTGCTTTTTACGCTAACTAACAAAAACATTACGAATAGATTTTATAATTCTCTATAAATTTGACAATGTCTGATACAAAAATTAAAATTGCTATTGGAGCGGATCACGCTGGGTTTGAATACAAAGAAATATTAAAAGATTTTTTACAGGATTATGAAGTAAAAGATTTTGGCACTTACTCAGAAAACTCTGTTGATTATCCAGATTTCGCCCATCCGGTTGCTGCTGCTGTAGAAAATGGAGAATTTACCTACGGGATTTTACTTTGTGGATCGGCAAACGGTGTAGCCATCACCGCGAACAAACATCAGCACATCAGAGCAGGTTTATGTTGGGAGAATGAAGTTGCTTCTTTAGTCCGCAAGCACAATAACGCAAACGTTTTGTGTATACCTGCCAGATTTGTTTCGGAAGAACTGGCTAAAGAGATTACCACAACCTTTTTAACAACTGAATTTGAGGGCGGGCGCCACCAGAACAGGGTTGAAAAGATTTCGTGCTAACAAGAAACTTAACTAACTATTATCATAATGAACAAAAAGTTTTTAACCCTTGGTTTAGTATCATTTGTTACCGCAAGTTGCTTTAGCCAGGTAAAGCCCCTTATACCAAATAAGGATGCAATAAAATTCAGCAAGGCCGTTAATCCTGAAAATGCCTACAAACACCTTTCTGTATTGGCTTCTGATGAATACGAAGGTCGCGAAACAGGAACGAAAGGCGCTTGGATGGCTGCTGATTATATCCGCGATTATTTCAAATCTTTAGGCTTAAAAGCCCCTGTAAATGGTAGTTATTTCCAAAAAATCGATTTGGTTAACGTTACCTTAAAAGAAAGCCATTTAACGGTTAACGGTCAGCCTAAAGAATACCAGAAAGATTATTTAGTATCTCCTAGCCTAATCAGCGATCAAGGTTTTACTTTCTCAGCCGACGAACTTGTATTTATTGGTTATGGTTTAAAGAAAGACAACTATAACGATTTTACAGGTACCGATATTAAAGGGAAAGTGGTTATCATGTTCAATGGTGGCGATCCAACCGTAAAACCGGGTACAAGAATTGATAGAGCAGCTTATCGTGCTACGCTTGAAGCAAGGGCAAAGTATTTTGCAGAAAATAATGTGAAAGCAATTATCCTGATCGACCCAGCAGTTGATAGAATAACTGAAAACACTAAGGAAACCCTTAAAAAAGGCAAGGTAATGGTGAAAACCAATGCTGCTATCGAAGCTCAAAAGCAAAACGATATTCCACGCATTTCGATATCTGTTGCTTTGGCAAACGAGCTGTTAAAGGCATCGAACACTACCGTGGCTGATCTGCAAAAGAAAATAGTAGATAGTCAGGCCCCTTCCTCACAAGTATTAAATGTGCCTTTTTCTGCAAGTGCTGCAAAAACAGAAACACCAGTTAGATGCGAGAACGTTCTGGGTTATTTAGAAGGTTCTGATCCGGTACTTAAAAAAGAAGTTTTAATCCTTACAGGTCACTATGACCATATTGGACTGGAAACAGATCCAAATGCAAAAGACAAAGTGAACAACGGAGCAGATGATGATGGATCGGGAACTACAGGCGTTTTATTAATGGCAAAAGCATTTACAGATGCTAAAAAAGCTGGAAAAGGCGCTAAACGCAGCATCCTTTTCATGACTGTTGTTGGCGAAGAAAAAGGACTTTGGGGTTCTGAATGGTACTCGGAGCACCCTGTTTTCCCTATCGAAAATACCATTGCTGATTTAAATACCGATATGATTGGCCGTACTGGCGAAGAATATCTAGGTACGCCAGATTCGGCAAATTATATCTACTCTGTAGGTTCAAGAATGTTGAGTAGTGATTTGGCTAACTTAAGTGAGCAGGTTAATGCAACCTATACCAAAATGAAACTGGATTATAAATACGATGATCCAAAAGATCCTGAGCAGATTTATTACCGTTCAGATCATTATAACTTTGCTAAATTGGGTATTCCAATTATCTTCTATTATGATGGCATGTTACAACAAGACTACCACAAACCTGGTGATGAAGTAAGCAAAATTAATTTCCCGCTTTTAACGAAAAGAGCTAAGCTAACCTACTATACCGCATGGGAGCTTGCCAACAGAGCAAAACGCCCGGCAGTAGACATGGACGGAAAAGGAAATCCAAAGAAATAATAATTCAAAATACTTAGCCCCGATAAAATGTCGGGGCTTTTTTATGCACAATACCTTTTCGCGCCTGCATAAATTCCTATCTTTGATGTTATAACGAAGTGGCTAAAAACTAAAATCAGTTAATATTCGTTACCCTATTACAAAATAACTATTGATGAATATTGCCGAGGAATTTTTAGAGAAATCAGACGAGAAAGCTTTCGATCTACCGCATCGTAAAACCATAAATTATAATATTGGGAAATACAATGCAGCCGTTGAACGGGGCTTATCAAAATTCGAAAATTTAGAGGCATCCAAAAAAAAGGCACATGTAATCAAATGGCGTGTGATGGAAAACCTTGATAAATTCTTACCAGAATTCGAATCAAATTTCCAACGCCGTGGTGGTAAGGTAATCTGGGCCAATGATGCCGAAGAAGCCCAACAGGAAATCCTCAACATCATCAAAAGAAACAACGGCAAAACGGTTATCAAATCAAAATCGATGACTACCGAAGAAATCCACTTAAACGATTTCCTGGAAAAGAACAACATCGAATCTTTAGAAAGTGATCTGGGCGAATATATTGTTCAATTGCTTGGGCAGGCTCCGTACCATATTGTTACACCGGCCATGCACCTAAGCGCAACAGATATCGCGCAGTTATTTCACGATAAATTTGATACACCTATCGATGCTACTCCTCCACAGCTGGTACAAAAAGCAAGAGAATTACTCCGCGATAAATACCTTACAGCTGATATTGGTATTAGTGGCGGAAATTTTTTAATTGCCGATACTGGAAGTATTGCCCTAACGGAGAACGAAGGAAATGCACGTTTAAGCACCACTTTCCCTAAAATCCATATTGCTATAGTAGGTATCGAAAAGGTGATTCCCTCTATGGCTGATCTTGATCTGTTCTGGCCTCTACTGGCATCGCATGGAACGGGGCAAAACTTAACGGTTTATAATACCATTTTAAGTGGTCCACGCCAACCCAATGAAACAGATGGACCAGAGGAAATGTATGTAATCTTGTTAGACAATGGCCGTACCAACTTATTGGCTCAAAAAGATCAAAGGCAGGGTTTGTACTGCATCCGTTGTGGTGCCTGTTTAAATGCTTGCCCGGTTTATAAAAATATTGGTGGCCATACTTATAATACAACCTATAGTGGCCCAATCGGTTCGGTTATTACCCCGCATTTAAAGGGCATGGAAGAGTTTAAACATTTAAGCTATGCCTCAAGCCTTTGCGGAAAATGTTCGGAAGTGTGCCCGGTAAAAATCGATATTCACAAAATGCTCTTACTTAACCGTAGAGATGCCGCTGCAGGGCACGAAAATGGCAAAAAAGAAGAAATTGGCTGGAGCATGTTCAGCAGAATGATGCAAAAACGCAAATGGATGGATTTCTTTGGTGGAAAGTTTAAAAACTTTATGCTCAAAAGCTTCTTCAAGAAGAGCTGGGGCAAATACCGGGAGATGCCTAAAGTTGCCGATAAATCTTTTGCTAAACAATGGGAAGAATTGAAAAAAAATAAGGAGTCTTAAATCAGGGCTCATTAGTCAAAATAACCAGATATGCAATTTAACAGAGGTGATAAAGACGACAAGTTCTTATTGAACTTATACAGAAGATTGCTTTACCCTCGGATGGTTGAAGACAAAATGCTCAAGCTGCTGCGTCAGGGTAGGATTGGCAAATGGTTTTCGGGCATTGGCCAGGAAGCAATAGCTGTTGGTAGCACCTTAGCCATGCAAAGCGATGAGTACATTTTACCCATGCACCGTAATTTAGGCGTTTTTACCTCGCGTGATATTCCTTTAAAAAAATTAATGGCCCAATGGCAAGGCAAAATTACCGGCTTCACCAAAGGCCGCGACCGCTCTTTCCATTTCGGCACACAAGAATATAAAATAATTGGGATGATATCCCACTTGGGGCCACAAATGGCTTTAGCAGATGGTATTGCTCTTGCCGATGTTTTAGCCAATAAACAGCACGCCACATTAGTTTACACCGGAGAGGGGGCAACCAGTGAAGGCGATTTCCACGAAGCCGTAAATGTTGCTGCAGTTTGGAACCTTCCTGTTATTTTTTTAATCGAAAATAATGGATATGGTCTCTCCACTCCAAAGTCAGAGCAGTTCAGGTGCAAAAATCTGGTTGATAAGGCCATTGGTTATGGCGTGGAAGGTATTCAGATAGATGGAAATAATATTCTAGAAGTTTATAATACCATTAACCAGTTGACCATGGAAATTCGAAAAGATCCAAGACCGGTTTTGGTAGAGTGCCTTACTTTCAGGATGCGTGGACATGAAGAAGCATCGGGCACTAAATATGTTCCGCAAGAACTGTTTGACGAGTGGGAAAAGAAAGATCCGTTAAGTAATTACGAAGCCTATTTAATTGAGCAAGGTGTTTTAACCTCAGATTCAATTGTCGATATTAAAATCCAGGTTAAAAGAGACATCGAGCTGGAAGTTGAAGAAGCTTTTAACGAGGATGAGCCCATTGCTAATGCCGACCAGGAACAGGCAGATATGTATTTTCCTTATCAACAAGATGTTGTCCAACCTAGTCAAACTTCATCAACAGAAAAAAGGTATTTAGATGCAATAACCGATGGATTAGACTTAGCCATGCAAAAGTATCCTAACCTGGTTTTAATGGGGCAGGATATTGCAGATTATGGCGGGGCTTTTAAAATTACAGATGGTTTTACTGCTAAATATGGCAAAAGCAGAGTCCGCAATACCCCTATTTGCGAATCGGCCATTGTGGGGGCAGGTTTAGGCCTATCCATAAATGGCTATAAAGCTGTTGTAGAAATGCAGTTTGCAGATTTCGTAACTGTAGGATTTAATCAGATTGTGAATAATCTCGCCAAAACACATTATCGTTGGGGCGAAATGGCCGATGTGGTGGTACGTATGCCCACAGGTGCCGGAACAGGGGCTGGACCATTCCATTCACAAAGCAATGAAGCCTGGTTTACCAAAACACCGGGTTTAAAAATTGTTTATCCGGCTTTCCCTGAAGATGCGAAAGGCTTATTGCTGGCTTCAATCGAAGATCCAAATCCAGTACTTTATTTCGAACACAAATACTTATACAGAAGTTTAACTGCTCCTGTTCCAGATGGTTATTACACAACAGAAATTGGCAAAGCAGTTAGGCTTGCCGAAGGAAGTAAATTCGCTATCATTACTTATGGGCTTGGTGTGCACTGGGCTTTAGATTACCTGAAGCAATATCCAGAAAGCGATGCCACGTTAATTGATCTGCGCACGCTTCAGCCCTGGGATAAAGAAGCTGTAAACGCAGCGGTTAAAGTAACAGGAAGGGTTTTAATTTTGCATGAGGATACTTTAACAAACGGTTTTGGCGCCGAACTATCTGCCTGGATTGGAGAGCATTGTTTCTCTTACCTCGATGCGCCTGTAATGCGTTGTGCAAGCTTAGATACGGCAATTCCAATGAGCAAAGTATTGGAAGAAGATTTTTTAGCTAAAGCAAGATTAGCAGAAACGATTGATAAATTATTGAAATATTAAATAGTTTTGCCACGGAGACACAGAAATCACGGAGAACATTAATTATTAATGCTGTGCCAATCCGTGTTTCCGTGGCTAATTTATATAAACAGCATGAGCAATTTTAAAGTCGAAGGGAATATCATCAACATCACAAAGCGAAATATTTTCTTTGGCGAAGTAGCCGTTGAGGATGGAAAAATAAAATCAATCTCTAAAATTTCTGAACAGCAAGAAGGTGCTCATTTTATCTCACCAGGCTTTATCGATAGCCATGTGCATATCGAAAGCAGCATGTTAATTCCAAGTGAATTTGCGCGACTGGCGGTTGTTCATGGAACGGTATCAACCATTAGCGATCCACACGAAATTGCCAACGTTTGTGGTATGGAAGGTGTAGAATTTATGATTAAAAATGGCAATACCGTCCCTTTTAAATTTAATTTTGGTGCCCCAAGCTGTGTTCCAGCTACCATTTTTGAGACGGCTGGCGCTGAATTGGATCATGATGATGTAAAATCACTTTTAGAACGTCCGGAAATAAAATACCTGAGTGAAATGATGAATTTCCCTGGCGTACTTTATAAAGATGAAGAGGTTTTAAAAAAGATTGCTGCCGCTCATGACCTCGGTAAACCTGTTGATGGACATGCCCCGGGCTTACGTGGCGATGCTGTTCAACAATACATCAATGCCGGAATTTCTACTGATCACGAATGTTTTACCGCAGATGAAGCGCTGGATAAATTACAGCGTGGCATGAAAATCCTTATCCGAGAAGGAAGCGCAGCCAAAAATTTTGAGGCGTTGATCGATCTATTGAATGACTGGCCCGAAATGATGATGTTCTGCAGCGATGATAAACATCCTGATAGTTTAGTCGAAAACCATATTAATCAGCTCTGTGCAAGGGCAGTAGAAAAAGGGATCAATATATTCAATATACTGCGGGCAGCCTGCATCAACCCTATCCTTCACTATAAATTAGATGTTGGCTCACTTCAGATCAATGATGATGCAGATTTTATTATAATAGAAGATTTAAAAAACTTCAGGGTTAAACAAACCTATATTGATGGATTGTTGCTTGCTGAAAATGGCACGGTGGTAGGCGATTGGGTAAAACATGTCGAAGATCGCGAATCGGTAAACCATTTCGATTGCAGTTTGAAAAAGGAAGAAGATTTTATTTATCCATTCAGCGGACAAAAAGAAATTCCAGTTATTGAAGCATTGGATGGACAATTGATTACGAACAGAATATCCGCAAAACCGAAAGTTTTAAATCAGAATGTTATTAGTGATCTGGAAAACGATATTTTGAAAATGGTAGTGGTAAACCGTTATCATGATGCACCTATTGCTGTTTCATTTGTAAAAAACTTTGGCTTAAAACTGGGTGCCATTGCATCAAGTGTTGCACATGATAGTCATAACATTATTGCTGTTGGTGTAGATGACAAAAGCATCTGTGAAGCCGTAAATCTGGTAATTAATGAAACCGGTGGTGTAGTGGCAGTGGGCAGTGGGAAAAAAGAAGTTTTAGCTTTACCGGTAGCAGGTTTAATGAGTAACCATAACGGTTATCAGGTTGCAGAAAGTTATACTTCAATAGATCAATTTGCAAAGGATTTGGGTTCTACTCTACTCGCCCCCTTCATGACGCTTTCTTTTATGGCCTTATTAGTGATTCCGCACTTAAAACTAAGCGATAAAGGTTTATTTGATGGGGATGAGTTTAAGTTTGTGTAGCTGATTTGTCATTCTGAGCGCAGCGAAGAATCTGTTTACTATTGACACTTCAAATGACATTAATCTAAAGTATCTTCAAACGCAAAATGTAATTGCAGAGCGATTTGCAAAAGATTCTTCATTGCATTCAGAATGACAGCAAATTAATCTTATTCCATCACAAAAACCTCTGCCAAAGGATTAAACAGATATAACCTTTTATCATCCAAACAGATACATCGGTACCGCTTCCTGATCCGTTCGCCTTTGGTAAAACGCCGGCCATCTTTAATTTTAAAAGTGGTATTAATCGGCAATTGCTCTAAATGTAAGGTCTCTGTTTTATTGCTATCGTATTTTTTTAAGGCCCGCGATAAATGCAGATCAGAACAGCTTGATGCCGCTGGATTAGACATATAATTATCAATCGCTTTGTGGATATCGGCTGGAAAGATATTCAGTTCAAAAAAGGGAACCATCATCCGCTGAAAGTTCTTCTTCCATTCAGTGCCATGTGGTTTTACTTTATTCTTGAAATCGTTCCAGGTGAGCAAATGTGCAAACTCATGTACTGTGGTAACCAAAAAAGCGTAATGGTTGAGATTAAAATTAACAGAAATGCGATGCCCTTTGCCCTGATAAGGATGGCGGTAATCGCCCAGTTTTGTAGAGCGGGTTTTGGCAATCTTAAATTCACATTGAAAATAATCAATCCACTTTGCAATTAGCGGTGCCGCTGGTTCGGGCATGTACTGCGCTAAAACTTTAACCTTTTCCACGGATGCTAAGATAAAAAATTTTAAGGTTTAACCACAAAGGGCAAAAGTATTTACGTAGAAAACAGAATTAATATTAGTTTTACCACAGAGATTCACTGAGTTTGCACAGAGAAAACAGAGGCAATTCTAATAACCATTTACTACACGCTTAATTCCATCTTTTAATCTTAAAACATTAAAATTCATTAATAACCCTAATCTAAATCCACCTAATTTTATGTAAGTTAGGGTTTGTGCTAAATGAATGTCAGTTAATCTTTCAATACTTTTCAATTCTAAAACTAGTCTGTCTTCTACCAAGATATCGATTCGATAACCACAATCCAATCTTACATCTTCAAAATGCAAAGGCATTATTTTTTCTTTTTCAACCTGAAAACCTGCTTTATCAATTTTATAAAACAAACATTCTTTGTAAGCACTTTCAAGCAAACCCGGACCAAGACCTGTATGAACATCTATAGCCAAACCAATAATGGTCCTTGTTAATAGATCCTCTTTCAGAATACTTTGTGTTCTCCGTGCCTTACTCTGTTCTCTCTGTGGTAAAAAATTCCTCGAATTTCTTTGTGATTAAACCTAAGGTTATTCCTCTGATGGAAACAACGATGCCAATACTAGCTTGATCTCCCCGAAAGAATAATCTTTACCTAAAAACTCCCTTATCGTGGCCATAGATTTTGTTTTCTGACTTTCTACTGCATCGGTAATATTTTTGATTTTATTCGCTTTTACCAGTTTGGTTACATCCAATTGTTGTGTAGAAACATAATAGGCCAAATGTCCCTCAATGGTACCGGTAGAGAAGCCACGTTCTTTTGCAATTTCGTCGATGGTTTTGCCCTGCTCATAAAGCTCGAAGCTCACTAACTTGGTATCAATCTTTGGCTCTTTTTTCTTTTTCTCTGCTGCAGATTTTACTTTAAGTGTTTCTCCTTTTAGCTGAATGGCTTTTTGGAGCTGATTGTTTCTTTCGACCGTATTCAACAGTGCATCGGTATCGGCTTTGCTAAACTCTTTCCCAGCAATAAGCGCTTGCAACAATGCTTTACTTTTATGCATTTTTTTCAATTGCTCATATACCAAAATTTCGAGTTCTAACAATTCTGTAACATAAGTTTTAATCTGCTTTTCTTCTTTTATCACTTCAATTTGGGCCAGAAAACGATCAGAAATCTCCTTAACTAAAGGATTAAAATATTTTAAGGCAGCCTCTACCCTTTTCGATACATTAAATAAAGTATGTTCGGTTTGCTGTGCGAACAGGTTTTTAAGCTGATTAACAAACGTATCGGCCGTAGCCGTGATTTTTTGAAAGTCGGTATAAACGGTATCAGTCCAATCTTCGTGCCTTTGCTTGGCCGATTTTTCACTTTTATCAAAAGTCTGACGGTGTTCCTTTAAGTAATAGCGGATCAGGTTCAGATCAAATGCGGCAAGCAAATAACTGCGGATAAAAGTATAACTCTCTATACTGATCTGCTCGTTTAGCACTTCGGAAGGTTGTTTTGTTTTAGAGAAGTAATGTACATTTTGATCCTGTTGCAAACCACTATCGCGCAGATGAGACGTTAAAACCAAACCCTTTAATGAGCGTAAACGCGATAAGGCCACATAGGCCTGCCCAGGAGCAAATGCATCACCCACATCAATAATGGCCTTATCAAAGGTTAAACCTTGACTTTTATGCACGGTGATGGCCCAGGCCAGTTTAATAGGGTATTGGATAAACGAACCTGCTACATTTTCTTTGATTTCGTTGGTCGCTTCATCCAATTTATATTTAACATTTTCCCAAGTATAACGCGAAATCTCAATGACTGTCCTATCTTCAGGAAGCTCAATTTCGATTATGTCCTTTTCGATATGATGTACCACACCGATCTTACCATTGTAATACCGCTTTTCGGCAGTCATGTCATTTTTAATGAACATTACCTGTGCACCAACTTTTAATTCTAAACTTTTATCATTCGGGTAAGCATATTCATTAAATTCACCCTGAATCTTCGCATCAAAAAAGTAAGATTTGGTTTTCAGTTGGGTTAACCTTTCACGGTTAATGCTGTCAGCTTTATTGTTATGGGTGGTTAAAGTAATATAATTTTCATCTGCCGAGGGTTTGAAATCCTGTTTGAAATGCTGCCTTAATAATGCGGTATCTTCAGCAGTAATTTTGTTGTTCCGTAGGTTGTTGAGCAAGTCGATAAAAACAGCATCATCCTGACGGTAAATTTTATCCAGTTCGATATAAACCGGTGGATTATCCTGCAAGGCTAGTGCATCGAAAAAATAAATGCTCTTGTAAAACTTGGCCATAATGCGCCACTCGTCATTTTTTACCACTGGTGGTAACTGGTGCAGGTCGCCTATAAACAATAACTGTACCCCGCCGAATGGAAGGTTTCTGTTCCTCCGTACATAACGCAAGGCGAAATCTATGGCATCGAGCATATCGGCGCGCAACATACTTACCTCATCGATAACAAGTAACTCCAGTTCCTGCAGCATGCGCCGCTTATTGCCCTGCATGTTTAAGTGTTTTACTAAAGTTTTGGGCGTATTGAAGTTGAAATTGATATTCTCATTGATCAGAGCGCCGGCGGCATCAGGGAAAAAAGCCCCAAAAGGAAGTTGAAAAAGCGAGTGGATAGTTACTCCAGCTGCATTGATTGCAGCAATACCCGTTGGTGCCACAATTAAGGCTTTTTTATGCGTAAGCTGGATGAGTTTCCGTAGAAAAGTTGTTTTACCTGTTCCTGCTTTTCCGGTCAAGAAAACGTGTTTTGAGGTGTAATTAACAAATTTAGCCGCAATTTCTGCGGGCATAGAAGTTTCTTCCAAAGTAGGCATCGGCAGTAAAATTTTAGTCAACAATAAACGGAGGGATGAATAAAGCTAAACATTTTAGTACAAAACTAAACAATGATTGGTGAGAAATTTTAAATTTTGGCCGATAATTTTAATTTAAGCCAACAGCTTCATCAAAGAAGTCAAATTTTAAAAACTTGACTTCTTGAAATTTTCCATAATGACATCACCACATTAACAAAAGAACCATTGCCGCTGCTTTTCAAAAACAATAAACGCGCAACCTATTTTCAATTAAACAATTAACCTATTCAAACTTTAAGCAAATTCCTTATCTTTGCGGCCTGATGAAACAACAATATTCAAATCTTATCGCTGTTAAATTCCTTTAACAAGGTTTCATCACTCTTTACACCCAAAATTTTATTATGCTTAACCCTGAAATAGAAAAACGTAAAACCTTTGCCATTATTAGCCACCCTGATGCGGGCAAAACCACACTGACAGAAAAATTTCTGCTTTTTGGTGGCGCTATTAATACTGCTGGCGCGGTAAAAAGGAACAAAGCGAACCAGAGTAATACCTCCGATTTTATGGAGATTGAAAAGCAACGTGGTATCTCGGTTGCGACTTCGGTTATGGGATTTGAATACAGTGGTAAACGCATCAATATTCTCGATACGCCTGGGCACAAAGATTTCGCGGAAGATACCTATAGAACCTTATCAGCGGTAGATAGTGTTATTTTAGTGGTAGATTGCGTAAAGGGTGTGGAGGAACAGACCGAGAAACTAATGTCGGTTTGCCGTATGCGTAACACCCCTGTGATTATCTTCATCAACAAAATGGACCGTGAAGGTAAAGAGGCTTACGATTTATTGGATGAAATTGAAGAAAAATTAAATATCAGCCTTTGTCCACTTTCCTGGCCTATAGGCCAAGGGCATACTTTTAAAGGTGTTTACAGCATTTACAACAAACATTTAAATTTATTCAACTCGGATAAAACAAAAGTAACCGATTCGGTAGTGGCGGCAAGTGATTTAAATGATCCATCTTTATTAAACTACCTTAAAGAAAACGAAATCAATACATTGAAAGATGATGTCGAATTGGTTGATGGTATCTACGGTAAGATAGATAAGGATTTATATACCGATGGTTTGGTTGCACCAGTGTTTTTTGGCAGTGCGATTAACAACTTCGGGATAAAAGAGCTTTTAGATACGTTTATCGATATCGCTCCAAGCCCTCGTCACCGTGAAGCTGAAGAGCGTGACGTATTGGTTGAAGAGAAAAATTTCAGTGGCTTTGTATTTAAGATTCACGCCAATTTAGACCCAAAACACCGCGATAGAATTGCCTTTTTAAGGATCTGTTCTGGCAAGTTTGAGCGCAATAAATTCTATTACCATACCCGTCAGGATAAGAAACTGAAATTCTCCAACCCGATGGACTTTATGGCTAACGAAAAAAGTATTGTTGAAGAGGCATGGCCAGGTGATGTAGTAGGTTTATACGATAGTGGCAACTTTAAAATTGGCGATACCTTAACCGAAGGTGAAAAACTGCAGTTTAAAGGCATCCCCAGTTTTTCTCCATCTATCTTCAAAGAGGTTGAAAATATGGATCCTATGCGTACCAAACAACTGGAAAAAGGTATTGAGCAGTTAACCGACGAAGGAGTTGCACAGTTATTCGTGATGCAACCTGGAAACAGGAAAGTGATCGGTGCAGTTGGTGAGCTTCAGTTCGAGGTAATCAACTTCAGGTTAGAGCACGAATATGGTGCAAAATGTCGTTTTCGTACCTTGAGTTATACCCGTTCGAGCTGGGTAACTTCTACCGATAGAAAAAAACTGGATGAATTTGTAAAACGTAAACAACAGCACATCGGTTTCGATAAAGAAGCCAATCCTGTTTATCTGGCGGATAGTGAATATATGATCAATTTAACAAAACAGGATTATCCTGATATCGACTTCCATAAAACGAGCGAGTTTAAAAGCTAATATTGAATGACAGGGTGATTAATGAGAGAATTTATTAGCGGAGTTGCCAATATTCTCTCATTCAAAATTCAATTACTTAATATCGATTCCTCTTTAGTTTCGTATTGACTATAAGTTTGTTCCAAACGCCTTTTAATTTTTGAAATCAACAATCTTGGCGAAAGCACTTTAACACACTCTCCAAAGCCTAAAATTTCGCGCTCCAGTTCATAGTTTAGTACCACATCGATCCTAAAAGTTGTTGTTTTCTCGTTCTTACTTAATACTACCTGCGATTGATGCATCGGTTTCGTTACCACGTAAGGCGCATGATCATTTGTAAATTCGAGGATCACTTTCTGTGCACGGTCACGTTCGTTTTTTGTTACACCAATTAAATCATCGTAATATCGATCGAAATCTACGCCTTGATAACTTACAAATTCTTCGTTAGGCAATTCCTGAAATTCTACTATCCTATCCAATGCCAAATTTAAGATCCCTGGTCGCTTTTTCGCTTTACAGATCAAAAACCATCTGTTGCGGTATTCTTTTAACAGATACGGATAGTAAATTCCCTGTTGTGATTGTTGCGCCTTGAAAGATTTATATTCTATTAATAAAGATCGTTTATTTAAAACTGCTTGATATAAGGGCGGGATGCATTCTAAACCTTTGACCAGCTTGTTACTTTCCAATTGAATATTATTACCACTCTGTTTGGTCGATTTGTAGAGGTTATTTTCCAATCGGGCAATCATATCGCTCATTTCATCGAAATAATTAAAAGCATTAAATTGTTTCAGTACGCCAACAATTTCCTTCATCTTATCTACATCAGCGTTATTGATCGGCGCTTTGGTAATACTGAAACCAGCATCTTCGTAGGCATAAAAGCGTTTATCCTTCACCACAATCGGCGCATTGTAGCCAAGCTTGTCACTCCGCATAAGTTGGATATCTGCCTGAATGGTTCGTTTGCTTACCCCTGTGGTAATCCCTTCTAATTCGTACAGGGTTGCCGACACCTTTTCGATAAGATCTTCTAGTGTCCATTTACGGTAACGGTTCTTCAAACAATCGTCGATGGTTTTATACCGGATAAGCGCTAATTTATTTACTGCCATTTTTAATCAATTTGAGTTTCAAGCTAAAAATCTGATCGAAAAGCTTAACTAAATATAGCAAAGCATTTATCATCTACGCAATACAACTGCGTAATTGGAGGATAAAAGGAAAAATATAATAGAAAAATTAAATTTATTAATCTAACTATCAATCAATTAACCCATTCATTTCAAAATAAATTTTACTGCGCAAATCGGCCGCGCAGTGGTGGTGGCATCTTTGTAATGTCGCCAGTCGATAAAGTTCTTTGAGAAATATTAATAATAACAATCTGATTGATAAGAAACAGTTTACTGTTCTAAATGATATGCGCTCTCGTTTTTGAAGCCCCTGTTCGGGATACGCCGGACAGGGTTACATTAGTAGTGGTTATCACAATCAGATTAATATAAAGAGATCCCGAAAGGGATGGCAATACTAAATAAAACTTATCCAATATTGCGGGTTTCGGAATAGCCCCAAAGTATTCGGGCAAATTGCTTAGAATATCCTGAGAAGAATTATGATAGACTGTCTAAACACGTTGTGTGTCGTGGGTTCGAATCCCACTTCCGATATATCGGAATAACTCAGGGGTTAGAGTAACAACCACCAATGCAGGTTCGAATCCTGCTTCCAACCATCACTTGGAATAGCAAAATGGTAATGCAATGGATTTAGGTTCCATCTTAAAGAAGAGCAACTTTTCAAATCGCTCACCAGAATAAGCGTTGCGAAACCGCATTTGGCTTCAAGATTTTTCGGAATCCAAAAAGCAAATTTGTGTTTTGCTCAGTAAGTATCATTGCAGCAAGAAGAGATTTAAAAATCAAAAAGGTTAAATCTAAAAGGCAAAATGTTCGAAGGAGCACAAACCCAATTAGAAAAATTGGTTTCATTTTTAAACAAGCTTGATAAACTTTTACTTCCGCAGAAAACAGGTAAATGTTCTTCCCGCAACGCTTTTAAAAGAATAAAATAATTAATCATACCCATTTAAGTCCTCCCTTTTAGGGGAGGATTTAGGAGGGGCTAACATCAGAAAACATGAAAAGAGTAACAATTAACACCAATTATGTTGGATTGGTGTTTAAAAAAGGAAAATTAAAAAACGTTTTAACAGCTGGAACTTATTGGTTAGGTTTCGGTGAAGACATGACTTTGTATGATATGGCAAAAGAGTACTATTACACAGTTGCCGAATTGGATATCTTATTGGAAAACACAGATTTTGTGAATTTGATTCACTTGGTAAGTGTTGCTGATAATGAATTGGCCTTGGTTTATCAAAACAAAAATTTCAAGAACGTTTTAACGGCTGGCAGACACGCCATCTGGAAAGGTTTGTCGACATATAACTTTATTAAAG
The DNA here is from genome assembly GCF_004310665.1 of Pedobacter kyonggii. Taxonomy (GTDB): domain Bacteria; phylum Bacteroidota; class Bacteroidia; order Sphingobacteriales; family Sphingobacteriaceae; genus Pedobacter; species Pedobacter kyonggii. The sequence continues at coordinate 36,781 of NZ_SIXF01000033.1, read as the reverse complement.
TAGATATCAGTAACATCAAAATTGATGAAACCATTGATAAAAACTTATTGGAGAAAGCACCATTATTGAATTATATCAGGGCTTATAAAATAGAATCTTTCGAAAAAGCTTTATTGTTTATTGATGGTAAATTTGAAAACGTATTGGAAGCAGGAAACTATGTTTACTGGAAAAACAGTACTACTGTTCAAGTTTTGAAAACCGATATGAGGCAATTGAATATGGAAATTATCGGTCAAGAAATCTTAACCAAAGATAAAGCACAATTGAGGGTAAATTTCAGCATTCAATATAAAGTTGATGACATCATCAAGGCCTTATTGGAGAACAAAGAATTTGAAAAACAATTATACATCACCATGCAATTGGCGTTAAGGGAATGTATTGGCTTAATGACTTTTGACGAATTGATGGAAAGCAAAGAAAAAATTGCCGAAATGGTAATGGCCATCACCTTGGATAAGGTTGAAAACTTGGGTGTAAAATTAACCAACTGTGGTGTTAAAGACATCGTTTTACCTGGTGATGTTAAAGAAATTATGAATCAGGTTTTAGTTGCCGAAAAAAGAGCCCAAGCCAATATCATTACCCGGAGAGAAGAAACAGCATCGACCAGAAGTTTGTTGAATACGGCTAAATTGATGGAAGACAACGCTATGTTGTATAAGTTAAAAGAGATGGAATATGTAGAGAAAATCGCAGAAAAAATCAACAACATCAGCTTATCGGGCAGTGGACAAATTGTAGATCAATTGAAACAAATCTTCGTAAAATAAATTAAATTTAGAAACCCCTCGGTCAGGTGAGTATTACCTGCCGGGGATTGAACAAGAAATAAAATGAACAACAACATAACAGGTAATAACCTGATCGAAATAGGTTATTCCGAAGGAAAAACAGTAGGCTTGGCATTAGATATCCTGAAAGAAAATTTTGCGGATATCGAGGAAAAAGAATTACTGGCCTTATTTAAAAAAATAAAAGATTATCCGGAAAGTTTTTTGGATGACGAAGTATTAAATGTATTGGCAACTGCAATGATCGAGGAAGCAAATCCAAAATCAGATGGAACCATTGAACTGATCAACAACGCTAAAGATTATTCAATTTTCGGTGCCGATTATATAGAAGAGGGTGCCAGAAACCAAATGAATATCGCCATGAAATTACCTGTTTCGGTTGCTGGTGCATTAATGCCCGATGCCCACCAAGGATATGGCTTGCCGATTGGCGGTGTATTGGCAACCAGAAATGCGATCATCCCTTATGGTGTGGGTGTAGATATTGGTTGCCGAATGGCTTTGAGTATTTTCGATATTCCAGAGAAACATTATTTCGGGAAAGATGCAATGTACAAACGCGAATTAATTGCTTTCACCAAATTTGGTGCAGGACAAAATTTTAAAGGCAATGAAAGAGCTGACCATGATGTTTTAGAAAACGAAGCATTTAATTCTACTCCTTTTCTTAAAAATTTACACGGAAAGGCTTGGGCACAATTGGGAACCTCGGGTGGGGGAAATCACTTTGTGGAATGGGGGATTATTGATTTTGCCGAACGCGACGAGATTTTAAATATCGATAAAGGCCGTTACGTAGCATTGTTGACCCATTCAGGTTCCCGTGGTTTTGGCGCAACCATAGCAGGTCATTACACCAAACTGGCTAAAGACATCTGCAAACTCCCTAAAGAGGCTGTAAACCTGGCTTATTTGGATCTAAATTCTGCCGAAGGACAAGAGTATTGGATTGCCATGAATTTAGCTGGCGATTATGCTTCAGCCTGTCATGAGGTGATCCATAAAAGGTTAACCAAAGCCATAGGCGCTAAAGTTTTGGCCAAGGTGGAAAACCACCATAATTTTGCATGGAAAGAAATGCTTGATGGAGAAGAAGTGATTGTGCACCGAAAAGGTGCTACACCAGCTGGTAAAGGCGTGATGGGGATTATTCCAGGAAGTATGACCGCACCAGGATTTCTGGTTAGGGGAAAAGGAGAAATGAGCGCGATCAATTCAGCTTCACATGGAGCAGGACGTCAAATGAGCCGAACCAAAGCGATTCAATCAATTACCAAATCGGATATGAAAGCCATTTTGAAAGATCATAACGTTACCTTAATTGGTGCAGGCTTGGATGAGGCGCCAATGGCTTATAAAGACATTAACAAAGTGATGGCAGCACAAACCGAATTGGTTGATGTAGTGGCCAAATTTGAACCAAAAATAGTGAGAATGGCTGATGATGGAAGTCGTGAAGACTAATCCTTAGTCCTTAGTCCTTAGTCGGAAATCTAAAAACAGATTAACCTCGCAGGTTTTTAAAACCTGCGAGGTTTTTTATCTTATTTCAAATAAAAAGTCATAAAAACATGGGCTCTTGCCGATTATCCCAAAAGAATTTCTATCCTATCGGACTTAATCTCATAAAACACAGAAGAAAGCTTTTTAATTAATCCTTGTCTAATATTAGGATCAAATTCAGTTTCTTTATAAATGAATGGCGAATTACTGATTAACGCTAACGTTTTAATTGTATTCTTTTTAAAATCACTTACTGCTTTTGACCCTAGTCTTTCATGTATTTGAGCACAGATTGACTCAAAAGTTTTAAATGCTGTTTCTGATATGACTACGGGCAAGTCCATCAGATTGCCGATATTTTCTCTTTAAATTCTTCTAAAGAAAGGCTTTTGCCTGCTTTGATGTCCTCTTTTCCTTGTTTTATTCCTGACACAACATGTGCTGGTAAGGGATTATCTTTTTTTATTTCATAAGGAACTTCTAAAGCCTTAAGAAATGCCTTTAAAGCTTTTTCTTGTATTTTATCAGGATGTACAAGGTAAGTTTCCATAAATGTGATTTTAAACTAATATACAAATTTAAAGATTATTAAATAAAACCTTCAAACTTAAATGGTGTCTAGCAAAAAAAAATAAATATAAAAAACCTCTTCAAAATTAATTGAAGAGGTTTTTTATATGCTTATAATACTATTTCAACTTACTCAAAGCCGCTTTAATCCTTGGTAACATATCTTTAATATCCTGCAGGGTACAAGCCCCAACCGAAGCCCTGAACCAAGGCATACTGTCTTCATTTCCAAACGCAGAGAATGGAACCAAAGCCGCTCCGGCTTCTTTAATCAGGTAAAAATTCACATCTGCACTGTCTTTTAAAAGCTGACCATCTTCAGTAGTTTTCCCGATATAATCGATTTTGATTGTTAAATAAATTGCACCCATTGGTTCAACAGCATCAACATTAAAACCTTCATTTTTCAATTCATTAAAACCATTGTAAAGTGCATTTAAACTATCCTGGATCTGGCCTTTAAAGCTGGTTAAAAAAGCATTAACCTGTGTTTTATCGTTAAAATAGTTAGACATGGCCACCTGCTCGGCCTTTGGAGCCCAAGCACCCATGTGGCCAACCAATGCTTTCATTCTATTGATAATATCCTCCGGACCGAAACCCCAGCCTACACGTACACCCGTTGCAGCCAAACATTTCGAACTACCATCAACAAAAACGGTAAACGGACGCATTGCAGGGCGCAAAGAAACCGGATTTACATGCGCTTTTCCGAAAGTTAAAAGCGAATAAATCTGATCATACATCATGTATAACGGTTTTTCATCAGCTCCACGTGAGGCATTTTCTTCTAAAACGGCATCACAGATTTCAGCTAAGGAATCTGCATCAAACATGGTTCCTGTTGGGTTTAATGGCGAACACAAGGCCAATAAAGTTGCTCCTTTTAAATGCGGTTTTAATTGCGCTGCTGTTGGCATAAAATTATGTGCAGCATCGGTTTCTACCGCAATTGTTTTTGCCGAAGTTAAGTGAGAATAGTGGTTATTGTTCCAAGATGGAGCAGGGAAAACCACAGTATCTCCAGGATCGATCAAAGCCAGGTAAGTAGCATAAATTAACGGACGTGAACCGCCAGAAACTAAAATGCTATTGGTGTTGTACTCCAACCCAAATCTATCCTTTAATAATTCCGAAACTGTTTCGCGCAAAGGCAAAACACCATCAGCAGGCGGATAATTGGTTTGGTTGGCATTGTACGCATCAACAATTCCAGCTTTTAATTCAGTTGGGATTGGGTAAATGTTTGCGTCAAAATCGCCTATGGTTAAATTAGCGATTGAAGCACCTTTACGCTTCATTTCGTTAACTTCATTACCGATTTTTATAATTTCTGAGCCAATTAATGAACTGGCTAATACTGAAACTTTCATATATTATTATTTATTATCGCCTTTATAATTAGCGAATTAAATCTTCTATTGCTTTATTCACTTTTCCGAAGCCAAACTGAGATAATACCCCATGCATTGCTGCTGCAATCTGCTCGTTACAAAGGTTGCCGATGCTTCCCTCATGCGTATGATGTATTTGGCCAGATGGTGCAAAACTACCATTTTCTATCTGTTCGCCAACAATTTTATAAGCCTCTCTAAATGGAACACCTTGGAGCGCCAGATCATTCACTACTTCAACGCTAAACAAGTAATCGTATTTTTTATCTTTCAAAATATCATCCTTTATCGTGATGTTCTGGAACATAAAAGTAGCGATCTCCAAACATTCGTTTAAAGAAGTAATCGCCGGAAATAAATTTTCTTTTAGCAATTGCAAATCGCGGTGATAACCTGATGGCAGATTGGTAATCATCATGGCAATTTCATTCGGCAAAGCCTGAATTTTATTGCAACGCGAACGGATCAACTCAAAAACATCAGGGTTTTTCTTGTGTGGCATAATACTCGAACCTGTGGTAAGCTCTGCCGGGAAACTAATAAATCCGAAATTTTGATTGATGAACAAACACACATCCATAGCCATTTTAGCTAAAGTTGCCGCAACAGCACTCATTGCCTGTGCTAAAATCCTTTCGGTTTTGCCACGTCCCATTTGCGCGTAAACCACATTATAGTTTAAACTTTCAAAGCCAAGTAAATTGGTTGTTAAAGTTCTATTTAAAGGGAATGAAGAACCGTAACCAGCAGCTGATCCTAATGGATTTTTATTACAGATTTTCCATGCAGCCAACATGAGTTCCATATCATCTGCCAAGCTTTCGGCATAAGCACCAAACCATAATCCAAAAGATGATGGCATGGCAATCTGCAAATGTGTATAACCAGGGACTAATTTATCCTTGTGCGTATTGCTTAACTCAATTAACTGGTTAAATAAGGTTGAGGTTTGATTAACCATATCCTCGATGCAAGCCCTGAAGAACAGCTTTAAATCAACTAAAACCTGATCATTACGTGACCGGCCACTATGGATTTTCTTACCTGCTTCGCCAATACGTTGTGTAAGCAACCACTCTACCTGTGAGTGTACATCTTCTACACTATCTTCGATGGTGAAATTTCCATCTTCAATTTCAGCGTAAATATTTTTCAATTCTTGCTGAACAGTTTTCAGTTCGTCAGCTGTTAGCAAATTAATGGTTTCTAACATTTGGGTATGCGCCAAAGAGCCCAATACATCAAACTTTGCCATTTTCAGGTCCAGTTCACGGTCTTTCCCAACAGTAAAACTTTCTACAAACTGATTTACATCTATATTTTTTTGCCAGATTTTCATTCTTATGATTGCTCTATTTTATACCTGCACAAAGGCAGTCGAAATACCCGCAAAAGTACAATAAATACATTAGAAATCAGGAATGAGATTGATTTGCAATGCACATTAGAACGCCAATAAACTCAATTTTATATGGCTACTCATAATTCTTGGTTTAAAAGCTTATTTTCGTATAAACTTAAACTTATTATGAAATCCCTAAAACTGTTCTCCACCGTTTTTTTCATGCTTGTACTACACAATCTACAGGCACAGGAAAAACCAGCATTAGGCTGGAAAGATGTATCTAAATGGACCTTTAATAGACCTGCTACTTTATCGCCCAACGGCGAATGGATCGCTTTGGCCAGTGGGCCGGTTGAGGGCGATCTAAAGATGACGATCAGAAAAACCAATGATACTTTAAGCCGCAATTACCCAATTGGAGCAACGGCCAATAGCATCTCATTTTCAAACGATTCAAAATTTGCAGCCTTTAAAGTTGCGCTTAAAGATGCGGAAGCTAAAGTGGCAAAGAAAACAAACAAACCTGTTTATGACAAACTCTTGCTTGTTTCATTGAGTGATAATAAACAGACGACTTTCGAAAAGGTAAAAAGTTTTAGCTTTTCTGAGAAATCACCTGAGTGGATTGCCATCCAATTTGCGCCGGCAGAAAATGCATCAAAAGAGAAAGATGCACCAAAAGGTACCGACGTACTGCTTTACAACCTTACCTCCAAAAAAAGTTACAACCTTGGCAATGTTTCAGAATTTGCCTTCAACAAAACAGGAAACCAGTTTGCTTATGTTATCGATGCTGCCGGGCAAAATGGAAACGGTATTTTTTTACGTGATATGAAAACAGGTATTACCACCGCGCTTGATAATGATAAAGCCGTTTATCAGAAACTTGGGTGGAATGAACAGGGAACTGCATTTGCCTTACTTAAGGCCAATAAAAACGATAAATATAAAGATGATGTTTACAGCATGCTTGGTTTTAACAAAATCAACGGAGATTTAACAAACAAGGTAATATATAATGGTATTGACGACAAAGTATTCCCAGCCAATATGGGTATCAATACCAACGCCACTCCATTTTGGTCTGACGATCAAACGGTTTTGTTCCTTGGCGTTAATACATTGACCAAAAAAGAAGAAAAGAAAGAGGAAAAAAAGGAAGCTAAGAAATCAGACACTTTAGCTAAAGCCAAACCAGAAGTTAAAAAGGATGATATCGAGAAACCTGATATGATTATCTGGAATTGGCAGGACAAGAGACTACAGTCGGCCCAACAAACGCAGGAAATGCGTGATAAAAACTTTAGTTATTTAAGTGCTTATCGCATTGCAGATAAAAAATTCATTCAAATTGCAGACAGCAATATGCGTTCAGTTAGCGTAAATCCGAAAAGTTTATATGCGATTGGGTACGATAATTCGAAATATGAGCTGATGAGCAATCTGGATGGTCAAAGTTACGTTGATGTTTATTTAATTGATTTAAAAACCTTCAACAAGAAATTACTATTCGAGAAAATGTATGCCTCTAATAGAGGAAGACTCGTGGTTGCACCAAACGGAACTTTAGCAAGCTATTATGTAGACGGAGTATTTTATAGCATTAATTTAGAAAACGGAAAAACAGCTAACCTTACCGGTAAGATCAAATCTTCTTTTGTTGATGAATTAGATGACCATAATGTAGTTAAACCTGCAACGCAAAACCTTGGCTGGTCGGCCGATTCAAAGTACGCATTGATTAAAGACAATTACGATTTATGGAAAATCTCTGCTGATGGAAATAGTGTTACTGCATTGTCCGACAATTGGAAAAGCAAGAAAACTGAAGTGGCTACCCGTTTCCGTATTGATGCTGATGAAAAAGGTATTGATTTAAACAAGGACCAATATTTCGCAGTGTTCAACACCAAAAATAAGAAAAATGGCATTGGCATTTTACCTGCAGGAAAATCTAAAATCAACATTTTGTTCCTCGATGACAATGCTTACCAAAGTTTTGCAAAAGCAGAACAAGCTAAAGTTTTTACTTATACTAAAAGTAATTTTCAGCAATCGCCAGATTATTATGTAAGCACAAGCGCTGATTTAAGTGCTGTCAAGAAAGTAACCACAAATACTCCAGATCAGGCTAAATATGCATGGTCTTCGGGTGTTAAATTGATTGACTATGTGAGTGCAAATGGAGATAGCCTGCAAGCGGCCATTTATTTACCTGCCAATTATGTTCCCGGAAAGGCTTATCCTACCATCACGTATATTTATGAAAGATTAACCGATGACCTGAATACCTATACCATGCCTACGTTTCCTGGTGGAGGTTTCAACAAAGCGATGTACACCAGCAATGGATATGCTGTTTTAATGCCCGATATTAAATACAAGTTGAATGATCCAGGCATGTCGGCCGTTGCCTGCGTAGTACCTGCGGTAAAGGCAGCCATTGCTACCGGAATTGTTGACGAAAAAAATGTGGCTATCCATGGTCACTCATGGGGTGGTTATCAAACTTCATTTTTAATTACCCAAACCAATATTTTTAAAGCGGCCGCAGCAGGAGCACCTTTAACCAACATGATCAGTATGTATAGCCTAATTTACTGGAATAGCGGTGGTACAAACCAAGCTATTTTCGAAGCCAGTCAAGGTAGGTTAACGCCTGGTTATTGGGATAACTGGGATGCTTTTGCGCGCAACTCTCCAGTGTATCATATTAAAAAAGTACAAACACCATTATTGCTTTTACACAATGATAAAGATGGGGCTGTAGATTTTACCCAAGGCATTGAATATTACAATGGTTTAAGAAGGTTAAATAAACCAGTTGTGATGATTACCTATCGTGGCGAAAACCATGGAATTGCAAAATTACCAAACCGTAAAGATTATGCCGTACGAATGATGGAATACTTTGACTATATGCTTAAAGGGAAACCTGCTCCTGAATGGTGGAGCAAAGGGGTAAATCGATTAGATATGGAAAAACACTTAGAAGCGAGAGCCTTTGATGGTGGAGAAGAGAATTAATTATTTTGAGAAAGCCTCAGATCTAGTGGATCTGAGGCTTTCTTACTATTTACCGTTGATCACCGGTTTTAACATATTAACATATCCCTCAACTCCTTCGGCTACTTCTCTAACATATAAAAATTCATCGGCCATGTGCGAGCGGCCAGAAAAACCCGGGCCACATTTTACTGATGGGATATCTAATAACGCCTGATCGGAAGTAGTAGGCGAACCATACGTAGTTTTTCCAAGGGCAACACCAGCCTGAACAACCGGGTGGTTTTTATCAATCGACGATGGTTTTAAGCGGATAGACCGAGGGGTAACATCACAATCAACATTTGCCCTGATAATCTCTAAAACCTCTTCATTAGTGTAAGCATCGGTTACACGAACATCAACCGTAAAAGTACAATTTGCCGGAACAACGTTATGTTGCGAACCAGCATTTATAATCGTAACCGTCATTTTTAATGGTCCGAAAACTTCTGATACTTTTGGGAACTGATAGTTCCTAAACCATTCGATATCTTTTAAAGCTTTGTAAATGGCGTTCTCTCCCTCTTCTCGAGCAGCATGACCGGCTTTCCCATGAGACACACAATCTAACACCAGTAAACCGCGCTCGGCAATGGCTAAATTCATCTCTGTAGGCTCGCCAACAATACCAAACTCCAGTTCGCCCAAATCAGAAAGCACCAGTTCTAAGCCATTGTTACCAGAAATTTCTTCTTCGGCTGTTGCCGCTAAACAGATGTTATATTTTAAATCTTCTTGTTCGTAGTAGTATAAAAATGTACCAATTAGTGACACTAAACAACCACCAGCATCATTACTGCCCAAACCAAACAGTTTATCACCTTCAATTGCTGCATCATAAGGATCGCGGGTGTAACCAGAATTAGGCTTTACCGTATCATGATGTGAATTCAACAAAAGTGTTGGCTTAGCAGGATCAAAATATTTGTTGTAAGCCCAAACGTTATTCATTTTACGCTGAGTCTTAACCCCTCTCTCCTCCAAAAACTGCGCAATTAAATTCGCCGTCCGATCTTCTTCTTTACTAAAAGACTGGATGCGGATCAGCTGTCGCAATAAATCCAGGCTCTCTTTTTGTATATTTTCTAATGACATAGTATCAAGTAATTAGTATTAAGTATCAAGGCTAAACCCGTCTTTAAACTTTCTACCTTTTATTTTGCTTTTAGCTTTATTCTTCTGATGTTTTGTGATTAAGACCTTAAGCCTAAATCCTCCACCTCTAACCTTCTTTAGTATACAAATTCCCTGCTTTTAAAGCCGAAAGTTTAATACCTTTTATCAATGATGAGCTAAAACCATTATGTTCCATTTCATTTAAACCTGCTATGGTACACCCTTTCGGCGAAGTTACCTTATCTATTTCTGATTCTGGGTGTGTTCCATGTAATAAAAGTAAATCGGCAGCTCCTTTGGCCGTTTGAACAGCCATTTTTAAAGCTTCATCGGCATGAAAACCAATTTCTACCCCACCTTGCGATGCGGCTCTGATTGCCCTTAAAAAGAACGCAATCCCGCAGGCACAAAGCGCTGTTGCTGAAGTCATTAAATCTTCATTAATTTTCACAACAGAACCAACCGTTTCGAACATTTTAGTCACACTTGCAATATTTTCTGCTGATGCGTTATCGCTGGCCATACAAGTCATCGATTGACCAATAGCAATGGCCGTATTTGGCATTACCCGGATCACTTCAACATTATCGCCTAATTTTTCTCTAACCGCAGCACAGCTCACGCCAGAAATTACCGAAATAACCAAATGTTTAGCTGCAACGATTGAAGTTTGGATTTCGTCCAGAACCGTGTTTAATTGTTGTGGCAGAACAGCCAAAATCACAACATCAGCATCAACTACAGCCTGTTTATTGTTATTGCTTACATTAAAACCGGCTTCGGCAAAAGATTTTAAATGGTCGATATTTCTACGGGTAAGCGTAATGCCGCCTGCTTGAGCAAAATCGGCCTTTACCAAACCTTTCGCTAAAGATAAACCGATATTTCCGCTACCAATTATGGCTATTTTTTTTTTCATGATTACTAATTTTCCTGCGGGTTGATTGCACAGATTATTTGATTACACTGATTTATATTTTATTGGGAAAGCAATGTCAGTAATTCTATTGAGGTTTAGTCCTGCTATCCACTTCAATCTTTTTAACTTCTGCCATTCCACTTGTTTATCGTCATTGCGAGGAGGAGCGACGTGGCAATCTTTCTCGTTTTGAGCACAAAAAGTATTTCCATTTCTATCAGGTTTAGTCGGCAAAAGCAGGAATTCTTCTGTTTCCCGCCTACCTTTGCCTTCAACCTTCCACCTTTACTTCAGCATTTTAGTACCAAAAGTTCCCTCAGCAAGTTCGGCAAGTTCATCAGCTTTGCCAATATAGACTGCTGAAACTCCTTTTTTAATCGCTTCAAAAGCGTTGTGTAATTTAGGGATCATTCCACCTTGCACAGTTCCATCGGCTTTTAAACCTTCAAACTCATCAGCTTTGATTTCTCTTACAACAGAAGAATCATCATTAACATCCCTAAGTACCCCTTTTTTCTCAAAGCAATATACCAAACGTGTTTCATATAAACTTGACATAGCAACCGCAACAGAAGAAGCTATGGTATCAGCATTGGTATTTAGAAGCTGAGTATCACCATCATGTGTAATGGCACATAAAACCGGAACAAAGCCCACATTTAATAAAGCGCCTAAAGTATTCGCTGAAACAGAATTTTCATCTAAATCGCCCACAAAGCCGTAATCAATAACTGCACCTGCCATAGGACCCACCTCTGCACCATAAGTTTTGGTACTAACAGGCCTTTTTTTCGCTTTAATGATATTACCATCTGCGCCGGTTAAACCAATCGCATTACTTCCTTTGGCCTGTAGTTGGGCAACCATATTTTTATTGATCAATCCGGCGTAAACCATCGTTACAATACGCAGTGTTTCGATATCGGTAATTCTTCTTCCCTCAACCATTTTGGCTTCAATGCCCAACGATTCGCCCAGTTCAGTTGCAATTTTACCCCCGCCATGAACTAGGATTTTATCTCCTGGCAATGCAGTAAAATCCAATAAAAACTGGTGTAGGTTTTCGGAGTTATCGATTACGTTTCCGCCGATTTTTATGATAGTGAGTTGTTTCATAATTTATTCTTACCGTGGTTCGTGTCTCCACGAACCACATTAATAGTTTTGTTTCACCAATAATTTCGGTTCGTGAGGACACGAGCCGAGGCATAGGATTTACAATTCCTCCAACATCGCTTTGATTACCGCCTGCGCCGCCCATAAACGGTTTCCGGCTTCGTGAATAACCAATGAATTTGGTCCATCCAAAATCTCTGATGATAATTCCAGATCGCGGCGTACAGGTAAGCAATGCATCACTTTAGCATCGTTTGTAAATTTTAATTTCTCATTATTCATCATCCAGCCATCAGGATAAGTTAATACTTTCCCATACTCTTTATAACTACTCCAGTTCTTCACATACACATAATCAGCACCGGCTAAAGCTTCTTCTAAATTATACTGAATATCGGCATTAGGCGTAAAATCTTCCGAAAGCTCATAACCTTCTGGTTGCGCAATGGTAAAATCGATCATTCCTTCTGCCTGAGCTTTGCACATCCACTCTGCAAAAGAATTTGGTACTGCCTGAGGTAAAGCCTTTATATGAGGCGCCCAAGCCAAAACTACCTTTGGTTTGCGGCCATCGGTTTTCTTTGTCCAGGTTTCGTGAATAGTAATAATATCAGCAAAGCTCTGTAGCGGGTGACGTGTTGCACTCTCTAAACTCACCACAGGTACCGCACAATATTTCACAAATTTATTGAAGAAATCTTCGCTATAATCCTCCTCACGGTTATTCAGCTTTGGAAAAGAACGCAAGCCTAAAATGTCGCAATATTGACCCATCACCGCAGCCGCTTCACGAATATGTTCAACCGTAGAGCCATTCATCACTACACCATCCTGTGTTTCTAAAGCCCAGCCTTCTTTATCCAAGTTCATCACCATTACATTCATCCCTAAGTTTAAGGCCGCTTTTTGGGTACTTAACCGGGTACGTAAACTTGGATTCATAAAAACTAAACCTAAGGTTCTATTCTTACCTAAATCTTGGTGTGCATAAGGATTAGCCTTTAACGCTAGCGCATCATTTACAAACTGTTTGATGCTCGGGACATCGTGTACGGAAGTGAAAAGTTTCATATTAAGGTATAAGGTTTAAGGTGTAGGGTTTAAGGTTTTTTCCTTCCACCTGCTCTTAAAAATTTCAATAAAATAAGCTTGCACTAATTTTATTCATTGTCGTCATTGTGAGTTGCGAGTCAATCTTATTCCAATGGGAAGTTTTTCTACCGCTTTAGGATTGCTTCGTACCTCGCAATGACGAATAGCTCTATATTATTTCACCAATTTACTAAACGCTGCCAAAAACTCGTCAGCATGCGCTTTTGTTAAATTTAAGGCCGGCAATAAACGGATCACATTCGGTTTTGCTTCGCCCGTAAAAATATGGTGTGTAAACAATAATTCTTTTTTAACATGCGCCAGTTCTGCAGGTAGTTCGATGCCGATCATTAACCCACGACCACGTACTTCTATCACCTGCTCAAATTTCTTCAATTCAGCAATTAAGTAGCTTCCCACTTCTTCGGCATTTTTCATCAGATTTTCTTGTTGCATCACTTCTAAAACAGCTAATGCCGCAGCACAGGCCAAATGGTTACCACCAAAAGTTGTACCCAACTCTCCATGCCAAGGTTTAAATTTTGGCGCGATAGAAATCCCCGCTACCGGAAAGCCGTTACCCATTCCTTTCGCCATGGTATAAACATCTGCTTCAACCCCTGAGTAATCGTGTGAGTAAAAAGTACCTGTTCTACCATAGCCGCATTGAACTGAATCAGCGATGTAAACAGCATTATATTCATCACAAAGTGAACGGATTTTTTGCAAGAAACTTTTCGAGGCTTCTTTAATGCCCCCAACACCCTGAATACCTTCAATAATTACGGCAGAAATATCATTACCCTGTGCTTTGAAAGTTTCTTCTAACGCAATTTCATTATTAAAAGGCAAAAAGATTACATTTTCCGTCTGGTTAACTGGTGCTACAATTTTAGGATTATCGGTTACAGCAACTGCCAAAGATGTACGTCCGTGGAAAGCACCTGTAAAGGCAATTACTTTTTTTCTTCCGTTGTAAAATGAAGCCAGTTTTAAAGCATTTTCATTTGCCTCAGCTCCAGAATTACACAAGAATAACTGAAAGTCTTTTTTACCAGAAACGGTTCCCAACAAATCTGCAAGCTGAACCTGCAAAGGAATTTTTACTGAGTTAGAGTAAAAGCCAACTTTATTTAATTGATCGGTTAAACGCTTTACATAGTGGGGATTGGTGTGACCAATTGAAATCACAGCATGGCCGCCATATAAATCTAAATATTGCTGATCATTAGCATCCCAAACACTACTGCCTGCTGCTTTTGTTATTTCTATATCGTTAAGTGGGTAAACGTCGAATAGTTGCATTTTTTGAGGTATAAGGTTTGAGGTGTAGGGTTTAAGGTTTTTTCCCTCCACTTCTCAAAAATTTTAAAAATGAAATTAGCATTGCCCTAACTTCGTTAATTGATTGGTATATTTTTAGATAATCATCTTCACTTATATACTTTAATTCAGAAGCACATAAACAACAATAATCTATCTCGTTGGCAGAACCTAAAGTATTATCAAGAAAGTGCGCAAAATCTTTATCTGTAAATCTTCCACATCCTTCAACAATATTCAAGGGTATAGATAAGGAAGCTCGGGTAAGTTGTGAGGTCAATTCAAATCTCTCCTCTTTTGGAAATTGAGTTGCAATATTCTTTTTGATGAACATATTCAATTCATGTGCCTTTTTCCAAACGTCAAGTTTTTTGTAGTCTCTCATTGCTTTACCTTACGCCTTAAACCTTACACCCTTTACCTTCATTAAAAATTCGCTGCTTTTAACTTAAGTCCTGCTGTTTCTTCCAAACCGAACATTAAATTCATATTCTGAACCGCTTGTCCGCTGGCACCTTTTAACAGGTTATCAATAATACTGATGATAAATAATTTACCACCGTGTTTTTCTATATGCACCAATGCCTTGTTGGTGTTCACAACCTGTTTTAAGTCGATGTTTTTCCGGCTTACATGCGTAAAAGGATGGGCACTGTAATATGCTTCATAAATATTTTGCGCCTCTTCTAAACTTAAATCACTTTCCAGGTACATGGCAGCTAAAATACCTCTTGTAAATGCACCACGCTGTGGGATAAAACTTAGAGTTTCAGAAAGTGATGGTTGCAACTGCAACAAACTCTCGCTAATCTCGTTCAAATGCTGGTGTTCAAATGCCTTATATATAGAAAGATTATTGTTTCTCCAGCTAAAGTGTGAAGTAGTAGATAAACTCTGTCCCGCCCCTGTTGATCCCGTGGTTGCATTAATATGAACTTCATTTTTGATCAAACCTTTCGATGCTAAAGGCAATAAACCCAACTGGATACAAGTTGCAAAACAACCAGGGTTTGCAATATTTTTAGCTGTTTTAATTTTATCGCGGTTTAGCTCGGGTAATCCGTAAACAAAGTCTTTGGTCGAAAAGCTGGCATTTGCATGCAACCTGAAATCCTGCGACAAATCGATGATTTTAATGTTATCGTTAATTGGATTTGCAGCCAAAAACTTTTTGGCATCGCCATGACCAACGCATAAAAACAAAACATCGATTTCTTGTGGAATATCGCTTACGAATTTTAAATCCGTATCACCAATTAAGTCAGTATGTACATCAGAAATTAAGTTTCCGGCATTACTTGTACTATTTACGAAAGCAATTTCAACATTTGGGTGGTTAACCAAAATACGTAACATTTCGCCTCCAGTGTAACCCGCACCACCAATTATTCCTGCTTTAATTTTCATATTTAAAAAGGTTTAAGGTTTGGGGTTTAAGGCTTAAGGTTTGGGCACTTTAATCTTACGCCTTCAACCTTATACCTCAAACCTCAGAGGCTATGCCTCGTTATTTACTTTATGCCAGATCATTACCTGGTTACCAAATATTTTAGAGAAACCTTTAACGTCTTCTCCGCTCCAGGCGTTATTCATTTCGCCATAGCTACCAAATTTATTGCTCATTAAATCATGGTTTGATTCAATTCCGATAATCTGGAAACGGTATGGTAACAACTCTACAAATACTTTACCACTAACAAATTTTTGTGTATCGGCTAAAAAAGCCTCAATATTCCGCATAATCGGATCGTGGAACTGACCTTCATGCAACCAATTGCCATAGAAAGATGATAATTGTTCTTTCCAGCTTAACTGCCATTTGGTTAAGGTGTGTTTTTCTAGCGTATGGTGTGCTTTGATAATGATAATGGGCCCAGCTGCCTCAAAACCTACGCGACCTTTAATACCAATAATGGTATCACCAACGTGAATATCTCTACCGATGCCAAAAGGCTGAGCGATTGCCTGTAATTTTTGGATTGCCCTAACAGGTGCTAATTTTTCACCATCAATAGCAACCAGTTCACCTTTTTCGAAGGTTAATTCTACCTTCCGCGATTCGGTTTCTGAAACCTGGGTTGGCCAGGCGCTTTCTGGTAAGGTTTCGTGAGAAGTTAACGTTTCCTTTCCTCCTACCGAAGTTCCCCATAAACCTTTATTGATTGAGTATCTTGCTTTTTCTGCACTATATTCTACACCATGTTGTGCTAAATATTCTATTTCCGCTTCGCGGGATAATTTTAAATCTCTAATTGGAGTAATGATTTCAACCCCTGGGATAAGGATATTGAAGATCATATCGAAACGTACCTGATCGTTACCTGCACCGGTACTTCCATGAGCTACATAATCTGCACCAATTTTTTTCACATAGTTGGCAATAGCCGTTGCCTGACTAACACGCTCTGCACTTACCGATAATGGATAAGTAGCATTTTTTAATACGTTACCAAAAACCAGGTACTTAATGCATCCTTCATAGTAACTTTCAGTTTCATCTACAACAGCATGCGATTTTACGCCTAAAGCATACGCTCTTTTCTCAATTTCCTGTAACTCTTCATCAGAAAAACCACCAGTATTTACAATTACTGAATGAACTTCTAATCCACGATCTTGTGCCAGGTAAATACAACAAAATGAGGTATCTAAGCCTCCGCTAAATGCTAAAACAACTTTTTTCATGCTATTTAAATAAAAAGGTAAATAAAAATAAAAGGGCTTTTAAGCCATTTTTTGGCTTAGGTTTAACAACTAAACGCTGTTTAATGCGCATAAAACGCTCGTATAATTTGGGTTTCTTTTGCAGTTCCTCGGCAAATTGCTTGGCTACCTCATGTTTCTTCTCAGCAGGATCGTAAAGCATAGCTGTACACATGCAGTTTTTGCGTTCCTTCATTTTTAAAATTTCGAAGTTTACGCAACTTTGACAGCCTTTCCAAAACTCTTCATCCTGGGTAAGTTCGCTGTAGGTTACAGGCTCGTAGCCTAAATCTGAATTGATTTTCATTACGGCCAAGCCCGTTGTTAAACCAAATATTTTTGCCTTTGGGTACAACTTTCTCGATAAACCGAAAATTTCATTTTTGATGGCTTTTGCTAATCCCGCTTTGCGGTATTTAGGACTTACCACTAAACCACTATTGGCCACAAACTGTCCGTGGCTCCAGGTTTCTATATAGCAAAATCCTGCCCAAGAGCCATCCTTATGGAAAGCAATAACCGATTTGCCTTCTTGCATTTTATTAGAAATATATTCTGGCGAACGCTTAGCAATCCCTGTTCCACGAGCTTTTGCCGATTCTGCCATTTCGGTTACTATTTCTTCTGCAAATACACGATGTTCAGGAAGTGCAACCTGCACTATAAATTCGTTAATATCCATTCGTTTTCTAACGAAAAATTATAAGTATTCTTGTTAATTGGGTTTTTAGAGAGGATCAATTCCTCGTTACGTTTAGTGTAGGTACTAAATACGTGGAGTGAAATTTTGCCGGCTTGTGGGATAATAAAACACGGGCTGAAAATGATTAATAAACATACCTTTTCCAGACACATTTTGTGCTGAGGAAACAGAAAGCTTATATAAAATTTGTTTAATCATTTCTTGCGTATTAAAACGGCTTTAACTCTATTGAGGTGCAAAGGTTTAAATAAAAATCGAGTTACACAATAATATCATCATTTTTTTATGTTAAGCTTTCAATTTTATTGAACTAATCTGACTTAAACAAGTATTGAGGCCACTTATAAATTTATAAAAAATTCGAGTATCGTGCATTTCAGTTATAGATTCTTTTGCCAATTTTAACATTGTTAAAAAAACGCAACAAACTTTAACATCTGCTTAACATCATTTAACATCCCGTAATACGGTTTAAACTCAATATTTGTATGTCTGTAGCGAATGCGATCTGGCTATCGTTTTATGGATACTCCTTAAATATTAAATCAAATTTTAACCGTATGAAGAATTTTACGCCATTTCATTTCAAATCGATCCCTTTATTTGTTCTAATTGCTTTTACAGCATTAACTTCATGTAAAAAAACCGAAACTGCCGATCCCAACATATCTTATTTAAGGGTAATCAATGCATCACCTTCTTTGGCTACCTACAATGCTTACTTCAATGGCAGCATGGTTAATTCGGCAGCCTTACCATTTGGAGGCTCTGCTGCCTATCTTTCTTATGCCGCAGGTGTTTACAGTTTAAAATTTACGACGGCCAGTAGCGCAGAGAGTTTGTTAACCAAAACCATTACTTTAAATGCAGGCAACTATTACTCTTCTTATTTAATTAATAAACCGGCTGCGCTAGATGTTTATACCATTGGTGATGATCTTTCTATTCCATCAACAGATAAAGCTTACATCCGTTTTATCAATTTATCGCCTGATGCACCAGCTTTAGACCTGGCCAAAACAAGCGCAACTACCATGCTGGTTACCAATAAAGCCTATAAAAGTGCAAGTAGTTTTATTGCTGTAGATGCAGGAACTTATACATTGGATGCAAAAGAAACTTCATCTGGAACAGTTAAAGCTACTTCCGCCAGCACCAGTTTTACAGCAGGTTATCATTATGACATTATTTGTGGCGGTTTGGTAACACCTGCAAATGAAACTGAACGTCCTTTAAGTTTACAGGTGATATTGATCAAATAGTAAATCAAAACTCTTTTATAAAAGCCCCACATTATTGTTTCGAGCAATGTGGGGCTTTTTTTGTAATCCAACAAAATAATTTGCTTCCCTAATAACGCTATGCATTTCAATTTAATTAAAAATGTCAAATAATTGTTAAAACTATAAAGATATATCGTTTTAGTTTGGTTAAAATCGACTATAGGGATATGCTGGTATATCTGCAGCCCTCTATTTAGAATAATTCAAAATAATTTGGATAATCCGATTTTGTACCGTTATTTTGTGGCTGTTTAGAATTAATCCAAATAAATTTTATCATGCTTAAAATCAAACTTTTCAGTTTAACATTTCTTTTAACTTTTACCAGTATACTTTCCTTTGCTCAGCAGTTTTCGACTATAAGTGGTACGGTTACCACTTCTGACGGTAAACCAGCTGCCTATATTTCAGTTGGTTTAAAAGGAAAAGGGCTAGGGAATGTAACTAATGAAAAGGGTATTTACGAAATTCAAAGAGTAAAACCAGGATCATATATCTTAAGGGTATCGGCTGTTGGCATCCAAAACATAGAAAAACCAGTGGTTATTACCGCTGGCGAAAACAAAACTGTTGATTTTGTAATCAACCAAAATTCAAATCAACTTAATGAAGTAAATATTAATCAAGGGGTAAATAAGTACATCGCTAAAAAAAGCGAATTTGTTTCGAAAATGCCACTTAACAACTTAGAAAATCCACAGGTTTATACTACGATTACCAAAGAAACAATGGCCGATCAGCTTGTATTTTCGGTTGATGATGCGGCCCGTAATGCCACTGGTATTCAAAAAATGTGGGAAGCAACTTCCCGTGGAGGCGATGGTGGCGCTTATTACGCATCAAGAGGTTTTATTGTACAGGCTAAACTGAGAAATGGAATCGCGGGTAATGTAACCGGCCGCAACGATGCTGCTAACTTAGAAAATGTAGAGTTTATAAAAGGCCCATCGGCTACTTTATTCGGCAGTACATTAACCTCATATGGTGGTTTAATTAACCGTATTACCAAAAAACCTTTTGAAGGAATTGGAGGTGCGGTAAGCTTTTCGACGGGCAGCTACGATTTTAACAGGGTTAGTACCGATTTCAATTTCCCTGTTGATAAAGATAACCACATTTATGCCCGATTAAATACTTCTTATAATTATAAAGGTTCTTTTCAGGAGAATGTTTACGACAAAGGTTTCTTCATTGCACCAAGCTTATCTTATAAGGTAAACGATAAATTAGACTTTGTTTTCGATGCCGAAATTGCCAACGGCACAAGCACCCTAAAACCTTTCGTTTTCTTCTATTTCCCTGTAAAAGACCTTGGTTTTGATAGGGCGGACCAATCTGGCATACCTTACGACAAATCCTTCACCGCTGATGCGATGAAGCAGAAATACAACAGCTCAAACTTCTTTGGGCAGGCCAATTATAAGTTTAATGATAATTGGTCGTCTCACACCAGCTTTTCAAGCAATTATAGTTTTTCTAACGGCCGTGGTACTTACTTATTCTTAGTCCCAAACAACTATCCTCCACTGGGCAACACAACGGCTGCACCAGGTGCCGATTTGATATCAAGAGCAGATCAATCAACTGATAATAGTAAAATCTTCACCTACGAAGCACAACAAAATTTTAATGGCACTTTTAACTTAGGTTCGGTAAAAAACAGAATGGTTTTAGGCCTGGATTATTTACGTCAGAACTCCGATCAACTGTTTTATTCGATCGATACTTTTGATTTGACCAATAAAAACGGAACAGGTGCAAACTATAATGATTTTACTGAACATAATCTAGCTGCTTTTTATGCGGCACTTCCAAATGTCCCTAAATATCCGGTTAATTATAAATCAAACACCTACAGTGCTTATGTTTCTGATGTAATTAACTTAACAGACAGGTTCATTGCTTTAGCTGCCTTAAGAGTAGACAGGTTCGATAACAAAGGTAATTCGGACCGTGCAGGTTCGGCTCCAAAAGGTGCTTACAAACAAACTGTTTTTTCTCCAAAATTCGGCTTGGTATTTCAGCCGATTAAAGATCAGTTATCCTTATTTGCCAACTACCAGAATGGCTTTAACAACGTTAACGGTATAGATTATAAAGGTGATACTTTTAAAGCCGAACAGGCAAACCAAATTGAAGGTGGTGTTAAAACGAACATCCTTAATGGCAAATTAACAGGTTCTGTATCTTACTATTATATTAAAGTTAAAGATATCGTCAGAGGTTATAATCAAGATGCTAGTAATCCTAATGCGCAAATTCAGGATGGCAATAAAATCAGCAAAGGTATTGAAGCTGAAATTGTAGCTAACCCTATTGACGGTTTAAATATCATTGCAGGTTTCGCTTATAACGATAACCATTTAGAAAATGCATCGCCAGATGTAGAAGGTAGAAGAGATGCTTATTCTGCAGCGCCTTATTCAGCAAATCTATGGATCAGTTATAAATTCGCTACAGGAACACTTAAAGGTTTTGGATTGGGTGCAGGCGGTAATTATGCCAGCGACAATAAAATTGTAAACAGTGTAAGCCAGGGCGTATTTATATTACCTGCTTATGAGGTTTTCAATGCCTCAGTATTTTACGACCATTCAAGATTCAGAATCGGGGCTAAAGTTGACAACTTTACCAATCAAAAATACTGGACAGGTTACAGCACCATGAACCCTCAGGATCTGAGAGCTTTCACAGGAAGTGTTACCTACAAATTCTAATTAAAAACAACAAGAAATATTAAAAGATGAATAAAATTAAACCCATTAGCTTAACGTTCTTACTCTCTCTCTTTAGCTTATTTTCATTTGCGCAACAATTTGGAACAATAAAGGGAAAGATTAGCACTTCTAATGGAAAAGCAGCGGCCTTTATTTCAATTGGTTTAAAGGGCAAGGGTCAAGGCACTACATCAGATGATAATGGTTTATACACTATAAACCGTGTTAAAGCCGGTACTTATACAATTAAAGCTTCTGCAGTTGGTATCGATGCCTCAGAAAAAAACATTACAATCACTGCAGGAGAGACTAAGATTATTGATTTCGTATTGAAAGAAAATGATCAGGCGCTGGAGGAAATTACGATAGCAGGTATTAATCAAAAATACAAAGTAAGCTTACCTTCTGCTACACTTAGGTTAAACGAGCCATTACTAGAGGCGCCACAAAACATTCAAATCGTAAGTAATGGAATCCTTAAAGACCAGCAGATCATTAGCATGAGCGATGGGTTGATTAGAAATGTAAGTGGTGCAGTTCGCCTTGAACACTGGGGAGACATGTACACCAATATTTTAATGCGCGGATCGCAAATTCAGGCCATGCGGAATGGTTTTAATGTAGTTTCTTCTTACTGGGGACCATTAACCGAAGACATGAGCTTTGTTGACCATATTGAGTTTGTTAAAGGCCCTGCCGGATTTATGCTGGGCAATGGCGATCCAAGCGGGATGTATAACGTGGTGACCAAAAAACCCACCGGTTTAAACCAGGGCGAGGTTTCGTTTACTGCCGGAAGCTTCGATTTATACCGTACAACAATTGATCTTGACCACAAACTAACGGCTGATGGTAAATTCTTGTTCAGGTTAAACGCAGCTGCACAAAATAAGGGATCGTTTAGACCATTCGAACAAAATGATCGCTACAGCTTTGCACCCGTGTTAAGTTATCAAATAACACCTGGCACTAAGCTAACAGCAGAGTATACTTTGCAAAATGCAAAAATGACCGAAGTAGGTTCTTATTACATTTTTAATACCACTGGGTATGCTAGCTTACCAAGAGCGTTTACCTTAACACAACCTGGGGTACAGCCTACCCGAATCAACGACCATAGTTTAACATTGAACCTAACCCAACAACTAGGTCAGAATTGGAAATTAACGGCACAAGCAGCTTATTATAAATATTTACAAAATGGCACAAGCTCATGGCCATCGGCAGTATATCCAAATGGCACCATTATTCGTAATGTTGGTATATGGGATGCTGAAAGCAGTATGAAATTAGCTCAGTTATTTGTGAATGGAACGGTTAAAACGGGCGGTATTGTACACCGCATTTTAGCTGGTTTTGATGGTGGTAAGAAAAATTATATGGCCGATTGGGGTCAGTCTCACGATTTAGATCTCGCCAGTTCTCCTTTTAATCTATACAACCCTAATTATGGCTTCCCATCAAACGGTTATCCAAACTTTGACCGCGTTACCCCATTAGAACAAAGGGCTATTGCAGCAGGAGGTTTAATGGATCAAAAATACCTAAGCGGTTATGTTCAGGATGAATTAGGTTTTTTCAATAATATTGTTCGTTTAACCCTTGCAGGTCGTTATACTTATGTAAGTCAATCGGCCTGGGGTGGTTCTCCTGATAAAGCAAAACACGTTACGCCAAGGGTTGGCTTAAGTGTATCGGTTGATAAAAACACTTCTGTGTATGCTGTTTACGACGAAGCCTTTACACCACAAACCGGGTTTTTCCGCGATGGTTCTACGGCAAAGCCAATAACTGGCAATAACAAAGAATTTGGTATAAAGAAAGATTGGTTTGATGGCCGTTGGAACACTACCTTATCAATATATAGAATTACCAAACAAAACGAACTTACCGCAGACCCACTTAACAAGGCCGGAGAAACTTTCAGTATTGTAATTGGCGAAAAAAGAGCACAAGGTATAGAGTTCGATTTACGCGGTGAATTGGCAAAAGGCTTAAATCTAATTGCAAATTATGCATATACCGATGGTAAAGTAACAAAAGTTGCCGATGGAGTTTCAGGCGTTTTTGTTGGCCAGGTAGTACCAGGTTTTTCAAAACATACCACTAATGCATGGTTAACCTACTCATTACAAAATGGCCCGCTTAAAGGTGCAGGAATTTCTGGAGGCTTTACCTATTTAGCCGACAGGGCAGTAGGCACCTACAGTGGTGAAAATGCAAACGAAAATCTTCCTGATTATTTCAAACTGGATGGTGGTTTATTCTGGTCGCATAAAAAAATAAAAATAACCGCAAATGTATTTAACGTTTTAGACAAGTATTTATACAGTGGCGCGTATTACACCAACTACTGGAATGCTCCAACCTACAATCAACCGGCATACTCATGGCAGGCCGAAGCACCGAGAAATTACAGAGTAAGCATAGCATATAAATTTTAATCAAATCAATCAGGAGAAACTGGATCAGATCAGCTTCTCTTGGTTTAAAACCCAACCCAGAAAACATGAAAACTAAAATCTCATTATTATTTTTCTTTCTAGCCTTTAGCATTTCGAGTGCATTTGCACATGCTTTATGGATAGAAACAGCCTCGACAGGCAAAAAAGGACAAGCACAGGAAGTAAAAGTTTTCTTCGGAGAATACGAAAGCAATGAACCTGATTCTGCCGCAAAATGGTTTAGCAACTTAAAAGAATTCAGCCTGGTTTTAACTGCTCCAAACGGAACAACTAAGGTTTTACAAACCACAGCTGATGTACGTTTCTTTAAAGCAAACTTCACTCCAGATCAGGAAGGCACTTATAAACTTTCTGTAGTACATGAAGTTGCTGACATTTATGAAAAAGCTAAAATTGAATATTATGCTTTTGCAGATGTGGCTGTAGGAAATTCAAAAATAAACACGGCTTTCCCTGCAAATGCAGCATTAACCATCAGACCGGATAAACATGCTTTAAAAGTAGGCGAAACCTCGGTTCATCAGGTAATCTACAACAAAACTCCTTTTGCAAAACAAAAATTAACCCTCGTAAATGCTGAGCGAAAAGCACAGCCTACCGAAACCGATGTAGATGGTAAATTCACTTTCAAACCAGAACAAAAAGGAAATTATTTTCTAGAAGCCTTTACAGAGGATAAAACACCAGGAAAATTAAATGGAAAAGATTACGATAAAGTTTGGCACTTAGTAACTTATACTACAGAAGTTAAATAGTCGAAAATTTTATAAAAATTTAAAGCCAATTAGTCTTAAAAAGGCCAATTGGTTCTTTTATTAATACAGCTTTGCTAATGGCACTAACAAAAACATCAACCAGATCAAAAAATAAGAAATCACGTTTAAGGCGGATAAGCGACTGGCTGCACCTATGGCTGGGTATCGCATCTGGTTTAATCGTATTGATGTTGGGCATTACCGGTTGTATTTATGTTTTTCAAAAAGAAATTACCGAACTCATTCGCCGCAAGGAGATTTTTGTAGAAATTCCATCAAATCCTAAAACCCTCCCATTAAGTGTACTACAGGCCAATGCCGAAAAAGCACTGGGAAATAAAAAGAAAATCACATTTATTTCTGCTTATAAAGCACCGGAAAGGGCATGGGAGCTTGGTGTTTATAAACCTGGCGACCCCAATGCATTCTGGTATTTTGATTCTATCGATTATTACGATGTTGTGCTGATTAACCCTTATACCGGAAAAGTAAATTTAGTTGCCGATTATAAATATGAATTTTTTGGTGTAGTTAAAATGATCCATTGGAGTTTGTTGATCAATCACCCCATTGGCCAGCAGATTATCGGATGGTCTACCTTCATTTTTGTATTTCTCCTCATTTCTGGAATGGTGATGTGGTGGCCTAAAAACCTCAAAAAATCAAACTTTGATAAGAGCTTTAAAGTAAAATGGAAGGCCAAGTTTAAACGCATTAATTACGACATGCACAATGTGCTGGGTTTTTATGTAATGCTGATCTGCCTAATGCTGGCCTTAACCGGTCTGGTTTGGGCATTTCAATGGTTCCAAACCACGGTTTACGTAGTTGCCTCGGGGAGTACCACACCCCCAAAAATGGTAGAAGTTAAATCAGACTCGACTAAAACCATTCCTGCAATTCCGTTCGATATTGCTTTTGAGCAGGCCAGAAAAATATTTAAAAATGAAGATCGTATTGCCATGTCGCCTGCCAATGGTGGTTCGGCAACCATTTACGCCACAGGATACCGGGGCAAAGAAACGTTTTGGAATTACGACGTACTTCAGTTCGATCAGTATTCGGGCAAGTTATTACATAGAACAAACCAATCAGAAAAAAACGGCGGCGAAACGGTAATTGGCATGAACTACGATATTCACGTAGGGGCCATTTTAGGATTAACCGGAAAAATAATGGCCTTTTTTGCCAGTTTAATTGCAGCAAGCTTACCCATAACTGGATTCATTATCTGGTGGGGGAAAGGAAAAAAGAAAAAAAATACCGCAGTAGCGGAAAGCTAAGTACACCCTAATTAATAATAAAAATGAAATTTTTAAACCTAATTTTAGTATTAACCGGTTTAATTACCCTTAATACTAATGCACAAACAAAAGTTGACTCTCCAGAAGAAAAACTAGAAAAGGATAGAAAAGCAATAAAATCACTGGCTGGTTTTTATGAAGTGAATTTCAACTACGGTGAAGTTACTGCTCCAGATCCTAACTACAAATTCAGTAAGCCTTACGAAAGCCATGGTAACGAATGGGCAGAGATTATTGTTGATGAACCTAAAAGAATTGTAATTCAACACATGTTGGCCATTAACGATACCACGGTTATTAAACATTGGCGCCAGGACTGGACGTATGAAGACACCAACATTATGCTTTATACCGAAGGTAATGCCTGGAAAAAAGGCAATTTAACGCCAGCCGATGTAAAAGGAAAATGGACGCAAAAAGTTTATCAGGTTGATGATAGTCCACGTTACCAGGGTTACGGAACATGGAGCCACGTTGGCGGTTACGATTCTTGGTCGAGCGAAACTGATTCGCCATTACCAAGAAGAGAATCTACTGTGCGTAAAGATTACAATGTATTAAACCGTGGCAGCAGAATTACCATCACTAAAAATGGTTGGATGTTTGAGCAGGACAATAAAAAAATTGTGCGCTCCGCTAGCGGCGATAAACTTTTAGCTGTTGAAAAAGGTTATGAGGAATTTACGAAAATAGATCCTAAAACTTTTGCATATGCGCAAAAATGGTGGGCCAGCCAGCAAACTTATTGGGCAGATGTACGTGGTGTTTGGGCAGACATTATTGGCTCGCAAAGTACATTCAAAGTACAAACAATGGCAAATGGTAAATTGCTTTACGAAACACTTTTTAGTCTTGGCGATCAATCTATCAAAGAAAAATGGACAGCAAGCCAGAACAAAGAAAAAATTAAAACTGCTTTACAGCCTTATTTGGTAAAGTAAAACAATCGTTTTATAATGAATGGTTGATGGTTAATGGCGATGGCTTGTTAACTGTCAACCATTTTTTTTCTATACGATACTCCCATCACTTAGATGTACTAAAGTGGCTTAGGTGGTCAATAACATTTTGAAAATCAAAGTTTGAAGCGCTTCGGTCGCTAAAGTCCTGATCGCTTCAAGTCCTCACTCGTACCTCGTTCCGAGCTTTCCGCTTTATCAGGTTTATTTAACTTAGGTCTGTAGTTCTTGGTGCTAAACCACACACAACGTTAGTTGAGATTTGCAATTTCGCCTGAGTGAATTGTGAATTTGTAATCCACCTCAAAAATTAAAAATCCTTAATTCAAAGATCGGGATTACAAATCCCGACCAACAACTATTTTATTTTATTAAATTTCGGGATGAAAAAATTTGGCTTCATCATCTTCCTGTTTTTAGCAAAAAACACTTTCGCACAAGATTCTACCTACACCAGAAATATAATAAATACCCTTACTTCTAAAGAATTTTGGGGCAGAGGTTATACCAAAGACGGGATGAAAAAGTCTGCCGATTACCTTGATGCAGCGTATCAGAAAATTGGTCTGTTGCCAATGGGGCTTGGTTATAAGCAAACCTTTAATTTCCCTGTAAATACATTCCCAGGAAAAATGATGGTGGCTGTAAACGGTCAAAAACTTATCCCCGGTAAAGATTTCATTGTAAACAATGAAAGCCCCAGCGTTAAACAAAAGACAGATTTAACCGAGATTGATAGCCTTAACTATCAGGCTTCTCCATCATTAAAGATTTTATTAAAAGACAAATTAACCTGGTCTGTAGCCACAGAAGTTGGCGATATAACAACGATCCAGCTCAATAAGAAGAACATTAAAGCAATACCAAAAGAAATTAATGTTGATATTGAAAACAAATTCATTCCGAACTTTGAGGCCGCTAATGTTTGCGGCCTAGTTAAAGGCACTAAATTTCCTGATTCCATCTTAATCATTACAGCACATTACGATCATTTGGGTGGAATGGGTGCTGACACTTATTTCCCGGGCGCTAATGATAATGCTGCTGGAGTAGCTACTTTATTAAGTTTGGCTAAATATTATGCCGCCAATCCCCAGCCCTACTCCATTGGTTTTATCTGTTTCGCAGGCGAAGAAGCTGGGCTGTTGGGATCAAGGTTTTTTGTAGAAAACCCTTTAATTCCTTTGAACAAGATTAAATTCCTTATCAACTTAGATTTGGTTGGCACCGGTGAAGCCGGCATAACGGTAGTTAATGCATCCGTTTATCCTAAAGCATTTGCTTTACTAAACGCAATTAACAACCAAAATCATTACATCTCGAAAATAAACTCCAGAGGTAAAGCAGCCAACAGCGATCACTATTTCTTTACCGAAAAAGGTGTTCCAGCATTCTTCATCTACACCCAGGGTGGTACGTCTGCCTACCACGACGTATTCGATAAACCTGAAACATTGCCGCTTACCGAGTATAAAGATCTGTTTAAACTGATCGTTGGATTTAACCAGAAACTGATGGAATAACTTCCTTTTTATGACGAAACCCTTAAATCATGTACAAACCGTTAATTCTCAATTTCTCCGATTGGGATAATTAAATAGTAACCAAGTGTGTATGCTCTTATTAAATTAATACATTACGCGCCTTTGATTAAGCCTCATTACATTTTAGTGGGACTCTTTCTCTTTAACGCTATGTAATTTTTTCGTTTAGTATTTGCAAAGATACCTTCAGGCAGCTACCTTTACCTAAGAGATTAGTTGTTTTAATTGGGTGTAATGTTTAATCAGTTTATACACCTTATGACGAACCAAGCCAGATTTTTAATCTGTCACATTTTTTTTATCGTTCATCACATTTATCTGTACCGTAAAAACATAGCGCCTAACTTTAGTTTGCTTATTTAATATACATGAAGAAACTCTTACTTTCAATCGCCCTTACCTTAGTTATTTTTAATTTATTTGCACAAAAAAACGGAAGCATTACTGGAATTTTAGCTGACAGCGCCAATCACAAAACTACCTTAAACTACTCAACAGTTTCAGTATATAAAGTTGGCGATAGTATATTAAGCACTTATAAATTATCGGATGACAAAGGCGTTTTTAAAATCAATGGCTTAACCATAGGCGTAAAATACCGTTTAGTGGTAACCGCATGGCAATATGGAACATATCGAAAAGAGGTTGAACTAACCGCAGCCAATCCCGCGTTAAATTTGGGCACCCTCTATCTTTCCGTTAAGGCAAATGACCTAAACGAAGTGGTAATATCAGGAGAAAGGCCACCCGTAATTGTACGTAAAGATACCATTGAATTTAATGCAGAATCCTTTAAAACCCTGCCATCGGCGGTGGTAGAAGATCTATTAAAAAAGCTTCCGGGCGTTGCCATTGCAGCCGATGGTTCTATACAGGTTAACGGTAAAGCAGTTAGTAAAATTTTAGTGGATGGAAAAGAGTTTTTTGGTGGCGACCAGCAGATTGCAACCAAAAATCTACCTGCTAATATCATAGATAAGGTGCAGGTGGTTGATGATAAACAGGCAAAAAGACGTGATCCGGATTTAACGGCAGCAGAAATCCCGCAGATTATCAATTTAAAGTTGAAAAAAGCGATTAAAAAAGGAGCTTTCGGCAAACTATATGCTGGTGGAGGTTTAAAAGACCTGTATCAGGCAGGTGGATTAATGAACTTCTTTAGAGATACCACACAGGTAAGTATATTGGCTTATGGCAACAACATCAATCAGCCGGGCTTTAACCCCAATGATGTACAACGTATCGGTGGATTTAGCAGGAGCGGTGTAAATTCTATGATGATGACTTCTGGAGGTTATTTCGAGTTTAATGGCATTAATTTCGGAGGCAGTTATAATGGTGTCCAGACTTCGTCGGGTGGTGGTTTTAATTTTAACACTTTAACCAAAAAAGGGATCAAAATTAATACCCAATATTTCTTTGGCCGATCGGATAATCTTCTGGAGAAACTCACCAATACCAACCAAACATTAGGTACCGACAGACTGATCACCAACGCTAGCGAAAATACCAATTCTCTTATTCTAAAACACAATATTGGTGGAAAATTAGACTGGCAAATCGATTCTTTAACACAACTAACCATAGAGCCGGCAATTGTGCTCAGCTCCAACAACTCAGTAAGCAAGGTTTCTTCAAGCAATAATAATGAGAATAATCAGCTCATTAATACGCTCGATAATTTGAATGACCTGAATACTTCAAGCAACAAGTACCAGTTAAGGGCCGATTTTAGTAAGGATTTTAAAAAGGCAGGAAGATCTTTCAATCTTGGAGCCGATATTTCTGCAACCCCTAATCCAATTATCAATTACAACAGGAGCAGCAGTGTTTTTTACCTCACGCCATCTACTTCGGAAATTGATCAGTTAAGGAATAATACCATTGATAATTTCAGGTCTTACTTATATGGTAACTACACCGAACCAATTAGCAAAAAACTGAATTTTAAAGCAGATGTAAGCGGAAATATCATCAATAACGAAAATGCATTAAGCACTTTTTACCGCAATCCGGCTAACCAGCTGTACGATATTGCAATCCCCAATTTATCGCAAACCGTTAAACAAGCTGGCTTCAAAACAAACACAAACATCAGTCTAGGGTATAAAGTAACTAAAGATCTCTACCTTCAACCAGGATTGGTACACAATTACATTTCGTTAAACAACCGCTTTACCGATAACGTAGATATTGATCAGCGTTATAATTTCATGTGGCCAACATTTCAATTGAAGTACAAAATATTCCGACTTAACTATTCTGCCAGGTTTACAGAGCCCAATGTTAGCTATCTTCAGCCAGTTGCAGATAATACCAATGCATTTTATATCAGAAACGGCAATCCGAATCTGTTGCCTGCCCGTACGCAAAATTTAAGCATGAATATGTACAAATATGATCCTAAAAGCCTCATCAACTATAATTTATATGGTTACGGTAGTTTCACAAAAAATGGTGTGGTTAACACTATTAGCATAAATAACGGCATTCAAACGATCAATCCGGTTAACAAAAGCGGTATTTACAATTTTAGTGGCGGAGCCAATATTTCGAAAGATTTCAAAAAAGATAAAACCAGTTTAAAAGTAGGTTTAGGTTTCTGGGCCAATTTTGATCATACACCTGTTATTGTGAACAACATTGAGAGCGATGCAAATGTGTTTTATGTAGGGCCAAACGGAAGTGTAAGGTTAAACCTGAATGACAAGTTAGAAATTAACCAGTCGTATTCTGTAAATTTGAATCGCAGTAGGTACGATGATAGCTATTATACGAACATTAGCTACAATACCCACCAAAGCACATCCGAACTGATTATCCGTTATCCCAAAAAACTGGTTTTCGAAACCAGCTATTCTTTAACCATCAATGACCAAAAAATTGCGGGATATAACAATAACATCAAATTCTGGAATGCCGCTCTTACTTACCTATTCATGAAAAACGACAGGGCGCAGTTAAAATTTTCGGTGAATGATATTTTGCAGAGCAATGTGCGTAGGAACATCCAGATTACGGGCAACAGCGTTATCGATACGCAGAGTAATAACCTGGGTAGATATGGCATGCTTACCCTCACTTATAATATCCAAAACTTTGGTCAAAAAGTTGGCGGCCGACAAACGTTTTTTAGTTTTTAGGTTGATTGAGCGTTATCATCATTTCGACCGCAGTAGAGAAATCTGATCCTGGGTCTGTGTCTCCACAGGCCTCGGCGACTATTCTTCTTTTCAAACTTTCATAGTGGTCTGTGGAGACACAGACCACGGCAGTCATAAACAACTGTAAAAATGAATAATATTAATGCATTAGCTAAGTTTTATTTGTTATCCCACCATAGTTGTAGGATTGCTTCGTGCCTCGCAATGACGACTTTACCTATAAGAACATCTCCGCAAGCAATTCGTACGATTTTATCCGGTCTTCAAAATGCTCGGTAATGGTAACTGCCATCAGTTCATCAACATCATAATCGGCAGCCAATTTGGTAAGCCGCTCTTTAATTACCGCTGGGGTACCGTAAATCATTCGTGGTTTATTGGCCTTAATCCGTTCCTGTTCCGCAGCGTTATAATTGATGTCTTTTATATCGTTCCAACCTACGGAGGCTAAGCCTCCACCCTTTTCTAGCTGAAGAAAACGGTAAACCATTAAAGCCTCCTGCTGTTTTACCTTTTCTTCATCTTCCGAACAGAAAACAAAAAGCGCCACGTTTTCAACTGGTTTTACCAAATCAACCGAAGGTTTAAAATGCTCCCTGTAATATTGAACAGCTTGTGGTCCTCCATGCGGATTGATGAAATGCGCAAAAGAAAAGCCCATTCCAAAGTGCGCCGAAAATAAGGCACTTTGTCCGCTGCTGCTCAAAAGCCACTGTTGCGGAACGGTTTCAGCAATGGGAATGGCTTTTATTTTGGCCTGGATCCCCCCATCAGAGGTATCATGCAAATAATGTTGCAGCTCGCGCAATTGTTCTACAAAATCCTGCTCGCTCCAATTGTTTGATGGATTAAGCATCGAAGCCGTAATGCGGTCGGTACCCGGTGCGCGGCCCATTCCCAGATCGATCCGGTTAGGGTGCATCACTTCCAGCAAGCGAAAACT
Organism: Pedobacter kyonggii; assembly: GCF_004310665.1. GTDB lineage: Bacteria > Bacteroidota > Bacteroidia > Sphingobacteriales > Sphingobacteriaceae > Pedobacter > Pedobacter kyonggii. The sequence continues at coordinate 4,015 of NZ_SIXF01000033.1, read as the reverse complement.
TTCTGCAACCTTTAACGCACTATGGTTAGGCAGCATAATACCGCCAGAACCTATCCTTAAAGTTTTGGTATGATTGGCCAAATGGGCAATTAAGATTTCGGGCGTTGACCCCGCTAAACTGGTGGTATTATGATGTTCTGAAACCCAGAAACGGTGATATCCCAATCTTTCGGTTTCTTGTGCAAGTATAGTGGTTTCTTCAATGGCACGGCGGGCGGTAACACCCTTGCGAACGGGTGATTGATCTAACACACTTAGTTTAATTTTCGTATTGCTCATATTCGTATCCTAACAAATTTATGAGCCTGCTCATTTAAAACGTGAGTTCGAAAAGCTTTATGACTTTTAGATTATTGCATCAAAGTCAATTTGACTAAATACTGATCTTCGCCATCATCAAAAATCAATTCAGCATTCCATCCTGTCTCTTTAGCAATCTGTTTAATGGTTTCTTCATCTATATAAATCCAATTAAACCAATTGCCTTTTTCGCCCTTATATTCATACTGATAAGATACCTCACCATAATATTGGTCTTGCGGTTTCGGCATATCTTCGTATAAATAAGCAATATCAGAAGAATCGAAAATAACCTGTCCATTGGGATTGATGAGGTCTTTTAGCTTGATCAGGAAATCCTTAAAACCGGGCAAAGTTCCGGTTAAACCGATGCCGTTCATGAGCATGATAATCGTATCGAATTTTTCCTGATAGGTAAAAACATCCTGTATGAATGCTTTTTTTACACCACGCGCTTTCATAATATCAACAGCTGCTTCCGAAATATCAATAGCCGTTACATCGATATTAAAAGCCTGTAAAAGTAAAGCATGACTACCTACACCGGCACCAATATCCAATACCTTTCCGCTGCACATGTGTAACGCCTGAAGTTCTAGAACGGGCATATCTTCATCATCACGGAAGAAAAATTCTAAAGGCATTTCTTCTGGCTCGCCATACGAATTGTGCAACCAAAGCGTATCAGCCTCGCCGGTTCTATAAATATCTGTTAACGCTTTACCAAAAACATCCATGTGGGCAAAGATAGGGAGGAAAGCTGAAAGACTAAAGCTTAAAGAAAATGAGGAATCAAAAAAACTAGATTACAAATCTGGAGAATGAAGGTCTGGAATACAAATCCAGACCAACGCTTAATCGTTACTCAATCTCAAATACCTGATGATATTCGGGGATAGCTACATGTTTAAAACCTGCATCTTTCAATTTGCTGGCGAAATGTTGCTGTACTTCGTATTCTCCATGCACCAAAAACAGCTGTTTTACTTTCGCTGGGTCCTGACCGGATAAAAATTGCAGTAAATCTTCGTAATCGCCATGTGCGCTCATCGATTTTATCGATCTTACTTCGGCTTTAACTTCATATTCATCGCGGAAAATCTCTACAACTTTTTGTCCGGCGATTAATTTACCGCCAAGCGAGTTAGGTTCGCAATATCCCACCATTAGAATGGTATTTTTATGGTTACCAATATTGTTCCTAATATGATGTTTTACACGACCAGCCTCTGCCATGCCTGATGCAGAGATAATTACACATGGCCTGGGATCGGCATTTAAAGCTTTCGATTCTTCTACACTTTCGATAAAACGCAGCCCTTTAAAACCAAATATATCATGATCTACCTTTAAAGTTTCTTTAACCCCATTATTGTATACTTCAGGGTGGTTTTTAAGAATTTCAGTCGCTTTTGATGATAAAGGACTATCTACATAATAAGATACATCAGGCAGTTTACCTTTTAACTCAAGTCCATTTAAAGCATAAAGTAACTCCTGAGTACGGCCAACGGCAAAGGCAGGAATAATTACTTTGCCTTTTTTTATTTTGCAGGTATTATTTATGATCTCTAAAAGCATGTTTTCGATCGGATCGAGGTCTTTATGTAGCGAATCGCCGTAGGTAGATTCCATTAAGATATAATCGGCCTGATCAAACTGCTGAGGACTTTTTAAAAGCAGGTCGCCATAACGGCCAACATCACCAGAAAAGGTAATCCGTGTAGGTTTTCCTTCTTCTGCAATGGTAAGATGTACCGCAGCACTACCTAAAATGTGCCCTGCATCAGTAAACCTTAACCGAATTCCCGCCTCAATCTCGAAATCTTCTTCATACTCCACAATCTTCATCTGACCAAGCGTTTTGGTAACGTCTTCATCGGTGTAAAGCGGTTCTTCCATTTCTTCGCCTTCACGCAGATGGCGGTTAGAAAATTCTGCATCCTGCATCTGGATTTTGGCAGAATCCATCATTAAAATGCGGGCCAGATCCATAGTTGCCGAAGTACAGAAAATCTTACCTTCAAATCCTTCCGCAACCAATTTGGGCAATAAGCCACAATGATCTATATGTGCATGTGATAAAACCAGGTAAGTAACCTTTTTGGCATCAAAGCCGAAAAAATCGTTTAATTTATCGGTAACATGGCCCATTCCCTGGAATAAGCCACAATCTAATAAAATCTGAGTGCCGTTTTTTAAGGTAATAAGGTGCTTACTCCCCGTAACTGTACGGGCGGCACCATGAAAAGCAATGTTCATTGAGATGGTGGTTAGAAAATATATAGAATAAAAATGCCGGATATTTCCGGCACTTCCAATTCTTTATGCATTTATTTCTGCTATTTTATCTTTCACCTTATCGGCTACACCTGTAGCTTTATCTGCTAAACCCGCTAATTTATCTTTTGAAGCGTCTAATAGATCAGCAAAAAAATCTGATACTTTACCTTTTAAATCGCTTGTCGAATCTGAAGATAATGCCAATGCGATTGTTGCACCAAGTGCTGCTCCAGCTAATACGCCTACAATAATTTTTGTTTCCTTTGTCATAACTTTATTCTTTAAATAATTAAACATTAATTAGCACTTGTTGTTTTGCTTTTATTACAACATAAATCATTCCATTTAAATGAAGCATATTTTTTTTATCGATCTAGACAATACCATCTATTTTACCAAACCAAATGAAGAACAGTTAATGGGTGAGTTATACAATTTCCTGGAAAGTTTGGATTTAGGGATCAGTAAAGAAGATTTTCAGCTTGCAAAACAAGACATGCTTAGAACGCCTTTTCAAAAAGTGGCCAAAAAATATGGCTTTAGCGAAGAATTAATGCCCGATATACTTGCTTACCTGCAAAACCGCCAGGTAACGAAACCATTAAAACCAAGTGATGATTATCATTACATTAAAAGTCTTAAAGGCCGGAAATTTATTGTAACAGCAGGTTTCCCAAAACAGCAAACCTCAAAAGTAAAGATGTTGGGCATTGCCGATGATTTTGAAGCCGTACATGTTGTGGATGTTTCAACCACCAATAAAAAGGAAGCTTTTAAACTACTGATTGATAAATACGCCTTAAACACGGATGATATTTTAATTATAGGTGATGATGCGGAATCGGAAATTAAATTTGGGTTGGAACTAGGGATAGCTACTTTTTTACTGGACCCCGAAAACCTGCACCCAAATGCCGAAAGCACTTTTAGGGGAACAGATCTAAGTAATTTGCATAAGGCAGCAGGTCAATCTTAGTTACGCCATTTGAGAATAGTAAGTTGCTAGAGATCGTCATTCTCAACCCGATGGCTATCGGGTCGATTGGGAACCACGTAGTGCTCATGAATGCCTTTGAAAAAAAGGACCACTTATGAATAATCCTAAAAGTCTATCCCGTTAAGATTCCCGCCTGCGCCTATCGTGTGGACACATCTCTGTGGATATCCCAGCCCTGCATTGATGCTTTAAAATACTTGATGCCTATCCAAAGGGTTGTAATTCCTGGGTGTCTTTTACTTTCGTAGCCTTTCCATCCCCCAAGTCTGGCTATTGCCCATACATACCTCTTTAGGTCTTTTGCCTGATATGGGTTTTTCTGCTTTTGGGTTTTCCCTTCAAGACGGATTATCCGATGATCAAGAAACTCCTGTTCCTGTGCCGTAAAACAGGAATCTGCTGAGAGTTCTATCTCAGGCTCTGCATAGGAGAGTC
>NZ_SIXF01000032.1 GCF_004310665.1 Pedobacter kyonggii | reverse complement strand
TGCGGTATTAATCCGGATTTCTCCGGGCTATCCCCCAGATTAAGGTAGGTTGCATACGCGTTACGCACCCGTGCGCCACTTTCTCATCCAGCAAGCTGGATGATATCGTTCGACTTGCATGTATTAGGCCTGCCGCTAGCGTTCATCCTGAGCCAGGATCAAACTCTCCATTGTAAAATGTGTTGTAAGATGCTGACCAGTTTTAACTATTGTTAAAAATAGTCTTCTTTTTTGTTATGTTGTCTGTTAGACACCACCTTTAAAATAAAGCTACGTAATCATGTACTTTGATCGGTACTYCATTACCTCGCTACGCTACATTGACATCTCTTTTAAGAACTTRTTGAYCTGGTAARCCTCGCGGCCGRTCACTTATATATCTTCGGTTTCAGTTTCAGCTGGTCTTRTTCGTCCAACCTGTGTTTCAATCCGTTTCAATCTTTTTTCTGTTACCTTYCCGACATCCGMCGTTCCGGTYTTTCCCTTTCCTTTCGGTTGGGAGTGCAAAGGTAAGGATCTTTTCCGAACTTCCAAATAAAATAAATTTTATTTTTTCAGCCTTCTTTTTTCCTATTCCCTCTTTTCAATACGCTGATGTTATTCAGCTTTCCGTCATTCCTGAACGGGCTGCAAAGATAGCAATCTTTTCCCCTTCCGCAACATTTATTTTAAATAAATCCCGCTCTCCTTATCTCTACGCCATCCTTTCATTCAAAACCCTTCCTCCGAAGCGGGATGCAAAAGTAGAAAAAATTAACACTACCGCAAAGCTTTTACGCCGATTATCTGAAGGTTTAAGCTAACTACATGGTTTTCAACAGGAAAAAGTTTCGAGGATAGCAAAACTTTTTGAGCGAAAGCGTATTTAGGGACGGGCGGGCTACTCCCCTTCAGGCTTCCAGGGTTTCCATGCGCCCAGCCTTTTAAAACTTCGCAAGACCCTGCAGAATAAACCCGATAGCAGCGGGCATCCCGATTTAAGCACCGGTTTGTGGTATATTTTGGTGTGCTTGCTTGTTTCACAGGTTTTCATCTGGATAAAGCGGATAGCGGGAACAAACCTACATAGCAGTAAGAACCTGCCTTTGCTAAAAAACAAAAACATTCTTATATAGTGTAGCATAACCTGTGTGGACTGAATAGACTTTCGAAGTTTTCCAGCAGCAATTGGCAACCATCGTATCGAAATTTCGAGCAATAATTAATACTTTTATGGCTTTATTAAACCATCCATATAAATGAAGTTGATGCTCAAACTATACTTTTCTCTGCTATTTATCGGCATAGCGGAAATCGGTTATGCGCAAAATTATAAAAATGAGCTTGTTGTTATCTCTGAGAACGATGCCTACATTGACATTACCAGCGACCGTTATTATACAAACGGTGCTTTTATTAAATATAGGCATGCCCTGAACGGGGAGAATTTAAAAGCAGGAAGAAGTAAAGAAATTATCGGTTTTGAATTTGGCCAAAAAATATACAATCCGTATTACAGCTTTGTACCAAACCCCGCCCTACACGACCGCCCTTTTACGGCATACCTTTATGGCGAGGCAAATTATAGTCGGTTTTACGCAAATAAACAGATGCTTAAGGTTTCTGCGCAGATTGGACTTACGGGAAAAGATGCTTTGGGTGAAGAGTTTCAAAAAGCATTTCATAAACTGGTTGGTCAAAATCAGATTGAAGGATGGGAATACGGTTTAAACAGCGAACCAACATTAAACTTAGGTGTAGAATACAACAAGCTTTTAATGAGCACAAACAATAAAATATTCGATATTACAGGAACAACTTCAGCCGCAGTTGGTAATGTGATTACAAAAGCAAATCTCGGTGCGATGTTCCGTTTGGGCAGATTTAATGATATGGATGGTTCATCGGCTTTTAATAGCTTGGTCAGCAATAACCATCCGAACAAACCGCAACGCAAGTACGAACTTTTCCTTTCTGTTAGTCCTCAGTTACATGCTGTTGCGTTCGACTCCAGTTTGCAGGGAGGCTTATTTTTGAATGATAAAGGGCCGATCACTTTTAAGCCTAAGCCAATTGTTTTTACCACACAGGTAGGTTTAACGTTCGCCATTGCACGCTGGACAGCCAATTATACCGCTACTTTTACTTCGAACGAAGTTAAAAACAGTGCCACTGGCTACCGTTATGCCTTTTATAGTCTTGCTTACCGTTTTAGTAAAAGCTAATGAAAAAACAACTACTCTCTTTTATTTTCGTTATTACGGGCTGCGCGTTTGCCAAGGCTCAAATTGCTCCCGAAAATCATTCGATTATTATTAAGCCCATATTTGGTACACATATAAATAATGATCAGGGGCATCTGTTTCAGGATCAGATTACGGGATTTGATGCGGCATATTTTAAAGACATCAGCCAGAACAGCGATAAATGGATTGGATTTGGTGGTGCCCAATCTTACGGGATCGGATTTGTTTTTAGAGACCTGAGCAAGCTGAAAGGTACAAAAGATACTTCGGCCAATGCTTTTGGCCAGATATATGGCTTAGTGGCACAGATGGATTTTCAGCTATTCAAAATCGGAAAAGCTAAATTTAATTTTACGCCAGGCGTTGGCTTGGGTTATACAAACAAGTATTACTTTAACAATACCAAAAACCGTTTTTTGGGAAGCCCGATTAATGAAACCATTAAAGCAGACTTAGGAATGGAGCTGCCAATGAGTAAATATGCGGATCTGTTAGTAGGTTTCGGTTTTTTACACGTATCGAATGGTGGAGCTACTGTACCCAATGGGGGTTTGAACACCGGAAATGTTTACATCGGACTTAAACTAAACAACCCGAAAACATTAACTACTGAGCGGAAAAGCACATACACCACTTTACAGCGTAATTCAATTGAGCTTAGTGCGGGTTTAGGCGCAAGGGGGGTATTTGGCGATAGAGCAAAAAGTTTATACAAAAGCGGGTTATATGCGGGTTACAATTTTTACCTAAATGATGTGATGTCACTTAAGGCCGGTGCTGATGCCGTTTATTATTTTACCGTATTTGACCCGGATAATTATGGAGCAACCTTTCAGAACTATGGCACTTCGTATAATAAATGGCGTACCGGGATCAGTATTGGTGCTGATATCAACTTGTGGCGAGTAACTGTTGCGGCACAGATTGGAAAATACGCCCACTACAATAGGTTGATGGATAAAGCGAGCTGGTATTGGACATTTGGACCTACTTTTAATATTACGCCGCACATTGGCTTACAGGCAAAAACCTATATGCACTTTGCACAGGCCGATTATGTAAACTGGGGAGTGGTATATAGATTTTAATACTGCCCTGTGCTTAGCAATACCAAAGTACAGGCTTCAACGGGTTCGATATTGTGTTGATCCAATAATTTTTCCAGCTCATAATTTTCAGTTCCTGGATTGAAAATTACCCGCTTAGGTTTTGTTGCCAGGATATAATCGTGATATTGCGCCTGTAAGGGTGGGCCAATATATAAAGTTATGGTGTCTATATCGTTGTGGATCTGATCAGGTTTTTCAATTTCAACGCCTGCAACCTCTCCTTTTTTTATGCCCACGTTAACAATTTCGTGATTGAAGCGCTTGAGCATATTGGCTGCTTTATAAGCATATCTGGATGGGTTTGGCGACGCGCCGATAATAAGTGTCTTCTTCATAAAGGTGATTCCAAAGATTTATTGATTACAGGTTAATTAAGCCATTAAAATTTAGAAAGCAAAGCGATCTGACCAGAATGGTAGGCATGGTGCTGTGCCAAACCACTTAAAAGCTCTGCATTGGTTACGCCTGTTCCCAATGCCGGGTTCCGCTCACTCTTTACTTCATCATTCCATTGGTTATTTTTTATGTTTTCGCACAAGCGGATGAGTTCTTCATTAGCAATTTTAAAATTAAAGATAATGCGCTCCCAAGCCTTAGGCGTTCTACTTTCGGGCATTGGCCAATCGCCCATTGCGGGTTCTGCAGCAGGTTTTCCACTCAGTCTTGAGGTAACTTCTTCTGTCCATGCAGTTAAATGCAGGGCAATTTCGGCAATGGAATGCGCCCCTGGAACTAAATGACTAAACGCGCTTTCAGGATTAACATTATTTAAGGTTTGCATTACATGGTTACCATGCCAGGCATCGCCATTAAATGCCTTTTTAATTTCGTTCGTAATATTAAACATACCAAAACAACAATTGGGGCAATATAAAGTTTGTTAAGATGCGTTTAATATTGCATTCGCACAGTTAATACCGTCTATTGCTGCCGATACAATTCCACCGGCATAACCTGCACCTTCTGCGCAAGGATATAAACCTTTTATCTGAGGGTGCTGGTAAGTCTCTTTATCTCTTGGAATTCTAACCGGTGATGATGTTCTACTCTCTACCCCTACTAAAATAGCTTCATTTGTATAATAATCCTTAATCTTTTTCCCAAACAAGGGTAATGCTACACGTAAACTATCCGATACGAAATCGGGTAAGATATTATCCAGCATCGAACTTTTGGTGCCGGGCAGATAGGAGTTCTTTGGTAGATCGATCGATAATTTATTGTTCACAAAATCAACCATGCGCTGGGCCGGAGCTACCAGATTTCCGCCGCCGGCCTCAAAAGCCATTTTTTCAATCTCCGATTGGAAATGCAACATTCTAAGCGGATCGTAACCCTGAACATCGTTTAGCGTAACCTGAACCACTGTTCCAGAATTGGCATAAGGATTATTCCGTTTAGATGGCGACCAACCATTTACCACGATTTCATTTTCGCCCGTAGCACAAGGCGCAATAATACCTCCAGGACACATGCAAAAAGAAAACACCCCACGGGCACCAACCTGCTCCACCAAACTGTAGTACGCGGGAGGCAAAAATTCCGATCTAATATTGCAATGGTACTGGGCTGAATCAATAATCTCCTGAGGATGCTCAATCCGTACGCCTAAAGCAAATGGTTTTGCCTCAATCAGGATATTTTTACTGTTCAACAATTCGTACACATCTCTTGCAGAGTGACCTGTTGCCAAGATGATATCATCAGCAAACAACTTTTCCTCAAAATTTATCTCAATTCCTTTTACTTTTCCGAATTCGATCAAAATATCAGTCATACGACTATCGAACATCACCTCGCCCCCAGCATTCAGGATTGTATCTTTTATGGAAGTGATAATATGCGGAAGTTTGTTGGTACCTATATGTGGACGGGCATCGATAGCAATATCAGCTTCTGCCCCATGGTTTACAAAAACCTGGAGCACTTTATTAATATCGCCCCGTTTATTGGAACGGGTATACAGTTTACCATCCGAATAGGTTCCTGCCCCACCTTCACCATAACAATAATTAGATTCAGTATTCACTAAACCCTGCTTGTTTATGGCAGCCAAATCTCTCCGCCGTTGTTTTACATCTTTACCACGTTCGATAATAATGGGCTTTAATCCATTCTCTATACACTGCAAAGCTGCAAACAAGCCCGCTGGGCCAGCCCCGATAATTATCACAGGCTTGGCATCGCTTACATTTTTATAATTAATGGTGTACACTTCGGGAGTGCCTTCCTCATCTACAAAAACTTTTACCTGAAGTCTGAATATCACTTTTCTCGAGCGGGCATCTATCGATCTTTTCAGGATTTCATAGCCTTTAATTCTTGAACCAGGTAATTTTAGGGCTTCAGCCAGTTTCTGGTTAATCACCTCTGTTTGCTCTACCTCGTGTGGGAGCAGCGTAATTTCGATGTCTTTTTGCATATCATGTCAGGTTTTTATCCCGAACCCTACAAAGATAGGCAACTATGAAGAATAATTGGTACGATTTAGCATTCTGTTGAAACCATATAAAAAAATTATTTGTACACTCAGAAAGCAAATATTTAGTTGGAAAGCAATTGCAGTATTCCATAGGCCTTTTTCTTCCCGCTCTTCCTCCTGCCCCGATAAAAAACCGGGGGCATCCGTTCGATCGGGTTTAATTAGGTTATTTCTTTTCTCCTATGTCGGTTTTCTGTGCCGCAAGCCAAAGTACCTAGCCCCGATCGGAGCGGGCATCCCGATTTAAGCACCGGTTTATGTTATATTTTGGTGTGCTGCTTGTTTCACAGGTTTTCTATCGGGATAAAGCGCAGAGCGGGACCAGCATAAAAAAAAGCGAAAAGCACTGCGCTCCAAAACAAAAAACACCAATTTAATCTCATTAAATTCAATGAGTAGCTTGTCAACCTGTCATATAATCATTGAAAGTGTAACATAGGCATGCAATTTGATATCTAATTCGTAAATTGACCATAAATCAATTTTATTAAAAAGACAAAAACCATAAAAATGAAAAGATTAATATTTGGAATTTTAGCTGCAGTTATTGCAGTGAGCACTTTAAGTTCATGCGGATATAACAGCATGGTTAAACTTGATGAAAACGTTAAATCAAAATGGGGAACCGTGCAAACCCAATATCAAAGAAGAGCAGATTTAATTCCTAACCTGGTAGCTACGGTAAAAGGGGCCGCTAAATTTGAGCAGGGTACTTTAACTGCCGTAACTGAAGCGCGTGCAAAAGCAACACAGATGACGGTTAAAGCTGATGAACTGACACCAGAAAACATCCAAAAATACCAGGCTGCTCAGGGACAATTGAGTCAGGCTTTGGGTAAATTATTATCGATTACCGAAAATTACCCTGAATTAAGGGCCACACAGCAATTCAGTGATTTATCGGCGCAGTTAGAAAGCACCGAAAATAGGATTACCGTTGCCCGTAAGGATTTTAACGATGCCGTACAACAGTATAATGGCAAAATCAGATCGTTTCCGACCAATTTAACAGCCGGCATGTTCGGCTTTAAAGCTAAAGGATATTTTGAGGCCGATGCCACCGCAAAAGATGCCCCTAAAGTAGAATTTTAATATTCTCAACACAATATATAAGGGTAGTGAATGTTTATTAACTAAGCATTTATTACCCTTTTTACTTCATACAAAATAAGCACATGTCATTATTTTCAGATATTGAACAAGAAAAAATAGCAAACGCAATCTCCGATGCAGAAAGAGCAACTTCTGGAGAAATTAGGATTGCTATTGACAAACATTGCGCAGGTGATCCATACGAGAAAGCTATCGAGTATTTTACCAAGCTGGATATGGACAAAACAGCCAAAAGAAATGGGGTACTGATTTACCTGGCACATGCCGATCATAAATTCGCCATTATTGGCGATGTAGGCATTAACCAGGTAGTACCTGAAAATTTTTGGGAAACAACCAAAATAGCGATGACGGCACACTTTGCAAAAGGCGATTTAGCTGATGGCATTATTGCAGGTGTAGCATTGGCCGGAGAAAAACTAGCTTTGTTCTTCCCCCCTCAAAAAGGCGACATTAATGAATTGCCAAATGATATCGTTTTTATGGATAACCTAGAGCACAAATAAGAGATGAAGAAAATATTCCTTTTCTCGATACTGAGTTTATTATTCACTTTCGCCTTTGCACAGGATTTTCCCGAGAAGCCCAATACCTTGGTTAATGATTACGCTAATGTGCTATCTGCCGATCAAAAGCAGCAACTGGAAACTAAATTAGTGGCTTTTAATGATTCGTCATCAACACAGATTGCTATCGCGATATTAAAATCGGTAGGCGATTATGATATTAACGAATACGCTGTAGAGCTGGGCCGAAAATGGGGAGTAGGCCAAAGTGGCAAAAACAATGGTATTATGATCGTTGTGGCCGTTGGCGATCGAAAAATCTCTATCCAAACAGGTTATGGTTTGGAAGGCGCATTGCCCGATATTTATGCCAAGCGTATTATTGATAACGACATTAAACCCAATTTTAGGGCAGGAAATTATTTTGCCGGCTTAGATGAAGGTACTACTTCGATTATAAAATATACGAAAGGCGAATATAAAAATGATAATTCTAAAACTTCTTCAAAGAAAGGTGGCGGAGGTGGCAGTATTGTGATTATTATCATTATTGTAATTGTAATCATCATTATCATGAGGAAAGGTGGCGGAGGCGGTAGCGAAGTAATTGGCGGTCGGGGTGCATCTAACGCTTTGTTCTGGGCTATGCTTTTTGGAAGCGGTGGCGGTGGTGGCCGAAGCAGCGGTGGCTGGGGAGGCGGTTCTTCTGGTGGCGGTGGATTCGGTGGTTTTGGCGGCGGAAGCTTTGGTGGTGGCGGAAGCAGCGGAAGCTGGTAGGTCATCTGGTGATGGGTTAACCGTTTAATTGTATAAATTGGTTAACTGACTATAAACTTCCGACCCCGGGCCTCCGACTACAAACAACTTTCCAACAGATTAGAACATTACAACAATAATGTACAGAAGAGATTTAATCACAGCAGATATACAGAAACTTGCACAGGTTTTAGCCCGTATTATGGGCTTAAAGTTAGAAGGCAAGTTGGCCGAGGCCAATCAACTTTTTGATGAAACGATGGAAGGGGGCTTTGAATTGCCAAAAGAGATTCTGGAAAATGAAGAGTTTTCGGTTTTTGAAAATTGGTTAACCGAGGGCAACCTCCCTCCCGAAAAACTCGACTCCCTGAGCGAATTCTTATATTATGAATTAGGTACAAGCGCCGATAGAAACCAAATTATTGCGCCAAAACTGAATTTAATCTACCAATACCTGTCAGATCGGCACAAGATCGTACATTTGGTAAATTTGCACCGTCAGAAAACGATACAACAGTACCTCAGTTAGGAGTAATTCAATTAACATAAATAAAATAATGATTATAGAAAAGTGGCAAAAGCTTGCCTCTAAATATTTAGTAAGAGAAAAGTGGGCTACCTTAAGGGTAGACGAAGTTAAACTTCCTGATGGCATTATAAAAGACGATTATTATGTTTTAGAGTATCCAAACTGGGTTAATGCGATTGCACTTACAGAAGCAGGAAAAATAATCATGGTGCGCCAATACCGCCATGCAGCCGATATTATTTCGCTTGAAGTTCCGGGTGGTGTAATTGACGGTGATGAAGCACCTGAATTTGCTGTTAGACGTGAACTTTTAGAAGAAACAGGTTACAGTTTCAAAACCTGCAAACTTATTGCCGAGCTTTATCCTAACCCTGCAACATCAAACAACAGAACCTTTACCTACTTCTTAACAGGTGGTATTAAAACGCATGAACAGCATTTAGATGAACATGAAATATTAAATGTTGAAGAATATACTATTGAGGAAATAAGGCAACTGATTGAGGAAAATAAAATAGCTCAGGCGCTGCATGTTGCTGCCTTATTATATGGCTTAGCTGAAGTAGAAAAACTTTAAATATTTTAAAAAGTCACATCAAAACAAAGGCCCGACAAAGTATCGGACCTTTATTTTTTGCATAAACTTTTGAACATAAACGAAAGATTTTATTTAAACCCTTCTATCTTTCTGTTTCTGAACTTAGTTTAGCTCATTTTTAATTTCTTTTGGATATCGTGTACGTAAGCTTTAAACTTTTTATCAGTATCAATTAAATCTTCTACTGTTTGGCAAGCATAAATTACGGTACTGTGATCGCGGCCACCGAAGAAAGCACCAATCGTTTTCAGAGATGATTTAGTATGGCTTTTAGAAAGGTACATCGAAATCTGACGTGCCTGAACAATTTCGCGTTTACGTGTTTGCGATTTAACCATATCAACGGGAACCTCGAAATATTCACAAACCAATTTCTGGATATATTCCATTGAAATTTCCTTAGAAGTATTTTTGATAAAGTTCTTCAACATTTGCTTAGCAAGCGCCAAGTCGATTTCTTTTTTATTCAAAGTAGCCTGTGCCAAAAGAGATACCATAGCACCCTCTAACTCACGCACATTGTTATCAATGTTGTGTGCCACATATTCTACCACCTCGCCCGGTAACTCAATACCATCAGCATACATTTTCTTTCTTAAAATAGCAATACGCGTTTCCAGATCAGGGATCTGTAGATCTGCAGATAAACCCCATTTAAAACGGCTTAACAAACGCTCTTCCAAACCAGCTAAATCTTTCGGTGCTTTATCAGATGTTAAAATTACCTGTTTGCCCGATTGGTGTAGGTGATTAAAGATATGGAAGAAAATATCCTGTGTTTTTTCTTTACCTGCAAAGTTGTGTACATCATCCATAATGATCACATCCATTGCCTGATAAAAGTTAACGAAATCGTTAATGGTGTTGTTTTTTAATGAATCTACAAACTGCTGGCAAAACTTCTCACAGCTTACATAGATCACCAATTTATCTGGCATGCTGCGTTTAATCTCGTTGCCGATCGCCTGCGCCAGGTGTGTTTTACCCAAACCTACTCCACCGTAAATCATTAAAGGGTTAAAAGATGTGCCACCTGGTTTAGCAGCTACAGCGTAACCTGCAGAACGCGCCAAGCGGTTGCAATCTCCCTCAATATAATTTTCGAAAGTATAGTTAGAGTTTAATTGTGGATCAACATTTAATTTTTTTAATCCAGGGATAATAAATGGGTTTTTAATATCCTTATTAATGGAAACCGGAATCGGCATCGATTGTACCTTTGCCTCCGCTCCATTTCCATTTGAGGGCATATTGGTAGTATAAGGATTACCGCTGTTTGATGATTTATCTACAACGATGTTATATTCCAACCTGCCATCCTCTCCAAGTTGTTTTTTTACAGTCTTGCGTAGCAAGCCTACATAATGTTCTTCAAGCCATTCGTAAAAGAACAAACTTGGCACCTGTATAGTTAAAACCTTACCTTCCAATTTAAGGGCTGTTATTGGCTCGAACCAGGTTTTGAAACTTTGGCTCGGAATGTTATCCTTAATAATTTGAAGACAGTTCTTCCATACTTCTGTACAAGTTTTTTCCATTGCGATTTCTATAATTTATTGGTTTACAGTGCCTATTCGAATTAAAGGGATGGTCCGTTTAGGGACTACGAATATTGAGAAAATTATCAACATTTTAAACAAAAATTTCAAATAAATCGTAACATACTGATAAGGAATATAGTAGCATACTTAACCTCAATTTTTTATGTTGATAACTATTTATTAACACTGGTTATCCACATTAACCATTATTTAACATTAATAAACCCTCTTCACTTCGAATAGCTGTTGAAAAAGCAAAATCTAAGCCATTTTAGGTACTAGTTAAGCGTTTTAGTCTTTTTTAATCTCGAATAAACTGAAAATCAAAGCTATAAGATAAGTAAATTAATATTAATTTAAGTCAATCGTTTAAATTGATTTTTTATTATTTCATTATGTTTTGTTTTTGTATGAATTTTACGACACTTTAGCCCTGTTATTTTAAGATGAATGAACGAAGTATCTGTTCATTTTATCATCGTTTCATTAAAAGCAAAATACCTTTAATTTTAATCTGGAATAAAGCAAAGGATCAGGGTGCTTAGTTTACTTAGTAAACGCCAAAAGTCCTCCTAAACACATCAGCAATTTCGCCGAGTGTAGCATACTTTTCAACGGCATCTATAATCAACGGCATCAGATTGTCTTCGCCTTTAGCCGCCTCCTGCAAGCTTTGCAATGCTTTTTCTACGGCATCGTTATCGCGGGTCGCTTTTAAATATTCCAGTTTTTCAGATTGCAGTTTGCGGATTGAATCATCAATATTTAAAACCTCCGTCAGACCTTCTTCCTCCTGGGTAAACTTATTTACACCTACCGAGATCCTTTCGCCGTTTTCGATTTCTTTTTGATATTGATAAGCTGCATCAGCAATCTCATTTTGCATATAGTTGCTTTCAATGGCATTAACCGAGCCACCCATCGCATCTATCCGGTCGATATAAGCCCAGGCAGCAGCCTCTACTTCATCGGTTAAGCTTTCTACAAAGAACGATCCAGCCAATGGATCTACGGTGTCGGTAACACCGCTCTCGAAGGCAATGATCTGTTGGGTGCGTAAAGCAATTTTTGCAGCCGATTCGGTCGGAAGTGAAAGCGCTTCATCATAGCCATTGGTATGTAAGGACTGAGTTCCGCCAAGAACGGCAGCCATAGCCTGATTGCTTACTCTGATTACATTGTTTAAAGGCTGTTGCGCCGTTAAAGTTGAGCCTCCGGTTTGGGTATGAAATCTTAACATCTGCGCTTTTTCATCTGCAGCACCCAAATCTTTGGTAATTTTCGCCCACATCCGCCTTGCGGCCCTAAATTTCGCTATTTCTTCAAAGAAATTATTATGGCAATTGAAGAAGAACGATAACCGCTTCGCAAATACATTAATATCTAAGCCTTTATCTAAAGCGGCTTTTAGATAGGCTTTACCGTTGGCCAATGTAAAAGCAAGTTCTTGTACAGCGGTTGATCCAGCTTCACGAATATGGTAGCCAGATATAGAAATGGTATTCCACTTCGGCACTTCGTAGCTACAGAACTCAAAAATATCGGTAATTAAACGCATGGATTGCTTTGGCGGATAGATATATGTGCCTCTTGCAGCATATTCTTTTAAGATATCATTCTGTATTGTTCCCGAAATCTGTTTTAAATCTGCACCTTGTTTTTTTGCCAGCGCAATATACATGGCCAATAAAATTGAAGCCGTTGCATTGATCGTCATCGAAGTAGTAATGTCTTTCAGCTCAATACCATCAAATAAAACTTCAATATCCTTTAACGAATCGATAGCCACGCCCACCTTGCCCACCTCTCCATCGGCCATTTCATGATCAGAGTCATAACCAATCTGCGTTGGAAGATCAAAAGCAACAGATAAACCCGTTGTTCCCTGAGCCAATAAATAATGATAACGCTTGTTTGATTCTTCAGCAGTTGAAAAACCTGCATACTGCCTCATCGTCCACAAGCGACCGCGGTACATATCCTTCTGGATTCCCCTGGTAAAAGGAAATTCTCCTGGCAACTCTTCCATTGGCCTCGCTTCGGTATACAGTGCTTTTATTTCAATACCTGAGGCGGTGGTGTGCTTTTTCTCGCTCATAATTGGTTAGTTCAATGGTCATTGGTTCGTTAGTACAGCAAAGTTGGTTAACTGTTGAAACTGGTTAATTGGTTAACAGCCTAACTAAAAATTATTATTCGATTCCAAGGATTTACAGCTAGCCGATTTAAACAATTAACCAGTTAACCTCATCAAAAAAGTTGGTGAATATCCTTTTTGATCAGTTCAATGGTTAAATCGTAGGGATTTTCATCTATACCGGCCATGTGCTGTAAAATTGCTTTACTCAATTCAATTCCGTTTGCATCGGCAGGCAAACCTTGTACTGCATTGTTAATCATGGCAATGGTATCGTCTTTTAATTTACGAACCACATTCCAGGTTACACTATCTACATACAGCTGCTGCGTAATATTATGTTGGTACTCCGAACGGATTTCATTTAAAACACCAGCTTGCAGCGTAGCAATGGCAATTCCCTGTTGGTGCAGGCGCACAAGCAAATTTGCGGGGTTAATACGATCGATAAATATGATTAAACGCTCGTGCGCCTGTAAGCGCAAAGGCAAAATGTGTGCCCGGCTTTCTTTGTTCAGCTCGATGGTTTTTAAGTTAAAAAAACGCTGGATATCGCTCTTTAAAATATAATAAACAGCCATTAACGCAATGAAAATGCCTGCAAATAAGATCACTATATCAACTAAAATTTGTTGGGTATTCATAAGTATTGTTTAATTACGGTAATATTAACAGACCGTTAAAAGCAAAAATGTGCATTATTATTTATATTTGTAACAGATAAAATTTAAATAACATGAGCACAACAGTTGATACAGCATTTGCACCAGTTACTTTTTCTGAAGGAGCAGCTAAAGAGTTATATAAATTAAAGGATCAGCAGGAGATCAGCGAAGATTATGGATTACGTGTTGGCGTAGAAGGTGGCGGCTGTGCCGGCATGAATTACGTTTTAGGTTTTGATCAGAAAAAAGATGGCGATCAGGAATTTTTTATAGATGGCATTAAAGTTTTTATGAACAAAGCGCACCAGATGTACTTAATGGGCATGATGATCGATTGGCAGGATGGATTAAATTCACGTGGTTTTACTTTCGTTAACCCTAATGCAACCAGCACATGTGGCTGTGGTACGAGTTTCTCGGCATAAATAAAATATTATTGTAACATATAGTGCAGTCCCCTTGTCTAAACATCGGGACTTTTTTTATTTTTACCCATAGAGGTTGAAGGTAAAAGGTATAGGGTATAAGGTTTATCCCATTTTAATACTTGATACTCAATACTTGATCCGATACTTGATACTTACTATAAATGAATTACAGAGAAAACATCAGACTGGCATTAGAATCTATTAAAGCGAACCGCTTGCGTACTATGCTTACCGCCTTAATTATTGCCATTGGATTAATGGCTTTGGTTGGGATTTTAACCACTCTTGATGCTGTAAAGAAAAGTATGACCGATGCTTTCAGTAGTATGGGAGCCAACTCTTTTACCATCAGAAACCGCGGTACAGGAATTAGAATTGGGAATGGCAAACGCCCAAAACCTTTTAAAGCCATCCGCTACGAAGATGCTGTCAAATTTAAAGATAGTCTGAATACGCCTGCAACTGTTGCCGTAAGTGTTTTTGCCAGCGGTGGTTCTACCATAAAATACGGGAGTTTAAAAACCAATCCAAATATTAATGTTCAGGGTATAGACGAAAACGGTTTAGCTTCACAAGGTCTAAATTTATCACAGGGAAGAAATTTTAGTGTTTCTGAAATACAGCTCGGAAGCAATGTTTGTATTGTTGGCGGCGAAGTAGTTGAAAAATTATTTAAAGACTCCGATCCGTTAGACAAACTGATCAACGTAG
Source organism: Pedobacter kyonggii (assembly GCF_004310665.1). Lineage (GTDB taxonomy): Bacteria > Bacteroidota > Bacteroidia > Sphingobacteriales > Sphingobacteriaceae > Pedobacter > Pedobacter kyonggii. Next base: position 49,978 of record NZ_SIXF01000032.1, on the reverse strand, counting down.
GTAATAACCGTTTTAAAATTGTTGGCATATTAGAGAAAAAAGGATCGAGTATGGGCTTTAGCGGAGATAGGGCTGTTTATGTACCTTTGCTTAAGGCCAAACAGATTAACGCCAATGCAAATCCATCTTATACCATAACGGTAATGGTACCCAGCAATGAGATGCAGGAAAACATTATTGGCGAATCTACTGCGCTATTCAGAAATATCCGCAAGGTTAAGGTGAACGAAACCAATAATTTCGAGATTACCAAGAGTGATGCTATCGCTCAAACTTTATTCGAAAATCTGGCCTTTGTGGCTATTGGTGGTGTTGCTATTGGAGTTATTACCTTAATTGGAGCCTCCATCGGCTTAATGAATATCATGCTGGTTTCAGTTACTGAACGTACACGCGAAATTGGTATCCGTAAAGCCATTGGCGCAAACCCTAAGGTAATTCGCCGCCAGTTTTTAATCGAGGCCGTAGTAATCTGCTTAATGGGTGGTGCTTTAGGTATTTTTCTGGGAATAGTTTTAGGAAACCTGATCTCCCTGGCAATGGGTGGTGCATTCTTAATCCCTTGGCTGTTTATTATTGGTGGTTTTGTATTATGTGTATTTGTGGGAATTCTATCTGGATATTATCCTGCAAAAAAAGCATCAAAACTAGATCCTGTGGAGGCCTTGAGGTACGAGTAACCCCCAGCCCCTAAAGGGGAGTTAAAGGCAGGGAGTATACAGCAACGGTAAATCTATATTTTACCTTTCGTTTAATTCTGTCTAAAGTTATTTAACTAACAAAATTAAAGAACGTTTTTTTAAAAAGATTGCTATTACAGTCAGTAAGGTAAAGTCCCCTTTAGGGGATTGGGCTTAAAGCAATGCGTTATTCAATTGAGATTGGGTAAGCAGTTGTTGCATAAAAGGCGTACTAAGGCTGTCTTCGAGCGCTGCGGCATGTTTTAAATGGTGCATATCACTGCCTACAAAATCGACCATATGATTTTCGACCATTTCTCCTGCTACTTTTTTTGCGCCAGCGCCATAATAACCTGTTAAAGCAATGCCGTTCATTTGCAACAGGCAGCCGGTTTCTCTGATCTGATGATAGCTTTCGAAAGAATTGTAGTAGTAAGGGTAACGCTCAGGATGCGCCAATACAGGCTTATACCCAGCATCCTGCATCATCTTTATAAAATCGATCAGGTTCTGAGGGGCATTTATATAAGATAATTCAAACAAAAGATAATTATTACCAAAAGTTAAAACCTCTTTCTGTCTGATTTTTTTCTCTAAGGTTTCGTCCAGATAATATTCTGCAGCAGCATCAACTTCCAGATCCAGTTCGATTTCTTGCAATCCTTTTCTCAATATATCCAGGCCACGGTTAATGGTATCGGGCGTATTTCGAAAATAATCGGCCATGATGTGCGGCGTGGCAATCAGCTTCTTATAACCCAAAGCTTTAAATTTTTTGGCCAAAAGGAAAGAATCTTTAAGTGTTTGTGCACCATCATCAATCCCCGGAATAATGTGCGAGTGCATATCTGTGCCGATACCAGAGAAATTAAATTCGGGTGCTATTTTTTTCTTTTTAAATAATCCGAACATAATGATATATCATAGCTTTAACTTATCTCTTTTGGCAAATTGCTTGCCTCTGCTGCCCCAGCTAATTTAGAGGAATAGATTTTATCGAGCAAATTATTTAAGTCTTCACTTAAATCAAACTGCAGGTCTTCGTGCAGTTTTTTGAATTTATTTATGGTTACCGCGACAGTTTTTAAGTAAAATATACTGAAAAGCATCATAAAATCGCGATAACCAAAAATTGATTTCTTATAATCAAAAGGGATGGCATTGAGGATAAATAGTTTCAATTCTACCTCACCAACCGGATCTTTAGTCACTTTATAAAAATGATTAACCGAGGTGATCATCTTCCGAACCTTTACCAATGCCTCTTTGGCATTTAGTTTTTTCAGTTCCAGAATCTGTTCTTCCACATCAGCTTTAATCCTCTCCTTCCGATCTTCCAAATCGGTTTCATCTTCTAATAATTTATAATGAAGATGCTCTGTAAGCACTTTATCTTTGGCCACCAAACGCAGCAATAGCTTGTCTTTTTCTTTAACAGGCAATTCTGTAATGGCAGTTTTTAGATCCTTGTGCTCCGACAACTTCATTTAAAAAGGGTTAGCCTTGATGTATTTTTCCCACTCCCACGCAGAGCGCATCATCTCATTGATATCAAGATTCGCTTTCCAGCCCAGTTCTTTATTCGATTTTTGAACGTCGCCATAAATCTGAACAATATCACCTGCCCTTCTTGGACCGATTTTATACTCAAGTTTCTCTCCGTTCACTTTTTCGAAAGCTGCAATAATTTCTAAAACTGAAGAGCCTTTACCGGTACCGATATTGAAAACATCGTAATTACCGTTAGGATTTCCTTCTTCCAGTTTTTTAATCGCTGCAACATGTGCCTTTGCCAGATCAACCACATGGATATAATCGCGGATGGCAGAACCATCAGGAGTATTGTAATCGTCGCCATAAACCGTAATCTGCCCACGTTTGCCAATAGCCGATTGGGTAATGAAAGGGACAAGATTGGCAGGAACACCATTTGGCAATTCGCCAATTAAAGCGGTTTCGTGCGCGCCAACAGGATTGAAATAACGCAAAGCGATAACATTCAGGTTAGGAGTTACTGCAGCAGTTTCTGCCAATATTTCTTCAGCAATCTGTTTGGTATTCCCGTATGGAGATTCGGCTTTCTGTACTGGTGCGGCTTCGGTTACCGGTAAAGTTTCTGGCTGACCATAAACGGTACAAGATGAAGAAAACACAAAATTTATCTTCCTGTTAAACGAAGTTAAAAGGTTAATTAAACCGTAAAAATTGTTTTTATAATACTTTAAGGGTTGTTCTACCGATTCACCAACAGCTTTTGATGCTGCAAAATGGATAATTCCATCAATATCGGTATGGTTTTCTGCAAATTCCTGAACTGCTCTATCATCCTGTAGATCAATTTCATGAAAATCGAACCATTTGCCAGTGATGGCATGAAGCTGGGTTAAAATTTTGATGTTAGAGTTAGAAAGGTTATCTACAATTACGACTTCGTATCCTGCGTTATGTAACTCTACTGCTGTGTGCGAACCTATATATCCTGTTCCACCAGTAACTAATATTTTTGCCATTTTAACGGTTAAATGTGGTAAAATCTTTATGATCTATCTTCTCCAAAGCCTCTGCAGGCAATGATTTAAAATATTCGTATGTAATCTTCAATCCTTCAGCACGGCCTACCTTTGGCTCCCATCCCAATATCTCTCTGGCTTTGGTAATATCAGGTCTGCGCTGTTTAGGATCATCCTGTGGAAGTTCTTTATAAACAATTTTCTGCGTGGTACCTGTAAGCTTGATAATTTCCTCACAAAACTGTTTGATAGTGATTTCATCCGGATTACCAATGTTTACCGGCTGTGCATAATCGCTCATCAATAAACGGTAAATTCCTTCAATCAGGTCATCGACATAACAGAAAGAACGTGTCTGACTTCCGTCGCCAAAGATAGTTAAATCTTCGCCTCTTAAAGCCTGTCCGATAAAAGCAGGTAAAACACGGCCATCATTAAGGCGCATTCTAGGCCCATAAGTATTGAAAATCCTCACAATCCTCGTTTCTAAACCATGAAAAGTATGGTAGGCCATGGTGATAGCTTCCTGAAAACGTTTGGCCTCATCGTAAACCCCACGCGGACCAACCGGATTTACATTGCCCCAATATTCCTCTGGCTGAGGATTTACATTTGGATCGCCATATACTTCAGAAGTTGAGGCAATCAGCATCCTTGCATTTTTATTACGAGCCAAACCCAAAAGGTTATGCGTACCCAACGAACCTACTTTAAGTGTCTGGATTGGGATTTTAAGATAATCGATCGGACTTGCAGGTGAAGCAAAGTGTAAAATGTAATGAAGCTTACCAGGAATATGAACAAATTTAGAAACATCGTGGTTATAAAACTCGAAATTCTCCAGTTTGAACAGATGTTCGATATTTGCCATATCGCCTGTAATCAGGTTATCCATTCCGATAACGTGATAACCCTCTTTCACAAAACGATCACAAAGGTGCGAACCTAAAAATCCCGCTGCACCTGTAATCAATATTCTCTTCTGACCCATTTTAATCTATTACTTTTCTACCTATGCTGTTATAATAATAGCCAAGATCGATCATTTTTTGCAAATCGTACAAATTTCGACCGTCGAAAACCACTTTATTTTTCAAAATGTTGTCTATTTTCTCAAAATCAGGGTTACGGAAAACCGACCATTCTGTTGCAATCAACAGGGCGTCAGCATCTTCTAAAGCTTCGTATTGGTTTTTAGCATAATTTACCTGATCGCCGATAACGTTTTTAACATTTGTCATCGCCTCTGGATCGAAAACGGTAACTGTAGCGCCGTTCTTAACCAGCGCATCGATAATATATAAGGCAGGTGCCTCTCGGATATCGTCGGTTTCTGGTTTAAAGGCCAGCCCCCAAAGTGCAAAATGTTTAGCCTTAATATCGCCTTTGTAATATTTAAGCACTTTGTCAACCAGGATTGTTTTTTGTCTTTCATTAACCTCCATTACCGATTTCAAGATCTGAAAATCGTAGGCATAATCATCAGATGATTTTACCAGTGCCTGAACATCTTTCGGGAAACATGAACCGCCGTAACCTACCCCTGGAAAAAGAAAACGTTTACCGATACGGTCATCAGAGCCTATGCCCCTTCTTACCGAATCAACATCAGCACCTACGAGTTCGCAAAGGTTTGCGATTTCGTTCATGAAGGTAATTTTGGTGGCGAGGAAAGAGTTTGCCGCATATTTAGTCAATTCAGAAGAACGTTCATCCATAAAAAGAATTGGGTTACCCTGACGTACATAAGGACCATATAGTTCAGTCATCAGCTTTTTCGCCCTTTCGCTTTTAGTTCCTAAAACCACGCGATCAGGTTTCATAAAATCGTCAACCGCTACACCCTCTCTTAAAAACTCAGGATTGGATACCACATCTACTTCAATCGAAGTATTTTCGGCAAAAACAGCCTTTACCTTATCAGCCGTTCCAACCGGAACCGTTGATTTATTTACGATGACCTTATATTCGGTAATCAGTTTTGAAATATCCTTTGCAGCACCCAGAATATAAGAAAGATCGGCAGCGCCATCTCCACCTGGAGGCGTTGGCAGAGCCATAAAAATAATCTGCGCATCTTTTACAGCATCTGCAAGATTTGTCGTAAAAGTTAACCTTTCCTGTTCTATATTTCTATGGAACAAAAGATCTAAACCAGGCTCATAAATTGGCACTTCACCAGCCTGCATCTGCTTTACTTTCGCTTCATTAATGTCAACACATATTACATCATTTCCTGTTTCGGCTAAACAGGTTCCGGTAACTAAACCTACGTATCCGGTACCAATAACGGCTATCTTCATCTGTTAATTTTGTTTTTAGCTTCTTGGAGCGATCGTGACCCGTCTATTTATTACGCTGAACGATAGGCCAAATCGTGAGGACTCCATATATTTCTAAGCTTTTTAAATATATTCGTTTTATCTTGGCACGAAGATATGAAATTACACCAATGCTTTTGCTTTACATAATCGGAATTCGGCTTTACACTTTGCTCATCAGGATGTTTTCATTATTCAATCCTAAGGCTAAACTGTTTATAAATGGCCGTAAAAATACTTATACACAAATTACCCAGAAAATTAATCTGGACGAAAAGCATATATGGTTTCATTTTGCCTCTTTAGGCGAATTTGAACAAGGGCGACCCGTTTTAGAAAAACTAAAATCGCTTTATCCAGCTAAAAAAATCGTAGTTACTTTTTTTTCCCCTTCGGGATACGAAATCCGGAAAAATTATGCCTTGGCAGATGTATTTTATCTTCCCATTGATACTGCTGGCAATGCGAAGCGGTTTATTGATATGATCAATCCTGAAATGGCCATTTTTACCAAATACGAATTTTGGCATTTCTATTTTAAAGAATTAAAAGACCGCAAGATTCCTTTATATGTGATTTCTGGCATTTTTAGAGAAAGTCAGGCATTTTTTAAATGGTACGGTGGCTTTTACCGCAATATTCTAAAATCTGTCACTTACTTTTTTGTGCAAAATAAAGAAAGTAAAAATCTTTTAAAATCGATCGGGTTAAATAATGTCACGATAAATGGCGATACCCGTTTCGATCGTGTTTACGAAAATGCGCAATCGCCTAAACAGCTTAGCCTGATTGAAAGCTTTATCGGCAACTTCCCCACATTAGTTTGTGGAAGTACCTGGCCTGAAGATGAAAAAATATTATCGGCTTTACCTGAAAAATACCCTAACTGGAAGTTTATTATCGCGCCACACGAGATCCACGAAAGCCACATCGAAAGTATCGAGAAACAGTTTTCAGTTGGCAGCGTGCGGTTTTCAATTTTCAGTTCGTCTAACCAAACGCCAAACGCCGCACACCAAACGCTCATCGTAGATAACATCGGCATGCTTTCTTCTCTCTATCAATACGGAAATGTGGCCTATATTGGTGGCGGTTTTGGAACAGGAATACATAACACTTTAGAAGCTGCAGCGTTTGGTTTGCCTGTAATTTTCGGCCCGAAATACGATAAATTTCAGGAGGCGAAAGATCTAATTGGCATAGGTGCAGCCAAAAGCATTTCTACTGTTGAGGAATTGATTGGTGCTTTTGAGGGATTTGCCAAAAATGAAGATGCCGCAGCGCAAGCCAAAAAATATGTTGCAGATAAAAAAGGGGCAACCGATCAGATTATTTCGATGATTACGAAATCAGATCAGCCTTAGCAATTTCTTCCACAATTTGGGGAATACCCTGATCAATCGAAACCGCTATCACATCTTGTTCATCAGCCTGAGGTTCTTCCAATGTTTCAAACTGGCTTTTCAATAAACTGGAAGGCATGTACTGATGAGATCGCTTAGCAATCCGATCGTGGATTAAATCGAAATTTCCTTTTAAATAAACAAAGCGGATTGATTCATTATCAGTTCTCAACAGATCACGGTAAGATTTTTTAAGTGCAGAACAGGCAATAATGCATGTTGCTCCATGAGCAACATGTTCACGGCCAACTTTCGCAATCAGTTGTAGCCAATCTAAACGATCAGCATCTGTTAGTGGAATTCCGGCAGCCATTTTATCTACATTACGTTGCGAATGCAGGTTATCCCCATCTATAAATTCAGCATTTATTCTCAGGGCCAAAGCTTTACCAACTACTGTTTTACCACTTCCAGAAACGCCCATTAAAATAATAAAGCTCGCCATATCTAAACTATTTAACTATTCCGGCCAAAGCCTCGATAAACACAGGACTATCGTTTAAACTTTCAACCAGCTGAACATGTTCGCCACCTAAAGCCTTAAACTCTTCATGGTACTCTACCGTGATTTCGTAAAGCGTTTCTAAACAATCGGCCACAAAAGCAGGACTAAAAACCAAAAGACGTTTTTTGCCTTCGCCAGCTAATTTCTTCAGCACATCGGTAGTATAGGGCTGTACCCATGGCTCTTTACCTAATCGCGATTGGAAACAAACGGTATATTGATTTTTTGACAGATTTAATTCTTTGGCAATTAATCTGGCCGTATCATGTCCTTGTGCAGAATAACAGAATTTATTGGTATCATTTAATGTCTGGCAGCAATCGGCACTTTTCAAACAGTAACTTCCAGTATGATCGCACTTTAGCAATTGACGCTCAGGTAAGCCATGGAAGCTAAACAACACGTGATCGTAGCTTTCTACCTGATGTTTTCTAGCATTTTCTGCAAAAACTTTAATCATCAGTTCGTTATCATGGAATGAATTAACAAACGATATTGGTGGAACCGTTGGCCATTTGCTCACCAGCTCCATTACCAATTGCATTACCGAGCCTGTGCTTGCAGAGGCATATTGAGGAAACATCGGGATAACCTGAATGCTCTCTACCAAACCTGCTTTTAAGTTTGTCAGCGCCGATTCGATTGACGGACTTTGATAACGCATGGCAAGTTCTACATGATAATCGTCTCCCAATCTTTCTTGCAGCATTTTAGCCTGTAACCTACTGTAATACAAAAGCGGTGAACCATTTTCGTTCCAGATTTCTTTATATAATTTAGCTGTTTTAGGGCTACGGAAAGGAACAATAATACCTTTAACCAATAATGTCCTGTTTAACTTAGGGATATCGATTACCCGCTCGTCCATTAAAAATTGATCTAAATATTTTCTCACATCTGCCGTTGCCGGACTATCAGGTGTTCCTAAATTTACCAGTAAAATTCCCTTTTTGCTCATCTATAAAGAATATGTTTCGTGGCGCAAATATCGCCTTTTTATTGTTTTTTCCCTATGCTTAAAATGTGATTGCAAACATTTTTTAGTCAAAAAATATTATTTCATACTTCCATAGGCTATCGAGCAATAGTCAGTGAATTCATCAGCATGCTGTAGATTTTACTATCTGGCAATTTGAACAAGTAAAATATTATTAGGAAACTAGTTAGTGTCAAATGGTAACATCCAACATCACGGATAAAATCAATCTTTTGCTTTATACAGTTGCCACCAGGGCATGCCTGGTTTTTGATGATGTTCTAAATGATAACCAAAAAAGTAACAGGTGATGAAGGCAACAAAATGATTTTTCCGTAAGGTAGAAGAATGATATTCATTATCGTGCTCTCCCTTATGCGGCAAATAGGTTCCGAAATAAAATAGCTGAAAAGTGCTTAATAAGGATGGTAATACCCAAAACAACAACAGGTTCTTTTCATCAATCCAGATTTTCAACACATTATAAGCTATCGCCATAATTACCAATTGAATTATCGTGACATAATTTAGCATGAAACGGAAATACCATTTCCAAAAGCCATGTGGTGCAAAATCCGGATCGTTTTCGGTATGTACATGACGGTGATGCTGGTGATGTTTCGCATACAAACGGTTATAAAAAAAGCCTGCGTAGAGAAAAACAGAAAGATAGCCAATAACATTATTTGCGTTTTTGTTCGGCGATATCGTTCCGTGCATAGCATCGTGGGCTGTAATAAACAAACCAGTATACAAATGCATCTGAACAATAATCATCAGATAAACCAAGGGATTGCTCCAGGCAAAATTCCATGTAAGCAAGAAATAAAGAGAAACAAACCAACAAACAATTACGGTTAACGCAACCAGAATTCCGGTATGTGGTTTTATAGTTTTCAATGGCTTTTATTTATTTCGTCATGCTGAACTTGTTTCAGCATCTTTACTCGATGTATAGACCCTGAACTAAATTCAGGGTGACGCCTCTCTTGATAAATCTAGTATTTTTCCAAAGCGGCTTTAACCTTTTCCATCAGCCACATTGGTGTAGATGTAGCACCGCAGATGCCAACTTTATCGTTTTCATTAAACCAAGTTTGATCTAGCTCTTCAACATTCGAAATGAAATAAGAATCATCGTTGTGTTTTTTACAAACATCGTAGAGCACTTTACCATTAGACGATTTCTTGCCTGATACGAAAACGATTTTATCATAATGACTTACAAAATCTTCCAGCTCTTCGTAACGGTTAGATACTTGCCGGCAAATGGTATCGTTGGCCTTAACTTCATAACCACGGCTCAATAATTCATCTTTAATGTGATAGAATTTATCGGTGCTTTTAGTGGTTTGGCTATATAGGGTAAATTTAGCAGGCAATTCTACATTATCCAGCTCGGACAGATCCTGAAAAACAATTGCCTTACCATCTGTTTGGCCTTGTAATCCGATTACCTCGGCATGCCCATGCTTACCAAAAATAAGTACTTGCTCATCGTCATCATGCGAATTTTTAATCCTGTTCTGTAATTTCAGCACAACAGGGCATGAAGCATCTATTAAAGTCAGGTTATTTTCTAAAGCCAGTTGATAGGTTGAGGGCGCCTCACCATGAGCTCTAATTAAAACCTTTTCGTCTCTTAAGTTTTTTAACACTTCGTGATCGATAATTTTTAATCCGCGATTGGTTAAACGCTCTACTTCTTCATCATTATGCACAATATCGCCTAGGCAATATAAATAACCTTCGTTATCCAGAATATCTTCGGCCATTTCTATGGCATATACTACGCCAAAACAAAAGCCTGATGATTTATCGATGTTGACCTCTAAGTTTAAATTACTCATTTTTTCTCAGGATTAGTTATTTATCGTGGTAATGTCCCTTTGCAGAAATTACAAATACAGTAATAATCTCTTCATCGATTCTATAGACTAATCTATCTTTTTTATTTATTTGTCTTGACCAATAGCCAGAAAATTCAAATTTTAACTTTTCAGGCTTACCTACGCCTGATGCCGGATGAATACTTAATTCTATAAAATTTACTGGAGTTTTTTAATGGAAGCTTTATCTCCTGACTTAAGGATCTCAGCCAATTGTTTTTTAGCCTGATCCGTAATGTCTACAAAATACTTTTCCATATATTTTGAACATCCTTAACCCTTGTTAAACGTCCATTTTTTACATCTTCTTCCCCTTTAGCTATTTCATTTATAAATTCAGGACTGTAGCCTTTCTCTTTTTTAAAAGTTACGTTCAATGCTTGTAACACGGCCTCAACTGCCAAAAGCTGTTTTTTATTTTTAGGCTGTACGATTAGTGTTTCCATATTATAAAATTAATTAAATAACCTTACAAAATTAAGCAAAAATATTTGTTCCGGTTGTCATGTATAAGACAACAAAAAAGATTAGCTGTGAAACAAACATTATAGTACCAATATATTTCTGTTGCTTTAGGCCCAAAGCATAGTAAAACTTTAACAAAATTACCGAAACAATAAACCAGGCCACATAATTCTGAACAGGGATTTCATGCCAGTCCCACTGCCAGTAGTTAAATTTCATGGCTACAGGCTCCAAAAAGAAATCGAAACCTACCAATATAAAAGCGCCAAGGACAGAAGCCAGAATACTATGTCTGATTTTCATACTTTTCATCATTTGTCCAACACTGAAAATAAGGATTACCCAATTTACACCCATCAATAACGGAACTGCAGCAACTTTATATCCCAATGTATCGCCGTAATAATAACTACCAAATATCTTTCCCGTATGTACGCCCAATACCTCGACTAAAAAACCACAGAGAAATACACCCGAAACCAGCAACAATAAACGTTTCACATCGGCATTGTACGAAAAAACAATTACAGCAAACATCAGCAACAAATGAAAGGGAACCAGTTTGATAAAATAAGGCTGGGCAACTGGAATTAAAAAGCCAAGCAAACCAACCATGTGAAAAACGACAATTATCGCAACTGCAATCCTTTTAACCTTTAAATCGTTTTGATCGTTCTGCCCTTCCATGTGCTCGTTTTAAAAATATGTTTTTTTATAGAAATGAATGAAATTATTAAGAAGAACAACATCTGTAAGGGATGTAAAATCAGATTTATTAAAACATTTTGTCCCGATAAATAGGAGATCATCATTCTACTTAATACTATTAAAGTTAATGGTAATACAAGTAAAGCAATATTAAAGTTTAAGATTAAAATTACTGGCCCTACAGTTACCAAAAGCTGGTAAAGTAATAATATTATGATGTTATTACCAAAACCTGCCAGTAAATTTTTACTAAAACCGTTTAAGCCTTCTCCTAAATTCTTGTACATCCTGCAATAGATCAGTCCGTTGGCCAAAAGGGCTTCGGCATTCAGTTTTTCATGTTTTACCAACTTCATAATCTCCACATCTTCTACAACCTGGCGTTTAACCCGCTCGTGCCAACGGTTTTCTTTGTAATTATTGGCATTAAAAAACATGCACTGTCCGCTTGCCGCTGCAAATGCCGGTTTTTTTGAAAGTTTAACCAATCGCAAGGGCAATAAATTTAGCAATATAAAATGCATTAAGGGCACCGTTAACCACTCGCCTATCGATTTTATAGTTTGGTTGGTAAAAACACTTAACAAAGCCAGGCCACCTATTTCCATCCGGTTGATCAGGCTATTGATCAATCCTCTTTTTACTGATTCGTCTGCGTCGATAAACAAAAGATATTTCCCCGTAGCCAATTCGCTAAGCTGGTGGCAGGCATAATTTTTCCCCAGCCAGTTTTGAGGCAGCGCTTTACCGCTTACCACTTTAAATTGCGGGTTCGTACGGCAAAAATTTTCGACTATACCGAAAGTATTGTCATCGCTGCTATCATCCAAAACAATAACTTCATAATTGGTGTAATCCTGATTTTTTATTGAAACGAGCAATTCTAAAATATCCGCTGCTTCGTTTCTTGCAGGAATTAGGATCGAAACCTTATCATGATAGTGTTTAACCACTCTCGGCAACTTAGGGTTAGAAAGGAAATTGAAAACAGTAACCGAAAATCTGATCACCAGGAAAATTAAAACGGCGTAAATAAAAATTGTCATCCAATTAGCTGAGTTTGTTTAACAACCGATTGATCGTAATGTTTATTATAGGCACTTTTCAGCAATTGCAAACTTACATATTCTTCATTCTCCCAATGCTGCAAGTAAGTATAGGCTGAGGGCTTTCTTTTCGCAAAAAAATCAATAAAGGTGGCGGCAAAAATAATATTGATTTTTTTCTGACTGGCATTGATCATCTGCATCACGCCTTTTTCGAAACTGATATTTTTTAGATGATTCGAGTATAATTTACCCTGAGGGAATACAAGCACCAAATTTTGGGGGTTATCTAACAGTTTGCCTGCATAATTCAGGGTTTCTAAAACATCTTTGCCTTTATTTTCGGCAGCAAAAGCACCAAGATACTTTAGAAAACCAACTTTAGTATAGTTTTCGGCATTCACCAGAACATGAAATTGTTTCTTAAATACTTTTTTGTTGATGTAAAAGAGGAAAAAACCATCCCACCAGCTAAAATGATTGGCCAAAACCAATATAGCAGCATCTTGTTTAATTTCCACCTCACCATATTTAAAAGCCGAAAAATCTTTTTTGATGATAAACTGGATGTACCAGGAGAAAAAGCTGAAGATCAAATTATTTTTTCTGGGCTGATACATTTCGGGAAATTGCAAAAAATTGAGGTGAATTGCAAATATGGAGGTTATTCTATGAAATTATTAATTTGCTGATTATAGTCTAAAACATCAACTCTTTTATGATTTCGAAATAACTCTACATGAAGAGTTTTAATTTTTTTAGACAGTGAATCACCATGTTTAATTTTTAATTCCCAATTAGGAAATATTTGATATCTATAACCATTACTCAAAATAGCCGTTTTTACATTATGATTTTGCTTATCCCAAAATAAAGAATCTACCCTGCCTGTAAAATTTTCTGACAAACAATCCTCCAGCATTAACTCTTTTCTTGTTTTCCCAAAAAGCCCTGAGAAAAACACGACAATAAGAAATATTAATGGTAGGGAGAATAATGAGTAGAGGATTATTTTATCCGTTTTTGGAATGATAACGAAATTTTCACTCATAACCCGAAATAAATTGAAAATATTAAAAATACTTAAAGCAATTACAGATTATTTATTTCAAAAGTCGTTACTATAAAGCAACAACTTAGCTCAAATAAACCCGATCTTCTTCACCTTCCACATCCATTACCACATCTACATGTTCTTTTAAGATGGTAGCCAGTTCAAGGCCAACGAAATCGGTGGCAATAGGGAAAATTTTATGGCTTCGATCAACCAAAACTACTGTGCGGATTTTTTTATGTGGGGTATTTAAGAAAACGCCTAAACCATAAGCAAGCGTTTTACCGCTGTTCAACACATCATCAACGATAATAATCACCTTGTTTTTCCAATGGCTTTCATCCAGATCTGTCGAAGCAACCAATTTGCTGCTTTCTTTCTGCAGGTCGATACGCAATAAGGTTAATTTAAAGCCCGAAATCTTTTTAAGCACTTTTTCTAATCTTAGCGCTAGTTTGTAACCACGGTCCCAAATACCGGCAAGCACCACTTCTTTCTCATTCAGGTTATCTTCTAAAATCTGATAAGCGATACGATCTATTTTCTGCTGAATTTGTTTCTTGTTGAGAATAAGTAATTGCGATGCCATTGTATAAAAAGGATTGAATACAAAAAGAACGATTTTAAGGATGAAATTCAAACTATTTGAAAAATAATTTCGATTGTTTGCAACGTTTTCATCAGAGATGCGTCTAATCTATAACCAAAACACAAAATCGAAGTCATTGTTGCCTAAATGCTACGTAATGATAGCTTCAGAATCATTTAACGAAAAAACGACTATGAAAACCCTTATCAAATCATCCGCCATTTTGTTTATCATCATAACCAGCTATATGGCCAAGGCACAAGAAACTAAAAGTTTCACGGTTAAAAACTTTAATAGCATTGGGGTAAGCAGTGGTATAGATTTATACCTCACCCAGGGCGGTAGCGAAAGCGTGAGTATAAAATCTGATTCGGAAACATTAAAAGATATTGTTGTTGAGCAGAGCGGCAGCAATGTTACCATAAAGTTTAAAGACGGCATCAATTGGAGCGGCATGTTTAAAAACCGCACCATTAAAGCTTATGTAAGTTTTAAAACATTAAATGCCCTTGCGGCATCGGGAGGATCGGATGTTTTTACACAAAACCAAATTAAAACAGATAAGCTTGCTATTCGCTCTTCAGGAGGATCGGATTTAAAATTAACGGTTGTTTGCAACGATTTATCTATTCAATCAAGCGGTGGCAGCGATCTCGATTTAAAAGGCAAAGCAGAAAATATGACCATCCAATCTAGTGGAGGTAGCGATATCGACGCGTACGAATTAATTACAGATTATGCAAAGGTGCAGGCCTCTGGTGGTTCTGATGTAAATCTTTATGTAAATAAAGGCCTCGAGGCCAGTGCAAGCGGTGGTGGTGATGTAAGTTATAAGGGAAATGCTTCACTTAAGAAAACATCAAGCTCAAAAAGTGGAGATGTGCACCACGTAAATTAAAAGTTTAGTTTAGTTAATAATAATGCGCTGCTTTGTGGATACAAAGCGGCGTTTTTTTTTATAAACGATTTAACAGATGAAATGATTACACCGATTCAGGTCATTAAAGGCTGTGACGAGGAAACCTTAAACCTTCAGTCTTTCTACCCCCTACCTTTTTTATAGGGATAATAAATAAAGTTGGCCCCTTCTGGAACAATTACGAATACGCACATAAAATCTTCCGGTTTTTTATACACTTTTAAGAAGGGTTCTTTTTTCTCTTTGCTGATGATTCCTTTTTCTACAAATTCTTCTAAAGTAGAAGCTTGTATAGTCCAATCGGTATTGAGTTCTTCTTTGTTTAAGATAAGTTCGCCAATGTTCACCTCATGTTGATGTGCAATAAAAATTGGGTGGGCTGAAATGCCTTCAACCATAATCTCTATTGCTACTTCTTTAATCGCATCAGCATAAAATGCTAAGTCTTTTTCTAAACTTACCAGCGGACTTTCCTGCTTTTTTTGTGGTGTTCCGTTCTCTTCCGGCGTTGCGCCTAATAATTCTTCTCTATCCATTTTAAGGTAAAAGGTTTATGGTTTAAGATATAAGGTTTAATATTTGATTTTAAGGCTATAGTCTTAACTTTTTGCCTTACGCCTTTAACCTTAACAATACTACATTCTCCACGTGCTGCGTATGCGGGAACATATCTACAGGTTTAATGCGCACCACATCGTATTTCTCTTTCAATAACTCTAAATCTCTTGCCTGTGTGGCAGCATTACAGCTTACATAAACAATCTTTTCAGACTCCATTTCAAACAATCTCTGTACTACGTCGGCATGCATACCAGCGCGCGGCGGATCAGTAATGACCACATCTGGCTTACCATGCGCCAGGATAAATTCTGAAGTAAGAATATCTTTCATATCTCCAGCATAGAAAATCGTATTATCAATGCCATTTAACGCTGAATTAAACTTTGCATCTTCAATAGCGGTTGGTACATATTCTACCCCAACCACCTGCTTTACGTTTTTGGCAATAAAATTTGCAATCGTTCCGGCGCCAGTGTATAAATCATAAACCAGCTCATCGCCTTTAAATCCGGCAAAATCTCTGGTGATTTTATATAATTCGAAGGCCTGCTCAGAATTGGTCTGATAAAAAGATTTCACTCCAATTTTAAAGCGGATGCCATCCATTTCTTCGAAAATGTGATCGCGACCAGAGAAAACCACCACATCCTGATCGAAAATGGTATCATTCTTTTTTTGGTTAACGATATACAGCAAAGAGGTAATCTGTGGAAACTCATTTTGAAGAAAACCCATCAAACCATCAACCTGTGTCTGTTCCGGGTAAGCAAATACCACCGCAACCATCACCTCTCCTGTGCTGGAAGTACGGATTATCAGGTTACGCAGAACGCCTTCATGGTTACGCAGGTCGTAAAACGACAGGCCATTTTCTAAAGCATATTTACGTACTGCGTTTCTGATCGAATTAGAAGGCTCATCCTGTAGATAACAATGCTCGATATCTAAAATTTTATCGAAACGCAGTGGTACGTGAAAACCCAGTGCGTTCATATCAAAATCTTCATCGCGTTCTACATCGGTTTTTTCTAACCAACGTTTGTTCGAAAAAGTAAATTCTAATTTATTACGGTAATATCTGTTTTTTTCTGAGCCTAAAATCGGTTCAGTTCCTGAGGTATCTATTTTACCTAAACGCTGTAAAGCCGCCTCAACATTTTTCTGTTTAAACTTTAATTGAGAATCGTAACCCATATGCTGCCATTTGCAACCGCCACAGGTTCCGAAATGAGGGCAAAAAGGATCAGTACGCAATGCCGATTTTTCATGAAGCTGATCGATTATTGCTTCAGCAAAATTCTTTTTCTTTTTGGTCAACCGAACATCCACCACATCACCCGGAACGGCTTTATCAACAAAAATGACCAATTCGTCAGCTTTGCCAACACCTTTTCCTTCTTCAGCAATATCGATTATATGTACGTTTGGAACAATGGTTACCGTACCAGGTTTTCTTCTACTCATTATTTTGCAAAGATAAGGCTAAAAGCTGAAAGAGGAAAGACCAAAGGCTAAACACTAAAGCTGAAATGCAAAAATCAGAATGAATATAAATAACTGAAAAGCTAAATACCAAAGTAGAATAAATGATCCAGATAGATAAATGATTTACCAGAAAGATTAGGCAATATTTTTTCGCTCAGTCAAAAACGACTGATTTAGCATATTTTTCGATTTAAAATTATTTTCCAAAAAATTTAAATGCCGCGCCCCAAAAGCCATCTAACCAATTAAATTTTAGGTCAAATTTTTCATCTACCAGTACAGAAAACTCTAATATTTCTTTGCTCATGATAAAAAAACCATCTATTTAAGCAATAATACTAAATTCATACCAAAAACCAAAACGGTATAAATTAATTTTATGTTAATTTTACATCAAATGGTTAAACCACTCCTTTTACAACAATTACAATTGCGATCTATTGATTTTCAGTTCCTTATTTGATAACTAAATAAAAATCCGTAACTTAAAGTATCATTCACATAAAAATGGAGGTTCATTATGAACGTTATCCGTAAAATTGAACATTGGGGAGATGTTCATCACTCAAAATGGCTGGACTATCTTCGGATTGTACTTGGCCTGATCATTTTTGGAAAAGGTGTTTCTTTTGTTAGCGACACTTCGGTTCTTCAGAATATGATTACACAAAACAACGTATTTGGTTTTTCGGGCATGCTCATCAGTGTCGCCATTCATGTTGTTGCATTTGCGCATTTGGTTGGGGGTGTTTTAATTACATTAGGCTTAGTTACCCGCTTTGCTGTTGTAATTCAGATTCCAATCTTATTGTTTGCCGTATTTTTTGTTAACCTTACACCGGGTTTCTCCACACCGAATTCGGAATTGTGGTTTTCGGTATTGGTGCTGTTTCTGCTCATTATGTTTTGGGTAGTAGGTTCAGGCCCATTATCGGTTGATGAGGGGTTGAAACGCAAAACTGGCAAGCGGTACGCCTAAACAACATTAAATATTCTTAGTATCTTTCGCTTTTACTAACGATAATGAAAACGAAGATACTTTTTGTACTGCTTTTTGCGGGATTGGGATGTTATGCACAAAATTCGACAGATGAATATTTCAAACTAACGCGGGCTGGTTTCATAGAAAAAAACGCCTACGAAACCACTGCTTTTGTAGAAAAATACTTCCGTGTACCCGGTAACACAGGCTTTAATGCCAGTATCCATTATGTAGAAAATATTCTTAAAAAGGCCGGTTTTATAGAGCAGAGACAGAATGAGTTTGAAGCTCCTTTAACTTATCGCATCGAAAAAAGAGCGATGAAAAACAGCACCTGGGAGCCCGTTGATGCCAATATTGATATTGTTGGCGAAAAACAACCGCTCATTTCTTACAAAACTAACCGCAACATGATTCCAATCAATTGCGGATCAACAGTTGCAGGAGGTGTTACGGCTAATGTGGTTTACATTGCCAACGTATTACCTGCCGAAATAGAAAAAATGGATCTGAAAGGGAAAATCCTATTTTCTGAGAACAGTCCATCACGTTTACTTCAAATAGCCACAAAAGCGGGAGCCATTGGTGTGCTGGGCTATTCGATGCCAAATTATACTCAACCAGAGGTACACCAAACTTCTATCCAGTTTGGGAGCATGAAAGCCAATAGTGAGGTATGGACACTGCTTTTATCTTATGCTGCCAAAGAAAAGTTAAAAGCGGCCTGCTTAAAAGGCGAGACCAAATTGAAAGTAAATATTCAGACTAAAATTTATACCTCCGAAGAATTAACCATAGTAGCAAATGTTAGAGGCAGTGTAAACCCTAATGAACGTTTTGTGTTCAGTGCCCATGTTCAGGAGCCTGGTGCAAACGATAATGCAAGCGGCGTTGGTACATTAGCCGAAATGGCAAGATTAACAGCAGCATTATATCAAGCAAAAAAGATAAGCCCAAAGCGCACCCTTACTTTTTTATGGGGTGACGAAATTGTATCAACAAGAAGATATATTACCGAAGATACCACCCGGGCCAAAGGCATTATGTGGGGAATGAGTTTGGATATGGTTGGTGAGGACACTAAAAAAACCGGCGGTTCTTTCCTGATTGAGAAAATGCCAGATCCATCGGCCATCTGGACAAGGGGAGCAGATAAACATACTGAATGGGGTGCTGGTGATGTTACCGAAAAAGATCTTTTTCCTCATTATTTTAACGATTTCATTTTCGATATTTGCAAAACACAGGGGAAATTTGCCAACTGGACGGTTAATTATAATCCGTTCGAAGGTGGTAGCGACCATACACCATTCTTGCAAAATAAAATCCCCGGGTTATTGATGTGGCACTTTACCGATGTGTTCTACCACACGGACAATGATAGGATTGATAAAGTTTCGCCAACTGAAATGAAAAATGTTGGGATAAGTGGTTTAACTGCTGCCTATACTTTAATTTCTGCAGATGAAAATACTGCGATAGCCACTGTTTCGCAGGTCAAAATAGATGCTTTAACCCGCTTAAAAACTGAATTTGAACTGAGCAAAAAAGAAATTGCAAAAGGGAAAACCATAACGGATGAGAAACACATTATCGAAGTGTGGGCCAAATGGTACACAGATGCTTTGGCAACGATAAACAAAATGCCCGTAAAATCCGAAACTACAAGAGTTGGTTCGTCCATTAAATTTGCGACCAACGAGATCGAAAAACAAACGAAGGTATATTTAGAGGAGTTGAAATAGATTGATGCCTAAACCAAAAGCAATAGTTATCGGCGCCGGAATTGCAGGCATTGCATCGGCAATCCGCCTTTCCGTAAAGGGCTATGAGGTTGATATTTTTGAAGCTAATTCAAAACCAGGAGGCAAACTGGCAGAAATAAAAATGAATGGTTTCAGGTTTGATGCCGGACCAAGCCTTTTTACCATGCCCCAGTACGTGGATGAGCTCTTTAAACTGGCAGGTAAAAACCCTGAAGATTATTTCGAATATCAAAAACTAAAAGAAATTTGCCGTTATTTTTACGAAGATGGTTTGAGATTAAATGCGAGCGCAGATCTGGATAAATTTGCTAAGGAAATAGAAGAAAAAACAGATTCAACTGCAAAAGAGGTTGAGCGCTATTTAAACAAAAGTCAAACCATTTATGAAGCTACCCACCGTGTATTTTTGGAAAGAAGTCTGCATAAAATTAAAAGCTACCTGCACTGGGACACCTTAAAGTCTATATTCCGCTTTGGCCAGATTGATGCGTTTAGAACACAGGCAAAAGCAAACCGATCGTTCTTTAAGGACGATAGAATAGCGCAGCTTTTTAACCGTTATGCCACCTATAATGGTTCCGATCCCTATCAGGCACCGGCCACATTGAATATAATTCCACATTTCGAATACCATTATGGAGCTTTTCTTCCAAAAAACGGGATGTATAGTATTGTTGCTGCCTTAGTAAAATTGGCAGAAGAATTAGGAATAAGGTTTCATTACAACCAAAAAGTTGAAGAAATTATATATTCCAATGAACGTAAACCCGAAGTACAGGGCGTAAAAGTTAACGATAAGATCTATAAGGCTGATGTTGTTGTTTCGAACCTCGACATCTGGTTTACCTATAAAAATCTGCTTAAAAACATAGCTCAACCTAAAAAGTTATTAAACCAGGAACGAAGTAGCTCTGCTTTGATTTTTTACTGGGGTATGGATGGGAATTACAGCGATATGGGCTTGCACAATATCTTTTTTACGGAGGATTACCAAAAGGAGTTTAATGCCATCTGGAAAGATAAAACCATTAGCAGCGATCCAACAGTATACATTAACATCAGCGCCAAACACATTAGAGGAGATGCGCCTGCAGGCAGTGAAAACTGGTTTGTAATGATAAACGTTCCGGCTAATAACGGTCAAAACTGGGATGTGTTGATAAAAGAAGCCAGGACAAATATTATCAAAAAGATCAGTCGATTGTTAAACAGAAATATTGAAAAAGATATTATCTGTGAGCAGATTTTAGACCCCAGAAGCATCGAAAGCAAAACCGGTTCTTATCAAGGTGCGCTGTATGGCAATAGTTCCAACAATCAGTTTTCTGCGTTTCTAAGGCATCCTAATTTCAGTTCGAAGATAAAAAATTTATTCTTCTGTGGAGGTAGCGTACATCCAGGTGGTGGAATTCCGTTGGCCTTACTGTCAGCAAAAATAATTGATGACGAGATCCATTAAAAACAACTGCCTTCAATTTTAGCTATATTAGGTTATGAAAATAAGTTTTGCCCTGCTATTATTAATTTTCGTTGGCTATTCGGAACTTTTAGCACAGACCAGTAATACATTTGATGAAAAAATATATGTAGCTGATCAGGATACACTTCCTTACCGAATTTTATACCCTGAAAATTATAACAAAAAGAAAAAATACCCCATTGTACTTTTCTTACATGGAGCTGGGCAACGTGGAAATGATAATAAATCGCAATTAGTAGGGGTACCAGAAGCATTAACCAATGCTAGCGGAAGAAAGAAATATAAATGTTTTATTTTGGCTCCACAATGTGCTAGAAAAGATGTATGGGTTAAATTCCCTAATTTCCCTACAGGCCTACAGGCAACCACCGAGCCTACAGTTAGTGCACAATTAACAAATAACCTTTTGATTAAACTAGAAAAAGAGTTATCTATTGATAAGCGGCGCATTTACATAACCGGCTATTCTATGGGTGGAGAAGGTTCAATCGATTTTTTAACACGCAATCCTCATTTATTTGCAGCAGCTGTTCCTATATGTTCGGTCTCTGATACATCAAAAGCAAAGTCTATCTGTAACATTCCACTCTGGGCTTTTCATGGAAGTTTAGATGATGTGAATAATGTTAAATATTCGAGGATAATGATCGAGGCTTTAAAAAAACATGGTGGTAATCCTAAATATACAGAATACCCAAACGTTAAACATGCTAGCTGGAGTCTTGCCTACAAAGAGCCTGGTTTATTTGAATGGTTATTTATGCAACAGAAATAAATTCGAGAAAATGGCCCTTAATTTCTGCTTCTAATTGCCTCCTCTAGTTTTTCTCCGTCCAGATCAAATGCATCTACAATTAACTTAGCTTTGGTATAAAAAGGATCACGTTCTTCGAGTTTTTCTTTAATAAATGCTAAAAGCTGTTCATCATCTAAATCCTTAATTAACGGACGTTTTTGACGGTTATGTAAACGTGATACCAATGCAGCTGGCTCCATTTGCAGGTAAACGGTTTCACCATTTGCATTCATCCATTCCATATTATCGAAAAAGCATGGCAATCCGCCTCCAGTAGCTACCACGCAGGTTTCAGGATAATCGAAGGTTTTAAGCATTTCGCTTTCGTAATCCCTAAATCCACTTTCTCCATATTCTGCAAAATATTCGGCAATGCTTTTACCTGTTTTTGAAACAATTTCAGCATCCAGATCAATCACAGGGCATTCTAAACGATGTGCCAGCTGTTTAGCTTTTGTACTTTTGCCGCAGCCCATATATCCGACAAGGAAAATCTTCATGTGTGTTTCTATTTTAACCAATCTACAGCAACTGGTCACGTTTTAACATAATATAATCGGTTACAGGTGGGGTATAACCTTCTTTTTTCAATAAAGTTACAACCTGTCCGCGATGATAAGTAGAATGATTAAATAAATGAAATAAAATTTCATCTAATCGGTTTTCGTACTGAACACCTTGTGAGTTACTGTACTGAATCTTTTTATCTAAAGGATTGTCTTGCAGTACCGCCCTGATCAACTTAAAATTTTCAGTAGCAATACGCTCAAAGTTTCCCTTATGATGAACATCCCAAACACCATAAAGTGGCTTCTTGCCTGAAATCCGTTGCGCCCATATATGTTGCGCATTAAGCACATGGCTAAACAATCGCTCTGCATCGGGCATATCGATTGTTGCAATCTTAAATATTTCGATGATGCGTTGATCGGCGAGTTCAGTATAATTTATAATTTCTTCTTCGCGCATGGTTTAACTTAATTTAACCCTAGGATCAACATAGGCATATAAAATATCAACCAGAATGTTGATGACCACAAATACGAAAGCGATAAAAAGAATAGAACCCATCACCACCGGAAAATCAGACATTTCTAAAGCGGTTACTGTTGTTCTGCCCAATCCGTTATAACCGAAAATGTACTCTACAAAAAAAGACCCCGCCAGCAATGAGGCAAACCATCCTGAAATGGCCGTAATTACTGGGTTCATAGCATTTTTTAAAGCGTGTTTATAAATTATGGCATTTCTACTTAAGCCTTTGGCTCTTGCGGTCCTGATATAATCCTGCGCCAAAACATCCAGCATTGCGCTTCTGGTTAACTGTACAATAATCGCTAAAGGTCTTAAACCAAGGGTAATCATTGGCAGCCATAGGTTTCTTAAGGTTAATACCTCACCATTAAAGGGATCGTAAGAATATAAGCTGCCGCTCATTTTTAGACCTGTAAAATTGCTCAGCACAAAGCCAAAAAGCCAGGCAATAATAATCCCTGCAAAAAAAGAAGGCGCTGATATACCCAGAATGGCAAATGCATTGGCCGATTTATCGATCCACGAATCTTTATAAACGGCTGATAAAACACCCAAAAACACACCGATTATTGTGGCGAAAATCATCGCTGTTAAAGCCAGGATAAAAGTATTCGGTACCGTTTCGGAAAGTATAGCTGTTACATCACGTTTGGTCTGGTAAGAGCTACGGAGATAAGGCCATTTTATCACCAGCACCTTATTATCAAAGGCCATCAGTTTTGCGTAATGATATTTTTGTTGATTGGTACTATCGTTATCCAGAATGCTAATTGGCGATAAATCGTTAATGTATAAAATGAACTGAACAGGTTTGGATCGGTCTAAGCCAAATTCTTTGCGAACGGCTTCGAGCGATTGCACATCAGCCCTTTGTCCCATCGTCATCCGTGCAGGGTCACCAGGTAAAATATTAAACAGCACAAAAACAACCAATATTACACCGCCCATTACCAGCAGCCCATACATCAGTTTTTTTAGTGCGTATCCGATCATATTTATTTATCGAAATATTTTCGACTGAGCTGGTCGAAAGTGGGTACGTTGTGAAAATGCCATTTATTGATTACCACGCCGTTCTTCATCAATAAAACACCAGGATTTGCCCTTACCATACTTTTTAAAGGTACGGCATCAGCATAAAAAACCTCCGAAAACAGGTTGTTTTTTTTGATAAAAGCCTGTGCATCCTGAGCCGAATTGGAAGTAAGCAATACTGTCCGGATATTAAACTGCTGCGTAGCGTTTAAAGCCAAGGCGTTTAGTTTACCAATAGCGGCCTCGTTTGTAGCATGAAGATCGTAGGCTACAAAGATCAAATTATAATAAGGGTTTTCGATCAGTTCTTTGGTATAATCGGTACCCGAAGCATCTGTAATGTTCAGGTCTTTAATTTTAGGTTCAAAACCTTTTTTAACCAGCCTTTTTGCCGGTTCACCGATAATTTCCCAATTGTTATCCTTCCAGATCTCTGTTTTAAGATAGGCTTTATCGCTCATATCTTTCTCTTCATTGGTTTTCTTGTTCTTTAAGTGATACATGATCTCAAATTCATCTGGTTTTTCTCCCGGAGGAATCACCATTAATGATGGAAGATGTGCACCGACCTTATAAGGCAGGAAATCGATAATCGGCAAAACATTGTAAGTATACAAACCAAAACCTAAAGATATAACCGTTACTACAATGGCAATATTTCTTTGGGTAGTTTCTTTTTTAAATAAAGGCTGGATCAGGTTCTTGTTTAAGAAAATAACAATGATAAGTGCTAAAAGGATCAGATCTTTACTGAACGACTGCCATGGGGTAAGCGGAATGGCATCGCCAAAACAGCCACAACTGGTCACTACTTTGAACGTTGCAGATATAAATGTTAGCAGGGTAAAAAAAATAATAAGAAGCAATAAACCCCAGGCTACCTTTTTACTCCAGAAACCCAATAGCAATAAGGCACCGAGAACAATTTCTAAAGTGCAAAGTAAAATGGCAATACCAGTGGCCATTCCACTCAGGAAATTCATGTGAAAAACTTCAAAATATTCCTGTAGTTTATAGCCAAAACCAAGTGGATCGTTTGCCTTTATTAATCCTGAAAATATAAATAAAGCACCAACAAAAATCCTGGAAAATCTTAAAAGTATGTTTCGCATCTGTATGTATCTTTTTTTTAAAGGCTATTACGCCATTTATTTAACGCCGAGTTTAATCAGTGCAAAAACCGAATAGTTCAACATATCCTGATAATTCGCATTAACACCTTCCGAAGCCAGGGTTTGCCCTTCGTTGTCTTCTATCTGTTTTACCCTAAAAATTTTCATCAAAATCAGATCGGTTAACGAGCTAATGCGCATATCGCGCCACGCCTCACCATAATCGTGGTTTTTAGCAAACATTAAATCTTTGGTTTCCGTTACCTTTTCTTCAAATCTTTTTTCAACTTCGGCATAAGGCATCTCGTTCGGATCACTTTCTGTCAGTTCGAGCTGCATCATGGCTATAATACAATAATTTACAATCCCGATGTATTCAGATATTACGCCCTCTCCTACCTTACTTACTTTCTTTTCTTCGAGGGTACGGATGCGTTGTGCTTTGATAAAGATCTGATCGGTTATCGAACTTGGTCTTAAAATCCGCCATGCAGTGCCATAATCTTTAGTCTTTTTTAAAAATAATGATCTGCAAACTGCAATCACTTCATCAAATTCGGTAGAGGTATTTGTTTGTGCCAAAGCCAATAATTATTTAGTTTTTAGTGTATTTTTGTCGTGAAAAAACAAAAGCTAAAGATACATTTTTAAAGCGAAACCCAAATCCCGAAAGGGTTTATTATGGCAGAAAAAAACTTTTTTGAGCCCAAACAAAGCTTAAACATTAAAGGTAAGCTTATCGATTTAAGCAGCCCAAAAGTGATGGGTATTTTAAATATAACCCCCGATTCTTTTTACAGCAGTAGCCGCACAAAATCAATAGACGAAGCTTTAACTAAAGGAGCTCAATTCCTTAATGAAGGTGCTACATTTATTGATATAGGCGGATACTCATCCAGACCAGGAGCAAAAGATATTTCTACCAATGAAGAGGTTGACCGTTTAGTGCCTGTGGTAGAAAGTTTAGTAAAAACATTTCCCGAAGCGGTTATTTCTATCGATACCTTCAGGGCCAAAGTAGCGGAGGAAACGATTCGGGCTGGTGCGCACATCATTAATGATATTGCCGCAGGAGATATGGACGACCAGATGTTCGAAACTGTGGCTAAATTACAGGTACCCTATATGATTATGCACATGAAGGGTACGCCCCAAAATATGCAGCAAAACCCTGTTTATGACAATGTGTTATTGGAAGTAATTGATTACCTGGCGAAAAAAGTTGCGGCGCTTAGGGCACTTCATGTTCACGACGTAATTATTGACCCTGGTTTTGGCTTTGGAAAAACAATCGAACATAATTATGAGCTGCTTAACCAATTGGAAGCTTTTAAAATTTTCAAACTCCCCATTTTAGTAGGCTTCTCGCGTAAAGGAATGATTTACAAAACACTCGGCAATTCGGCTGCTGAAGCGCTGAACGGAACCTCTGTACTCAATACGATTGCACTACAGAAAGGTGCAGGTATTTTAAGGGTACATGATGTTAAGGAAGCGGTAGAATGTGTGCATTTAGTTGGGATGCTAGATTAATGCAGGTGCAAGCTATTTGTTATTTAGCCCTGATCCTATATAAAATCGGCACAAGGCTGCAACTTCACACTAAATTCGTCCTGCTGAACTTGTTTCAGCATCTGTTTTCCCGATAAAGACCCTGAAACAAGTTCAGGGTGACGATCATTAATAACCAGTTTAAACAGTTAACCTCTTTTCAACCAATTTAAACAGTTAACCTATCTTGCTTGTAAACTGAAAACCGTTTTGCTATCTTGCCACTAATGAAAGGATTAGATTTTGATTTCGTAAAATTCACCATTACCGATGTGGTAGACATCGTGCTCGTAGCACTATTAATCTATTACGTGTATACGCTAATCCGCAACACCTTAGCTGTTAATCTACTGGTTGGAATGCTCATCATCGCAATATTCTATCATATTGTTGATGCTTTGCATATGAAATTACTCACGGCCATAATAGAGAAATTTATGAGTGTGGGGATTATTGCATTGATTGTAATTTTTCACCCAGAGATCAGGCGTTTTCTCTTATTGATCGGGAAAAATGCTTTTTTACAAAAGAATAAGGCCTGGTGGGGATATTTATTTGGTAGAAAAGAAATTGAAAGGAATAATTTAACCCGTATAAAACCAATTATTGATGCCTGTAAAAGCATGAAGAAAACGCGTACAGGAGCATTAATGGTATTCGTTAAATTTTACGATGAGCAGTTTTTTGCCAATAGCTGTGAACTTGTTGACGCTAAAATATCGAAACGTTTACTGGAAAGTATCTTTCAGAAAAACAGTCCGCTGCATGATGGCGCTGTGGTTATTTCTGAAAACAAAATTAAAAGTGCGAGCTGTATTCTGCCTTTAACAGATAACGACCAATTACCCTCACAGTTTGGTTTAAGGCACCGAGCGGGCATTGGCGTTTCTGAAACAACCGATGCCGTTGCAGTAATTATATCAGAAGAAACCGGGGAAATATCGTACGCCAAACAAGGTAGGGTAAGGATGAATGTTTCGTTTGGAGAATTAGAGAAATTACTGAATAAGGATTTTTAGTAACCACAGATTTTCGGATTTTAGGTGATTACACAGATAAGGGCGTTGTCATTCTGAACGCAGTGAAGAATCTCTAACTGGACACACAGCACCTTAAATTCAATAAAATAGATATAGTTATTTGCCTGTATATCGGCTACTTAGACCCTTCATTGCATTCAGGATGACAAATTAACGAAACTCATAAACGCAAAATGGTGAATGTTCCCATTCACCATCTCATTATCATTTAAATCACCTTCTTATCGGTGTAATTCAATAATCTGTGTAATCAATTTTTAACAGTATTGTTCAAAAGCACCGATCAGGTTATCAGCAATCATTTGTGCCGGACGGCCTTCAATCTGGTGACGCTCGATCATGTGAACCAATTTACCATCTTTAAATAACGCCATTGCCGGAGAAGATGGAGGGAAAGGCATCATGTAATTTCTTGCCTGATCTACCGCCTCTTTTTCCATTCCTGCAAAAACAGTAACCAATTTATCAGGGTGTTTTTCGTGTGCTGCTGCAGCTCTGGCAGCTGGGCGAGCATTTGCTGCTGCGCAACCGCAAACCGAATTTACTACTACCAACACAGTTCCTTCGCCTTTAATAGCTTGATCTACGTCTTCTGCGTTTTTTAATTCTTGAAAACCCACGTTAGTTAATTCCTTACGCATTGGCTCTACTAAATATTCTGGATACATTATCTTAGTTTTTTATTTACAATTTCAATCCTACAAAAATAAGAAAATCGA
Source organism: Pedobacter kyonggii (assembly GCF_004310665.1). GTDB lineage: Bacteria > Bacteroidota > Bacteroidia > Sphingobacteriales > Sphingobacteriaceae > Pedobacter > Pedobacter kyonggii. The sequence goes on along the minus strand of NZ_SIXF01000032.1, from coordinate 21,351 downwards.
ATGGCATGCACCATTCGATTTATATTTTTAAGGTAAAATTAAATTCAGCCTATTTCAGATCTCTTAAAAAATTCTCAAACATATGTGGATTTGCAACCACACCTACAATGATAAGTATAAACATAAGCACCATCAATGCACTTAAAATCGTCGCAATCATCCCGCAGATCTTACCTGCCTTAGCATTTTTGTACGATGATTCGGTGTACAAACTTGGATTAAGCTGATACTTTTTCATATCACCTGCGCCTAATATCCAAGCAATTACGCCAAAAATCAATCCAAATATCCCATAAAAGCAACATGCTGGTATAGCTAAAATACCCAATACTAGCGAAGCTGTGGAGTTTGGCAAATTCTGCTGACCAAAACCTCCTCCTCCAAACTGTCCAAATGGCGGCGGTTGCTGAAATGGTGGCGGGGTTACCGGACCATTACCTAACGGCTGAAATGGTGCAGGTTCTTGATTTTTATCTTTTGAAAGATCAATTGGTTTATTTTCTTGAGGGGTTTCCTGTTCTTCTGACATAGCTATATTTAGATCAATTGGTGAGTGTATATTTTGTAAATGTAATTGATTAAAATAATTACTGCAACACTTGCGAAAACGATTTTTATCAGCTGCGCCCCAAACTTAAAATCGAGCTTAAGGTGGACAATGGTAAACAGCACGACAAAAATCAGCGGAATTGTTGCAGGATAAAACTTAAATGATGCGATTAAATCGCCCCGAAATAAAGCCAAAACCGAACGCTGAAAGCCACAGCCCGGGCAATCAAATCCAAAATGGGTTCTAAATGGGCAGGTAAAAAGATGCTCTCCAACCCAATCGAGAAAACTATGTTGCGGTTGAGCCATCTATATCGCCAATAAATTTGATCTGTGCATCTTTCCAAACTTTATATTTTTCCAGATCTTTAAGCACTTGCCTATACACCAGGTTTAAGATGTAGATATCATCAACAAAACCTAAAACCGGCACAAAATCAGGGATCACATCTACCGGAGACAAGAAGTAGACCAAACCACCCAAAATAGCAATGATCGATCTTTTCGGAATTTCGGTATAATCGCCGTTCACATAATCTTTTGATACAGCAAACAACAACACCAGTTTCGACCAAACACCTTCCAGGTCACCTTTATTGGTCACTGCCTTTCCCAGTGCATCTTTAATCGTACTGCTGGCTTTGGCCTTATCACCTAAGATTACTGAAGCTTTGCTTTGCGATTTTTTAAAGAAACCCAGTATTTTCTCCCTATTCAATTTCATAGTTAACTATATTACAAATTAACGGCCAAAAGCACCATAATTGTCACGGCATAATCTTGAGAAATTGATCTGTTAGTTATACAGACTTCATCATCTCCAAAATATCATCAACGTATTTACGCTCGTTGGCCAAGCGTGGCACCTTATGTTGTCCGCCCAGTTTATCTTTTGCTTTTAACCAGTTGTAAAAGGTATTTGCAGGTGCATTGTGTACCATAGGGCGCGCTAAGGCCATATCCTTAAAACGTTTGGCATCGTAATCGGAATTCACCGCACGTAGTGTGTTGTCCATAATATCTACAAACTTTTCAAAATCATTGGGCTGTTTATCAAATTCAATGATCCATTCGTGCCCACCAGCTTTTTCATCCTTGAAGTAAATTGGCCCGGCGGTATAATCTTTAATTTCGGCACCGGTTTCCTGGCAAGCTTTGGTTAAGGCCTGTTCTGCATTGTCAATGATTACTTCTTCGCCAAAGGCATTGATGAAATGTTTGGTACGTCCGGTAATTTTTATACGGTAGGGCGAAAGCGAGGTAAATTGAATGGTATCGCCAATCATATAGCGCCATAAGCCACCATTTGTAGAAATAACAATGGCGTAATTTTTATGCAGTTCTACTTCACCCAGCATTAATGCCTTTGGGTTTTCTTCACAGATATTCTCCATTGGCACAAACTCATAAAAAATACCATAATCTAGCATCAGCAGCATCTCTTCTGAATGATCCTGATCCTGAATTCCGAAAAATCCTTCGGATGCATTATAAGTTTCCAGATAATACATTTCATCGGATGGGATGAGCTGTTTAAACTGTTCGCGATAGGGTGCGAAGTTTACTGCACCATGAATATACAGCTCGAGATTTGGCCAAACTTCCAGTAAATTTTGCTTCCCAGTAAGTTCGAGTACTTTTTTGGCCAATACGATGGTCCATGTGGGCACTCCCGAAATACTGGTTACATTTTCGTTGATGGTGGCTTCAGCCATTCTATCCATCTTAATTTCGTAATTATCCATCAATGCGATAGACATATCGGGCGTGCGGTAATATTCGGCCCAGATGGGCAGATTTTTGATCAACACCGCAGATAAATCGCCATAAAAACAATCTTCGTTCAACTGGTTAACCTGATGGCTTCCACCTAAAACCAAACCTTTCCCGGTAAACATCTGGTTATCGGGACGGTTATTGCAGTAAATGGAAAGCATATCCTTACCACCTTTAAAATGACACTCCTCTAGCGATTCCTGAGAAACCGGGATAAATTTACTTCTATCACTTGTGGTACCTGATGATTTTGCAAACCATTTGATATCAGATGGCCAAAGAATATTCTGTTCGCCATTAAGCATACGCTCAATGTAGGGCTTTAGTGTATCGTAGTTTTGGATTGGAACACGCTCCTGATATTGTTGTGGGGTTAAGATTGATTTATAATCGTACAGTTTGCCCCATTCGGTATTTTCGGCACTATCAATCAAGTTATGGAACCACTCTTCCTGAACATCGTACGGATATTTCATAAAAAGCTCGATCTGGTGGATCCGCTTTTTCATTAACCAGGTAAAAATTGAATTTACAAATGCCATATTAAAAAATAAACAGCTGATTTTTACCACCGCTGTTGACAGATAAACACAGATACTGTTGTTTTTGTTGCAACAATAATCCGATCTCTTTACCTGAAATAGTTTTAGCTGTGTTTATCATCTTTTTTCCCGAAAAACGGGACAAGAATTGGTTAATATTAAACATCAAATTTCTTACGTTTCAGCACAAAGTTCGATCCAAGATAAACTTTTCTTACCATCTGATTCTCGGCCAACACCTCTGGAACACCCTGTTCCAAAATTTTACCTTCAAAAAGCAGATATGCCCTATCGGTAATCGACAGTGTTTCCTGTACGTTGTGATCGGTAATTAAGATCCCTATGTTTTTATGTTTCAGTTTGGCAACAATACTTTGGATTTCCTCTACCGCAATTGGGTCTACCCCTGCAAAAGGTTCATCCAATAAGATAAAATTAGGATTGGCGGCTAGAGCACGTGCAATTTCGGTACGGCGGCGTTCACCTCCTGACAATAAATCACCACGGTTTTTACGCACTTTATGTAAACTAAACTCGTTGATCAGTTCTTCGAGTTTATCGCGCTGTTCTTCCTTGGTCAATTTGCTCATTTCCAAAATGGCCAGGATATTATCTTCTACGGTAAGTTTTCTAAAAACAGATGCTTCCTGGGCTAAATAACCAATTCCTTTTTGAGCTCTGCGGTACATCGGATCTTCGGTAATATCTTCTTCTTCCAAGAAGATACGGCCTTCATTTGGTTTAATTAAACCAACAATCATGTAAAAGGAAGTTGTTTTTCCGGCTCCATTGGGGCCTAAAAGACCAACAATTTCCCCTTGGCTTACATTAAAAGAAACATTATTTACAACGGTACGTTGCTTATATTTTTTAACCAGATTTTCGGCTCTTAATATCATATATTGATTGCTTCGTCATCCTGAATTTAGTTCAGGACCTTCTAATTAGATGTTGAAACAAGTTCAGCATGACGATTTATTTTATAGTTAATTAACTTTTATTCCTTTAATATTTAATTGCAAACGTTTCTTATCACGCCACACGTTTTCCTCTAACGTATAACAAACCGAAAACGGTACCTTTGGTTGTAAAAGATTTTGAAATTCTGCCAACCCGAATGCAATGCCTTCAAAAATAGGCGAATTTTGTTGTTTTATGTTAATTTTTAAATGATTTTGACCAACAGCCATGGCGTGCTGTGCAAGATATACATTGTGAGTAACAAAAATAGGCGCCATGTTTTCTGGTCCGAAGGGTCCCATCTGCGATAAAACGCGATAGAATTTACCGTCTATCTGCGCCAGCTCAATTTCGGCATCAATCCTGATCATAGGCGTAAGCAACTCCTCTGTAATACTGGCCGATACAATTTCTTCAAACTTATCAGCAAAGGCATCTACATTATGCTGCTGCATGGTTAAACCTGCGGCAAATTTATGCCCCCCATATTGGTCCAGTAAATCGGCACAACCGCTTAAAGCTTCGTACAAATCGAAACCAACTACCGATCGGCAAGAACCTGCTACATGTCCGTTAGATTTTGTTAATACGATTGTTGGGCGATAATATTTCTCAGTTAAACGCGAGGCCACAATCCCGATTACCCCTTTATGCCAGTTTTCGTTAAATACAACGGTCGTTTTTTTGTTGATCAGGATATCGCTTTCACCAATTAAAGCCAAAGCCTCTCGGGTAATGTCCTGATCGTAGGTTTTACGCTCAGTATTTTTAAGGTTAATCAGTTCACTCTGTTCTAATGCGTTTCCATCTACCTGGCAAAGCAACATGGCAACTGCATGTTTAGCATGGTCTATCCTTCCGGCGGCATTAATCCGCGGACCTAAGGTAAAAACCACATCGGTAATACTATAGTTTTCGGTTTTGCCCGACACTTCCATCAGGGCACGCAAACCTTCGCATGGATTGGTATTTAATTTTTTTAATCCATAATAGGCTAAAATTCTATTCTCTCCCACTACCGGAACAATATCAGCAGCGATACTTACCATCACTAAATCTAAATATTGCAGATAGGTTTCTTTCGGAAGCTGATGTTTTTGCGCATAAGCCTGCGCAAGCTTGAAGCCTATGCCGCAACCGGCAAGCTCTTTAAAAGGATAGGGGCAATCTGATCGTTTAGGATCTAAAACCGCAATGGCTTGAGGTAATTCGTCTCCCGGTAAGTGGTGATCACAGATAATAAAATCAACGCCCAGGGTATTGGCGTAATCAATTTTATCGATAGATTTTATTCCACAATCTAAGGCAATAATCAAAGAAAATCCATTTTCATTGGCATAATCAATCCCTACGGTAGAAATTCCGTAACCTTCCAGATAGCGATCGGGAATGTAATATTCGATGTTTTTGGTGAGCTGCGAAAAGAAACTGAAAGCCAGTGCAACCGAAGTTGTACCATCTACATCATAATCGCCATAGATCAGTATTTTTTCGTGATTGGACAATGCGGTTTCGATGCGGGCAATAGCAACATCCATATCCTTCATTAAAAAAGGATCGTGAAGATGGTCAAGATCTGGCCTGAAGAAATCTTTGGCCTGATCGAAATCACAAATATTCCGCTGTACGAGTATTTGTGCAAGTGAGCGATCTATATTAAGTTGTTCTGCTATTTTTGTTATCGCAGCATCATTGCAATCTGATGCCAGCACCCATCTTTTTTCCATTTATTCTGTCTCCGAACAGTAAATATACATTTTAATTGGATATGATGCTGGCATTCTTTGATGGAGTGATGAGCAAAACCTCCAAAAACAAAATTTATATTTTACTTGGAATTTCCGGGATACTCCTGATAAAGCTTTATCAAATGTGCTTTCTGATCTGCATATTTCGCATCATCAATTAAGTTTACGCGCTCTGCCGGATCCCACGATAAATTGTATAGCTCTGTAAGTTCTTTATTGTCTTTTTTGGTAATCCTCAATTTCCAGTCGCCATCTTTTACACCTTCTAAAACATAATTGTGGTAATAAATCGGGCGGTGAGGTTTAGTGTTGTTTTTACTGGTTAGCAAGGCTGAAATAGATTCCCCGTCATACACTTTTTGAGGTAATTTACTTTTAGTCCATTCAGCCAGTGTAGGAAAAACATCCAGATTTGAAATGGGCTGGGTTAACTGGCTATTGTTAAGGGTATGCCCTTTCCAATACACAATAAATGGAACTCGATGGCCACCTTCGTAAGAGATCCCTTTCGAACCCCTAAAAATTCCTGCAGAGCCAACATGGTAAAATTTGGTAAAACCATCCTCATACATTCGCTGTGGTGCATTAACCCACGGACCGTTATCGCTTGTGAAGATAAAAATGGTATTATCTACCTGTCCTGAAGCGACAACCTGTTTCCAGATTGCAGCTAAACCGGCGTCCATATCTTCGATCACATCGCCAAGTTCGCCGCCTGCCGAAGGTATTTTTCTACTTTTCTGTGCCGCAAAAGCAACAGGCAAATGTGGCATATTTTGCGCCAGGTAGAGAAAAAATGGTTTCTTAGCTGTAGCACTTTGTTTAATGAATTTGATCGATTCGCGGGTGTAAGAACTCGTTAAAATGCTATCGTGCGGTTTATAGATTTCTGGTTTGGTATTTCTAAATATCTTGATCGTTGTATCGGTTTTAACGTAAGGTGCTCTATAATCGTGGCTGTATAAAAGGCCATAAAACTCATCAAAACCCTTTTTATTTGGCAGCGAAACACCATGATCGCCCAAATGCCATTTACCGACCAAAGCGGTTGCATAGCCTGATTGTTTAAGCATTTGTGCAATAGTAATTTCATCTTCAGGTATGCCACGTTTATCGCCCGGACCAATCGGCCATGGCAAATCCATCCTGCTGCAATATCTTCCAGTGAGCAATGATGCTCTTGATGGCGTACAGGTTGGTGAAGTGGTAACAAAGTTTGTAGCTTTTATACCTTTGGCGGCCATTCCATCTAAAAATGGTGTTTTGATCAGCGGACTTCCATAACACGAAATATCGGCATAACCCATATCATCAGTCAATACAATAATTATGTTTGGTTTTTGCTGTGCTTTTAACTGTGTAGAAAAATTTACACCCAGCAGAAGAATTAAACTTCGAAAATTCATGCTGGAAATTTAAGCATCATATTTTACAAAAAAAGGAAGTATCCAAGCTTTTACCAAAACAAATACTCAAGTTTAGATTGTTACCTTTGTAGAAACATTAAAGATCTACATTTTGCAAGTCCACACCCTATTCGAAGGTACCTATTCTGTTGATGCAACAAAGAAATTTGTTCCTTTCGACCCCGCCGTACATCATTTTAAAGACAGACCCGCATCGCTATTCATTAACGTTCAGCCTTTTTTGGTTGAGCTGAAGAACGACCTCGTACTTTTTGATACGGGTTTAGGATTTAGTGACGACCATGGCGAACTGATTTTGCACAAAAACATCCGCAACGCTGGTTTTGATCCGACTGATGTAACCAAAGTGTTAATGTCGCACTTACACTACGACCACTCTGGGGGCATGATCCATAAACAGGGCAACGATAAAGTTGAATTAAGTTTCCCTGATGCTGAATATATAATTAACCGTGGTGAGTGGGAAACGGCATTTAGCAGCACTTCATCTTCTTACCATACCGATATTTTCGATTTTGTACAACGCAATGCACAATTAAAATTTGTAGAGGGTGATGGCGTATTGGATGAAACCATTGCTTACGAATTTACAGGTGCACACTGTCCCAACCACCAGGTTTTCCTTTTAACCGAAGGTAAACAAAAGATATTTTTTGGTGGCGATGTACTGCCTGAACCTGAAGAACTGGTTAAAAACTTTATTGCCAAATATGATTTCGATGGCCGTAAGGCAATGGAATTACGCAAGGAGTTTGGTAAAAGAGCAGCCGAAGAAAACTGGGAATGTTTGTTCTACCATGGCAAAAGCGCAGCAACTGGTTTTGTTGATGCTGTTGAAGGCGGATTTAGGATTAGATAAGCCCACTCGTTTTTTACCGCAAAGCGCACAAAGAAGAAGCGCAAAGCACGCAGAGTTTCTTTTTACCACAGAGATCACAAAGAAAAGACACAAAGACCACAGAGCTGGGTGCATATCTAAACTTAAAACGCTGTGTAAAACTCAGTGGCTCGGTGATAAAAACTTCGTGCTCCTTCGCGTCAAACTTAGCGCTCTTTGTGGTTAAACAAAAGAGAATCTTTTTACCACCACAGAGGCCATGGAGAAAGACACAAAAGCACACAGAGCTGGATGCTTATAGCTATAGAGTCTCAGTGCTCCTCTGTGTAAAACTCGATGCACTCGGTGGTAAAAACTTAGCACTATTTGCGGTTAAACAAAAAAAGCCCAGACAAATGCCTGAGCTCTCCTTTTCTGAGACGGAAATAATTATTTTTTAGCTACCAATTTAACAGCTAATTCAAAGTTATCATCAATTGCTTTGTCGCCAATGCTATCGAAGAATGATTTAGAACCATATTTGATGTCATATTTAGTTCTATCAACAACGATTTTACCTGCTAAAGCCGAAGCTGTACCATCTGCATTAACTGTTACAGTTGCAGGAAAACTTAATGGTTTAGTGATGCCTTTAATGGTTAAATTACCTGTTACAGTTACGTTTGCACCTGAACCAGCAACTTTAGTAATTACGAAAGTTGAAGTTGGGAATTTAGCTGTACCGAAGAAATCGTCTGCTTTTAAGTGACCTTCTAATTTAGCGCTTCCATCAGCATCTTTAATTGAAGCCATATCAATTACAAATGTACCGCCAGTTACACTTTTACCGTTAACGGCTAAGGTACCTGATTGTAAAGCTACAGTTCCGTTGTGAGAACCGGTTACTTTTTTACCAACCCAAGTAATGGTTGACTTTGCTGCATCTACAGTATAAGTTACTGGTTTAGTAGGGTTTTTAAAAGCTGACAATGCTACTACTGCCACTAATAAAAAAATTGAGCTAATTTTTAATTTCATTTTCTGGTTTTTTAAAATTTGATACAAATATAGACTAACTCCCGATTTACTGTTATTGACCTATGTTAAGTTTTTTCAAAAATATTCGGATTTATTTAAAGTCATTCTATTGACTGCATTATTATAGCATGGTTTAATCTATTTTTTGTTTATTCTTCGCGCTCCCAAAACTAAAAATGCGATATCTCTGGTAACTTGCGTTGGAGAATTACAATCGCAATTACTTAATCCAATTGCTAAAATATCTTCTTTAGGAAAGTAAACGCTCATAGTTTTAAATCCAAAAATGCTCCCACCGTGCTCCCTCACAGCAATTCCGTTAATTTCCTTTAAATGCCAACCATAACCATAGTCAATATTATCGCCATTAATTAATTTATACTTTTTAAAGGCTTTATTAAGAACAGCGACATTAAGAATTAAATTTTGGTTTAAGACATTTTGCCATTTTAGCATATCATCAACTGTAGACATTAGTGAGCCTGCAGAAAAGGGAATATTAAAACTGATATTCTTTTTATTTTGGTATCCGATCTCTTTTTTTTGATAACCATAGGCCCGGTGCTTTATAATGGCAATATCGCTGGCGTAGCGCGAACTGATCATACCTGCTTTTTCAAATATATTTTTGGTGATGAAATTTTCGTAAGAAAGTCCGGAAACCAGCTCAATAACATAACCTAGAATTACATAGCCAGCATTATTATATTCAAATTTCTCTCCTGGCTTAAAGGCTCTTGGTTCATTCTTAAAGAAATCGACCACTTGTTTTGGAGTCAAATCCTGCTGAGCAATTTCCGGGAGCGATTTCATCTTTGTAAAATCAGCTATACCGGAAGTATGTGTTAACAAATGGTGAATAGTAATTTCATCCCCAAAAGGGTAGTCGGGAATATATTCAGCAATAGGATCCGCTGTATTTAATTTCCCCTGTGCTTCTAAAAGCAAAATTGCTACAGCTGTAAATTGCTTGGTTAAAGAACCTAGCTGAAATACATTTTCAGGTGTCATATCAAATGCAAGTTCCAAATTGGCCTTTCCAAAAGCTTTCCGATATATTGGCACCCCTCCTTTTGCTATCATAAAAACACCCCCTGGCCCATTTTTATCTTTAAACAAATTATTGAGCAAACTGTCTATCTTAGGTTCTGGATTTTGCGCAAGCACCGAAGTAGCTGCCAGGACGAATATCACCGTGAGTTTAAAAAAAATCTTCATCGTATATTTTTTGTTTATGTCCTTAGACGTAGGAATTTCTTTTGTGGTTACACTGCACAAACCACTGTAAAGATTGCTTCGTTGTTCCTCTTTGTAATGACGATAATGGGGAATCCACAAAAAGATTGAAGCGAGTGGCAGGGCTGCTGCCTCCGATGGAAAAGTGACATTCATTTCCAAAAAAAATCTGCAAGCTTTATGAAACTAATTCATAAAACTTGCAGATCAAAATGTTTGTGAGGACACAAACCTAGGCATTTGGACTAAGGCGATGGAAAGGAAAACCTTAAACCCTCTACCTTTCTACCCTCAACCTTAAGGAACTATCTCTTCTAAATAACTCTCAATTGGCGGACAAGCACAGATTAATGCTCTATCACCATGGCTATCGTTAACACGACCAACTGATGGCCAGAACTTGCGTTCTAACACGTAAGGAAGTGGGAACGCAGCTGTTTGACGGCTATAAGCATGATCCCACTCGTTAGCGGTAATTACCGAAACCGTATGAGGTGCATTTTTTAATGGGTTATCTATTTTATCTAAAGTACCGTTTTCTACAGCGGTAATTTCGTTTTTAATCGCGATTAAGGCATCACAGAAACGGTCTAACTCGTGTTTAGGCTCTGATTCTGTAGGCTCAACCATCAAGGTACCCGCAACCGGGAACGAAACCGTTGGTGCATGGAAACCGTAATCCATTAAACGTTTAGCAATATCAGTTACTTCGATTCCGAAAGCTTTGAACGAACGGCAATCTAAAATCATCTCGTGTGCACAACGCCCCTGAGCCCCTGAATAAAGCACTGGATAATGTTGCTCTAAACGCGCTTTCATGTAGTTTGCGTTTAAAATAGCATATTTGGTAGCGTTGGTTAATCCTTCAGCCCCCATCATGGCAATATAAGCATGAGAGATAATCAGGATCGAAGCCGAACCCCATGGTGCAGATGAAACAGCCGAAATAGATTTTCCTTTATCAATATCAACCACTGCATGACCCGGAAGATAAGGAACCAGGTGTTTTGCCACACCGATTGGGCCCATGCCAGGACCACCACCACCGTGAGGGATACAGAAAGTTTTATGTAAGTTTAAGTGACAAACATCGGCACCGATATTGGCCGGACTTGTTAAACCTACCTGTGCATTCATGTTAGCACCATCCATATAAACCTGTCCGCCATTAGCGTGAATGGTTTCGCAGATTTCGATAATGCTTTCTTCGAACACACCGTGAGTAGATGGATAAGTTACCATCAAACACGATAGGTTGTCTTTGTGTAATTCTGCTTTCGCTTTTAAATCTTCAACGTCGATATTACCGTTTTCTAAAGATTTTACTACAACAATTTTCATATCGGCCATTGCAGCAGAAGCAGGGTTTGTTCCGTGTGCCGAAGCAGGAATTAACGCCACATTACGGTGGAAATCGCCTCTATCGTGGTGATAAGCGCGGATAACCATTAAACCTGCATATTCGCCCTGAGCACCAGCATTTGGCTGTAAACTCATTGCGGCAAAACCGGTAATTTCACTTAACCATTTATCCAGTTCGTTAAAAACAGAATAGTAACCCAATACCTGATCGGCAGGTGCAAACGGGTGGATGCGACCAAAGTGAGACCAGGTAACCGGAATCATCTCGGCTGTAGCATTTAATTTCATGGTACAGCTACCCAAAGCAATCATCGAGTGGCAAAGAGATAAGTCTTTTGCTTCTAATGATTTGATATAACGCAACATTTCATGTTCTGAATGGTGCAGATTAAAGATTGGGTGTGTTAAATAAGCTGAAGTACGTTGTAATGACGCAGGGATAACTGTGTCTACATTTTCTACCACTTCAACCTGATCGGCCGCTATAGCTTTTACTTTAGCAAAGATTTTAGCAATTAACGCTACATCTTCGAAAGTGCTGGTTTCATCGAAAGAAATGGTGGCAACATTACCAACATAATTTAAGTTGATTTCGTTATCGATACATCCTGAGTGGATACCACCTTTTAAATCGCCTAAATCGAAACGGATCGTATCGAAATAAGCAGAATTTAACTGTTCAAAGCCTAAACCTTTTAACGTAGAAGCTAAGCTGATAGCCAAACCATGTGTACGTTCTGCAATTGCTTTTAATCCTTTCGGACCATGATAAGCTGCGTAAAAACCAGCCATAATGGCCAATAATGCCTGCGCAGTACAGATATTTGATGTTGCTTTATCTCTACGAATGTGCTGCTCGCGGGTTTGCAAAGCCATACGTAAAGCATAATCGCCGTGACTATCAATGGTTACACCGATAATACGACCAGGGATGTTACGTTTATATTCTTCTTTAGTCGCAAAAAATGCAGCATGCGGCCCACCAAAACCCATTGGTATACCTAAACGTTGTGTAGTACCTACTACCACATCAGCTCCCCACTCACCTGGAGGCGTTAACAAGGTTAAGCTTAAAATATCGGCAACTACAGTTAATTTAATATTTTGATTGTGCAATGCCGATGCGAAGTCTTTGTAATCGAAAACTTCACCGTTTCCTGCAGGATACTGAACAATTGCACCAAAGAAATCTTCAGTAGCTACGAAATCTAAATGACTTCCGATCACCAGTTCAATGCCGTAAGGATTAGCACGTGTTTTTAAAATATCGATCGTTTGAGGGAAAAGCAATTCCGAAACGAAGAACTTTTTAGCCGCCTGATTTTTACGCAAGCTATATTGCATAAACATCGCCTCTGCAGCAGCAGTGCCTTCATCCAATAAAGATGCATTGGCAATTTCCATTCCGGTTAAATCGATAACCATGGTTTGGAAATTTAACAAAGCCTGCAAACGGCCCTGTGCAATTTCTGCCTGATATGGTGTATATTGTGTGTACCATCCTGGATTTTCGAATACATTACGTAAAATTACACCTGGGGTAATGGTATCATAATAACCCTGTCCGATAAAGCTTCTGAAAACTTTATTCAACAATGAAGTTTGTTTTAAAGCACCAAGATATTCAGTTTCTGATTTTGCTGCAGGCAAGTTTAAAGGTTGTTTTAACCTAATTGCCGTCGGAACAGTTTGTTCAATCAGCTCATCGATAGAATTTACGCCAACAGCTTGCAACATTTCGGCTGTATCTGCCTCATTTGGTGCAATATGACGATTTTGAAAATCTTCCTTGTAATGGATATTTAAGCTCATGCGGTATGAATAATAAATTTGCGTGCAAAGGTAGCAAAAACGAAGCTGTATTTCACTATCAATCAGTGTAAAAAAGGTGTCCTATTTATACTCAAAAGCGACAAAATAGGTAGATTTTGTGCACAAACAAGAAGACAAACGTTTGTTCATTTTTATTTGAATAATTCATTATTAGGAAAGCAATGGCTGTCCCGAAATTTAAGTTTGTCGCCAGGTTTAACTTCAATCTTTTTGCATCCTGCTGAGCCGAAACAATAAGCAGCTGCAACGTAAAATATCAGCTACCTAAGGAAAGAAAAAAGCATTTTCGTAAATTTGAAACCTACTTACCTGTGTTCTTTTATGTCAACTTGCAAAAATAACGTCGCACTTTTAGTTCATGCCTGCGATAGTTATGAATTTCTTTATAAAGGTTTTGATTACACTTTCTCAGAAAACTGGGATTTTAAAATACCTTGCAATTATTATTTCGCTACAGAAGCAAAAAACGCTGATGTGAATGGCTTTACGAACATCAAATCGGGCAAAGGCGAATGGGCCGATCGCCTGGTAACGTTGTTAGGTAATATAGACGAAGAATATGTGCTCTACTTCCAGGAAGATATGTGGTTAAGTAAACCCGTAAATCCTATGTTCTTTACAGCGCTGTTCGAACAGGCAATTAAAAACGATTGGCAACAGGTAAAACTCCACAGTTCTAGTGTTTACAAAACTAAAGAAACCACTAATTTTATCGAAGGATTTAATATTGCAGAGATCGATAATGAGGCGTCAAATTATTTAATGTCGCACCAGATTACCCTTTGGAAAAAAGATTTTCTTCTTGCACAGCTTTATAAAAAAGAACATCCATGGCGGAATGAGCGCAAAGGTACGAAGAGATTGAAAAAAATAAACCCGCTTATTCTTCACGCCGATTACTTTGCAGAAAACGGTGCAGCGGAAATCAACAATAATAGAAATCCAACTGAACGTAGCGAGTATTATGCCGTTTCATTTAACAGTACATTAAATCACAATGCCATTCGGTTTATCGAGGTATTAAAGTCGGGTAGTCAACCTCAAAAAGATTACGCTGCAGAATTGCTAAACCATTACGACAACAATTTAACCCATAACGGTAAGGAAAGGCCTAAAAAAGTAGATTTTTTTAAGAAGCTTAAAACCTATCTTCAGAAAAAGAATTCGTAATTAATTTTCGTATATCTTATTAGTTGGAAAGCAATGGCCGTGCTAAAATTCAAGTGTGTTCCCGCCATCCGCTACAATCTTTTTGTTACTCCCTTGTCATGCTGATATTGAAGGTTGATGCAAACAAAAAGGATTTCTACTGCTGTCGGGTTTAAAAACTTCTGACCCTACAAGAAATAGATGTTGCAGGGCGCAATAGGTATTACACTTTTATCCTTGGTCTTTAGTCTTTAAATCTACTTCTGCACCTTCCAGCCCTCATCTTTACTCAATTTTAATTTATAAGTTTTGGTAATGAAGTTGCTGTTTTTATTGGCATCTTTATCAAAAGGTTCAAAATCAGTAGTAGTCATTTTAAGTGATACGGTAACCTTTGCAGTACTTGAGTTTACCTGAGCAAAATCTACAGGTTTTTCATCTGCTAAAACATATTCAACAACTTTTACCGTCGCTTTATCGCCATCTTGCTTTAAAACTAATGGGCTCGCTTTATCGGTTAAGGTAATTTGGTAAACGAAACTACTATCTTTTGAAAGGAACTTCTTTTTAGCTGTTTTCAAATCTAATGTCACCAAGCCTTTACTCGCTAAGGATTTATATTTCCCAAGCTCGAACATATCGTTTGTGCTGTTGAATTTGATCTCCCCAAAATTAAACCTAGCGGTTTTATATTCGGGATTGGCTTTTAAATAATCGGTAATTACTTCAGCAGCCTCGTCCTGATTGATGGTAGTTTTGGTTTTACATGCGGCTAATCCGATGATGATAAAGGATAAAATATAAATAGTAAGTTTTTTCATGTGTATATGCTTTATGCTTTTTAAAGATATTTAATTTTTTGATATAGAACCAATATAAACCACAGAGCGCACTAAGTTTTCACAGAGAAAACAGAGACTTCAAGCACCTTACATCCTTAATTGTTAAAAATAATAGCCCGGCTTTGTGCCCTCTGCGCCTTCACTCTGTGTACTTTGTGGTAAAAACGAGATTATTTTTTTTTAAATATTTCAGATTCGGCAAAACCATCGCTGATAAAATTACTACAACGCCAACCCACCTTAAAAACGATACCTGCTCTTGTAAGACAAAACCCGCCATCATTACGGCAACAGGTAACTCTGCAGCGCTTAGTATCGAACTTATGGCTGTTCCGATTCTGGGCACGCCTTCTGCATAGAATAAAGGCGGAATAACCGTACCAAAAACTGAGATAATCAATCCCCATTTTAATAAACTACCATTTAAAGCACCATTAAACAAGAATGTTGGCGGAAAAATAATGAAGATCAATATACAGGCACCGGTAATCATCAAGGCACTTTTTTGCAGTGGAGCATATTCATTTCCAATCCGTCCACTTAACAGCAAAAAGCCTGCATAAGAAATTGCAGCCAATAAACCGAAACCAATCCCTTTTAAATCCATGCTCCTGATACTTGTTTCTGCCATTCCGCTGGCCAAAACCGTTCCGCCTAAAACCAATAAAATAGCCAGAAGCTGCAAGCCCGTTGGTTTCTTTTTAAAGATTAGGTATTCTATTAAAATACTCATCCAGATAAACTGCATTAACAGAATAATCGCAACTGAGTTGGGCACAAGCTTTACGCATTGGTAATAGAATATACTTACCAGGCCTGTACATGTTCCAGCCAGCACCATTTTCCACCAAGGAGTTTTTATCACGATTGCTTTGGCTTTATAACCAGCGGTTCTGCTTTGGAAGAAAAATAGCACCCATAAAATTACGGCACCAAAGAAAGCCTGAGCTCCTGTAACATCACCCAGCGTATAACCTTCGTGGTAAGCCAGTTTAACAAAAGTAGAAAGGATACCAAAACTGCAGGCACCAAAAAAAACAAGGAGAATTCCTTTTAACATATGTACATTATCTAACCACAGAGAAAAAGAGTTTTTCACCGAGTACGCAGAGGCTCTGTTTCTCTGTGCACTTCTTAGTGTACTTTGCGGTTAAAAACTAAACCAGTTGTTGTAAATATTTCTGAATGGTAGTTTCCAAGCCCAGATAAAGCGCATCGCTAATCAGCGCATGACCAATAGAAACTTCTAATAAACCTGGGATGCTCTGTGCAAAATAATGTAGGTTGTGTAAGTCGAGATCATGCCCCGCATTAATTCCCAAGCCTAATTTGTTGGCATGATGTGCCGCAGCAATATAACTTATAACGGCTTTTTCGCGATCGGCAAAATAATTATGTGCGTAAGCCTCGGTATACAATTCAATCCGGTCCGTTCCGGTTTCTACCGCTCCCTCAACCATCTCCACAACTGGATCTACAAAAATAGAAACGCGAATGCCTTCCTTTTGGAAAACAGCAACCATTTCTTTCAGATAGTCTTTATGTTTAACTGTATCCCAACCGTGGTTAGAGGTAATCTGACCTTCGGCATCAGGCACCAGTGTAACCTGGGCAGGTTTGTTGGCCAAAACCAGATCAACAAATTTATCTTCTTTGCAATTTCCTTCAATATTAAATTCTGTAGCAATAACAGCCTTTAAATCGTAAACATCCTGGTAGCGGATATGGCGTTCATCAGGGCGTGGATGCACGGTAATTCCCTGCGCACCGAAACGTTCACAATCTAATGCAACTTTAACCAGATCAGGATTATTACCACCCCGGCTGTTGCGGAGTGTAGCAATTTTATTGATATTAACCGATAACTTTGTCATGTAGCAAAGATAAGGCTTTGCCTTTGTTAATCTTAAACCTTGAAAAAATTTGACTTTTTTTTGCTCATATTTGCTTCTTATAAATGAACTTAAAAGATACAACCCTATATAAATTCCTGATCGTTTTACTTGCAATTGCGAGTATACCAGCGCTTTTTAGTGGCGTGATGGAGCCCGATGGTGCATTGTATGCTTCCATGTCTAAAAACATTATTCTGTTTAAAGATTGGTTTAATCTTTATGGCCGTGGGGCCGACTGGCTGGATAAACCCCACCTCACATTTTGGATTTCTGCAGCATCCTTTAAAATTTTCGGAATCTCATCCTTCGCCTATAAATTACCATCATTTCTGTTCGGTTTACTGGGCGCGTGGTATTTATACAAATTAGCCAAAGATATATACGATGAAAAAACCGGATTGATCAGTGTGGTAATTTTCCTAAGTGCATTACATATCATCACCTCTACTTTTGATGTTAGGGCCGAAATTTATATTACCACCTTTACATTAGCATCTATTTACCATTATTATAAAGCACATCAAAATTCTTTCTGGCACATTGTAGCAGGCTCATTTTTTGCGGCGTGTGCGATATTGATCAAAGGTATTTTTGTACTGATTCCTGTATTTGCAGGCTTTATCATCTATTGGTTGTTTACAAAACAATACAAGCAACTTATAAAACCAAAATGGTATGTCGCTATCCTTTTAATTTTTGTTTTTATTACCCCCGAGCTGTATTCGCTTTACATGCAATTCGATATGCATCCCGAAAAAATTGTTTTCGAGAGAACAGGTGTTTCGGGTTTAAAATTTTTCTTTTGGGACAGCCAGTTTGGACGGTTTTTTAACAATGGGCCAATTAAAGGTAAAGGGGATATTTCGTTCTTCTTGCATACCACCCTTTGGGCATTTCTCCCCTGGTCTGTATTATTTTATACGGCCGTTGTAAATCTGTTTAAAAGAAAAAATAGAATTGCTTTAGCTCCCGAAAGCATTATGATCTGGGCAAGTGCAGCGGTTACTTTTCTGATCTTTTCGCTTTCTAAATTTCAGTTGCCGCATTATATCCTGATCATCTTTCCTCAGTTTTCGATCATCACAGCCTTGTATTTAAGGAAGCTTGGCAGCAAAGGTTTAAAAGCCTTCTTTTTTATACAGAATATCATTTTCATTTTGGTTATTGCTTTACTTTCTGTCTTAGCCTTTTTCTTTGGATTTGAAAACCCATATTTAATTATCGGGATTCTGATCGTTGTTCTCGTTATCGCATTCTTGTTGTTTAAAGGCATTTTATTGGAAGCCATCATTGCCAGAAGTGCATTTTTATCAGTTGGATTAATGATATTTCTCTTCATTTTTTTCTACCCGGCCCTTTTAAAATATCAATCAGGTATGCAGGCCGGTAATTGGTTAAAGCAAAATTATCCCACGGCTAAACCTGCAGTATTAAACTATATAGATGCCTTCTCTTTTGATTTTTATGCCCCTGGGGAAGTAAAATATTTCCATAATTATACAGATCTCGACAAATCAAAAAGCCTAAAAGACTTGGTTATATACATTCCAGAGCAGGAATTGGCAAAACTAAAAAGCGAGTACCATGCTGAAATTCTAAAATCGTTTGAATATTTTCATACCACGAAATTAACGGGTAAATTTTTAAACGTGAAAACACGCCCACAGGTTTTAGAGCACTTTTATCTGGTTAAAATACATTGACATGGATTTATTTTCCCGCATCTTAAAATTTGGATTAACAGGTTTCCTTGGGATGGCCATAGATTTTGGTGCAACCTGGTTGTGTAAGGAGAAAATCAAAATAAACAAATACATTGCCAATGCCATTGGCTTTACTTTAGCTGTAACCAATAATTACCTGATTAACCGGGTTTGGACTTTCGAAAGCACCAATACGCATTGGGGAACAGAATTTAGTAAATTTTTGGTAGTGAGTTTAATTGGTTTAGGATTAAATACGTTTATTATTTACCTGTTTCACCAAAGGAAAAACGGCACCAATTTTTACGTAGCCAAATTCTTCGCGATTGTAATTGTTTTTGTTTGGAATTTCTTAGCGAATATGCTGTTTACATTTAGGTAGATTTCTTCACCATTAAGAGATTAAGAACATTAAGAGAAATCAGCACGACGGTGGCTTTATGCAGTTTGCGCGGATTAATGAACTAATGACCAGTGAACAAATGAACCAATTTAAGTGACGTTTTTGCCAATAAAATAGAACACCACGAGCCATATTAATCCTTTAATCAGGAAGAATAAAAACCCAACTAGCCCCACCCGCTTAAACCATAATTTTACTTTTTCTTTGTTCATGGCGATGTTTGTAAAGATAATGGATTTGCCTTAAATTAGAAAGATTTTAAATAAGGAAATATGAAGCTATCTAAATCTTTGCTCCTCATTATTTTTTCCATTTGCTTTTTTGATGTTAAAATTTTTGCACAGAATTTTGATGATATCAAGCGTTACAAGGTGAACTTTGCTACAGCCGCCCGCGCTAATGAGAAGCTGATTGCAATCAGAAGTTTTTTAGCAAATAATCAAAAATATTTATTGCTGGTGAATCCAAAAACTTTAGATACCAAAGTAGATCTTGCCAGTAATTATACCACAAGCGGCTTACAGTTCCAGAATGTATTGGCGATTTTCAAAAACATAGCCTATGTTAAATCAATAGAAGCCGCGGCCGCTAAAGATCTACAACTTCAAAATGCAGGGATTGATCATGCCATTCCGAACGAAAAGGGCATTGCCTTAACGATCGATCTTTGTCCATCGCATAAAGCCCTGGATAGAATTATTTTCCAGTCTGTTTTCGATGAATTTAAAAAGATAGAGCAACCTGCCCCACTCGCGATTTCTGTTTCTGGTAAATGGATGCTGAAACATCAGGATGACCTGAACTGGCTTAAAAGTCTGGTAGAGAAAAAAGAGCTGAATATCACCTGGGTAAACCATACCTACAACCACGAAGTAAATAAGTTGCCCTTAGCTGAAAACTTTCTATTGGCACCTGGAACCAATTTAGATGTGGAAGTATTGGAGAATGAAAAACTGATGCTCAAAAATGGTTTAACCCCATCTGTATTTTTCCGTTTCCCCGGTTTGGTATCGGATAAGACCATTGTAGAAAAGATCGAGGACTACGGATTAATTCCTATTGGCAGTGATGCCTGGCTTGCCAAAGGACAACAGCCTAATACGGGCAGTATTGTATTGATCCACGGTAACGGGAATGAAGAAATCGGTGTGAAAGATTTTATCCAGTTATTAAAAACCAGACAGGCAGATGTGAAAAGCAAACAATGGTTACTTTTCGATTTAAGACAGGGTTTGGGAAAGGAATTTGAATAGCCTGCTTTTTTAACCGGAGCGCACAGAGAAAAAGGCACGAAGAACGCAAAGTTGGGTGCATAGGTTAATCTAGCTTTGCGTCACTTTGCGAAAAGCTTTGCGTTCTTTGCGGTAAAACCATTACTTCTTAACCGCCAACAACTTTATTTCTTTCGCCTTAAAACGGTTATTTACAATTTCGCCGGTAACTTCTGCTTTGCTCACGGCATTGCAAAAACCATGTTCGCCATGGGCATCACCAAAATCATCAATACCTTTTCCATCAACAAAATAAGATTTGCCATCTATTTTCACTGCTAACTCGCAGTCTTTACCTTTCATTTTAAACTGACATTCGCCACAAGCAATATCTACCGTTTGTTTGGTGATTACTTTTGCTGATTCAGCTTTTTTAGGAGCAGTTTGAGCATTTGCAGCAACTACAAATACACCAAGAACTAATACAAATATTATTTTTTTCATCTCTTTTCTTTTTTCAAATGTAAGTTTTCAGCAGCAAAAGAATCACAATCCGTTGTGAAATAAACCTCCTATGAATAAAACCCTTTTTCAAGTGGCTTTGGAAGCTTTTTCTTTTTTTATGGGCAAAAGAAGTTGCCTGTCCTGAGAATTTGCGGTTTCTATTTAGTTAAATTAACGCCTCTCAGAAGCTTTTTTTTATAAAAGTATAAAAACTTAGCTATATCCTCCTATTAGCGGTCGTTAAATTTGCCGCAAGTATTTATTAATAAACAGTTTAAAAGATAGCCGCACACTGATTAAAGCAGGTTTTCCCAAGCAAGGTTTAGAAAGCAGTCTATCATATCTTTATAGCTAGT